>JANQPX010000068.1 GCA_028285265.1 Geminicoccaceae bacterium
GCTGATCGTGCCTACGAAACATGAAAAACGCTCCAAAACATCAGCTCGCAAACGAAAACAAGCAAAACCATCAGACCAAGATCCTCGCTCGCGCCGTCGCTACCAAAACCAGGCACAAATGAAACTTGATCTAACCACCCTGTGAGAAAAGCGGGCTAAGCCTTCTTCGAACGGAACAAACGATCACCAATCGTTCTGCACCCTCTCATCCCACGTATTGCTCAGGCGGCGGTTCCTCGTAACCACTGCCGCAGACGCGCCTTGGCTCCCCACTTTTCGATATGTTGACTGACCCAACTGGTAAGGCCTGCCATCATTCTGTGCATTGTGACGGCGGCTCGGTGTCGGATCGTCTTCGACAGGACAAGCACATTTTCGCAGTCTGCCTGATCCGTTGATAGCTGCTCTTTGTACTGAAATGCAGAGAGCCCAAAGTCGATGAAGTCGCAGTCTGGCTGCTGAAACGCTTCCTCAATGATCGCTACATGATGAAGGAAACCCGGCGATAGCTGCTTAAAGGAGGGGTCAAATCCACGGTAGATAGGCTCACAGCGCTGACCGCGCATGACGCAATAGATATAGCTAACGGGTTGCCCATGAATGGACATAAGCGAGCCAAAGCAGTCCCCATTCTCCGCCACGGATTTCATTCTCTCATAGAATGCCTGATCCGCCGGAAGGCCGAGACCCAATTTCCTCTCATGAAATGTCGTTCTAGAGACTTCGCGGGCGCATTGGTAGAACTCAGCCATCTCGTCGGGTTTATCAAAGCGTCGAACTTGAAGCGTTCCTTCAGCAGCTTTGGCGAGCTTTCGACGTTTCCGTCTGATGCTCTGGCGGGTATTCGCTGCGAGACCGTCTAACCAATCGGCAAAATCGCCTTTTGTTGTAATCCAATATCGTGTTGCGCGATAAGTCGTATAGATGATCCGGTTATTGTCGATAGATCTCGCTAATTTCTCACTATTATTATTTTTGAGCGAGTAAAGGAATGCGTCATTTAAACTTTCATCATAAAGATCAAGTTCGTTCTCATCAAAAATGTCATCATCACAGCGAATAAGCTGAACATTCATTGGTAGATTCATCAACCGGAACGGGCCGAGATTGATGTCGAGCTTGAACTGATCAGACATGGGCTTTCTTAAGCCTTCCCCTTACTTCTTATTTGCTCTTCAAGGTTTTCGTGGTGACGTTGGTCTGCATGAGGATTAATCGGCGATCTATTGAGGAACGTTTGATACTGGTCGAAACGCTGTTGTGTGTTCTCTCAATGCCGAAACCTTGTGACCGCATGACATCGGAACGTGGTATCGGTAGTCAAGGGGCTGCTTCCCATCAGAACTGTGAAATCCGATGCAGCTGATTTTCAATACTTCTCCGGGACAGTGAGATGGCTAGTACAGGTCACGGTTATTGGAATGTGCGGACATGCAACTGTCTTCGGAAGCGATATCAACGTTAGCCGGACCTTAGACTAAAACCGGTGGCACTTTAGTTAGGACAGCAGCGAAAAAACACGTTCGTAAGCTCCAACGGAGCAGATGTTGGTCTGTAAACATCCTCTAAACGAACCTTACGTCATGGTAGTCTCCACAAGTTCTCCAGCCAAAACTATCGTCAAACTCACGAGTTTTTGATGTAAAAGTGATAGTTAGAGCATACGTCTCCAAAGCATCCCTGTAAAGATTGATACGATTTAGGCAAAATTAGCGGAGGTTTCGATTGAGTGGGGCTTGCAATCTGGCTTTCCAAGCAATGCAAATGACGTACTGATCAGAAGGTCTATGATCTGAAGTTTTACATAGACGAAGTGCCTAAATCGCATAGGTAACATCAGTCAAAAGAGGCAGTGCGACAGTGTTTGTTGTTGACCATTTCCAATCTTTTCAGTGAAAACGAAGGCATCTACGGATTACTAGCAACGGATAAAGCGTCTGACACAAGCTATTCCTGTTCAGACATAACGTAGTACCGCAAATCGCTTTGATGACGGTCTTCTAAGGATTAATACGGCTGGGAGGGTGTTAGATCACTTGAGAGATGATTCATGCGTACAGTGCTCTTGCTACCAACAAGAGTCGACTTGGCTGATCATCAGAATGCCCTAGCCGATCTTGGAGCAAGAGGCTCTTCGAACAACGAGATCGTACGACGGCAACGGCAGATTTAAGCATCTAGAATCGAGAGGCTGTTCACCAATTGACGGGGCTGAATCAAGCACATTTCGACACCGCGGACTCTGTCGCGGATGAGTCGCAAAAGACATCACCAAATGCTTACCTGCTTGCCTTGCAGGCCGAGAAAAAGGGGTTGGAAAAGCACCTCGAGCTCGTAATGAATGAACGTGACGATCTTCGGCGGCGTCTTGACCAAGAGGCCGAGGAAAGACGTAAACTCATGGCATTCTTGGTCGACAAGCAGCGAAGGTCTTGGTTGCAGCGGATCGGTTTGCGTCGGTGAACCCTCGAGGATGGCCCAGCCGCCTCATGCTCTGCTACATCGATGGCGAACTCAAACGGCTCTAGCCGTCATAGTGATCGTGACCGCTTCCATGATCGGTATGCTTATTGCCGTCATCGTCGTTAGAATCGGCTTTTAGGACCATTTGAAAGCTTGTGTCTCTGTTTCGAAGAGCTCCAGCAACGCCTTCGACCAGGGTGCCCCAGAAACGCTCGAGCGTCGTCGAATTTTCGCTCTGGTCGACGACATCCAGGCTTGCAAGAGGGACAGCTTTCTGCAGACCCTGTTCGTTGATGTCCCGAGATTTGACTGCAGGCCGAAACGATGCGGGAAGCTCAGCTGGTGGGGCGAGCTGAGCTAACTCAAGAGGCTTCAAACTTGGCTTGTGCAAAGGACGTGCTGGAGACGCGGCTTCCGAAACTGGTCGAGTCATGTTGGGTTGAAAGATGTTTTGGCGCTTTCCGTTACCGGAAGACGTCGGGTTTTCTGGTTGCAGTGTGGAAGGTGGCGTCGACGGTGACATATCCAATCGATAGCGTCCTGATCCTGAACCTGCGGCGGCAATAAGTGTAGCCGGCGGGCCTCCGACGGCCAAATGCGGGATGGCGTGATCCTTGGAACCTTCAGGATTGGCCGTCGACGTTGCCGCATGTGTGGAGCTTTTCTGCGCATTGGAGAAAGGTGGAGATTGATTGGTGTCAGGAGACGACCAATCGTGAGCATCTCGCGCATTAGGCCCTTTGGAAATCATAGCTGCCGAACTTGTGCCTGATCGTTGCTCGGAAGGACCATCGGTTGTTGATGTCAAAAAGTTCTCCGCAGGCGTCACATGAAGCTGACCAATCGTCGGCGCGTCAATTTTTGCCACCGATACGTCACCTGTTGGCCCCAGAGTGTTGGGATCTTGCATAGACCAAACAACAGTAACGACAGCAAAGAATGCCGTTGTCGCGGCTGCTGTAAGGCGCAACGGAATAGCATTCGAGAGCGCGAAACGTGGTTTCGGTGACGACGAAGAAGCCGCCAGCTGAGCGGCTTCGTAGGGAAGAAGAGCCATGTTTGATCGTGCCAAGTGGCGTCTGCCTTTCAAACGGGTTTGCACGCGCAGGTAGCTGCTCTCTTGTGTTGGGGGAGTAGCCATCGCCGCCGTGATCAATGGGTTGCGAGACGTTGGGCCAGAGTCCAACTCAGCGCACAAGCGATCTCCGCCCGATGTTGATCGCTCTGAATCCGCCAGAATATCCATGCGGCGGCTTGAGTGGCCTTCATTTTTTAAAGATCTGGTGGACTTCTCGTCTGGACGATTGCTGTCTTTCACAATCCAGAACTCCCTATCGCCTTGAGGCCGAAGCTACAACAGTACAGGCTCACTAAGAACGGTGATTGCTCAGTTAGCTTTAGGTCCAGATTGATTAATTAACAGCTCTGCTTGGTCAATATTCCCGTCCACTGACTGAGGAAGGAACCTTTGTACGCTCGTTAAGGATTGATGAAGCGATCGGCTCGAAGCTGACTCTCGCCTTTTTTCAAGACAAATTTACTGATACTTCCTGTTTGTGCACTTCTCAGTTGCAAACCGTCCGGCCTCAATAAATGCGGAAACTTGATTGACTGCATGGTCCTAGCTCACCGTCTAAAGGAAGCTACTGCATCACGTTCAATCGCCGGGATGTCTGCATAGAGCCACGAGCTCGGGCGATCAGCGCTCCCCAACACAGCATGGCTTATGGTCAACCAGCGTGCCAAGGCGGATGCGCCCAGCGCTCGAACATCGTGCATACCGCCGTCTCGGCGTCCGCCTCCGTCGACTTCAGAATCGCTATTCTGTCGACGAGGTCAGATTTCACCTCCAAGGCAATGCCTAAGGAACGTCCCAAAGTTTGGCGCAATGCCGTGCCGATGTTGAACTTGCAAATTGCGGACGTTGCGGCGACGGATTTCCTTTGCTCCATTGAAACGCCAAAGCCGCCTTGGATGACTAGCGAGACATTGGTCGCGCCCTCAATTGCACGAAAGGCCGATTCATCGAGCTTGGTTAGGACGTCGTTGCCTACATCACCGGCGCCAAAGCGCAGCCAGAATATGAAAATGCCCACTGAGCAGAGACAGTTGCTGAAAGTGCAGGTGGTGAATAGCGACGTCGTCTAGGCCTGATGGGTCTCAAAGTCCAAATGTGCAGGGAAGTGCAGCTGACCTGCCGATGCCATGCCCTTCGATTATTTCAAACCGTCTGGTGCCAAATCACCAATCGAGCCTTCAAGCTGGTCGGGTGTATTGTTACGATTTCGTCCTGCGGTCGCTGGAAGTGGCGTGTCGAACTGATAATCGGGTTCACTCTGCTGGCGACGCCAGGTTTCCAGCATTTCTTCCCAAGCCTCCCATAGTGTCCGGGGCGTGGGCATGTCTTTGGCGATCTCCTGATGCAACTTCTTGAGATTGTAGCAGGGCACACCGGCATACATGTGGTGCTCGGTATGCCAGTTCATTCGCCAATAAAGAAATTCGACCAGCGGATTTAGGGTAATTGACCGAACGCTTTTCCGAAAGTCAGCGACGTTCTCCTTGAGCCCGCAATGCTGGGTCATGCCCACAGCATAGGCAAGCCAGTTCGCGATAAATGACGAGAAGGTCAAGATAAGGGGAAGAACCCACAGTTCCGTAATGAACGTGAAGACGATCACCGAGCCGTGAAATAAGAGAAGTGCTCTGGACCACCAGATCGACTTTCGATGCTGAGCGGGCTGATCAGTGTGGAGCGCATTCAGCCACTCGTTGGCCGGTTTTTCGTCGGAGGGAACGCGGCCGACGGCACCAAGAAGGGTGACCCAAAGGGTTGAAATCAGACCGCCTTTGCCAAAGGTGCGTCCGCGTTGCGTCAGCAGATTGATTGTGAAGAGCTGGATCAGAAACGTCTTGCCGGTAGCGGGGTGGAGCGGCAATAGATTTTCACGATCACCTTCAGGATGTAACGTGTATCGATGGTGGTAGGTATGGCTGCTGGCATAATCAAATGGGTCCCACCAGCTTATGAAGCTGAACAGATAGAGAAACGCCTTATTCAGCCATCTCGTACGAAAGACCGCACCATGGCCAAGCTCATGGGGAGCGGTACCAGCAAAAAAGCTGCTGACAGTCCCATGAGCGAACAACGTGAGAATGAAGGCGGCCCATAGTTCATAGAGCCAGGTGAGGTAGACCAGTATGCCCGTCAGGAGAAAGAGACCGAGATGACCTCCTGCCTGAAACCAACCTTGCAGATCGCTACGCGTCGAGAGTTCACGTAACACTCCCGGTTTCATTGGACAGCGATACCATGGAACTTGAAGTGATTTGCGGACGTCGGCAAGCGGTTGGTAGTCCATGGAGCGAGTCCTCTTTTGCCCTCGTTCCAAACGATCCCAGACGAGGCAATCATGACAAGGAAAAGGTTAACCGCGAAGTCACTCTAACGAAACCGCTTCCACATCGTCTAGGAAACAAGACAAAAACAATCTCTCGGAATGGTGACGTCGTGAGAGTTCGTGGCCCGAGACTCAGGAATGGACGATCGCCACGGTCAACGGCTTCACACCTTGCCGAATGAGGAACTTTGGACGGTAGGATCGTTGTTCAGAACGACTCACAAAGGCTGGAAGGCAAATGCGTCTGTCGGCTTTTGTTAGATTCGGCTGACGGTCACAAGTCGAAGGCTTCCGGACTGCCAGGGCACACAACGCACGACGGATGATGTTCATCACGAACTGGAAAACAACTCGAGTTGGTCGCCGGCAATCGCGTCGAAGCTCGTGTTGACAAAGTTTAAAATACCATCCGCCACAGGCGCTAGCTGGCGCGTCTCATAGTGCCGGTAGTCTGGTTTAGGGATGGTGTCGATCACAGGTTCCGGGCCATGCCGGGCAATCACATAGCGCACCCAACGCTCCGGTAGATCGAGTTTTCTTGCAGCTTGGACGTGGGGCGGGACATTGCGTGTGTAGTCCTTTAGATCGCGGCGCAGCCGCTTTCGATAGATCAGTTCTTCGTCCAACTTGCCAGCTCGCAAGTCGTGAAGTGTTTCGCGAATATAGTCGTCAAAGGGTTCATCCAAAAATATCCGCCGGTAGAGCTCCCGTTGAAAGCGGCGTGCCAGGGGAGTCCAATCGGTACGCACACTCTCCAATCCTTTAAAGATCAGATCGTAGCCACCATCGTCGTTACGGACTAAGCCAGCATATCGTTTCTTACTACCGGTCTCGGCACCGCGGATCGTTGGCATCAGGAAACGAAGGAAATGAGTTTCAAACTCGATATCGAGATAAGATACGAGGTTAAAGGTTTCGGCGATATGGTCGCGCCACCAAGCATTCAGCGTCTCTGCCAGTTGCGCCCCAAGCAGCATAATCTCGGGTTCGTCGCCTTGATCACGATGAAGCACGAAGAGAGAGTCGGTATCTCCATAAATGACCTCATATCCCTGTCCCTCAATCACGTTACGGCTCTTTTGGATGATCTCATGGCCGCGCCGGGTGATGCTGCTGGTTAGTGTTGAATCGAAGAAACGACATCCGGTTGCACCTAGAACGCCATACAGCGAGTTCATCAGAATCTTGACGGCCTGGGAGAGGGCGGCATGACCATCGGCCTTGGCTCGGTCGCGAACAGACCAGAGCTCAGCGACCAAATCGGGCAGGATCGCTTCGGTTCTCGAGAAACTAGCACCATCGAAACCGGGCACGGGGTCATTGCCTGGATTAGTCAGGGCAAGAGGGTCAATCCGAAAAGTTCGGATGATGCTTGGATATAGGCTCTTGAAGTCGAGCAAAAGGACATTGTCATAGAGGCCAGGCTTGGAGTCGATGACGTAACCACCTGGGCTGCCTGAGCCTGGGTCGACATTGCCAATATCGGGTGCGACGTAGCCAGCACGGTGCAGCCTAGGTAGATAGAGGTGATCGACAGCAGCGACTGAACCTCCATAGCGGTCCATGGCCAGGCCGGTCGCCGAGGCTCGTTCACGTGCGAAGGCTAGGAGATTCGCCTTCTTGAAGATATCGAGGACGAGACGACAGTCCTCCAGATTGTAGGCAGCTAGCGCGATTGGATCTTCCCGGTATAGCCGCTGAATCTCTTCGAGGCGGTGATGGGGAGAGTGGATGGCTTTGCCACGCCCCAAAAGCTGGTTCGCGACCACCTCAAGCTCGAAGCTCTCGAATGACCAGAAGCCGGCGCGGAGAAGTTCTATGCCATCCAGTGCGACCCGACCCGGGATACGGGCAATGGCCAGGCCGCGCGAGGACTCGGGTTGCAGGACGGTCGCGCGATCATTGCCACGACCGATCGCAAAGGGTGTGCCGAGTTCCGCGCATTTGCGTTCAAGAAAACTGAGGTCGAAACCAGCAATATTCCAACCCAGAAGTAAGTCGGGATCGGCAAGCCTCAACCAAGCGAAAAAACGCTCAACCAACGTTTTTTCGTCAGGACACCAGACAATCGGTACGTCCGTCGGCTTTGTCTTCTTTCCAGAAACGACAAAGACCACGGCCTGCTCGGGCGAGGCAGCAGCGATCGAATAAAGTGCGCCACTTAGGCCCTCGGTCTCGATGTCGATCGAAACATGAGAAAGCGGATGGTCATAGGAAGCGTGGGAAAGCCGACAGTCGCGACACTCCACATACCCTTCATACTGAGTCGGCCGACCTTGGACGCTGCAAGCGCCGTTGATGAACCGTTCCATCAAATAACGATCGCTCGGTTTGATGTCGGACTCGAGGAGTTTTATACCTTTGGCTGCAAAAAGCTGTCGTGCTTCATTAAGCGAGCGTTGATGCTTGAAATAAAGTCCGTCTACCTTCTTTTTCTTGAGGTCACGCAGTGCGAGTGGTCGACGTTCGAAGGCGAAGTTGTCTGCCCAAGGGCCAAAGTCAGCGTCTTGATTAACAAAGCAAACGGCTTCCTGTCCGTTGACGACGACACGTAAGGGGCCGTTCTCAGTCGCGATCCAGTAAACAAGCTCCAGTCCGTGGTCGCGATCTCGCCATTGCCGGGTAAGGATAAAGCCGTTGATGGGCGCCTCGTTCAGGTCGGCGATTGTCCTTCTCCATACCGTTCTTTGAAGCGACTGCGGAAGGTTGCCTCCTAGTTTCCAATAACACGATCGGTAGTTCACTGAAGAACATAAGCAGTTGCTGTGAAAGGGTGTCTCATGTCGGTTTTGACTTTATAGCGTCGATGCTCTCGTGCCGTCATGACCATGATTCGCTAGGATTTGCTGAGCCGGCATCGAAATGCCCCCAATGAATAGGTACCTAATCGGGCTTGCTCAAAAGCTCGCGCCATTGATCCTGTCACGTTGCATCGGAAATTGAATCTCCTCACCAATGGTTTGCGCGAGCCTAAGCTGCCGTCACCCCCGTGACTTTCTGTTTGAGAGCGCCGCTGATAATGCGAGTGCCATAGCGCTGTCGGCCGGCACAGGCCTTTGCTTGGGCGTTGCTGGCTGAGCCTTGTTGGATGATTGCCGCTTATCCTGAACGCGTTTTTTGGACGGCTTGTTGCTGGTTTGGAGCTTGGCTGGTTGCGCTATCTCGCTACGCATCGAGAGTGAGATGCGCTTGCGTTTAAGGTCAACCTCCAACACCCGGACTTTGACAACGTCACCCGCTTTCACGATCTCACTAGGATCTTTAACGAAACGATCGGCGAGTTGCGACACATGAACGAGGCCGTCTTGATGAACGCCAATGTCGACAAAGGCACCGAAAGCGGCGACGTTTGAAACCGTGCCTTCAAGGACCAGGCCAACCTCGAGATCGTCGAGCTCGTGGATGCCCTCAGCAAAGGTTGCAGTTTTGAATGCTGGCCTCGGGTCGCGTCCAGGCTTTTCCAACTCGGCAAGGATGTCACGTACGGTTGGAAGGCCAAAGCGATCATCGGCAAACTCCGATGGTTTGATCGCCTTGAGCGGGCTGCTGTCTTTTGATAGGGACCGAACGTCGCAGCCGCAGGCGGCAACGATGCGAGCCGCGATCGGATAAGCTTCCGGATGGACAGCGGACGCATCCAGTGCCTCGTCACCATCGCGGATGCGGAGGAAGCCGGCAGACAGCTCGAAGGCACGTGCGCCAAGACGCGGTACGTTGCGAAGTTCATGCCGCGTGCGGAAGGGACCGGCTGAATCGCGGTGCTGAACGATCGTCTCAGCAAGGGCAGGTCCGACACCCGAAACACGGGCAAGGAGAGGGGCTGATGCAGTATTGAGCTCGACACCGACTGCATTGACCGCGTCTTCGACAACTGCATCTAGACCGCGAGCCAGGCGTCCCTGGTCAACATCATGCTGGTATTGCCCAACACCAATACTCTTGGGCTCAATTTTGACCAGCTCGGCAAGTGGATCCTGCAAACGGCGTGCGATCGAAACGGCACCGCGCAAACTAACATCGATATTCGGCATCTCGGCCGCAGCAACGGCTGAGGCCGAGTAGACGGAGGCACCCGCTTCGCTCACCATCACCTTAACTGGGTGAGGTTCTGGCAGCTCATCCAGGAGCTGAGCGACCAGGCTGTCAGTCTCACGACTGGCGGTGCCATTGCCAATCGCGATGAGATTGACACCATGAGCTAGGACGAGCCGGCGCAACTCAGTCTTGGCACCTTGAACGTCGTTTTTGGGCTGAAACGGGTAGATCGTGGCGGTGTCGAGCAGCTTGCCTGTGGCGTCAACCACGGCGACCTTAACCCCAGTGCGAATGCCGGGATCGAGTCCCATGGTCGTTTTGGCACCTGCTGGCGCAGCCAGAAGCAGATCTTTTAGATTGCGTGAAAAGACCCGGATCGCCTCTTCTTCCGCACGCTCGCGCAGCGTTACCAGAAGATCGCTTGAAAGATGAACCGACAATTTGGCTTGCCAGGTCCATTTGACAACGGAGGTCAACCAAGTTTCGGTGGGATGATCCGAGGAAGGGTCGATGTTAAAGGCCTCGGCGATCATACCCATAACAGGTTTGATCGGGCCTAGATGGTCTTCATCGATCGAAATCTCGACATTGAGCACACCTTCTTTGCGCGCTCTGAATAGAGCGAGCGCCCTGTGACTTGGAATCTTCGCCCAGCCTTCGTTAAACTCGAAGTAGTCCCTGTATTTTGCCCCTTCTTCCTCCTTGCCACTGATCACCTGTGCTCGAACGTCAGCATTGGCCATAAGGTGATTTCGCACCTGCCCAACGAGTTCTGGTGTTTCAGCGAACTGCTCGGCAAGGATGTCTCTTGCCCCATCGAGGGCCGCCTTGATATCGGGGACGTCCTCACTGACGAAGGATGCCGCTTCGCTTTCGGGGTCTTTGCCACGATTGGTAAGAAGGGTTTCTGCTAGTGGCCCAAGACCGCGCTCGATGGCGATCTGCGCTCTTGTCCGCCGCTTTGGCTTGTAGGGCAAGTACAGGTCTTCGAGGACGGCTTTGGTCGAAGCATGGGTGACCTTCTCAAGCAATTCATCAGTCAATTTACCCTGTGATCTGATCGACTTCAGGATCACATCACGCCTGGACTCAAGCTCGCGCAAATAGGTCAACCTCTCCTCAAGCTGCCGAAGCTGCCCATCGTCCAATCCGCCGGTGGCCTCTTTGCGATATCGCGCGATGAATGGGACTGTCGATCCACAATCCAAGAGCTCTACTGCTACCTTGACCTGTTCGGGCCGAGCAGAGATTTCCGAAGAGATAATTCTTGCTAGATTGTCGCCAACAGATGTCATCGTGATCTTTCATCCTGTGTGTGGTAGACCGTGGAGAAAAATTAGCCCTGGGGCGGTTGCATTGGCTACATGGCAGCGCGAAGAACGTTCGCATCATTGAGCCTCTGCTTCATTGGACGTCAAATGAGTGCGTGGGCAATAGGACATTCACGGACTGTTGCCATCGGTCTGCATTCACTCCTGACGCCGAAGCTAATCTCTGTTGCTCGCAACAGTTCTTCTGTAACGGGCGTTGATCGGTCAATCATCTTTTTTAGTTTGATTCTGTCGCCGACCTCTCCTTCGTCAATGGCCACCACCGCACAAGGCGACTGAACTGTAGGTCGGCCATCCCCGTAGCGCCTGGTCGTCCTTTGACGATACTGAGTTCTTGATGGCCTTGTCCGGTTCGTCTTGCCAGCGAAGAGAGTTTGCACTGGGCAGGTGAGCGACAGGGCGGTCCTGCCCGACACGCTGGGCGACAACACTTTCGTCCTGGGCAGCACGAACCGCTTCCAGGTGAAACTCGAAGATAGCGTCGGCGCTGCGGTGATCTCCTACAACTCGATCGAGCTCGTCGACGACACGCGCTGGCATCATCTCCTGGACGTGTGAGCGCGCGGGTCGGCTCGCCTGTGCAGCGCCGGACGAGGTCCCGCGCCTGCATGTGCTGCGGACGGTCGTTCGAGAGCGAGGGCGCGCACAGAGGCCGCTTACCGAAGAACACGGGTCGCCGTATCTTCTACTCCGACCGCTTGCCGGCCTCGACGGAGAAGCCCAGCTCGGAAAGGTCCGGCCGGAGCATGGTCAGCACCTCGTCGCTCGTCAGACCCTTCGCCAGGTCGCGCGTCGAGATCTCCGCCTCGTGCCGCTCGAAGAACCCAACCAGGTCCGGCAAGAAGTCGGCGGGGCTCTCGGTTCGGGGGAACGTCGCAAACCTGATGGCAGATATTGGCAGCCGGGAACGTATGGCAATTCTGGCGGCTACCGACCGCCGGCACCCGAAACGATCATTCCTACCTCGGCCGCTCTGGCTCCGCTCCGCCAGCCTGCCCGACGCAGCAAGCATTTTGACCTGCACCTAACATTGCGCATGGCACCATTGTCGGGGGCAGGTCAGTGTTTTCAGCGCTGACTAGGTCCCGGAAATGGATGAAATCGTAGGTGCGGACAACCCGGGTCTGATTGTCCCAGTCCTCCGGCGCCTTGCCGTGAGGCATCGGTGAAGCGCCGAAGCTTTTCGCCCCGCCTGAACGCAGTTGGGGAGCCAGTTCGAGCATATCAGCTCATGGAAGTCCGCAACGCCATCTATCGAAGATGAGGCTCGTGCGTCCCCATCAGTTCGAGCCCCCTCCGAGCGAAATCCCAGATTGTTCAGAGAAGCCGATGCGAATGGATCCCAATATAAACGATTGGTCTTCTCCTCCTCCCTCATCAGTGCCTATCGAAAAATTGAGGAACAGATCGTCCGACACTTTGAACTCGCTGCCCACGGCGTATCGGAAATAGTCATCATCATCTATCCCTTTCCGATCGGCATCGACATAGCCGACATCAGCATAGACCCGCATGTCCGGCGGCTGGTTCTTGTCCTCCTCGAATAGATAGAATCCGCCTCGTAACTGTCCTGCAAGCAAAATGGTATCTTGCTCGAAAGCATCCGCGGACAAATCCGTGTCGTTGACGACCTCGTCCGAACGGTAGCGTACATGTGCAATGATCTGTGCGCTGTCCCTGAATGTCCGGCTTTCTTCAAAACCATAGGCAAGCGACGCATAAAGCGCGGCGCCGCTCCACTCGAGGTCGTCATAGCTTCCGGAAGTGCTTACCCAGGTCGGCGCTATCCCCAGAGCGAACGATGAGGCGTTCCAGCTCGCCTTTTCGAAGTCCTTCCGGCAGCTGTCTGCCCTAGCCAACACACCAGTCAAGACTGGCGCAAATCGTCCTATAAGCTCGTCATATCTTACGATGTGTTCTTGCTTCTTCAAAAGCCTGATCTTTTCTGCTGGCCATTTGGCTGCGTCAGGGATGCCCCTGTCGAACGCCTCTGCCAGTTTTGGATCAGACCGATAGAGGTCCTCTTCAAGCTCTTGTGCCACGACACCGAGATCAGCAGCTATTTCCGTGACAAGCACGAACAATTCGGCACTGAGCTCTCCAAGTTTCAGACCGGCATCTTCGTTGTTTTTCCCAGGTAGGAAGATGTCTTGATAAAAACATTCGAGAACGGTCCGACTGCCGTCCGGCGCCTTTCGAAGTTCGAGCTTCAGGTCTCCATCTTCATCTGTGTCAAGCGATCCATCGTCGGTTCTCTCAAACGTCCCTCTATAGGGATCGCCTCGATCCCAGGGAACCCACCTGAAGCTGAGAGCAGCGGCGACGCCACTGTCATCACCACCGCCGATCGTGCTTGTGGCGGCCGAAAATTCGGTTCTTGTCAAATTTCTGAGAACGACATCGTCGTTATAGTCTTCGGCCGTAACATCGGTCCAAAGAAGAACCGGCGTCGTATCGACGGCCACGCCGGCGGCCAATGACCCTGATCCGGCACTGCCGTTCAACAGACCAAATGCCAGTTCACGCGGCGTTTTGGGCCTGATGACAGTTTCCGGCGTCACCCCAAGGACCGCGAATGCCGGTGAGTCGGGTATGGACAGGTTGCCGGCAAGGGCGTCCAGGCTGTTTTCCAGCGGGTTCTTGGGATCGTCCGCCTGGGCGGGGCTGATGAAGAAGGCCCACATGCAACATGCTGCGACGACCCTAGTCGACTTATCCCTCGATTTCATCTCATGTGACTTTCATTGTCGCGCGACCATTGAAAAGGCCGGTATTGTTTGAATCTTCGAATGTGTCGTTCGGGATTTGCGTTCCATCCTCCTCCAGCGCACAAATATGGCGCTCTCCGCTTGCATCTCTCTGGCTGAACTGAACGCTAAGGCGAACGGATTGACCCGCGACGATTGGGGGAGCCACGGCCATCCAACCGACGTCGTTACCATCGACTTTGGCCGGCTTAGCTTCGAACTTGCGCCAATTCTTATCGCCGAAGCTGATGCCCTTGACCTGCAGCAGTTCTCCATCGGACGTCAGCATTGTGCCGAAATACAAACCGGAGTCGCGATCCAAAATACGGATTAAGATCTCCGGCTCCCCGAAAGAGGCGTTTAGAATGACGAATTTCATAAGATATCCCCTTTTTTCGCACTGAAATTGGGGAGAATATTCACAAAAGGATTCACACCGTCAAGGTGGAAAACGGCGACGCGATACTCACGTTGAACTTGTTGTTTTGCCGACAAACAGAGTTCCGCGGCAGAATTTGACGGGAAATGTTCGCGTTCGGCGTCACCGCACTGCTTCTGATATCAGATGCAGCTACCCGTCACCAAGAAATGAATTGAAGAGTCAATAGGATCAGGTAGTAAGTTAGGTCACGTAATTTCAACAGAAGCGATTTTTCTAACATGGCTTCAATCTTCATTAGCCACTCCAGCAAGGACAATGAAGCTGCGTCTTCGATGAGAGACTGGCTCCAAAGCAGTGCCATTGGGCATGAGAGCCTGTTTTTGGATTTCGACCCTGCGGACGGCATACGAGGCGGCTCGGATTGGAAGCAGGTGCTCTACGATCGCCTCTGCCGATGTCAGGCGGTCATCGTTCTGCTGTCCGAGAATTGGCTGGCTTCTAAATGGTGTTTTGCAGAAGCCGTCCAGGCGCGTGGCGCCGGCAAGCAGCTGATCTTCGCGAAGATAGCGAGTTGCGAGGCGGACCCGGCCTTTTCCGAGTTGCAGCACATTGACCTGACCGGAAATGCCTATCCTTCGAACGAAGGCTATGACAGGCTAAAATGCGCTCTGGCCGAAACCTTCGATTTGGTCGGCGATCGTCCACCTTATCCCGGCCTTCCCGCTTTTCAAAAGGACGACGCGGCTATCTATTTCGGCCGCGAGGAGGAAACACATCAAACTATGGAGATGTTGGAACGGCTGCGCCGCAATCAGCCGTCAGCCAACCGGTTCCTTTTAATCTTGGGCGCTTCCGGCTCAGGAAAATCGTCGCTCATGCGGGCCGGCGTGCTCCCGCGTCTCGCGAGCCATCGCTCTCGTTGGCTCGTCGTTCCGCCGTTCGTCCCAGGCGGCGACCCGCTTGGATCGATGGCCTCCGCTCTCGCGGAGGCCAGTGCCGCCGCGGGCGCGGAGAAGAATGTCGAGAAGCTGAAGTCCGCGCTCGAATCGGATGAGGGCGGCGATGTCCTTGCGGAGACGCTGGCAAGTTTGCCGCTGCTTGGGCGATGGAGCGAACGCGAGGCGGCCGTCCTGCTCGCCGTCGACCAGGTGGATGACCTCATTCCGACAAGCGGTGCCACTGTTCACTTTTGGCGCCATCTGCACAAGGCGCTTGATCAAAAAAACGGCAAGATTCTGGCATTCGGCACGCTCCGCTCTGACCTGTTCGGAAAATTCCAGGAACATCCCGGTGTCGCGTCCCAAAGGCTAAGTCAGACTGAAAGGCTTCGCTACGAAACGCTGACGCTGGACCCGCTTCCCCATGATCGTTTCCGCTCGATCATCCTCGGTCCGGCCGAGCGTGTCGGCCTTGAAATCGAGCCGTCACTGGTTGCGAGAATGGTCGATGATGCGAAAGCCAGCGATGCGTTACCACTGCTCGCTTTCGTCCTTCATCGGATGTGGACGGACGAACAGATCCGCGCCGATATGAAGTTCGAACTCGAGGAATATAAAACCCTTGGCGGTATCGAAACGGCGATACGGCGAGAGGCTGAAGCGGCGCGCGCTCAGTTGATCTCGATGGCAGACGACGCCTCGGCAACTGACGAGGCGCTCCGCGCGCTCTTCATTCCAGGTCTTGTCGAGCTGAAAGATGAGGGCGTCGTCACCCGTCGAACCGCTCTGCTGAGCGAGCTCCCCGGCCAGGCGAAGGATCTCATCCGGCCGTTCATCTCGGCGCGTCTGCTTACGATCGATGGAGAAGAAGATCGCGAATGGGTACGCGTTACCCATGAGGCGATGTTGCGCAATTGGCCAACCTTGACGCGCTGGATAGAGCAGGATCGCAGCAAGCTGACCATCTTTGCCGAGGTCCGGCGGGATGCCGAGGACTGGGACGCCGACGACCGCAATAAGGACCGCTTGAACCACAGGGACAGCCGCCTTCAGGTCGCAGAAGATGTCCTGGCCGAGCCACGTTTCTCACGGACCGCGGAAGATAGCCCGATCCCATCCTATATACGCGCCTGTCGAGAGGCTACAGACGAAGCACTGCAAGGGTTCGTCGACGCTAATCTTGCGGCGCTTCGCGCGGTTGCCGAGCAGAATTTTTCACGCGCAAACTTCAACGATCTGCTTGCTGTACGCACGCGGACGCTACCCTGGCGCGACGACGCTGAAGCCTATCTGGAACGCCTTCAAACCAATTCAGAGGCTTTGCGGTGCCGTGGCGACGAAATTCTTGAGAAAGCTTTTAACATCAACGGGATGACGTTAAACACTCAAGTCGAGGCGCTTAGGCGGAAAGAACACGCTGCCCCTTTGTGCCAGACCTTCTCGATTACGGCTTTGCCAGCGAAGTATGGAACGGCGCTCCTGCTGGAATATGGAGACGAACAGTCATCTGAGATCATCTTGTATGGCGGCGGTGCTCCCGGCGCATATCGCAAAACGCTCAAGCCTGCGTTGGAAGCCATCGCTGCACAAAAGAGATTGGACCGCCCACGCCTCGATCTCATCATCATGCCGCAGCAGGATCAAGAGTATTTGAAAGGGGCCGACGACCTATTTCAGGACCTTAATCGAGCACAGGAGAGTACGGACCGTTTTGACATCGATATTGGTGGTTACTGGCACAATCACTTCGCACCAATGGTCGGACCAAATATCGATAATATTTCGAACATACCTCACTGGCCATTCAGAGACCGTTCTGCCATTATTGCAAGGTCAATGAACATCCCAGTAAACGAACCATTTGATTATTTTGTGGCTGCTGCAGATACAGGCCCTGCTCGAATCACATTTGAGTCTGGCCTTGCGGTAACAATCATGGGTCCGGCACCAGAAGATCTGGAAGCTCTCCACGAGACTTGGCGAAAGCAGGTCGAGAAGAAGTTCGAGGGCAAAATCATCTCACTGGTTGATCAGATCGGAGGCTTTGTTGAAGGATATTCCAGCACGAAGATTGAACTGATAAGAGCCCCCAGACTCGACACGGAAAGCATAGGTTTGGATCGCTCGGTTCCAAATCTCTCCAGCATTCTCTCGCTGTTCGAGTTCGGTGGAAAGCGCGTCTTGCTTTGCGCCGATGCAGACGGTGGCCAGATCATTCGTGGCCTTAAGACGGCAGGCGAGCTGAAGCCAGGCTCCCACGCACAGTTCGATGCCCTGCTGGTGCCGCATTCAGGCTCGGACCGCAATGTCAGCCTGGAGTTCTTCCAGCAGGTTCGTGCGGACCACTACATCTTCTCAGCAGATGGAACGCACGGCAATCCTGAACCGCAAACGCTGGACTGGCTGTTGGAGGCCAGAAAAGGAGACGATCGGCCCTATTCGCTCCATTTCACCTACGACCTGGACGAAATTTCGGAACATAGACATTATCAAGGAGATGACAGACGCCTGTCGCTTGGGAATGTCCGCAAAAGAATTGAGAACGCCGTCAGGACCGGCCGCATTCGTGGTGTTTTTGCACCTGAAGCCGGCGCATTGGGCGCGGTCATCTCACTGCTTGACGAGCCAGGTTAGGACACCGTTTCGTTCGGCTGGTCCTCCGGCTCGGCTGCACAGCACGTTGAGCCGGTGGCGCTGGAGACTTGACATTCAGCCGATCAAATCGTCGGCTCAAGGACAGATCGACATCGTGCCAGACGTTACGGGCTAAAGTTTTTCGGAACCGGCGGATGGTGCGTGAAGAAACACCGCAAGAATCAGCTTCGCTGGCGCAAGTTTTCGATCGGCCTCGATCCGAACAACGTCGAGATCGTGGCGCACAAGCTGACCGATAGCGATGTCGGCGACCCGGACCAGGTTGCGCCTTTGCTTGAGGCAAGTGGTGTCCGGCACTTTTTCGCTGATGGCACCTATGACAAGATCCGATTTATGAGACTGCGCACCGATATCAGGCCGATGATGATGCGGCGCATCCTAGGACCGCGCCGTTGGATCTTACATCGATTGGAGTAAAATAACGGTGGCCCAACGCAGACCGAAAGGTATGGTTTTCATCAGCTACGCCCATGAGGATCGCAAGAGAGTTGAGCCGCTGATAAAGGCGCTGGCGACACGTTTCAATGTCTGGCGGGACCAAGAGATTGAGCTTGGCGACATTTGGCGACAAGCGCTCATGGAAAAGCTAGATTCCGCCCGGTGCGTAGTCGTGATCTGGACTACGGCATCAGTCGGTCGCGACTTCATCTGGTCTGAAATCGAGAGGGTAAAGGATCGTGGCATTGTGGTCCCTGTCAAGCTCGATCGTAATGCCAGGATTCCACCGGGATTTGACCAGATGCAGCACTTGGATCTGACGTCTTGGAGCGGTTCGGGTACCAAAGCCCTGCAGGAGCTATTTGCACGGATCAAACGGCTGCTTGCAAGGCCTAGCCGCGCGCAAGCATATGAACCTACGCTAACGTCCGATACTTGGGAGCTAGATCGTTCTCTGCAGGCGACCGAGGATCTGCAGCGGCTGAGTGAAGACATTCGCACCATTGGCGGAATCCTTATGCAAGGAGCCGGGCCGGTGGAAGATCTGCTCAGCACGCTTGAAGAGGTCCATCGCACGTACGCGTCAGTGGGTGATGCTATAAGTCGGTTCGTAGCACCCGCCGTCCACCGGGGACCAATAGACGCGAAACCTTACCTGGCCATGGAGCGCGGGCAACTGGAGACCTTAATTGAGAACAACCGCGGCCACTGCACAAGAATCGTGGAGTATTACGCTCGGGTCGGAGGCCTTCGAGATTGGCTAGAGCCGCGACTCACAGTGGACAAGCTGAAATCTCTTGACGAAACCTTCGGTCAGCTCGGCACCGCAGATGGCGACCTTTTTGATGCGCTCGCAGGGATTGGCGGCGTTCTCACAGGCGAGGCAAGCGTGATTGCCGGACTGGTACTCGCAGGGCAGCAGAAGATCGCGCGGCAACGTATTCTGGACGGGCGCAAGAAGCTCCTTCCCCTCGAGCGCGGTTTATCGAAGGCAATGCGTAGCGTACAGCGTATTGAAAGTTCTCTCGGGTTTGTGCCGCTCGAGAACAAGCGCGAATTCAAGAAAGCCAGCAGTAAGCCTCAATAAGGATCAAATCTGGTCAATACCTCCGTCATTGCGCTCAATCTACTTCGAGTTCATGGTTTTTGGAGGTCGCTGACCGCTTGCCTCGATTGGGAGACTCGCGCATCTTCCGTCCTCGGGAGGTGGGATCTCGGGAGTTCAGCCTGAGAGTTGTCGCGCCGGATGCCATGGCGTCGTGGTGGCGGTTCGACGCTTTCGGATCACATCAGGAGCCACTGCATCATGGCAAGGTTCTTCCTCAGTTATCGTGTCAGCAACCGCGACGACGCTCGGCTCTTTCAACAGGCGCTCGTCGAGCGCGGTCACGAAGTTGCCTGGGACGTTGACGCGATCCAGGTCGGGACCGGCTGGCGCGACGCGCTCATGCAAAGCCTGGCATCGGCAGATGCGGTCGTTGTGCTATTGACGCCCGAGTCGATGCAGTCACCGATGGTCATCTCGGAGGTCGGTGCTGCGCGCGCCTTCGCGACGACCGAGAGGAACATCGCACTGCTACCCGTGCTGATAGGATTGCAGGGGATTCCGAACTTCATCCAAGACCTGTTCGTGCTGCAGGCCGATTTGGCGGCGCAGACCGAGGTCGAGCGCATCGCGAACGAGATCGACAAGGCTGTGGAGGCGCATCTTAGCTCCGTGTCGGCGGTGAACGCGGCGACCGCGGGACCACGCATCTTCATCAGTCACCGTCACGACGATGCCGAGGTCGCAGGCGCCCTGACGCGTTTGCTACAAGCAGCCTTCGATTTGAGCCCGCGGGACATCCGCTGCACGTCGGTTCAGCCGTACCGTCTACCATTCGGCAAGAACACAGGCGAACGTCTGCGGGACGAGATCCGCGGCGCAGACGTCGTCCTCGGGATTCTAGCGCCGAATACGGCAGAGTCGTCGTACGTCATGTTCGAGCTCGGTGCAGCTTGGGGGCAGCGGATCTACACCTGCCCGCTGCTCTCGCGGAAGGCCGGATTCGAGCATATTCCCGGCCCGATCTTCGACCTTACTCCCGCCAAGCAGTGGATCCCGGTCGACTGTCACCAGCTCATCAGCGACCTTGCGAGCGAGCTGGAACTTACGCGGCGGATGGGCAACGAAGGCGAGGTGTCGGACGGAGTTCAGGCCCTGGTCAGGGCCTCAGAGTAAGCATTTCGCGGAAGCCATTAGACCTTTCTTCTCAGGAGGAGTTTTAACATCATGGCGTGTTCTATGCGACGCTTCGCGTGCCCATCGAGAAAAGCATCCAATTTCGATACGGAACGGGTACTAAGGCAACCGTGAACAAGATTCGCTTGGTCTGATTTGGAACATGCGATAATTTGCTGCCGCGTGTATTATCGAACGATACCAGAGAATTAGACACGCGAACTATTCTACGTATTGAGGCCAACTCAAGACGAGCCACAAAAAGGGTTCTTTGGATGAGATTTTTAGTCGTCATTTGGATTCTGTTCGCGGCGATCTCGACTGCCGCAGCCCAAGTGCAGGATCTGAGCGATCTCAAGATCGGCACTCAAAACTATCGCTTCTCGTTGTCGCAGGAGCCCCCAACCACACGCGTCACTATCGTGCCTGAGGGAGACTGGGTGCGCGCGACAATGATCACACTGACGGTCATACGCATTCGAAACCAAACGACCTCGGAAGTGGACCTAGCCGGAGCAATCGCGATTCCGGAACAGGTAGATAAGGACAATAGCGGCGTATTCGTGATCGAGCCGTTGCTGAATATATCGAGCGAACACGCCCTTGGCGGTGGCCCCTACTCGGGCACCTACACGATCGAGATGATTGCCACGGCGGAGGTCGAGCAACGCGATGAAAAGGGCGAAGTGGTCAGGGAAAATGGCAAAGCTGTCATTGAGTCGCTGAAGAAGACGATCAGTTTGGGGATCGAGTATCCGAAACTGTCATTACTCGCCCCGGAACCTGTTCTTATCAAGGAGAACTGCGAAGTCTGGGGGTGCGATGAACAGGCATCTAAGCTCGTTCTGACAGCAACCGGTCAGATCGGGCCAAGCGGTCTGAGAGCCTTCAACGCCAAATCCGGATTGAACAACGCTGAACCCGTGCCCGGCACGCTCGAAATTGGCAAACCGGAAGATCGTCAGATCGTTCAGGAACTGGCCGTGTCGACTGGCAATGGCGACACGTTTCCGCTCGGCGAGACATCCGGCAAGATTGCCGTCACTTCGCCCGAGACGGACCGGCTAGAGGTCGCCTTCAAGGTTGTCCGCAAGCATGGGTACTCTTGGATGGCCCTGGTCATCGCATTCGGCGTTTTGCTTGGGTATTTTCTGCGGACGGCTCTCTCGAAACGCATTGCGGTGCGAAACCGCGAAATTTCATTGAAGATGGTCATGCGGCGGGTGACTGACGACACTCGTGATATCGAGGACAAGGAACTGCAGGCCGCCATCAAGCCGATCTGGGATGACATCCAACGGCATATTGATGAGCCAACCAGGGGCGGCGACGATCTGTCGAGCGCGATCACCGGGTGGGAGGGCCAACTGAAGACGGCCCTGGATGCATCGGCCACGCGGTCTCAAAGTCTAGAGACAGATATCAATGTGCTTCACGGGATATCCCAGGGCAATTGGTCACTGCCGACCGGGGCAAGCGACGGCCTGGATCGAGTAGCGAGGAAGATCGGCAGCTTGAGGGATCTCCACCTCGCCAGGCGATTGGACACGATTGAAAAGGAGATCGGCGCTGCCCGGAAAACGCTGCAGTCGGATCTCAAGGAATGCACACAAGGCTGGCTGCGGCAGATTGCGGATGTTTATGAAAAACTGGGCAATCTGGCGCCGCCGCTTCCGGAATCGACTGCACCAGACTTCGCGGGGATCGAAAAAGCACTGCACGACTCGACCGCCGGAAAGCTGGACAGTTTCGGCAGTGACCCGAATGCCGACCTGGAAGCAGTGCTAAAAGCCAATGGGGTCGCCGTTGATGCCGTTACGCGCTCAGTTTACCAGCTGCGCCGGGACGTCGATGCCGAGGCGGCGACTGTTGCGGCCATTTTGGAAGTAAATTTGCCTCCGGATGATCTGGAAAGCATCCAAATGGCTCGGGAGGCTCTTGCGACGATGGACCTGGCGGTGTGGGTGCGTGATCCCACCGCGAGCAAGGCGGCACTGCCCGCCGGTCTGGAGAAGGCTCTGAAGGCCATCCGCGGTGCGATTGAAACGGCCGCAGCGAACAAAGGGATCGACGTCTCGGCCAATCTGACTGCCGGGAAGTACAGGGGAGCCGCGACCATAGTGCGCGCAGCGGCGACCGCCGGCCCCGAGACGACCCAACGTGTTCCAGTCTTGAGCGGTCATGACAAGCAACTCGAAGGTCACACTTTTTCGCCTTCGCCACAGGTTGCCGTGGGATCGTCATTGCCCCGTTGGGCAGGAGCCGGACCGCCTGACATCGCCAACGCAGCACCAGCAAGGCGTCCCGATTGGTCGAGCGATCGTCTGGCCAACGACATCGAGCGTTTACGAGACGAGGCCGATGCGGACACGCGGCTTCAAACCGCCGTCGCCGGCACAGGTCTTGTGGCCGCAGGGATCCTGATTTTTTCGGACACCTTCGTGGGTTCCTTCGACGACTATCTCAAGGTGTTTCTTTGGGGCTTCATCACCGATGTCGGCGTCAACAACATGCTGACGAACCTGCGTGGGAAGATTCCGGGCTAGGTCGCTTCGAAGGTGCGCCGCGCGGATCAAGCGACGGAGCCCGGCGCACCTGCGACAGGACACAGGTGGACGCAGTAGGAGAGAACCGTGGACGCGATCACTGTTGAATTTCAGAGATTTGGCGACGATTCCGGCGTGCTCCGCCGGTCGGATCAGTACATCCGGACTGTCGGGTCGTTTGCCCCAGCCGAGGAAGACAAACTGATGCTGGAGCAGGCGGATCTCGATCGAGGGATGAAGACGCTCGATTATGAAAACTATCGAGGCGCCAAGCCAACAGAAGCAGAAAACGTACGTAAAAACGCTGACAGGTTCATTGAGCAAATCAGTGAGGTTTTGACCAATTTTCTGCCAACCGACCCGGCGGAAAATTTCAGCGGTGGATGCTACCAGGTCGAAGTCGTCACCCGCGCGAAGGAGCTTGCGCAACTACCCTTCGAAGTTCTCGCGCCAGAGGGCAAGTGCATCATCACACGCAGGGTCAGGCAGCCCTGGCCGCGCCCCAAAATTGTGCAGAACGTCGAGCCCAAGGTCCTTTTTGCCTGGGCCGATCCGCGTCAATCCGTACCACACGAGACCCATATGGAGGCACTCGACGAGGTCCTGCAGGATTGGGGCGGTGTAAAGAAGGCGGCGACGGTCCTGGAAAATGCAACCCTGGCCAGCCTGAAGGCGGCCTTGCAGGTAGAGAACGAAAACGAGGGCTATACGCACGTCCATTTGCTGGCACATGGCGTCAAGCCAGAGAACAAGGCGGACAGTTCCAAGCTGTTCAATCTGCACGAGGAGACACCACCTCCGTCCACGCTATTATCACTGCATGGCACTAATGGAAAAACCCATCGTTGTACGCCAGAAGACTTGGCGAGCATTTTTGCTGGTGATGTCCCCCGGCCGGCGAGTTTCACACTGGCGACCTGTCACGGTGCCGAAATCGATCCCATCGAAGCGGGGGGAACCTTTGCACATATGCTGCATACGGCGGGGGTTCCGGTCGTGGTTGCATCGCAACTGGCGTTGACGCAGCATGGCTCGCACGAATTGATCCGGACGTTCCTCAAGATGGTGGTCGAAGGGGAGGATCCCCGCAAGGCGCTTGGTGCCTGTAGGGAAGCGATGCGCAAAGACAAGGAGACCTACTACGACTGGATTGCCCTGACCGGATATCTCGACGTTAGCGAGGATCTGGAGAAGAGCCTGCCGGACCGCCAGTTCGAGGCCGCACTGAACCGAATGAGGAAAGCGACAAAAGGAGCCGAGGCCCACGCAAACAATGTCTTGAGTTCGGACGCACCACGGAAAGGGATTGCTGCGGAGAGCACGCAAATCCGCGCAGGTTTCGACTCGGTTCGTCAGTCGCTGCTGGAGAAACTGGATCCCAAGCTGACCAAAGGTCAGACCGAGGAACTGCATGGCTTGCTGGGGAGTTCGCAAAAGCGCGAGGCAGAGGCCATGTGGAAGCTGAGCGAGATGGTGGATGGTAGTCTGTCCGCGAATCTGCTGCAGCAAAGCCGCGTTGCATTGAAGGCTGCCGCGGATGCCTATGGCAAGGCCTCGGTTGTATCGCGGGACCACCACTGGACAGCGGTGCAATCCCTTGTCCTGAAACTCATCATTCAGGGGGGGCTGTCCGGGTCTGAAGATGATTGGACCGTCGCTGCCGTCGCTGCGAAAGACACGGTACGGCGGCTCGAAGAGAAGCGCGACAACGATCCGGGCGACAAGCTGGTTTTTGATGCTGCCTTCGCACACGGGTCGCTCGCCGAACTCCATCTGATCACATCTGGAACCAACGGCAATAAGCAGTTTGAAAATGCCAGACGCCACCTGGACAAGCTGGTACATTGCATTCAAAAGCTTGAGAAAACGAACACGTTTCCGATCACGTCGACCCTGGACCAACTTGACCGATATGATAATTGGTGGAGCGTCGACGAGGCTTGGAAGCTGCCCGAGAATGTTGTCACGAACGCGAGCGCATTACGGAACCATCTTAAAATTATTGCCGCCGATTTGCTGGAAGAATCGTCATGACATTTACGATTGATATGTTGCCGGCAAACGAGGGCGATGCTCTCTGGATCGAATACGGCTCTGATCCGGTACGCCGGATCCTGATCGATTGCGGACGAAAAACAGCCTATCGCGCGGTTGCCGACCGGCTGGACAGAACCGATGACGCCCGTTTCGAGTTGTTCGTTTTGTCCCATGTCGATGCCGATCACATCGCCGGCGCGGTGCCGCTGCTGCAGGATGCCCGCTTCGGTCCGGACAAGGTCGGCGACATCTGGTTCAACGGCTGGCGGCACCTGAACGGGCAGCACAAGGATGCCGAAGAGGGTGAGGTCCGCATCCTCGGCGCCCGGCAGGGCGAGTTCTTTGCCGCAGTGCTGCGCGACCGGGAATACCCGTGGAATGAAGCCTTCGATGGGCATCCAGTCATTCTGAATGATACCGGCGACCTGCCGAGTTTCACGATGGAGGGAGGGATGGTCCTGACCCTGCTCGGGCCGACCAAAGACAAGCTGGACGACATGCGGGATCGCTGGCGGGACGACCTGGAGGGAATGGACGACGACGAGGAATTCGACCCGGGCGACTGGGAGGCAGCGCTGAGGCTGCTGGAGGACGACAGGGCTCACGCCGCCGACATCCCGGTTCTGGGCGGGGCGCCCAAGGGCCAGCTTTCGGTGGACGAGGTCTTTGACCTGGCCGAAGAGCCCTTCGATCCCGATCATAGTGAACCGAACGGCAGCAGCATTTCGTTCCTGGCTGAGTTCGGTGGTAAGTCGGTTCTGTTCGCCGCGGATGCGCATTCGCCGCAGCTGGCCCGTTCGATCCGGCGCCTGATGGAGCAGCGCGGCCAGGGCGGCAAACTGAAGATCGATGCCTTCAAGATGTCTCATCACGGGAGCGCACGGAACAATTCTCATGAATTGCTCAAAATGTTCGACTGCCGCCGATTTTTGGTGTCGACGAACGGATCGCGGCACCATCACCCCGATCCTGCGGCGATCGCCCGCGTTGTGACGCTGAATTCCGAGCCCGTCGAGCTTCACTTCAACTATCGCAGCGACGAGAGCGCGCTTTGGGATGATAATGCCTTGAAAGACGCGCACGGCTTCGAGACTTTTTACCCAACCGGTGTCAATGGCCTTCGCGTGCAGATCTAGGACTACAGTTGCGTGTTGTAGATTTGTGTGATTCCTTGAGGCTTGAGGACAGTTACGCTCCTCGCCATTAGGAACTTCCGACTAGAAAAGCTTTTTCCGAGCAGGCGGATCCACTTGCTAAATAAGAAAATTCGCTAAAACAAAGAGATAGAGCATTCATGAACCGAAGATTGAAGAGGAAAAAAATAATTGAGATCCTATTTCGTATCCTGTCGGCTGCTACGTGCATGTCTCTCTCCGTAAATCCAGCCGCCAAACGCTACATCGTTTGATCTCCACAAAACCGGGAAGAATGCCTGTATCGAGGCTGGCTAATCCATGGGCAACTGCGGTCAGCATGCCGATGGCGCGCTCCAAGCGGAACACTGCCTTTGCTTCCTTGCTACTTTAGGTGGTGGGGCATGATCTCAAACGTCAATTCCTAGGTCGAGTTGGTACCCATACGGTACCCAAGAATTGTTTTAAGTCTCGCGTGAACACATAACTCATTTGAAAGATTGGTGACCCCGAGAGGATTCGAACCTCTGACCTACAGATTAGGAATTTGTTGGTCTGAAGAAAAATGTGATCTATATAGACCTCTAACGTATTGTTTTTCATAAATTCCCAAAACAGAATCAGAAAACACGAACGTCTGAGCTAAGCTGATACACGGTGCGGAAACGGTGCGGAAACGGTGCGGAAAACAGAAAACGGTCTTCAGCCAAGAAAACTCACCGAAGCGAACGTGCGTGGTCTACCGCCATCACCAGGGCGAGGATATGTCGTTCGCGATACCGAGCTGAAAGGCTTCATTGTCATCGTCAACAAGAAGTCTTCGTCGTGGGGGGTACAGCGTGACCTGTGGCAAGGTCCTCGCGGCCACCGACGTTTTG
Organism: Geminicoccaceae bacterium; assembly: GCA_028285265.1. Taxonomy (GTDB): domain Bacteria; phylum Pseudomonadota; class Alphaproteobacteria; order Geminicoccales; family Geminicoccaceae; genus JANQPX01. The sequence continues at coordinate 27,206 of JANQPX010000068.1, forward strand.
TCCGAAGTGTACGATATACGATCGGCCGTGTTGGGATTATGCCGCTGCGTGTAGCTCGCGAGATGGCACTCGAAGCAATCCATCAGATCCAGCAGGGTATCGATCCGAACAAACCTGACGTGACGACCACCCTGACGCTTAAAGATTTGTGGAAAGAATACGAAGAAAACCTGCATGCACGAGGAAGGGCGCCACGCTCGATAGCTGATTTCGTTTACAACCTGCGCTACTTCAAAGACTGGGTGGATTTGACGCTCGAAGAGATCGCATCAAACCGTATTGCGGTTCGTGAAAGGCACAAAAAGCTCACGCGTGAGAACGGCCCATATGCAGCCAATCGTGCCATGCGCGCTCTCAGAGCAGCCTACAATCTCGCTCTGAGGGTAGACGACAGCCTGCCAGCCAATCCTGTTATTGCTGTTACGTTCAACCGTGAAAAGCGACGTAATGAATCCTTAGGCCCGGATGGCCTCCCGGATTGGTGGCGAAAGATTGAAGCGCTCGACAACCCAATCCGACGTGATCTCCACAAATTCTTGCTGCTCACAGGCATGAGGCGAACGGCAGCGATCACGGCTCGATGGGAAAATGTCGACTGGAAGCGCGGTCTCCTCTTCGTGCCGAATCCTAAGGGTGGAGAAGAGCGGGCATTCTCCTTGCCACTTAGCGGATACCTGGTCGAGCTGTTGAGCGAACGTCAAAGGGAGAATGAGCTACCCTTTGAAGGTTCGCCTTGGGTATGGCCGGCAATCAGCAAATCAGGTCACATCACGGAGCCAAAAGAAAACAAGCGCGGTCTGCCACCTCCACATGTTCTGCGTCATAGCTATGCCACCCTTGCCAAAGGAGCTGGCCTCAATGAGATGGATATCGCGCTTCTCATGAACCATAAGCTGCCAGGTGTTACTGCAGGATACATTCATGAGACTTCGCTCATCGAACACTTGAAGGCGTGCCAGGAGAAAGTGACCGCGCATATCCTGAAGCAGATAGGGAATGACTGATCACCGTTGGCAAGCCCAATCCTCGAATATGCAAGCACCATGAGAATCGGCGACATTCAGAATCAGATCATTGCATCGATCTGCGCACGCAAGCCTCGGCTATCGAGAGTGGACAGCCAGCTCGAACAGAGGGTGATGTGTTCGAACTGGCTCACTATCACGGCAAGACTCAGCCTAGTGGGACCTGATTAAGAAAGGATTTCCTGATCCGTTCGGCAGTTGTAGGTCGATACAGCGCTGAACCACGCCCTCAGAGACACGACGGAAAAGATCGCTCTCGCGAAAGCGTCCTTGACGGTTCTTTGAAAAGGTCGATTGATCCGGAACCCTGCCGCCCAGATCCAGTCGACAGAACCATCGAAAGGCCAAATTCAGATGAACATCCTCGCACAGGCGGCGCCCAGAACGGATCCTATAGCAGTAGCCGATGATTAGCATGCGGATCATGAGTTCCGGATCCACTGATAGCCGACCGATCCAGCTATAGAAGGGCTTCAGCTCCTGACGAACACTCTCGAGATCGACAAAGACATCGGTCTGCCGCAGCAGGTGATTGCGAGGGACATGATCGTCGAGGCGAAAATCGTAGAACAATTGCTCAGGCTCGGCCTGGCTGCCCATCATCGCACTGCTCTCCAAGACCAAATCTCAAGCTGTACGAATCACGTCGCCAACGATTAGTCAACGACCACCTGTTTCATCAGTATCGGACCCACTCCTGAATCAAGGCTTGTTCGTTTAGATGGCCAAAAATGAACCTGTTGCTTCGGCGAAACTTTCACCAATGTCGTTTCTGGTTGATTGTCAACTGGTTGATTGTCAACTGGTTGACACCATTGGATCTAGCTGTCGGGCCAGGCCTTTAGGACGCGATCGACATAGCCCTGAAGTGCTTCGTGATCGGCGCTGCCGCGAGCCAGAATAACCATGCCGTTGACGGCGCCTGTGATGTAGCGGGCCAGGCCCTCGGCATCCGCCTCGCTGAGTTGTTTCTCTCTGAGACCATGGTCGATCACGGTCTGAATCACCTGCTCAAAGCGGAGGTTCGCCGCTGTAAGTGCGTCATCGAGCGCCGCATCGGTGCCCATCAGCTCAAGCGTTGCCTGACAGCGGAGGCAGCCCGGCGGCGCTTGCCGCCCCGCCAGCCGTTCAGCCGATGCCAGGAGGAGACGCCGCACGACCTCACGCGCGCACGCCTCTTCGGCCAGGACGGACTTGGCCCGAGCGGCAAAACGCGCGCCATATAGATCCAGCGCCTTTAGGAAGAGGGCGCGCTTATCGCCGAACGTCTTGTAGAGGCTGGCGCGCGAAGCGCCCGTTCGCGCCACGAGATCGTCCAGCGATGTGGCGTGATAGCCCTTCTCCCAAAACGTCATCATGGCGGTCTCGAGAGCGTCGTCAGCGACGAAGCCCTTGGGCCGCCCGCGGCCTGCTTTGCTGAGTCTCATTGACATTTTAGACTAGACAGTCTTAAAAGAGCATCATATAAAGACTATACAGTCTATATAACACCTCGCCGTGGTGCGCAAGCGAAGACAAGGTCAGCGCATAGGGGTCGACACCCACGACCGGTCCCGACCGGCCCCGATCGTTATCGCTGGAAACGGCGCCGCTTCCTCGGCCCTTATGAACCACGAATAGGAGGGACATCTGGTGAAACATTGTCAACCGATCGCCTTTGCAGTCCTGGCCCTTTGCTGGACCGGACAGGTCTACGGCGATGCGGCGCAAGGTGCGGCGTCTTTGCCGGCGGAGAAGAGGATCGTCGAGACCGCATCAGCGACCATCGCCTATGTCGAGACCGGCGATCCGGACGGTCGTGCATTGGTCTTCGTGCATGGGTTGCCGTTCTCGTCCTTCATCTGGCGCGACGTCATGCCCGCGATCGAAGCCGAAGGGTATCGTTCCATTGCGGTCGACCTGGTCGGCTTCGGCGACTCCTCGGGAGAGGGCTACGGCGTCCTCGATCAGGTGAACCATCTCGACTCCTTCATCGATGCACTCGCGCTGGATCACGTGACGTTCATGACCCATGACTGGGGGGCGGGCATCGCCTTGATCTGGGCATCGCAGAACCGAGATCGCGTTGCTGGCTTCGCTACGATGGAAGGAGCGATGCCGCCGATCTACCCGCGGCCGGCCTATGATGAGATGCCGGATCGCATTGCCAATATGTTCCGCTCGATGCGCGAGGACGAGGCCGAGACGAACGTTCTTGAGAATAACCTCTGGCTTGAGACTATCATGCCAAGCATGACCGGCGAGCCGTTACCCGAAGCTGTTGTGGCGGAATACCATCGCCCGTTTCCCGATGCCGAAAGCCGGCGGCCTCTGCTGGAGATGAGCCGGAGCCTGCCGATCGGCGGCGAGCCCACTGATGTCACTGCCGCCTACTCGGATGCCGTCGCCTGGTGGACCGAAAGTGCGACACCAAAGCTGATCCTCTATGCCGAGCCGGGACGTCTGCTGCGCCGGGAGCAGGCCGAATGGAGCGCCGAAAATGCAGTAAACGTGACGGTTAGCAGGATCGGCGAAGGGAACCACGCCGTTCAAGAGGAAAACCCTGCTGCCGTCGCCGCCGGTCTTGACAGATGGCTGGCAACGCTCGGCGAGCCAGTTGGCAACTGATTCATGAGCAGCGAAGGAACGATTATGAAACTGCTAATCCTGGCCGTGCTAGCGCTCACCTTTTCCACGCAGGTCACTGTGGCGCAGGAGCCGACCCACGCCATCGATCTTGATGGCCTGATTTACCGGAAAAGTGCCATCAGCGCCTTGATCGAGACGGCGGTGGTTTACGGTGACAGGTCGAAGGAGGGGCTTTACACCACCCATGCCCGGGTCAAGGCTGGTGCCGTCGTGCCGCCGCACACCCATCCCAACACGCTGACCACGGTGGTCACGTCGGGGACGGCCTATGTCGGCACGGGCGAGGTGTTCGACGAGAGCAGGCTCAAGGCGTACCCGTCCGGATCGTTCTTCATCACGCCAGCGGGCTCGCCGCATTTCATCATGGCCAAGGACGGCGACTTCTCGATCCTCGACCACGGTTCGGGGCCATCGTCAACCGAGCTGATCGACCGGTCGAACTGACCGCGCCAGCCGATAGGCGCCCTCCGGGCGCGCTTACCGACCTCTTCTCCGGAGCCTCCTTATGCCTTTCAGGACCATGATTCCACCCTTCGCGGCGTCCATCGCCCTATCCGCCGCCCATGTCCTCGCCGAACCATCACCGCCGCTGGCATTCGAGACCGCGCTCGACGTGGCGACCGGGGAACGGCGTATCGAGCGGATCGCGGTGTTGCGAGACGGCGAGACGCATACCTATGGTCCGGACAAATGGGTGACGCCGACGGTCGCAGGCTACGCCCAGGCGCCGGCCCGCATCGTTGTCGCCTTGGGCACGCCCGGTCATCCGACATTGCCGGCCGGATTGCAGAGCGAGACCGGCGCCGATCTCCCGGCTACGCCTGAAGGTGCTGGTCGCTTGGCCGTTCTGACCGACGATGTCGTCAATTCCGTCCTGCTCAATATCGCCGAAGACAGGGAGGGACTCATCCTCGATTTCGATGGCGGTCTCATCAATGGTCCCGGCGCCGACTTGGTCATCGCGGAATTGAGCCTCCCCGCCGGTGGCATTTCAGCAGCCTGTCCGGGCGTCGAAGCGCCAGGGGCCGACGCCATGATCGTCGGCATTCCGGGTGGCGCTCTCCTGGAAATTCCATCCGGCAGCTTTTCCGACTTTGGTCCGGTCGGAACGTTGGTCAATCACGGCAATCTCGAATTGGGCGAGGCGGACGTCCGTCTGGAATCGCTCGATGCCATCACCGGCGCCGAGATGCGTCCGTTGGCGGTGGTCAGTTATTTCAAGACCCATGTGGTCACTGTCGACCTGTCGGATCTGGACATCGAACCGGGCGGATCGGTGAACAGGGTGACGCTGAGGTCGACCGGCGCTGAAGTCGAGACGGAAGAGGGGCCGCGCCTCTGCTGGACGTCCGATCCGGCATTCGTCGCCGGTCTACCGGCAGGCTAAATGGCTGTAGTTATCGACGATAACAAGCAAGTAGGGCGATGATAAGCTGTCAGGATAGTACAAGAGGACGATGAAAATAGCATGACGTCCAAGCCCATCGATCCTTATCCCAGGACATACCCAGCCTTCGTCAGCCTACTGCGCCGTGGCACTTGTGATCGCGGTGCAATCGGATCTTCCGATCGAGCCGATATTGAGTCTTGGTTGCTGAGCGAGGCTGGCGAAGAGAACGATCTTCTGGCGCTGTTCCAGCAGTTTGTCTGGCGGCTGGTGGCAAGCGGACAACCGCTTCACCGGGCCAGCATTCATGTCGGCACGCTCCATCCAGAACTCTTGGGCTACGCCTGGAACTGGGAGCATGACGACGGCTATTGTGATGAGGTCAAGATCGACGAAGCCTCGCTCCAGACCGATGCCTACCGACGAAACCCGTTGTTTCGCGTTATCGAACATGGTGAGCTGTTTCGCGGTCGGATCGAGACGGACGGACCCGGCGATAGCCCGCTTTTGCGAGATCTTGCGAAAAAGGGCATCACCGACTACGCGGCGATCCCGTTGCACGCCGTGGGTCGTCATCATAACGCCGCCACCGTGGCGACCAAGCAAGTGGGCGGCTTCCCCGATCGGCAATTCGAGGAGATCGAGCGGCATCTCCGTTTGCTGGCGCTGCACGTGCAGCGCCATATCGCGCTTCGCATCGCCGAGAACACCCTCACCACTTATCTCGGCCAGGCAGCCGGCAGCCAGGTGTTGAAGGGTTCGATCAAGCGCGGCTCCGGCGCTCCGATCGATGCCATCATCTGGGCATCGGACCTTCGCGGCTTTACACATCTGGCGGATCGGCTCGACGATCGCGACATGATCGCTGTGCTCAACGCCTATTTTGAGAGGCTGGCGGGCGCTGTTCTCGATCACGGTGGCGAAGTCCTGAAATTTATCGGCGACGGCCTTCTGGCGGTCTTTCAGTTCGCCAAGTTCGACAGTCGGCAAGCCGCTGCAAAAGCCGGACTTGCGGCAGCCGAAGCAGCTCTCGCAGGACTTGATGAGCTGAACGCCGATATGGAGGTACTTTCGGAAATCGCCGGATGGCGACCGCTTCGCACCGGCATCGCACTTCACCTCGGCGAGGTGTTCTTTGGTAATGTCGGCGCACCCAGACGGTTGGACTTCACGGTTATCGGACGAGCGGTCAATGCCGCAAGCCGTGTCGAGGGGCTGAGCAAATCTCTCGATCGCCCAGTCCTAATTACCAAGGGCGTCGCCGACCTTCTGGACGTTCCACTCGAGGATCTCGGCCGGCACGAACTAAGGGGCTTTTCGGAGCCGGTCGCGATCTATGCGCCGAAGGCGTTGCTGTCAATTGCTGTCTGAGTCAGCTCTGTGGGCCCTTCTGTCGCTAGATATGGCCCAGCTCGTATCCAATCCTGGCAGGGACGCAAAACGACCAGCATTCACCCCCCAGACATCGACATAGCAGGAAAAGGCGATCAAAAAGTAGCGATCACCTCTCGATGGGCATGCTCGCTTTGAGCGCCGTTTCAACCCCGCAAGCTGCTATCGAAGGGCGAGCTTTTCCATCGCAAGTTCACAACGCGATCAGCAACACGATGTCAGGCATTGAACAAGCAATGTCACCCACATAGGCATGAAGAGGATGGTTCAGCCTAGAATGAGAAAAATCAAGCATTTCAATGCGATCGACTCTATGGGGGGACAAATGTGGATGCCAGCTATGCCTATCGTTGTCGTCGCGCCCGCTTCGCAGCGGGCTTGACTACGAAGTCTGCACTCCTGCGGTTCTATTTATATGTGCGCCGATACCACCTCCGAGTCAGCAGCCGGAAGCCACATGGGGCCTACGCCGACCAGCAGGAAGAATAGATTAAATCCAGCATTGGATGGATGACCGGACGCGATAGAGCCAAGACTGTCTACCGCAAACCAGAATAGCATACCGCTGATGACCGCCTTACGCACGGCGTTGGGCGCAGCATCGTAAACTCGGCCGGTCAGCCCCCAAATCATTGCGCCCCAGCCGATAAGGAATCCGCCGGCCAGCGCGGACAGAAACTGTGTGGTAGGATGATCGAAACTCTGCGTACCTTCGAACAGGGTCCAGCCAAGAATGTCCATTGTGACCCGAGCTGGTTCGGCAAATGGCAAGAACGATCCGAGGGCAAAGATCGGACCAAAACTCATAACGAGTATGGCGGTGAACTTCAGCCACTTTCTGTGAAAACTGCGTGTCATGCAAACCTCCTTCGGTTAGCTCGCCGAAAATCGACTAGCGCGTTTGTCTCCGACAATCGCCGAGCTCGATTGATCTCATCATTCAAGCAACATCACGGTGGGAGCCGGTTTGCGCGATGAATCGGATCACGGCATCGGACAGTTGCTTTGGCTGCTCGTCCTGCAGGAAGTGCCCAGCGCTGCGGACAGTGACGTGTTCAACACGCTTCGCACCCGGAATACGGTCCCGAAAATTACGATCGTGTCCTCTGGTTACAGGATCGCCGTCGGAGAATGCTGTGAGCACCGGCTTTGTGAATGACGACAACATGCGCCAAACGCGGTCATTCTCCTCCCTGTCCACCTGATGATGCGGCATGACGGGGAAAAGGGAGGGAAACGACAATGGGCCGGTCAGATAGGATCGATTGGGAAACGGAGCTTCGTATCCTTTTAAGGCGGCTTCGTCGTGCTTGCCGGTGATGATGCTGAAAACGTCCCGAACTGAAAAAGCAGGGTTCTCCGCCGCATACTTGACCCAATATGCGGCCGCCATAGGATCGAATTCGGCAAACCTGTCGCGTACGTGCTCGGCTGTGGGGATGGTCAGTGTGGCATATGCTTTTGCGAGCGCTTTTGATGTCTCAGGGGAAATGTCAGAGGAGTCGAGCAGCATCGTGTTAGTGACAACTATCCGTGAAAATAGTTCCGAGTGACGCGCGACAAGACGCATGCCAATCATGCCGCCCCAATCCTGAAACAGACCGTTGATGCCGGAGAGCTCAAGCTTCACTAGGAATTGCTCGATCCAGGCTACATGGATCGGATAGGAGTAGTCGGCGATGTTGACTGGTTTGTCTGATTTACCGAATCCGATGAGATCGGGTGCGATCACCCTGAAACCTGCTGCCACTAGTGGGCCAATCATGTCGCGGTACAGAAATGACCACGAAGGTTGTCCATGGAGGCAGAGGATCGGCTGGCCTGTTTGGGGACCCTCGTCGATATAGTGCATCCGCAGTGCGGTGCCGTCTGAAGCTGAGACATCGACGTAGTGGGGCTCGAAATCGAAGCCGATATCGCGGAAGAAACTGTCCGGCGTGCGCAAAAAGTCCATGTCGTCTGTCCTCTTGGTTTCGCTGGCGCAAAGAGCACCGAATGGCGCCCTGGGGTTTCTTGGCATCCATCTCCAAGCCCTAGATCGCAGACGATGTCGCCGAGGCCAATTCCCTGCCAGGGAATGGAGATGGGGACATGGACCTGTTAGTGTCGCTGCATGGAGCCATTAAGGATTGACATGGAGTTTGGGGTTCTTCTGAGGTCGTGGCGTTCGGAGCGGCGAATGTCACAGCTCGATCTCGCCAATGCAGTCGAGACACCGTCCCGTCACATAAGCTTTCTTGAAACAGGCAGGTCTAAGCCATCGCGCGCGATGATCACCCGTCTCGCCGCGGCGCTTGGAATCCCTTTGCGCGAGCGTAATGTGATGCTAAGAGCTGCGGGCTTCGCCGATCTCTACGCAGACCACGCCCTGTCCGACGATCAGATGGAGCTGCTGCGCCAGGCTGTCGGACGGTTGATCGCGGCGCACGAGCCGTTCCCATCATTTGTCATCGACAGGCAATGGAACGTATTGGATGCAAATGGACCCGGCTGCGACATACTGCGTCTTGTTGAATCGAAGTTCCCATTTGATCGTTCCCGCGGGACGTTCAACATGATCGATGCACTTTTCGGACCGGGCGGCTTTCGAGACTACATCGATAATTGGGAAAACTACGCCCGCCAGTATATTCAAAGGCTTCATCGCGAAGCAGCGACCGATCGCGAGCTGCGCGAGCAGCTAGACAGGATTCGGAACCATTCCGACCTCCCCAAGGATTGGTGGGCGTTCGACTTCGAATACACAGCGTTTCCGATGCTTCCGATCGAGATGCGCATCAATGGCGACAAACTAACCTTCTTCACCGTCGTCTCCGCCATCTCGCTCCCGACCGATGCCTTGGCTCAGGATTTGCGGGTAGAGACCATGTTCCCAGCAGACGATGCGACTGAAGGAAAGTTCCAACCTGCGGTCCATTAACTCGGATCGCTGCAGCCGCTCGAAGTACGGTGTCGAAGAGTCGTAAGACGATATCCGAACGGCTGGTACTCAGTGGGCGTCTTCAGTGCTCTTGATGCTCCCGAGCGAGCACTCCCCGAGAATTTCATGGTCTAGAATCCAAGTTATCGTGGAGAGGTATTGCAGTTAGAGGATGCGAAGCTGCAACTGGCCTTCAGCAGACTAGAGATGGTCACTTCAAATGCACCCAGTTCGCTCCGCATGGGCGGGCAGAATTCGAACTGAAGCCGCCTTCACCGGTCGAAAAATGGGCCACTAACTTTGAAGACTATGCTTCCGCCACCCCAAAGGGGCGCGAACTCATTGATCGAGATACAGCCAGCTTGAATCGACCCAGGCCATCACTCATTTCCGGCCTCGCTTAGGGCGTCCGGAATTACCTTTGCTGCAAGATCGATAAAGGCCCGGACTGCCGGCCGCATCAAGCGACGCGATGGGAACGCCAGCTGAATCGGCGTTCTGCGAACGTCAACACGGGGCAATACACGCTCAAGTCGCCCAGTCGCGACGTCATCTCTTGCTACGATGTTTGGAAGGACGACAACCATGTCGTTAACGAGAGCAGCTTCCCTCAATAGCCAAGGATTGAGGCAAACGAGTTTCGGCGTAACATCGAGCACGACTGGGCAATCGCTTTGGTCGAAGACTGTGAGTTGTGGCTTCGATCCAGCACCTGGATGAAGCAGCCCAAGTTTGCAAGTCAACAGATCGTCGATTGACTTAAGCATCGCCGATTTTGCTCTGCCGTCGGGCGTGCGACGATATAGGCCCGCATAGACCAAGCCGAGCGGCCTTACAACAAGTGATTCGTTCTGCACATCGCCAACCCGAATGACGACATCAACTGACTCCTCAATAAGGTCGACGTGCCGGTCGGAGAGTTCGAGATGGAGACTGCACTCGGGATACTTGTTCAAAAACCTGCCAAGTATCGATCCAAAGATGGCCTGGCCAAAAATGACCGGTGAGCTCACCCGGACTGTGCCCGTCGGCGTTGCTCGCAAGTTTTCGATAGAGCTGTCGATGGACTTTGCCTCGTTTAGGAGACGCTCGGCGTGCGTCGCGGCCAGCTCGCCGGCATGCGTGACACTGACTGCCCGCGTGGAACGTTCAAAAAGCAGCAGTCCTGCGCGCGCTTCCATCTTGATCACACGTCTACTCAGTGTCGCAGGTGGCAGTTTTAGCGCCTTTGCAGCCTCTGCGTAACTTAAGCGACGCCGAAGTTCGACCAGAATTTGCGCGTCGATAAGGTCGGCTATGATCATACCATTTGCATCAATTGTGTGAACCATTTCAGTCACTTGTTCATCTTGCCCAGGTGCTTATGTGTTGGGGGAATGTGATGATCTTGGCAAGAAGAGAAGTCATGACGAAGGTTCGCCTTTTTCCTCCCCAGCTTGGCTCCGTATGGTGGATTGCGCGTTTGCATACAGTCACGCCCATTTCGGCATCGCTGATGCTTACTCATGCATTGTGGCGAGGTCATAGCAGTAAGCTCTCGACGCTAATCGCCAGATTCGTGAGACAATCCACGCTGGGTGATCTGTTTGGGTTTGAGCTGGGCGCGCGCAAGGTTAATAGCCTAGATCCGCTCGACGACAAGCGATACGAGATATCACATCACAAGTTCAGTTGAGCAAAAAGAATGCGCAGAATTAGATCATTTCAATGTGAAATAACAAGATTCTTGTAAACAAGACAAGAATTGATCTTGAGCTCTGTTGAAGAGCATTATCGATAAAATGTAAAAAACGCGATGGAAATGAAAAACAACAAGAGGAAGTATGATGACTATCTCGCGTTTTATCAGCGAGTGTACGGTCGATATGTTGTCGAACGCCGTCTTATGGACGGAAAAGACACAATAGGGATGTTCGTCGCGCAGCAACCCGAGGGGTATTTTCCAGATGAGGCCCTGGCAACCTACAATTTACAAATGAACATTGGCGGCGAATTGCTGGCCGCCGTTGATCTCGGTGCTGGAACTCATGAAGTTCGCATGAGGCGAGGGGAGTTTGTCATAGCGCCTTCGGAGACATCGACCGACTATAATCTCTATAATAAGCATCGGCTCATGTGCCTAGGCATTCCAGCACGTTTTTTCGACAACGCTGCCCGCGACCTAGGCATCGATACCGTCGAAATTGAAACGTTGTTGACGGACACCCACCTCGATCCGGTTATTCGTCAGGTCGTTAAAGAATGCTGGGCCGAAGCGAATAATGACAACGCCCGTGGGCACCTGTTTGTCGATGCCAACATGATGACACTTGCATCTCGCATCTTGACTCTCGCGACTGGAAGAGGTCGGGAAATAGAAGAGCAAGTTGGTGCCAAGCTAGCCGATCATCTGTATGATCGCATCTGTCAGTACGTGGACAGCAACATTGACACAAGCCTGCGCATGAAGACGCTCGCACGACTAGTCGACATGAATGAATATGCATTTTCCCGTGTTTTCAAAGCTCACACCGGGTTGTCTCCCTATCAATGGGTTATAGAGCGACGGCTCAACCGCGCGGAATTTCTGTTGAAGCAATCTGACATGAACTTGTCAGAAATTGCGTTCGCTGTCGGGTTTTCCAGTCAATCGCATATGACAAACTTGTTCTCTCAGCGCTCCGGAATAACGCCGGCAGAATTCCGCAAAATTTCGCAGCTATAACTGATGTGACATGAGCTCTTGATGGACTCATGTATAACAGCTTAGCACCTTTTGAACTGCGAGGTCCTGATCCATCCGGACCTTGAAGGCTTTGAGAAGCGGAAAATCGTCCAGTTTCAGCGGTGTGCCCGCGATCCAACGGCTAAGAACATAGAGGTAGGGATCGGCGACGCTACGTTCCGGTCCGAAGACGTAGGTTCCCGTAAGTGTGTCATCTATCAAATCGAAGAGTAGGCGCAAGCGTTCGTATGCTTGGGCTTTGAGAGCTAAATGTTCCCTATGCTCAGGATGAAATCGAGCCGGCGCAAAGTGTGGTGCGAAAGCAGCATGGACTTCCGTAGTGTAGAACGACAGCATTTCTGCAAGGCGAGCCCTGCCATAGTGGTTGCGTGTTGGAGCACCAAAGACTTCCGCAGCTTCATCGTCAATAAACATCAATAGTGCCGATGCTTCAGTAATGACAGAGTGATCTCGCAACTGCAAGGCGGGCACTGAGCCGAGCGCGTTGATTTGGAGGTAGTCAAGACTGTGGTTCTCGCCATGTAGCATGAGGCGAAGCTCATAGGGGATTTTGGCCCACTCCAATGCGATATGGACTGCAAGGGCACACGTCCCGGGCATGGAATAGAGCTTCAACATTTTGGCCTCGTGCATTGCAGACAGAGGAAATCAGCTTAGGTCAGTTTGCGCGATCTCGCTTGCAGATCTCCGGGTTGTTTTAGAATTCTGCATTTGACATCCGTGCGGCTAGCAGAAACAGCGAGCTTAGCCTGTTCGTACGAACGAAAATTTGCAGCGCACGGGAAACGTGAAAGATTTCCCACAAGCCAGCCGGTAGCGTCCGTTGAAGAACTCAACCATCAACGAGGGATACATCATGACTTCATCGACGCCGACTGCGCTGCCGACCGCCGAACTCACACCAGACAATTGCGCATTCCTGATGATCGATCATCAAGTCGGTCTGATGCAGTTTTTGAGCTCGATCGATCCCCTCCAGCTCAAGAACAACATTCTGGGCCATGCAAGAACCGCAAGAGCATTCGACATTCCGGTCATCATGGGTACCAGCTGGCCACAGGGACCAAACGGGCCGACGATGCCGGAGCTCAAGGCGCTCTTTCCTGAAGTGGAGGTCATTGATCGACCGGTAGTCAACTTCTGGAACGATCCCACTTCGAAGGCGGCTGTTGAAGCAACCGGCCGCAAGAAGCTTGTTATTTCAGGCTTAGCCACCGAAGTGTGCGCAGCATTTCCAGCGATTTCTGCATTGCGCGACGGCTACGAAGTCTATGTCGTGATCGATGCCAGTGCCGACTTCAATAAGCTCATTACGGACGTTACGATGCAGCGCCTTTCCGCAGCCGGAGCCATCGTGACGACTTGGGTTGCGGTGCTTGCTGAACTGGCAGCTAATACGGAACAAAATGGCAGGCATATCGGCGTGCTTCTGAGCGACCATATGGGTCAATATTATGCAGCCATGAACAACTTTCTCGGATCGGCTATGAACGCCGAGGACGTTCGTGCCGGGCTGGGTATGACTGGTCGTCCACCGATTCCGACAGCTGGAGTCTGACCAAAATTCGAGAGATTGGAGCCAGCGCGACTTCACGCCGTGCGGCTTGGCTCCAATCTCATCCAAACATTCAGCAGAGACGTCTCGATGAAGCAGTACGCAAAGCCAATCATTCACGGTCCCGGAAGCGGCGAACATAATGACGGTTTCGGCTTTAACCGTTGGTTCCGCATCACGCCCAAGGATACTGATGGAAAGTTCGCCGTGTTTGAAGAGGAAATTCCTGAGGGCGCGGGTCCTCCCATCCACGTTCACAAAACAGAATTCGAGCTCTTTATCGTCCTAGACGGGAGGATGAAGTTCCATTGCGATGGAGTCGAGGAGGTCGCAGAGCCCGGCACAACTGTTCTGATTCCGCCGGGAGCACGACACGCATTCCGCGGCATGGGCCCTGGGACTTCACGCGTTCTGATCATGCTTGCACCTGGGCGAGGTGAAGGCTTGTTCCGTGATTTAGCAAGTGCCGAGCTTTTGCCACCAACTGACATGGACGCGATCAATGAGATTGCTGCCTGCTACGATGTCGAGTTCGTGGGCCCACCGCTTGACTAGCATCAGAATCGTAAGTCCTTAGCAGGCTATTTCTATCGTGACAAAACTGACGCCAAATCGTCATCGCATCGCTGCATCGGATGGTTCTTTGCTCCACGCGGTAAGCTGTGGTCATGGACCTGCTCTCCTATTTGTTCACGGTTGGCCACAAACTTGGCGAGAATGAAGCAAAGTCAACGCAGATTTGCGAGACGAATACCTATGTGTCGCGGTTGACCAGCGTGGATATGGCGAAAGTGACAAGGCACACAGCGGGTACGAGATCGAGACGCTAGCTCCGGATCTCACACATGTACTCGATCATCCTAATATTGAGAACGTAGGGCTCGTCGCGCATGACATCGGAGGCCCTCCTGCGTGTGCGCTCGCACGACTATATCCGGAACGCGCACGGTCAATGAAGAGTTCGGTAGTGGTTTCAGCCGCGAGTGATGAGTCGGGCATAGCTGGCTCCCTTTGGGTTTGTTGGCTTTTTGATTAGTTGTGGACTTGCAGGATCACTGCGCCCTTGGTGGAGCCTGCGGTCATGTAATCATGAGCCTCGGCGATCTTTTCGAAGGGGAAGACCTTGTCGACATTCGGCTTGTAGGTGCCGTCTGCGACGCCTTCCTTCACATAGTCGATGAGACCCGGAAGGTTCTCCGCGTGGTATGTCAGCTCATAGAGCGTGTAGCCTTGAATCGTGATCCCGCGGGTGATCAATTGAGGATAGGGCAGAACTGTCTCCTGTCCCCCAATCCCGCCATACATGATTATGGTTCCCCCTTTGGAGACCACATCGCCGGCGAGTTTCGTCGTTAAATCACCCGTCAGCGCATTGAACGCGATGCGCACGCCCTGTCCGTTTGTGATTTCGCGAATGCGATCAGAGATGTCTTCCTCATCTGTGACGACCACATGATCAGCGCCGAGGTCCTTCAGCATCTGAGCTTTTTCTTGTGTCCGCGTCGTGGTGATGACAGTGGCACCCGCCCTTTTCGCCGTGGCGATTGCGGCTTGGCCGACGCCGCCAGAGGCGGGCGTCAGAAGTACAAAATCATCAGATTGGATCTTGGCGTAATGGATCAGTGCGCCGTAGGCGGTGATTGCCTGCATCCAGATCCCGGCGTTTTCTTCCGGTGTCCATTGCTCGAAGTAGGGCGCCGCGGAGCTTGCGGGCACGATCGCATGTTTGCCGTAAACGGAGTACGTGTTCATTTCGAAAGTCGGAAGAACTGTGACTCTGTCGCCGGCTTTCCACCCTGTGACGCCCGGACCTGCTTGCTCGACGACCCCAACGGCATAGTTGCCAAGGCTGGTCGGCAGAACGGTTTGTTGAACGTAGATCCCCATCCGGTAGAGGACTTCTCCGAAGCCCAGACCGACGGCGTCGACGCGGATCAGAAGCTCGTCCTCTTTGGGGTTTGGCAGGTCGACAGTCTCATATTTAAGAACGTCCGTGCCGCCGGTTTCGTGCATCATGATAGCTGTGGTTTGCATGGCTAAACTCTTTCGTTTCCCTGGTTTGTCTGATGTCATTGCGGACGAAGATCGCTCAGCAATCTCATGGCGCTAAGGCACGGGCGCGTATTTCAATTTACGCCTTCGCTTTCAGCGACTTGATCTCGGAGCAATCCCGCTGCGGTGACAGGACAGAAATCGCAGTTCAGTCACCTATTTGGAAATCGAGAGATTTTGTTCCTGCTATCCAGGAATCAGATACCATCCTCGGACGCCACGGAGACGATCTGTTCGCGTAGCCAGTTATAGGCTGGATGGTTGTGTGTACGATCATGCCAAGCAAGCATCATGGTGAAGCCTTCGACCGTGAAGGGCGGGTCGTAGAATTTAAGCGCATCGCCGCGATGGCGTACGAGCCTTTCGGGGGAAAGAAACGCCATGTCGGATCGCGCCACAACCTCCGGTGCGACCAAGAAATTTGGCACCGACATTTGGACGTGCCGCTGTCGCCCGAGCGCGACGAGTTGGGTATCAATCGATGTCCGAATTGTCCCGTCGAGCGGCGATACGATGATGTGATCCAATTCACAGAATGTATCGAGCGTCAGCGTTCTGCTTGCCTTGGGGTGGTTCTTGCGCACCGCAACGACGTAGCGTTCATCGAAGAGCTTGCGTTGGCGCAGCGATGGGCCTGCCGTGCCTGGCAAAAGAAACGCGAGGTCGACTTCGCCGCGCTCCAGCTGTTTCGGCAATTCCTGCGCACTGAGTTGACGGGCCACGACTTGAATCTTGGGCGCGACCCGCATCAAGCGGAGTGTGAGCGGTGCGATGACTGCATATTGAATGTAATCAGTGCCGGCGAGAGAGACCGTGAGTTTGGCTGTTTCAGGTTCGAAGCTTACGCCGTCAGTCAGGACAGATCGAACTCTCTCGAGCGCGTCACGCAAAGGCTCTTGAAGTTGTAGCGCGCGAGCCGTCGGTGCCATCCCTCGCTGCGTTGGCGTCAACAACTGGTCGCCAAACAGGTCGCGCAGCCGTGCAAGGCGCGCGGACAGGGCTGGCTGGCTGAGGTTCAATCTCTTGGCGGCACGCGTAACGTTTTGCTCGGCCAGAAGCGCATCGAGAGCGAGCAGAAGATTCAAATCGAGCTTCTCGGTATCCATGAAGTGGATACCAGCACAAATGACATACAATTTCAATTATTCTGCGCTCTGCGCCACCTTGAGACGCAGAACGAGTTTCGACAGGAGGCGTTAATCTTGGCAGATAATGGATTTATCTCCGTTGCAGAGACAGGCACGGGCCAAACCCCGCTGTTTCAGCATGACGCTCTCTTGCCTCGAGGCGTAACGATCCGAGCGATCAAAGTTCTGGCAGGGCATCAATTTCTGAAAGACATCGCTGCACGAGACATCATTAGACTGCTGGAAATAGGTCGTTTGATCCATCCACCAACACCAACCCTATCAGGCGATCACACTGACCCTACGGTGGTGGGCGCCCACTCCGAGCAGGTGCTGATGGGCTCGACCACGGTAAAATATGGAGAGACGCAATGAGCGTTGAACAAAAAAAGAAAGGAAGCTCCAATAGCGCTGCGCTTTACAGCCTTGCTGCGGCGAATTTCGCAGTTGGCACGGGGGCGCTTATCATTGCTGGAATCGTCCCGGAGATTGCGAAGGGTATGAACGTCTCGACACCTTTGGCGGGGCAGCTCATCATGGTTTACGCGCTAGTGTATGCGCTGTCCGCACCGCTTATCAGCGTCTGGACCTCAGGGCTCGACAAGAAGCGATTGCTCTTATTCGCCGCCATCGGCCTCACGCTGTCGAATCTGGCAGCTTTAGCTGCACCTACCTATGAATGGCTTATCATCGCACGGATTCTATCAGCACTGAGCGCCGCGGCTATCACACCCGTCGCAGCTGCTATCGCAGCGATGATTGTACCGCCGGAGCGAACTGGCGCTGCGCTCGGTCTTGTGTTCGGCGGCATCGCGATCTCAACGGTACTTGGGGTACCCGCTGGGGCGTTTATCGGTGGGATCTTCGACTGGCGCGCAACCTTCGGCTTGGTCGCAGTTCTCAGTCTTGTTGCCTTCATAGCCATGCTAATCTTCGTGCCGCGCGATATCATCAGCCCACGCCGCAATCTGGCTTCACTTGTTGGCGTGTTAAAGGATGGGCCGGCCATGGGCGCAGTCTCCATAACCGCGCTCGTCATGACAGCACAGTTTATCCCGTTCAGTTTTGCTGCGGTGCTGTTCGCTGACGCCCTGAACGCCACGTCCGGGGAGATTTTCTGGCTGCTCTTCGCCTTTGGCGCGGCCAGCGCCATTGGGAACCATGTTGGCGGCATTCTATCGGATCGCTTCACGCCGCATCGCGTGCTGTTAACGGTGTTGATCCTGCTTTCTCCAGCGATTTTCGCAGTTTGGTTATTATCGTTGGGGTTCTGGGTCGCCTTCGCAATCATGGCCATCTGGGGCGCGATCGGGTTCAGTTTCAACGCACCGCAACAGGCGCTCCTGACCAGATTGCGGCCGGAGCAGGTCACGACGCTTCTCGCTCTGAACGCTTCCGCCATCTATGTGGGCACCACCCTTGGCAGTGCCATCGGCGGCGGTGTCCTGACGGCCTTTTCACCGAATATACTGGCATTGGCAGGCGGCGTTGCCGCGATTGTCGCGTTGGTCGCCTATATCGTGTCGTCCAGTCGCGTGGACCCAGAATCCGTTGAGGCGCAGCTCGCAGAAACCTGAATAGCTTACCCGCTACTGCCGCTGCTTGGAGACCCACCGTGCCCGCCAGATATTCCAGAGCTCATAGGCTTACAGGACCTCGATCAGTGTTAAGTCAAATTTCTGTAATTATACATGCCTTCGGAATACGCGGGATCAATCGTGACACAGTATAGGATACTGCAACGTTCTATGGATCACGAGATGGTCGATACTGTGCCCGTACGTGGGCTTCTGCGATATCTGGCGGGCACGGTCGTCCTGAGCCACAACGCGTCTTTCTCTCTCTGGCGGCGTTCGGCGGCGCCTGACGACCTTTTGGCCGCGGACTTGCGAGAAGATCGATTGTTTCTGGACGACGCAACGGCGGACATCGTTGCGCACTGCCACGACATTGGTTGCGGCATGCCGAGAGACTTCTTTGGTTTGTCCAACCTTTCTTCGATCATCGTAGCCTCGTTCTCAGAGGAGCAAGCCGTGCGCGGGCGATTTGAGAATGATCACCGCCAGATGGTTGATGATGCCCAGTTCCTTCTGACGGTATCACCTTTCGAAAGCCTCCCGCGCTCAGCTACGTTTTTGGTAGACCAATCGTCTGCGCATGACCAATGGGCCTTCAGGTGGAGCGGCAATCCCAGCGCCAGTCGACACTTGGAGCATCATCGCGCCCCTCAGCCACGTCGAACATCAGTCAGTGTGCCTGCACGCTCGCGCCAGCGCCGGTCGATTTCTGCTTTGTAAAGCTCGCGCGGTATCGCCCAGGCGTCACGCCGAGCAGGTCTTTGAAGCTCGAGGTGAGGTGCGCTTGCGAAGAGAATCCAAGCGCGTAGGCAATTTGGGCAATCGGAAGGTCGGTTTCTTTGAGCATCTCCCGGGCGCGCCCAATCCGTCGCTCGATCACGTAACGCTGGGGCGAGCACCCGACACTCGCTCGGAACTTTCGAGAGAAAGCGCTCGGCGTCAGATCAAAGTCTTCTGCAATGTCTGATACACGAATACCGGATTCCATTTGATGGTCGATCTCCTCCAGAACGCGGCGGAGGGATTCATTGTTGAAGATCGCGGCTGCATCTGGCGTTGATGGTTTCACTGTTGATCCGATGGCGTGGGACAGCAAAAGATCGGTGGCTGCCGCCAAGAATGTCGCGTTCGGACAAGATGGCTCAAAAAGATGTCTCCGGATCATCTGCGCCGCTGAAGCGATGTCACCATGACGGTGTTCGATTACGCGGTTGGGCAATGACCATTTGCGTGAGCCGCAACGCTCAAGGAGCGTCGCCGTGCGATTGGCGGTTATGGAGATGTAGAGATGCTCAATCTCTTCGGATTGCCGGGCCCGGCGCGCAGTACCGGAAGGGAGGTAAGTGAGTGAAAAGGCCCGGCGAATGCGGCCAATCTCACCGTAGCCGTTCTCCGAGATCGTCATGTCACTGGACGCAAGTGGGATAACAATGAGACATCGCGTGGGATCCAGGCGCGCTTCAAATGGCGCAGGACGTGTCACGGCGGCATAGATGTCCTCAGTCGCAGCTTGTACGATCACTTCCGGTAGACCAAAATTGGGGGAGGGTACGATCATCTCCCGACCCAGCCTTTCGAGCTGGCTCTTTCTAGACGTTATCTTCTTTCGAAACAAAATCCCATGCATCGGGTATGTCAGTTTTACTCGACGAACTATTTCAAGCGGATGGTTTTACAGAATCCTGCGAATGAAGAATTTGGGTTCCGGACTGCACAATGTGCAGTGTCGCCGCAACAAATCATCGGCGGCCAATCGTGCACCGAGCGGTGCGATTCCAGCCCTTGGATAAGCTGTTTGTTCTGGAATGCTTCATTGGATCGCGTAACGTCGATGGATCCTGAAAGCAACGCGAACCGTGAGCGGTGTATTTATTGTTCCTCGACCGCCAAGAGGAGAGGGCAATGAACGACTTTTCCAAATTACTCGTGATCTCGGCTGTTCTCGCAGTATCGCTGCTGATGCCTGGCTTGTCCCAGGCTCAGCAGGCTGCGGCGCCACTGGGCCATGTCTCGGAAGCAGGGACGCCTTGGGCCCAGATCGAGACCCCGGATCAGGCCGTCGTTTATGCCAATGCCCAGAACCTTGTCGCAAGATGGAACAATGTCATCATCTTCGCTGACACCGGTGATGAACAGCTGCAAATCATGCGTGAAAGCGGTGTCTTTGCTGATGACGTCGAGCTGAAGTTTATCCTCCCAGACGGAACGGTGCTTGCCTATGACAACCTCGCGGCGGGTCCACGCGATTTTTACAACTCGTTCGTCAATGATTTGAAGAAGGGCCGGTTCAACACGGCCGCGAACGTCGAAGCGCTTGAGTTCCTGGGTGACGGTCTCCGCTTCAGATTTCGCCATTCGATCTTTATGGGCGAGACATTCTCTCTGGGCGGGCACAATGAGATTGTGATGCGCAGGGTTGATGGACGGTTCGTGGTGACGGAAGCCACAATACATGTTCTGCATTTCGATATTCAGCACGCTTATTGATCCTATCGAACCCAACACCGAGTTTCGCCCGGCCTCGCCTCGGCGGGATAGTATTGTAGTGGTATTGCGTCGTCGCAGACTTATGAATTTAAGGGAAAGAAGGGCGGATGGAGCGCGCACAAATTGGCGTCGTCGGCGCAGTGGGTCGGCTCGGCGGCATGATAGCCGAAAAGGTGAGCGAGGCAGGCTTCGAAATTGGCGCAATGTCGGGCCGCGGCGCGGAGGCCAGGGGACTAGAGATCTGTTACCACACCGTCTTCGACCGGCCCGCGATGAACCGTGCGATCCGCGCTCTGCGCATACTTCGCCGACACCTACCAAGGGCCTATTAGATCTTCAGGGATCGCGCCGCCGTTGGTAAGGCGGGCCGGGCCACACCGCCCGACGAAGATATCACGCTCTGCGCCGTCGCTGCAGGCGCGGAAGGCGTTCCGCTCGGACGCGAGTCCTTTGCACTCTCGTCGGACTATGAGGCGACAGCGCAGGTAGCGGTCACGGTCGCAAAGATGGCAATTGAGGCAGAGCTAGTCCCCGAAGCAGGCCATCCGGCGGCATTCAGCGACTATACGACTCTCAGACGACGCGTTTTTTCCTAGTGTGCGCCCAGGTACGAGTATCGAGTGAAACGGGTCAGTTGCCAGTTAGTCCACTGCAGCAAAGTCAAGACGCTGTGGCGCGCAACATCCAAGCTGTTTTCTCATGAACCGTGATGCGCGGTGTGACGACATCGCTTGTCGCTTCGTCCCCCACGCGATCGGCAATATCAAGCACCTCGCGCGCCGTCTTGGCAACGCGTTCATGATCTGCTGCCAGCCGCGTGACCATATCATGCCAATTCGGGCGATCGGTTTCTTCCTTCAAGGCGGAGAGGGCCGACAATTCCGAATAAGAACTTGGCGCGAAGTGGCCAAGCGCACGGATCCGTTCGGCCAGATCATCAACGGCGTTCCACATCTCGGTGTACTGGTCCATGAAGAGGGCATGTAGCGCATTAAAGTGCGGCCCTTCGACGTTCCAGTGATAGCCATGTGTTTTGAAGTAAAGAGCGTAAGTCTCTGCGAGGAGCCGTTTGACAGCCTCAGCCGCAGTCGCCCGATCCTCGTCGGTTATTCCTATGTCAATGCTCATGTGGCGTTTCCTTTTTGAGTTTGACCACCATCATGTCCACAATGGCGCATCTGTACGTCTGTATACTTGCCTGGCTCTAGCATGAGCTATGCAGTGACGGTGATTGAAGACATCATCGCGGAAGCCTTATTCCAAACCATAGACTTTCCTGACCACTTTCTTATCGAATTGCGTCAGTTGATCTTGCCAGGAAGGCTCAGGGCTCCGGAGGCGATGTCGTAAACCGCGGACACGCAAAGCAGCGGCACATGTGCATTTGCGTTTAAGAGGGGTAAAAGTTTCATTGCTGGCTCCTTTCCTAGATCCCTACACTGTGTGACGGGGCGCCTCTGTCACGCTGCGCGATCCAAGTTAGCCTGACAGCGTAGAGCGTTTCGTCACTGCGCCAGCAGTATTAGAGGGGGAATGTGGACTGTCTTTCAGGATTGCATGTTTGTGGTTTCAGAATATCGGCATGCCAGCTGCATCCGTGCAGTCATGAGATCCTGAAACGCCGGGAGATGAGAATCCACCGATATGAGAGCATGATCATCGAAGACTCCTTACAGGAGTACATGCAATGACCAAGTCCTCAAATGACGGTGTTGGCGAACAATTGACTGAACTCTTCGTGCTTTGCTCTGCCATCTATTTCAAACTTTCGTTCTGGGATGCCCAGAAGCAGGGACACGACAACAGCAATTGTCTGAAATCCACCCTGCACGCGACCGACTGCGACACGGAGTTTTCCATCTCAAGGTAGAAGATCAGCGCTTTGAAACACAGCGCCGCTGCCAATTTGCGGGCGCTCGATACGTGGTCGAAGTGCGGTCAGTGGTTTCACTGACGGACATAATGTCGACATCGATTTGCACCATCGGCGTGCGGTTCACCTGCAGCTGGTCGGCAGTAGCGCTGCGCTCGAAGCATAAATGATCGAAGTTGAGGATGGCCATTCGAGTCTTAGCAGCTGCCGCAGTCTAGCCACCGGGCCGACCAGTCTAACCAGCGACACCGTTCCGTCTCGCTTCAATCCGAGCCAAGCTGATGAAGCGACGCAACGCGGGATTGTCGTTCTCTGGACGCCAAGTCAGCGAAAGGGGGACGGTCTCACCGACATCTCCGATCGGCACAAATATCACGTTCGGGTACTGATCACCGCGCCAATGATCTGGGACGAGACTGACACCAAAACCTAAGCCGACCAGATTCATATTGCCTTCCCGTCCCACATCATGACGTCGGACACGTCTCATATGTCCCGGATCGCTGACACGTCGCAGCACATATTCATGAGTTTCCGCGCCCGGCTCGTGGGCGCTCACAACGAAAGTCGCTTCACGAACCTCCTCCTAGTCGAGCCTTTCTCGGGTGCCTAAGGGATGATCCGATGCTACCGCGAGAAAGATATCCTCGCGAGCAAGGAGTAACCCATAGCCAGTCTCGGCTGCGGGTTCACCGACGGCAACAACTGCGTCGAGGCGACGATGGCTAAGGTGCGTGAGCATTTCCCCTCTGCGACACATATCTCGACATCGCGATGCGCATGCAGGAACGCTTCAAAGACGTCTCTCAATGGGCCGCACGATAGTGATGCAGCTACGCGAACACTGAGTTGGCCAGCGTCTCCGATAGCCGCTGATTTTGCACCCTCTACCGGAAAGTTTAGCTCGTCCACGATCGTTCGCGCCCGGGATGCGAAGCGACTACCGGCCGGCGTAAGCCTCGCTCCGCTCGGTCGACGCTCGAAAAGCGATACGCCAAGTAGATCCTCGATATGCTGCACCCGTCGGCTTATTGCGGATTGCCCTACCGATAGTCGTTGACCCGCCCTTCGGAAACTTCCCGTCTCGGCGACAGTCAGCAGTGTAACCAACTCTCGAAAGCCAAGCTTGTCGACAGTGTCCTTCAGATCGAAGCGACCGGGCGACTCTTTGCCTGTGTTCACGACACGCCAATGGGGGATCAAATATGCAGAACGACGTTGCCGATCGCCCGACCATCATCGACCAGCCGATGGGCCTCGGCGATATTCTCGAGCGGCAGCGTTTCGGCGATGAAAGGCTTGATCCTGCAGTCCGCAAGCAAGGCTGTAAGGTCTTCGGTCGCACGATCCAAGGTGTCTCTCGGCAAGTCGTAAACGAGGAAGAAGCCGAACGAGAGCTGTTTTACAAGCGACAGGATTGCCGGTATCTCGGCAGTCATCTCATCGGAGCCGTAGACTGCAACGAACCCCATCGGGGCCAGCAGGGCGCCCAGCTTTTGCGCGTTTGCACTGAGATTGACTTCGATCAGGTGGTCAACGCCAGCGCCGCTCGTCTGGTCCGCCACGCGCGCAGCGACGTCTTCTGTGCGATAGTCGATGGCCATGTCGGCTCCGGCGCGACGGGCCGCATCCGCCTTGGCCTTTGAACTGACTGTCGCAATGACCCGTGCGCCCTTTGCCTTCGCGATCTGGATGGCGTAGTTGCCGACGGCGCCAGCGCCGCCCTGCACGAGGATGGTTTTGCCCTCAACGGAACCGTTCATGGTTACGGCGTTCCAGGCCGTGAGGAGCGGCACACCGAAGGTCGCGCCCGCTTCGAAGCTGACCGTCTCGGTAAGCCGGATCGCTCTCTCGGCGCGCGCCAACGCATATTCAGCAGCCGTTCCATCGTAGCCGCCCCTATTGGGTGGTATGGAGCCAGACGCGCTCGCCAACGCGGCTGTCGGGCACGCCCTGGCCGACAGCTTCGATCATGCCCGCTCCGTCATTGTGCGGCACGATCCGATACCAACCGTCCGGCAACGGAAAGGCGCCGCTGCGGGTCTTTGTATCCGACGGATTTACGCCTGAAGCATGTATGCGAACGAGAACCTGGCCTTCGCCGGGATCGGGTTTTGGCAAGTCGATAACTTCGAGAACATCTGCAGGTCCGGTTTCGGTATAAACTGCGGCTTTCATGTCTTTTTCCTTTCGTCAGATCGCGCTCGGCTTGAACAGCCAGCGGCGGAACAGATGGGTCATTCCTGGCATGACGAACCAGGTCATAAGAGGGACGATGATCAGTGTGTTGAGAAACAAGCGACCGATGGGATGCAGATCGCCCATTAGCGGGGCGGTGCCGGTGAGGAAGACCGACAGGATGGGAAAGATGGCAAGCCAGGTGACAACCGCCATTTTCCACTTTGCCGGCACGACCGGCATCGGCGCGCCCGGCAGATCGAACCAGCCGGCAAACCCCTCGGCGAGTTTCACTTCAGGGGTTTCGCTGACGTGCTGCAGCGCCTCTTCTAGAAAGGGCTGGGCGTCGGCGGTCTCGCGCCAATGGTCCCATTCCTTCCAGCTTGCGAAGTGCAGCACGGCGTAAAGCTGCGGCTCGCCCGCTTGCGTTCCGTGGAGAACGCTCGACCCGAGATACCCATCCGCCTTCGCTGCGAGTTCGAGGATCTCGGCGATCTTGGCGTCGAGCGCTTCCTCATGACCGGGCTTGACCTTTCGGACAATCAGCGCCGTGACGGGTTTTGGAGGTGTGGGCATCTTCGCTTCCCTCACCATACCGCCAGCACGCGCGTCATGCCGCCCGAAGCATCCTTGACCTTCGACGGGCCGAGGATCAGCGTCGCCCCTGCTTCCGGAACGGCGGCGAGACCGGTCAGGTTCTCTACCGCCCATTTGCCAGCGCCGTGGATGATCTTGTGCGTCTGGAAATCCGGGTCCGGTCCCCAGTCCACCGCAACGGTCTCAGTGCCGATCCCGACGATCTCGCGCTTCTGCACGAGGAACCGCGCGGCCTCGGCAGAAAATCCGGGATTGTGACGCACGCCTTCGGCGTCGCGGTTCAGGTGTTTGGTCAGATCGCCGGCGAAGCGATCCCAATCGGCGCGCAGGAAGACTGCCGCCCGGGCGGGGAGCTGGCCATGTTCCGCCTCCCAGGCGAGGATATCGTCGACGGTCAGCGCCGTGTCCGGATCGTCCTTTGCGCGGTCGGCGATGTTGATGATGGCGAGCGGCGCAAAGAAGCTTTCAACGTCAAGCTCATGGGCTGCTGCGCCGCCCGTGACGAAATGGTTCGGCGAATTGATGTTAGTGCCGTGGTGGTCATACATCGTCCACTTCGTGGTGTAGACGCCCACCTCTTCAAGCCGGGTGAGCGGCTCCATGTGAAATGGAAAGCTGACGCCCTTTATATGGAAGTAAGGCGTCTCGCCGGACAGCGTGTGCGTCAGGTCGGCGATGTGGCTGAACTCGAACGCGATGGGGGCTTTCAGTTTCGTGACATTGGCGGCTTCGGTCATGGCGGGGTCTTTCGTGCTTGACTGAGACATTGCTTATTGCGATACGTTGTGCATCGTATATAGAGGTGCTGATTTAGGAGTCAAGGTGTATCGTAATGGAAAATGAGGCGATCCAATCCGCCCGCGGCAGACCGATGGACCCGAAAGTCCACGAAGCCATCCTTTCCGCGACCATGAAGCTTCTGGAAACGCAGTCGGTCGGAGAGTTGACGATAAAGGGAATTGCCGACGCCGCAGGCGTCACCCGCCCGGCGATCTATCGGCGATGGTCAACGCCGACCGAAATCGCGCTCGACGCATTTCTCGAGACCGCAGACCGCGAAATTCCTATCCAGGTTGGCGGTGATCCGATCAAAGCGCTAGCGGAGCACATACTGGCAATGACGCGCTTCATGAAGAGCGAGCGCGGGCGGGTCGTGACCGAACTCCTTGGCGCCGCGCAGAGCGATCCTGAACTTCTCGCGCTCTTCCGCGAGCGCTTCCTGGAACAGAGGAGAAGGCTCGGGCGCAGCCTGTTCCAGGACGGCATCGACCGGGATGCTTTTGACACAAACCTCGATATTAATCTCGCGATCGATCTTTATGCCGGACCGATTTACCATCGCGCGCTGGCAGGTCATGAGACGCTCACCGATGCGTTCGCCGAGCGACTTGCGGATTACGTTCTGCGCGCAATCGGCGCAGAACGTAGTGCGATAACAAAGCAATAGTTCACATCTTCATCACGCATGAACCGCGACCCGCTATTCGCAAATCTTGGTGCGCTCTCCCAACTCTATAGCCTGTCTTTGCCCTGTAGCAACCGCTGCTTTTCCAGTTTCTCAGTTAAGCAGAAGGCCGCCATCGACCGGCAGGACGACGCCGGTGATGTAAGGATTCATCATCAGACTGACGGCGGCCGCTGAGATGCGCTCAGACTCACCAGTGCGCGCCACCGGCAGGTCTTTCTCCATCCGCGCCGCTAGGTTTTTACGCTCTTCGTTCCGCCAGGCGTTGGTGAGCACCAAGCGGGCGCGATCGAGTTCACGCGGTTTGGGGCAGATAGTTGGCGAAACCAGATATCTCGTCTCGCCTATCGCATCGACGGCCTTTGCTAACATTGCTGAAGTCCGCTGAGCATTCAGGCGGCAGATCGCTAAGACTTGCTAGTGCCAAACAGCGTCTACCTCATTCCCTGCAACCGCCTTGGTTGGATTCTAAGCGATCTGAGGCTGGCCCACGAGTATTGCTTCTTCCTTCATGATGCGAGTGCCCGCCTTGGGGCGGAATATGAAGGAGCGGAGGCGTACGTCTTAAGCTTCAATTTCCGCAACAAGACGGAAGCGTAGGCCTTCAACCGACACGCGGCTAAAGACGACCCTATCACAGCAATGCACGCTGGCGTATATGAGGCCGAAGCGCGGAAGGTTGTGTTGAATCAGATTACCATGGCGATGGTGTCAGACTGCCTGCACCATATCTACGAGGCGCTTCGCTGTCTCGAAAAACGCAAGGTAATTGTGGCGCTCAACCTGCTGCGAAAGCCACTCACCGACAACCTCCTCTATCTCTTGTGGATGCTGGGTGACGAGGACAGTTTCTACCATACCTTCAGGGAGGTTTATCATCAGAGTGTTGTGTGCTGATGAACCTGCTGCCTTTTACCTAAAATGCGACGATCGGCAAGATCTCCCCGTTGACTAGCTCGTGAGCCCCTTTGCCGGACCGGAGGGCGCGTTCTCGGCATTGCCTGTGGTCGCGTGCCTGAAAAGAACAGTCGCGCCACCTTGTATGCCGCGGAGCATAGCCAGTGCCAGGTGGTTGTTCTGGGCGGCGATCTCTTCAAGCAACTCGCGAGGCGCGTGCAAGACGACACAGGCGGTTTCGGCTTTCACCTGCGCGGGCGCTACCGCGTCAAAAAGTGCGACACCCCCATGCCAGTTGCCCGGTCGGTCATCGGTCCATTCAAAGGGCGTGTCAGAACCAACAACTTTGCGCGACATCCACCAGCGGCCTTCTATCAGAAAGCTATAACATCGCCGAGGAGATGCTGGATCCAAGATCGTGCTATCGGCTTCATACCGCACGATTTCGGAACCATTGATGAGTTTTTTCATTGCCACATCATCTAGTTCTGAAAAGTGATCGATACGAGCTATGTCGGCGGCTTTGACTATCATCTTGAATCTCTCCCAGTATGGTAAGGCCCTGGCCCGCATCTCGGACCAGGGGGTTCGAATTCGTTTATACGCTTGCGGCCGATTTTAGCGCGGCACTGTTGCGCTCGATGAAGTCCGACCAGTTTGCCGGAGCGCGGCCAACGGCCGCCTCAAAGGCTTGGGCATCAAAAGTCTGGTCCGCGCCGGGGATTGCACCAGCCGCATTCAGTCGAAACTGGTCGCGAATACAGGCCATATAGGCTGGGTCGGCGCCGGCACCTACAGCGCCCTCGTAAAACACCTGCGGATCCAGCGGAACAATTTGGATCTCTTGATCGAGGTGATTGCCAATTTGCTTGGCGACATCTGCCATGGTCGCCGCCTCATAACCGAGACGCCAGACTTGGCCCGCGAACTCATCAGGCCTTTGCAGTGCGGCAACCGCGATCGCTGCGACATCCTTCGCATCGACCCAGCTCCAACGTGCATCTCCGATTAGGCTGGTTAGAGAGTTCCCTTGAAGCCATCCAAAGCCAAGCACGTTCTGCATGTACCCTTCGGGGCGGATATGCGTGAAACGGAAGCCTTGCTGTTCAATGTAGGCCTCGATCATTCTGTGCCAGCCCCAATGGGCGACCTCTGCAGTATCTGCACCCGAGGCGCCGACATGGACTATGTGGTCAACGCCATCGGATTTGGCAGCATCGATGACACGTTTCGATTGTTTCATCATATCGACCGTGTAACCGGTCATCAGGAGGATGCTGTCAACGTTCGACACAGCTTTCTTGACCGTATCGCCATCGTCGAGATCCAAGTTTATTGGGGTGACCCCAAGGTCTCGCATCTTCCGCGCTTGGTAATCACGACGCACCGCTGCAAGAACATCTAACTCTGGGCTTTCGGCAAGGGTCCTCACTACGTCACCACCGACTTGACCAGTTGCGCCAATGATCAGCGCACGTCGTTTCGAATTCGTTGTCATTTTTCTGTTCCTTTCGGGTTTAATTTTGAGAAGTTTTTGGAACGTTCAGTCGCCGCTGATGGCATCTTTTTGAACGTCGCCGGCATCGCCGCGCCAACCGGTCTCGCGAAGCCAGGTTTCAAAGCTGCGCAGGCCCGGGTGAATTGAGCGCAACGCGTCGTAGTCTCTGGGATGCGCGTGGCCATGGCGGTAGAACAGGAAGTTGTTCAGCACATCGTGCGCATTTGGCAGGTCGGATGCGAGAAAGTCCGCATCGCTCGGAGCGGCGTATTCGGCAGGAATGCCAGTTACCTTCTCGAAGGTGCTGACAGCTTCTGGCAGCGTTGGCGCGTCAGAACCAATTCGTAATGTGCGACCACCCCACTTGCCGGGATCAGAAAACATAATCTGTGCAAAGGCACCGATATCGTCCAGAGCCACCATCGGCCACGGTGCATCGCCGGCCAAAGGTCCACGGAAGATCAAACCTTCGCGGCCATCGCTTAACGTGCCAGCCTCAGGTAGGAAAATGCTCTGAAAGTTCTCGATATAGGGCTCGGTTACCAAGACCGCTGTGTTGTTGGAGTACCAGCCGTCGTCATCCTGGCGAAAGAACTCGTCAGACCGACGCCAATCGATTTCGTGTTCAACCGAGGCCTTGGCATCGTAGTGCGGGACGGGGACTGCGCCATCTGAGAGGTTCGCAGCGGCATCCAGGGACGAATGGACAAAGAGCTCGACGTCGGCGCGTTTTGCGGCTTCGAGGGCGCGTAAACCATGTGTGCGTTCACGCGTGACCGATTTTTCTCCGGCAGCCCAGAAATTGGTGTTCGCAAAAGCGCCATAGGCACCTTTCATCGCGTCATCGAGGCCGGAACCATCTTCCAAGTCGCCCACGACGAACTCGAGCCTTTCTCCCGCGCGCGCCTTCATGGCCTGAGCCCGTGCGCTTTCGGGATCGCGGGTGAGAATCCGCACGGCCCAGTCAGTTGTTTTGTCATTCAGGAGACTGTCCACGACGGCGCGCCCCATAGCGCCAGTGCCTCCAATGATTGCAATGGTTTTGGTCATTTTCGAGCTCCGTGTCTTTCTTTGGTTTCGAGTTGCGCGTCAAGTGCCGCGCTCCTTGGACTTCAAGATAGGCGAGCCATATTATCTATTGAAACGCATTGTATGGATAAGTAATATCCATGACATGGATTTGACCCGCATCGATCTGAACCTGCTGCTTGTCTATGAGGCGCTGATGAATGAGCGGCACGTGAGCCGCGCGGGAAACCGTCTCCATCTCAGCCAATCGGCGACGAGCAGCGCATTGCGCAGGCTTAGAGAGACTCTGAATGATGAACTGTTTGTTCGAACCTCTGATGGAATGATCCCCACACCCAGGGCATTGGAGCTTGAGGGGCCATTGCGCGGAGCATTGCGCGATGTTCGCGCTGCATTGGAGGGCGGTACTTTTGATCCCGTAACAGCGGTCCATGCATTTACAATCAGCGCCAGTGATTACGATGTCGCGCTTCACATTCCGCGTCTTTCTCAACGGCTCTCGATAGAGGCGCCTGGCGTCGACCTAAGGATACTGCCGCACACCAATGTCGACGCTGTTGCGCAGCTCGATACAGCCTTTGTCGACCTTGCACTCGGATGGTTTCCGCGGGCGCCCAGTCGACTTCACAAAACTCTGCTGTTGGAAGAGGAGTTCGTTTGCGTGATGCGGCGAGGGCATCCTCTTGCATCTTCATTGGTGAAGCTCGAGGCCTTTGCAAGTGCGCCGCATCTGTTGGTGACCCTTGTTGGGGACACCACCGGTATAATTGATGATATTCTCGCTGAGCGTGGACTGGAACGGCGGGTCGCAATGACAATTCCGCACTTCGCCGCTGCACCATACGTCCTTGCGCACACGGACTTGATCGCGGCGTTGCCCAAGCGTATCTCGGACCGTTTCGCGAGCCAATATGGGCTTGTCGCCAAGCCATTGCCATTTGAGAGTTATCGAACTCGCCATGAGATGTTGTGGCACCCGCGGGTGGATAAGCATCCCGCTCACCAGTGGCTGAGGAAAGCGCTAACGGAAGTGATCCAAATGGATAGCAAGTAGTTCGGAGCCTGACACAATCTCCGCCCCTCATGGTCAAACTGCAATTTGGCTTTCTTGAACGGCGCGCTCAAAGACTTTGTAATTGCCTTCATTCCAGCTGAGCTCTTCGACAACCTTATAAATCCTCCAAGCATCGGGATGATTCCGCAGCCAGAAGTTACGGGTTCCGACCATGATTTGCGCCGGTTCACCCCACTCGTTCTTTTGTAATGTCTGACATGCAGCAAGACACTTACATATGCCTCGTCGCCATCAGTCACAATTCGGTAAGGCGTCAGGTTATGTTGTGTCGCGTCCAGAGCATCGAAGAAAGCCGCAGCACCAGCTACCCAGTCATTGGCTCCTACCTCCTGAATCCCGCCGCTACCAATTGAGACGGAAAAATCCATTTCTAGATTGTCTTCAAATAACGCGCGACGCATGGCCCATTCTTTCTTGTCCAAGCTGTACACGTAACAGTTCGAAATCTACCGAATGGCTTCCTGATCAAGCAGCAACTGGAGTTTTTCACTGGTGTTGGAATGGTTGGAGACAATAAAACCTGGGATCGTTGGGCGTTCGGACAATCCTTGCACAAGGTTGGTTCCTGGATGTGTTACGAGCTAAGCCTCGCAGCGGTGAGGAGGCACCGATGCCCGCCGCGAGAGTCGCGATGCGCAAGATCAGAGAAGTTCTTCGTCTCCACCATGTCTGCGGGCTGAGCAAACGCAGGATTGCGCCGTTGATCGGCATCGGTCCGATGTGGTCGGTGACTACCTCCGTCGAGCTCGGGAGGCCGATCTGGGAAGGCCTCTGCCTGAGGATCTCGATGATGAAGCGTTGGAACGACGATTGTTTCCACCGCTGCCATCGCCAATTGCCGAGGCACGGCCGGCTCCGGATTGGCCCACGATCGCGAAAGAGCTTCGACGCAAAGACGTCACGCTTCGGCTTGTTTGGGAAGAATACCGAGTGCAGCATCCGGACGGCTTTGGTTACTCCTGATTCTGTGACATGCATCGTGCCTGGCAAGGCCGTCTGTCGCCGACCATGCGTCAGGAGCACCAAGCCGGCGAGAAGATGTTTGTCGACTATGCCGGTCAAACCATGCCGATCGTCACAAGGCCTGCCGGTGAAGTCCGTGACACTCAGATTTTCATCGCCGTTCTCGGCGCCTCCAATTTCAGCTTCGTGACGGCACAATGGTCGCAAAGCCTCCGGGATGGGATCGCTGCCCACGTTGAGGCCTTCAACGCCATCGGCGGTGTTACCGCCCAAGTTGTCTGCGGCAATCTCAGGGCCGGCGTGACCAAAGCGTCACGCTTTGAGCCAACCATCAACGCCACCTACCGTGAGATGGCCGAGCATTACGGCACGGCCATCATGCCAACCAGGCCGAGAAAGCCATGCGATAAAGCGAAGGTCGAGGTCGGTGTTCAGGTGGTTGAGCGCTGGGTGCTGGCCAGGCTGCGTAATCGAACCTTCTTCTCTCTCGATCAACTCAACCACGAACTCTGTCGGTTGACCGTCGATCTGAATGCCCGTGTCATGCGCCATCTCGGCGTATCACGTCGCGAGCTCTTTGAGCGGCTCGATCGCCAGCCCTCTAGCCATTGCCCGAGACACCCTACGAATATGCCGAATGGCGCTAAGCTCGGGTCGGTCTCGACTATCTTCCCGCCTGCAGCCGCATCGCGGCGAAGGTCGGGCCCGTCATGCCGGATCTTCGGAGCTTCGCTCCTGCAGACCGGGCATCATCGAGGTCGAGGCCCACTTCTACTCCGTACCCCACCGTCTGTTGCGCGAACCGGTTGACGTTCGGGTGTAGGCGTCGCATTCGACTATCCAAATATTATGAAAAAGAACCTTGGTATTCTGGAAGCCAAGCAGCGACGGCAGTTTCTACACTCAAAGTAGTTTGATCAGCTTTCGAGATGTAATGCTTCCAGGAGGACGTCTTCATTGCGCACGTTTCGCAGGAGCTGGCTAATCAATGTTCGGTCTAGCGAACATGATCTGCACAGTATGACCATAGCGAGTGGCTCCTTGGACTACTCGGCAACAAATAGGTGTCTGGTCTGAAATTCGTTCCATGCCTGTCACCAATTCATCCAATGGCCGATCGTTATACAGCAGGTACGCTTGTCTTTTCAGCGCTCTGTTGTTGTTGCTTATCGCTATCGGCGGACCGAGCTTTGCACGCAGCACGGATTTGGCAGCAGCCGAAGTCGCTGTCGAAAGAATCGCTAAAGAGATTCAATCGGGTCTAACCCAGTCGACCCGCGAGCAACGGTTAGCAAGTCTTACCTCGACCATCGAAAATAACACTAATGTCGATCTACTGAGCCGGCTGGCCCTTGGCCGCCATTGGCGCTCACTGGATGAACAACAGAGGCGCGAATATCAGTCTTTGTTCCGCACCGCGATCCTCGGCACGTTTGCTGGTCGCCTTGAGAGTATCGCAATGGAAATTAGTGCGCCTATCGAAGGACAGTTTCAAGTCGATGGCAGCCGGCACGCTGGCAGCAATGGCATTTTGGTTCGTTCACGGTTCAAGCCAAACGCACGGGCGTCGGTGACAGTCGATTGGCTGCTACGCGACGCGTCTATCGTCGACCTAATCATCGAGGGGGTGAGCCTATTGATCACTCAGAGGGCAGAATTTGCTTCGGTCATCGAACGTTCTGACATCGATGGCCTCATTGAAGAGTTGCAGATAAGGATCGGCCGGCTGGAGCAATAATGCAGCCATGTCGCGCTGGATGAGATCTGCCTAATCCTCGTGAATGAGGACTCATATGAGAGGACAATTGACGTTGTCACCATTGGTACGAAGAGGAAGTGGACGGCGGCCAATTGGCAAGCTCGTTCGCCCACCGGGCGGCAATACGTATGGGGATCAAATTCTTTGACAGACCAATCCACCCGGCAAGCTGTGCCTAGAGGCTTCCGCTTTCTTCAGGTCGCAGCGTTTGTTGTCGCGGCCCTCTACCAGGTAAATGCAAACGCACAAACAGCCTCTACGGTCAAAACTGCCAAGCCGCTCATCGAGTCAATTGTCGACTGGGATGAGTATACGGGCCGCTTTGAGGCTGTGCAGAGTGTTGTTATCCAAGCGCGAGTTTCTGGATATCTCGAGGGGATTCACTTCAAGGAAGGCGATCTCGTCAAGAAAGGAGATCTCCTCTTCGAAATCGACCGACGGCCATTCGAGGCAGCTGTCGCTCGGGCTAAGGCGCAGCTTGATGCGGCCAGAGCACGAGAGGATTTAGCTGAAATAGAGGTGAAGCGCGCCGAGGAACTCCTCCGGCGTGATGTCGGACCCGAGAGTGAAGCCCAGCGCCGACGAGCGGAGTTTCAGGAAGCACTTGCCAATGTAGCCCTGGCAGAGGCCGAGCTGGTCACAGCCCGGCTCGATCTGGAGTTTACACGGATTGTCGCGCCTATCGCCGGTCGAATTTCTGCCACCGTTGTTGATGTTGGCAATCTGGTCATCGGCGGGCCTTCGGGAGCAACGGTCATGGCAAACATCGTAACGGTCGACCCAATCGAGTTTGTCTTCACAGTGTCAGAAGCAGATTTCCTTCGTTATGCCCGGCTGTCCCGTTCGGGCGAGCGACCGTCTTCGAGGGAGCAGCAAAACCCAGTCAGCGTGCAATTGATGGACGAAGATGATTGGACCAGGGAAGGGAGCATGACGTTCGTCGACAATCAGATCGACCCCAATTCTGGCACACTTGAGGGGCGTGCCACCCTGCCCAACGGCGATTTGCTACTCCAGCCTGGTCTGTTCGGACGACTGCGCTTGCCAGGATCTAGGCGATACCAAGCTATCTTGATTCCCGACAGCGCTATCGTTGCCGATCAGTCGAGGCTTATTGCCTATGTGGTCGACGATAGCGACGTTGTCCAAGAACGGGCGGTTACCATCGGCCCTATCCATCGCGGCCTTCGTGTTGTTCGCCATGGCCTTGAGGTCAACGATCGGATTGTCATCTCAGGCGTGCAGCGCGCACGCCCCGGTGAGCTGGTCAAAGCGATCGACTCTGAGATCTTATTGGATGGAACGGAATGAACGCATGCGCTTGACGCATTTCTTCATCGATCGCCCGATCTTTGCGGCAGTGATATCAATTCTGATCACTCTGATCGGCACCGTTTCCTATTTTCAGCTACCTGTGTCGCAGTATCCGGATATCGCACCGCCGACGATCCAAATCACCGCGAGCTATCCTGGAGCATCAGCCGACGTCGTTTCCAAGACAGTAGCCACGCCGTTGGAGCAGGAAATCAATGGCGTCGAAGGCATGCTCTACATGTTGAGCCAGGCGACGTCCGACGGACAGCTCAGTCTAACCATTACCTTTCGACTCGGTACCGATCTCGATAAAGCTCAGGTGCTGATACAAAACAGAGTCGCAATTGCGGAGCCAAGGCTTCCAGAAGCTGTACGTCGGTTAGGTGTACAGACCCGACAGAACTCGCCGGATCTCATGCTGGTTGTTCACATGCTGTCTCCCGACGACTCGCGCGACCAGCTCTACATCTCCAACTATACACGCACTCAGATCGTCGATCGTCTGCTGCGGATCGACGGCGTAGGTCAAGCGACCGTCTTCGGCGAGCGTGCCTACTCAATGCGTGTTTGGCTCGACCCTGATCGGATCGCTGCGCGCGGGCTGACCGCAGGCGACGTGGTGGCGGCGCTCAGGGCGAACAATCTTCAAGTCGCGTCAGGTGTCGTAAATCAACTACCTGTTCCCGAGCCAGGTGCCTTCGAGCTCAGCGTCGAGACGCTAGGGCGTCTTGTCGATCCTGGTCAATTTGAAGAAATCGTTATCCGCGCTGACGACGTTGGGCGCAAGGTGCGCATTCGAGACGTGGGTCGGGTAGAACTCGGTGCACAGGACTACCGGACAAACGGCTATCTTGACGACAATACAGCGCTGCCGATCGGAGTCTTTCAAAGACCGGGCTCCAATGCGCTCGACACCGCGGCAGAAGTCGAAGCACTGATGGAAGAGCTTTCGGCGGGATTTCCGCCCGGCGTCGCCTATGAGATCATTTACAATCCAACGGAGTTCATCGAAGAATCGGTGAACGCGGTCTACACGACAATCGGCGAGGCGATCTTTCTTGTCGTTCTCGTTGTTCTGGTGTTCTTGCAAAGCCTACGCGCGTCGATCATTCCGATCCTCGCGATTCCGGTCTCGCTGATCGGTACGTTCTTCGTTATGTCGTCTTTCGGCTTCTCGCTGAACAACCTTTCATTGTTCGGCCTCGTCCTCGCCATTGGCATTGTAGTCGATGATGCAATTGTCGTTGTCGAGAATGTCGAGCGGTATATTGACGAGGGCTTCTCACCTCGTGAGGCCGCCTACAAGACGATGGACGAGGTTGCGGGCGCGCTTGTTGCAATCGGCATGGTTCTCTCGGCGGTCTTCATTCCCGCTGCCTTCATCGAAGGAATCACCGGTCAATTCTTTCGCCAGTTTGCGGTGACAATCGCAGCGGCCACGCTTATCTCGGTGTTGGTCTCGTTGACATTGTCACCGGCATTAGCAGCGCTGCTACTAAAGCCCAAATCTGAGACTAATCGACCATCAAGAACGATCTTCGGCGCGACCTTCCATCGCCTACTATGGCCATTTCGGACCTTTGCCAGCGGCTTCAATTGGACGTTCAGCAGACTCTCCGGTGCTTACGCCTTGGCGGTCCAGTCCCTCCTTCGAATAGCCGTCATTGTTCTCGCCGTCTACGCGGGCTTGGTCGCGCTAACCGCCCATCAGTTTAGCCGCGCGCCGACCGGTTTCATCCCAGCCCAGGATCAGGGCTATCTTATCGCTGTCGTGCAGCTTCCACCCGGAGCCTCGCTGTCCCGAACCGACCGGGTCGTGCGCGACGCTTCAACGGTCCTGCTCGGGATTGACGGAGTTGAGCACACAGTAGGCCTGGCCGGCCTTGATGGTGCCACGTTCACCAATGCACCGAATGCTGCTGCGATCTTTTTTACAACGGCGTCCTTCTCGGAACGGGCCGCATCTGGTCGATCCAATGATATCATCATTAGTGAAGCCTTCGCGAAACTTGGCGAGCTGACAGAAGCTAACATCTTCGTTGTGGCGCCTCCTCCGGTTCGCGGCATCGGCAACGCCGGTGGTTGGAAGCTCTATATTCAGGACGAACGAGGTCGTGGTCTGCGAGCACTTGAGGCGGCTGTTGGAGAGATTGTCAGTGCTGCGAATCAGACGAACGGCTTAGCTGCCGTCTTCTCGTTGTTCAACACCGCGACACCGAAAATTTATGCTGACATCGACCGGGTCAAGGCGGAGGAGCTTGGTGTGCCGCCTGAGCGCATCTTCGAAACACTGGAGATTTACTTAGGATCGGCCTTTGTTAATGACTTCAACTTCCTTGGCCGCACCTATCGCGTAACCGCTCAGGCAGACGGCGAGTTTCGCGACGACCCGGCCGATGTCATCGACCTTCGCGCGCGCTCGGAAAGTGGAGCAGGCGTACCAATCGGCTCCGTGGCAACTCTCGAGCGGATCACTGGCCCCTACCGTGTACCACGCTATAACCTCTTTCCAGCGGCGGCAATTCAGGGTGCGACAACAGCGGGCGTATCCACCGGCGAAGCCATTGAGAAAATAGAAGCCTTGCTCGAGGAGCGGCTTCCCGACGGCTTCAGCTTTGAGTGGACGGAGCTTGCTCTTCAGGAGAAACTTGCAGGCAATACAGCGATCTATGCTTTCTTGATGGCGGTGGTTTTTGTCTTCCTACTCCTGGCAGCGCAGTACGAAAGCTGGTTACTGCCTCTTTCGGTTATCCTAATCGTGCCAATGTGCCTGCTTGCAGCCATTTCCGGCGTCCTCCTAAGAGGTCTCGACAACAATATTCTGACACAGATCGGTTTCGTTGTATTGGTCGGCTTGGCTTCGAAAAATGCAATTCTCATCGTAGAATTCGCCAAGCAATCGGAAGATCAAGGGCTAACGCGAACAAACGCGGCCGTTCGAGCAGCGAAGCTTCGTCTTCGCCCCATCTTGATGACGTCGTTTGCGTTCATCCTGGGTGTTGTGCCGCTCCTAATCGCGACAGGCGCCGGCGCCGAAATGCGCCAAGCACTTGGAACGGCAGTATTCTTTGGCATGTTGGGCGTGACATTCTTCGGACTACTCTTTACGCCGGTCTTTTATGTTGCTTGTCGCTGGATCGGCAGTCGTCAGTTTTTCCGGAATGATCATGATCCTGGAGCCCAGAACTCGAGCCGCGTGTCCTAACGCGGCTCGATCCAGTTCTTCTCTACCTCGCTATGAACGCTGTCATCGCCCAATGAATGAAGAAGTTGCATGACAGGTTGATTCGCACACTCTCTAGCGAGTAGTTCTATTGAGCATCTGCTGGGTTGCTGTCGCATCGGGGAAGGGGAGGGCCGAGGAGCCATGTTCGTGGACGATGAGCCATTCACCATCACGTTTTTCGAAGATTAACGTTACTCTGGCTTCCGGTAGATCGATAACTGTGCCGTCTTCCAGCGTCCCATGACCTCGGAGCGAGACGGTCGACCAGCCGACATTGCCTCGAAGGTGGATTCGGAGATCATCACCAGGTTTGAGCTCCCAAGTCTTTGGTACGGCCATGAATTGGCGATAGTATGCGGCCGCACTGCTCCAGTCCGAAAAGCCGTCATGCGGCCGACCGAAATCAAACGATGAGAAGCTGTCATCCCGTGCGTAAATGCCTTGAAACGCTTCCAGCGAGAACGGTTCCTCGGGGCTGGTTCGCCACCCTCTAACCCAGGTTAAGGTTCGTTCTCGAAGGGTGTCTTCGTCTTGGCTCAACTCGGAAGCGGGCGTTGCCACAGCGTTGCCCAGGAGCAAAGCCACGAAGGATAGAACTGCGAAAGCTATTGATCGATGGGTCATGGTACCTGTCCTCCAATGGCAATGTTATGCAACGGTCGCCTGTGCTAGCCGGTCCGCAATTTCCACGAGACGGGCGTGAGCAATCGATTCTCGATTTGCTAGCGTGTCCGTCTCGACGGCCGTCAGTTCTAAGGCGACTTGCTCGATGTCTCTGATGCCCATAAACGTCAAGGCCTGCTGTAGATAACGGCCCTGGAAGTCCCAACTCTCAAGCAGCGAGTCGGCGGGATAAGTGCCGCCGCGAGCGCAGATCACGACGGCCCTCTTACCTTCCAAGAGACCCCATTCTTCGTAGGATGCATCGGCACGCGCGCGATAGGTGTAGCCTGGCTGTGCGACGACATCGATGAGATGTTTGAGTTTATAAGGCACACCGAAGTTCCACATCGGCGTGGCGATGACGTAGATGTCGGCGGCGGCAATGCGATCGATGACATCGGTCACGGCTTTCCAGGCCGCCGCTTGCTCCTCCGATGGATTGTCGCCCTGGAGGAGTGCGTATTTCGCATCCAGAATCTCGCCGTCAAAACGAGGCAGGTCCTCAGCCCAGAGGTCAAACTTGTCGACAACCAGCGATCGGATCCTGGATTGCAGTGTTTCAAGAAATGTAGTGGCCAATTTGATCGAATGGGATCGTGTCTTGCGCGGTGATGCCTCGATGTAGAGTAACTTGGGCATGTGAATCCTCCGTTAGGTCATTTGGGAACAGGCTCAGTCAGCCATTGCGCGCGGGGTGAGAATGCGAGTAACGCCTGGAACCACGGCAAGGACCATGGTTGGTACGAGGATGACGCTTGTTGCCAAGGTTCTGAGGGCCAAAGGCCAGTCGGGGCCGATCGCTGTAAGGATCCAAGACACCCCAGTTACGATCGGCCAAACGGCGAGCCAGAGTCCGAAGATGAAGAGATAGCGGTTCATGACGACCCTCCTGTATTCAAATCCGTTATGGGAAGAATCGCATTCACCGACCTTGCTGGCTAATCGTTGCACATCATGGCGTGATAACGGCAGGTTATCGGTTCCAATTGCTGGATTTGGAGGATGCCGGCCTTCCGACACGTCCGCGGGCGATCTCGATATCGCCTGCCTGGGTATCAATCGACAGCGCCTTCCGCCTTCTCGAAGACGTACCAATTGCCTTCATTCCAGGTGATGTGTTGAAGCATCTTTCGGATCTTCCACCCCTCGGAGGTCCGTATCAGCCAGTTGTTGTAGGACCCGCCCATAACCTGCACGGCATCGCATTGATCGTTGGGCAGATAATGCTGAGCGTGCGGCATCGATCGGACATAGGCTTCATCGCTACCAATCTCGATTGTGAGTGGCATCGCGATATGTTGCGATACCCTGAGATTGGTGAAGAATAGTCTTACTGCCTTGATCCACTCGTCGACGTGCATTGTCACAAGGCCTTCGCCGATTGATGCGGGGAAATCCATCTCGACTTCGCCAGCGAAGACCGGGCGGCGCAGATCCCAATCCTTAGCGCCGAAGCTGAGTCCGTCGTTGACGATGGCGTGTGCAATCTCTTCCCGGTCAAGAAAATGCTGAACACGCTTCTCCAAGCGCGCGTTCTGATCTACGAACGGCACGGGTTGAGCTGTTGACGCCTTAGAAAGTGTTGAGACGACGAGGAGGCCAAAGATAATAAGACTGAAGGCTCTCATCTGGTTATCAATTTCTTCTACGTCAGCGTGCCAGAAAGCCACCATTGATGAAAATCGTCTGGGCAGTCACCCAACGTGCATCTTCCGACGTCAAGAAGTCGATCAGAGGCACGATGTCGCTGATCTCACCCAGTCGCCCCGTCACGCTCATATTGCTCAAATAGGCAGTCGACTGTTCAGTCTCCTGCCCATGAAAAAAGGAGGTGCTAATGGGGCCTGGTGCGACGACGTTGACAGTAACGCCACGACTACCGATTTCCTTGGCAAGGGCACGGGTAAAATCTTCCAAGGGTGCTTTGGAACCCGCATAGATGCCGTACATGCCTGTCGTTGCCCCGAGGAGCGTGGTTCCCATGTTGATGATGCGGCCACTATCTTCAATATGCTTGGCCGCTTCTTGCATAGTGAAGAAAGCAGCCTTGGCATTAATGCCAAATGCGCGATCGAAGTCTTCTTCCGTTACTTCTGAAATGGGCTTCTTGATGACAACGCCGGCATTATTGATCACAATGTCAATTCGCCCAAATTTCTCCTTCGCTGCCTCGAAGATCTTCTTGACGGCAGCCGGATCAGCGAGGTCGCCGGTCATTATGAGCGCGCTTGCACCGTTTTCCAGTACACGATTGGCGGTCTCTTCTACTTCGCCAGAGGAGGAGGAGGTGTGATGGTGCAGGACCACATTGGCGCCACGGGCCGAAAGCGCTTCGGCAAAAGCACGGCCCATATTGCGCGCTGAGCCGGTAATAATAGCAACCTTATCGACAAGGTCTCGCTTGGTCGCACGAGGCAGGTCGGCGAGGGATTCTAATGTGTGTTCAGCCACGGTATTCTCCAGAGCTTCTGGTATTGAAATCGCCTACCTCTGCGCTGACGCCTCGGCTCCATGTCGATCGTTGCAATGGGCGATGTGATAGCGGTAGGTTATCAATTCGATGAAGTCTGAAGCTTTCAGAATCACGAGTTTCTTTTTCAGAAATGCCCCTCCGATGCAGATCCTAGTGTTGAGAAGATCAGCATGCTGATTGAGATCAAGCTTTGGCGCTCCTTCGTGGTGCTCTCTGAGGAATTGAACTTCCGTCGAGCTGCCGAACGACTTGGCGTCAGCCAACCTGCGCTGACGAAGCAAATTCAAGAGCTCGAAGTACGGCTCGATGTGATATTGTTCCGACGCGAGCCTCGTGGCGTCGAACTGACGGAGACGGCGAAGGCGAACTTGAAGGAGGCACGCACCCTTATTACCGCAGCAGAGAGGTTGGAACGGCGGTTTAAAACAGCGGCAACGGAAACAGCCCAACGCGTGAAGATCGGTGCGCTCGAATATATCACTCGACACTTTCTGCCGGGCGCCCTGCAGATCGCTCACCAACAACTGCCGGGCCTCAAAGCGTCAATCCAGGACATGACACCGACAGAAGCAATGGCCGCCGCGGCTGACGGGCGGATCGATCTCGGCGTCGCACTATCGCCGGTAACCGAACCCAACCTGGTTGCAAGGCCAATTGTCGAAGGTCGTTGGCTCTTAGTTTTACCTAAGGATCACGCCCTGTCGACAAATGAGCATATCCCGATTACTGCTCTAGCAGACGAACGGCTCTTGATCTTTGCACGCCGCCTCAATCCAGATCTCTATGATAAACTCGTTGCCAGTTTCGAGGCGAAGGCTGCCGGTTTTGACATTGCCTACCATGCCCAAGATCCGTCTGTCGGTGCCGAGATGGTAGCGAGTGGGCTCGGCCTTTTCATCGTCGCATCCTATGCGCTGTCGCCGCTGCCCGATGGGTTGATTGCGCGGCCGCTTGCAGACTTAGATGAGCGCCCGGTACTGAACGCGGTTTGGCGCCGAGACCGTATGACAGCGGCACTGCGCACTGTGTTGGATGCTCTCGACAAAGCACTGGAGACTGATTGAGTCCTCAGAACACCAATGGCCTGCAGGGAATTCAATCTGCTGGCTCGAAGGGCATGTCATGTCGGGTTCGACGAAGGTCACCAGACGCTAAAATCCGATCTGCCTAGCCGTCGATCAACACCTTGCTGTACTGGCTAGGTGACGGCGAGATCCTTTGTTGATCGGCCTGCAACGCGACCACCAACAGAAACACTAGGGCTGTCGTTATCAAAAATGCAGTCTGCTTCAGCTCGGACATCGGTCGTCTCCTCTCACTCGAGCCTAATGACACGATCATGGTCACATTCGCGGCAGCTTTCTTCCAATCGAAATCGTTCATTGGCTGATAACGTGACGTTATCACTTCCGGCCTCATCGACAGCAACGCATCAGCTATAGCCCATAT
The DNA here is from genome assembly GCA_028285265.1 of Geminicoccaceae bacterium. GTDB lineage: Bacteria > Pseudomonadota > Alphaproteobacteria > Geminicoccales > Geminicoccaceae > JANQPX01. Next base: position 70,540 of record JANQPX010000068.1, read on the forward strand.
GGTTCAGCACCAGGAGCGATGCGCAATTGAGCAGCGTAAGCGCTTGCTCAAAGCTCAGATCCGAGTGACGACAAATGGACCTACAGGAAGTTCACGGATCCAATGGCCCTCAAGTGTCGTGGCAAGGCGGATGTCTCGAACAACGACGTGTTTTGTATTGAGTTGGATCGCTACTTTTGCGCAGCCAGTCAGGTGTAAGGAGACATCAAGCGTACCTGCGGACTGCCGAACATTGCTGAGCACCGTGACCTGTGAGGTCGAAGCGCCCAGACAAACCTCCGAATGGTCGGAAAGCGGATGGGTCGGTAAGAGAGGGCAGTTCGACGGGCAAGACCATACTTCTATAAGGTTGAAGCCTGATAATCGACATATCCCTCCTCGCCTTGGCTGTAAAACAGCTCTTGACGAGGGGCCGCGAGCTCGATGTCGTTTCGCATGCGCGCCACGAGGTCCGGATTTGCGATGAAGGGCACGCCGAAAGCAATCAGATCAGCTTGACCGTCAGCAAGTTCAGCTCCAGCGCTCTGCCGATCGAAGCCACTGTTAAGGATCAGCGCACCGCCGAAGGCGGTCCTGATGGCGTCGACTGTGGCCTCAGGGATGCGCTCCGCGCCAAGCACCAGATGGACGTAGAGAAGGCCTATTCTTCTTAGTCGCTCAGCTAGCCAGACATATTGAGGCACTATGTCGTCATAGGCTGGCATGTCGTTGAAGCCGCTATGCGGTGAGAGCCGCATTCCGACCCGATTGGCGCCGATCGCCGCTGCCACTGCTTCCGCGGTCTCGGTGACGAAGCGGCCGCGCGCGGCAACCGATCCTCCATAGCCGTCCATGCGCTGGTTGGTGTGCGGGTTTAGGAATTGCTCCAATAGATAGCCGTTCGCGGCGTGCAGCTCGACCCCGTCAAAACCGGCGGTGATCGCGTTTTTGGCTGCCTCCACGAACTCGCTGCGAGCCCTGATGATGTCTGCCTCGGTCATTGCGCGAGGCTCTGGGTGCGGCTTCAAGCCCTCCTGATCGGTGAACATCTCACCTGCAGCGGCCACTGCGCTTGGGGCGACGATCTCGGCACTTGCCGGCAGATTAAGCGGATGAGCTATCCGACCGACATGCATCAGCTGAACGATGATCCGGCCTCCTGCTTCATGGACTTTATCCGTGACCTGGCGCCAGCCTGCGACTTGATCTGCGGCGAACAGCCCAGGGATTCGGGGATAGCCCAAGCCGTTTGGCGACGGGGCCGTGCCCTCGGTGACGATCAGCCCAGCGGATGCTCGCTGTTGATAGTACCTGGCCATAAGCTCGTTCGGCAGATTGTTGATTGCGCGGCTTCTGGTCATGGGCGCCATGACTATGCGGTTGGGTAATGCAATCGGTCCGAGCTGATAAGGCGAGAAGAGAGGCATCCGCATGCTCCTACGTGTAAGACTTTCTTACTATTGTCGACTAGTTGCGGGATGTTGCCTGCAACGCAATAGGTGTCCTCAAACGCAGTCATACCGTCAGGATCTTAACAGCGCGACCGCCTTCGCTGGGTTGGAGGGCTTGCAGGGCATTCTTGGTGCCATCCGGGCGCTCGGGGGCTTGAAATTGGCACTAAGGGCCTTGCGGTCATTCATGTCCCAGAACCGGGTGAGGATGGTAGGGCTGGGCCAACGCCGCGAGTTCTTCGTCTTCGAGCCTTAGGTCAACTGCTGCTATGGCTTCATCCAAATGGTTCATCTTGCTAGCTCCCACGATCGGCGACGTTACGCCCGGTTGCTGCAACAACCATGCCAATGCCACTTGTGTGTTCGAAACCTCGCGTCTCTCGGCGATCTCCGTCACCTTGTCGACGACTAAGAAGTCGCTTTCTCGGTAGTAGAGATCGCGTGCCCAGCCATCGGTCTTGGCGCGTTTCGTGTCGCCGCCCGACTGCGCCGATCGGTTGCCTGCAAGAAAACCGCGCGCCAAGGGGCTCCATGGTGTAACGGCAATGCCTTCGTCTCGACAAAGTGGCAACATTTCACGTTCTTCTTCGCGATAGACAAGATTGTAGTGGTTTTGCATGACGACGAAGCGGCTGTAGCCGTGACGGTCCGATTTGTAGAGCATCTTGGCGAATTGCCAGGCGAACATCGAAGAAGCACCAATGTAAAGCGCCTTGCCGGATCGAACCACATCGGTCAACGCTTCGAGCGTCTCCTCGATCGGGGTCGACGGGTCGAAGCGATGAATTGAATAGAGATCGACATAGTCGGTGCCAAGTCTGCGGAGGCTGTCGTCGATCGCATGCATGATATGCTTGCGCGACAAGCCCCGCTGGTTCGGGTTTTCGCCCATGGGATTGAAGACTTTCGTTCCAATCACAAGCTGATCACGTGGTGGACCGAAATCTTTGAGCGCTCGGCCAAGAACAGCCTCGCTCTCACCAAGCGAGTACATGTCTGCGGTGTCAAAGAAGTTGATACCCGATTCGATCGCCCGCCTGATAAACGGCCGACTCTCTTCTTCGTTCAGAATCCAGTCGCGCCAACTACTGGAGCCGTAGGTCATGGTGCCGAGGCAAAGGCGGGATACCTTCAAACCGGTAGATCCGAGATTACAATACTCCATGACGGTTCTCCTTTCAGAGAGCGAATGAGTGTATGAACGCGGTCGCTATCATGCACCACAATCAGGTCACGTCTGTGCCATTGCATTCCGGAATACGCTGGCGCCTGGACGCTTAAGCCGATGCTTCGTTGCTATCGATGGCTCCATTGACTGACAAACCCATCGCGATTGGGCATGCGTATCTCGGCGAGACTTGTTGCATCCAAAACTGATTCTTCGTCGAGGACGTCATTGAGCCAGAGCATGTACGCGACCAATGCATAGACTTCATTGTTACTCAGGGATTTTGGGCTGTCATAAGGCATGGACCGGCGCGTATAGTCGAAGAGTGTCGTTGCGTAGGGCCAAAAACTGCCCACGGTTTTTTGGGGCACTACATCGGTGAGCGAGCCCTGACCGCCTGCAAGCGGAAGCCGTGGGTTGTCGCCGCTTTCGCCATGGCAGGCTGCACATCGCTCGTTATAGAGTTGTTCGCCCTGCCTGACGGAGCCCCGACCTTCCGGCAGGTTCGAACCATCCTGACCAATACTGAGATCCCACATGGTCATGTGCTCGACGGAAGCGGGCTTGCCGAGCCGAGGTATTTGCTCCGAACCGAATGACGTCGAGGATGAGACGACAATGGCTAACGCTGCCATTACTGGAGTTAACTTTAGGTCGCGTTCCGAGATAGTGTTTCTAGGCATAGACATTCTCTACACGACCATCGTTCTGAACCTGCCAGGCCTGGATCGCATTGTAGTGGTAACGGGTGTTTGAGGCTCGCTGCCGTGACCAGGCCTCATGACTTGGCTGTCCATGACCATGCTCATCGACGGCCCGGCTTAGGAGTCGAATAGGGCCACCTTCCCAACGCCAAGGAATGCGAAATCGTGTGAGAGACTGCGTCAACACGGGTTCTTGGAGGACAGCTTCCGCCCAGCTCTGTCCTCCGTCAGCAGAGACCTCCACTTTCGCGATCCGTCCGCGACCGGACCAAGCAAGGCCGGAAATGTCGTAGAAGCCCGGACCACCTAACACCAAGCCTGGAGACGGTCGTGTGATAACTGACTTTGTTCCCATCTCAAACGTAAAGAGATGGGCTGATCCGTCAGCCATGAGATCGCTGTACCGGGAGGTCTCGTCTCGGGTGTAACCGGGGTTTGCCGTGAGCTTAATTGCATGAACCCACTTGACGGCAGCGCTCGCCTCCCAGCCAGGGAGTAACAAGCGCATCGGATAGCCTTGCTCGGGCCTTATGCGTTCGCCGTTCTGATAAAGCGCTAGCAGCGTATCATCGCTCGCTTTTGAGAGAGGGATGCTACGGCTATATCCGGCAGCGTCTGCACCCGAAGCAACAAGCCAGGCCGCATCCGGATCCACACCCGCTTCATCCAGCAAGAGCGCAAGCGGGATTCCTGCCCATTCGCTGCATGAGACTAGGCCGTGAATCGTGCCGCAGGATGCCTGCCGTGGTTCTGGAAGAGTGTTGAAGAAACTATTGCCAGAGCACTCGACAAAACAGGTTTTTGACACCGTTGGATAGCGTAATAAGTCGTCAACGGTGAAGATTAGAGGTCGATTGACGAGACCGTGGATTAGGAGCCGATGTCGGCCCGGATCAATCTCCGGCACGCCACTATGATGCGTCTCGAAGTGCAACCCGTTGGGCGTGATTGTTCCCTCTAGATGTTCGAGTGGCGTGCCGGAAATACGAAAGCTCGGTGCCACGTCCTCATAAAGTTGTATGATGCTGCGCTGGACCGGACGCTCATATGGCGACGGTACGCCATAGCCTTCAGGTTCGTATCCCGGCTCGCGCATCCAAGGCGGTAGTGCATTTGAGACGTCCTGAGTGCTGGCCGACGATGAGGTACTACCAAGAAGCCCTGCGATTGCCGCCCCACCTGCCAGGAAGTAACGTCGATCAATGAGCCCGCCGCCGGCGACAGGGTCGAGTTCATCGAGCACCCTGCTTCGGGATATCGGCTTTAGGGATTGTATCATGCCTTCGTCCATTCACTAATCAAACTCTAAGCTGATCGCCGATCGGGAGGTTACGGATGCGCTTGCCCGTCGCAGCATGAACTGCGTTACAAAGCGCTGGTGCAAGCGGTGGCGTTGGCGGCTCGCCGACGCCTGACGGAGGTGCGTCGCTATTGACGATGTGAACGTTGATGGCTTTGGGCGCGTCATTCATGCGTGCAACAAGATAATTGTCGAAGTTTGCCTGATCCACTGCCCCTTGGCTCATCGTGATTTCACTGAGAAGGGCGCAACTCAGGCCGTAGACGCTGCCACCTTCACATTGAGCGATGACGTGGTCCGGATTAACAACGGTGCCAGCGTCGATGGCAATCCACAGAGACGGAATGGCCAGGTCGCCCGCAGCAGAAACCTCAACCTCGACAGCCGTCGCGACATAGGAAAGGAAACTCCGGTGGGCAGCGATTCCAAGGCCACGACCTTGCGGCAGCTCACGTCCCCATTCAGCCATCTTGGCTGCGGTACGAACAACGTGGGCTAATCTCCCTGTATCGATGGGATAGACGTCGATCGGATCCCCATAGTTGTCGTACGCCACCCCTTTTGCAGCGAGATCAATCTCCCGCGGAGGACCGATTAAATCGAGCAAATAGTCTTTCGGATCACGTCCAGCAGCGATAGCAAGTTCGTGAGCGAAGGATTGGGTGGCAAAGGCGTGATAGACATTGGCAACTGATCGCAGCCAGCCGATCCGGACATGAGCTTCGGCCTCGCCATTCTCGAGGCGCATGTTGGGTATATCGAACGGGTTGTCGACAAATCCCAAACGCATCTCGGTCGGCGTTGCACTCCTTTTTTTGTCATCGAAGGTGGCGCCGATCGATGGAAATACTGAACGGTGCAACCAGGCTGTCGTTTTGCCGTCCTCATCAAGTGCGGCTTCGATACGTTGCGCACTGACCGTATGATAGTAACCGTTGCGAAGATCGTCCTCGCGGGTCCACAGAACTTTCACAGGCGCATTGGCGTGGCGGGCAAGGAGTGCCGCCTCAACAGAAAAATCTGGTTTCGATTTGCGACCAAATCCGCCACCAAGTAGCGGAACGTCGACTCGTACCTGACTTTCGTCGAAAGCCAGTGCCGCGGCGACCTCGCGTCGGGTGGATTGGGGGGTCTGTGTGGAGGCCCAGACTTGAGCTCGGCCGTCCTGAACCCACGCTGTTGCTACCGGTGGCTCCATGGGGGCTTGGGCGAGATGGGGGACAACGTACTCAGCGCTTATTGTCCGTTCCGCATCACGCAGCGCAAGATCGACGTCACCGTCCTCACGAACTATTCGCCCGGATTGTCTCGAGTTTGCTAGAATCTGTTCGCGATAGGCATTTGACTCATAGGCTGAATTGCCTCCATGTTCCCATTCTATCTCCAGGGACGCGCGTCCTTGGATCGCCGCCCAAGTGTTACTGGCTATCACGGCGACACCGCCCAGCGGATTGAAAGCTGCCGGCGGTTCCAGAGCAGGCAGTTCAATCACCTGTTCTACACCTCGAACCGCAAGCGCTGCCCTATCATCGAAGGATCGGACTTTGCCGTACAGCACCGGTGGCCGCGCCACAACAGCCACTTTCATGCGGTCGAGTTGAATGTCGATGCCATAGACACCTCTGCCGCGGACGATGTCCCAATGGTCAACACTTGGAACAGACTTGCCGATGTAACGCCAATTCTCTCGGTCCTTCAGCGTGAGGGCGCTGAGCGGCGGCGGCGCGATCAAAGCAGCGGCATGTGTCAACTCGCCGAACTCAAACTTGCGCCCACTACTCTTGTGGACAATCTCATGGTTTATGGCATCGCATTCATGATCGGGCACATCCCACCAAGCAGCGGCAACTTGCTCAAGCATGGTGCGTGCGGTGGCACCCGCTTGACGAAGTAACGTAAAGTTTCGGCGTACGCTGCGAGAACCGTCTGTGTTCTGGTCGCCATATTTCGAGTCGCCCTCGGCCTGCGCGACGACAACCCGCGACCAGTCAGCTTCCAGTTCGTCAGCGACGATTTGCGCCATGCTGGTGCGCACTTGCTGGCCCATTTCCGAGCGATGACAAACCACCGTGACGGTCCCGTCGGGCGCAATCGAAACGAAAACATTCGGTTGCATCTCATTACCCGAAACGCGTGTCGCAGCGAAGACGTTGTCAGGCATCAACCTAGCACCGATCACGAGACCAGCCATGGCACCAAAGCTACGAAGGAAATCGCGCCGGCTGACATTCTCGATGACTTTCATGTACCGATGTCCTGAGCTCGGCGAATAGCTGCTTTAATTCGCGTATAGGCACCGCAACGGCAGATGTTGCCACTCATAGCTCCTTCCAATTCCTCATCGGAAGGATCTGGCGATTCTGCCAATAGTGCTGCGGCCTGCATGATTTGGCCTGCTTGACAGTAGCCGCATTGCGGAACTCCAAGCTCGACCCATGCCCGTTGCAACACGTGATCGCCAGATTCACTCAGGCCTTCAATGGTGACGATTTCAGAATTTTCGACTGCAGCGACTGGGGTCACACATGATCGTATCGCCAGTCCATCTTGATGTACGGTACAAGCGCCACAGAGCGCTGCGCCACAACCGTATTTGGTGCCTGTTAGTCCCAACACGTCACGCAGATACCAAAGTAGCGGCATATCCCGATCGCCGCTGAACTTGTGAGGCCGGCCGTTAACATGCAAACGCATCAGCGCCATTCCCTAAGTCGTTACTTCTGATCAACTCATCGATTGCTATAGACTTGCTCCGTACTGTGCGAATAAACCTCGATGACATTGCCGAACGGGTCTTCGCAGTAGACCAACAGATACCCACTTTCGGGAAAGATCTCCCAGACCGCGGTGCGTTGCCGTCCTCCTTCGTCAACAATTTTCTGAGCGAGTGCTTCCGGATCGGGATCGATGATGCAGATATGAAAGTATCCTGTTTTCCAGTACTGCATCGAGTCATCAGGTCGAATGGTCTCTGGGTCTACGAACTGAAAAAGTTCGATGCCGACCTGGTTCGCTGACGCAAGGTGCGCCAGTTTCCCTGACTTGAACGCTGGCCCTAGAATATCGGTTGCGAGACGACCGAAGTGACTGTCGTCGGCGGCAAAATCGATAGGACCGAAGAAAAGGCGGTAGCCCAGGACTTTACCGTACCAGGCGATAGCATGATCGATATCGGAAACAGTAAGCCCAACATGGGTCACCGCACGCGGCTGAGAAGGCGAACGCGGCACGACCATCAATCTTGGGCCTTGCCGGCCGCGCCGATATAGGTCTGCGTAAGGTCCCAGATTGACATATCCATCGAGCCCTTCATGAATTCCGAGGACCGCTCCACCATGGCCTTCATGTACGGCGTTTCGCGATGAGGACCCATGAAGAAAGCTTTGTCGGACCAGAACTCATAAAGCATGAATTCATGAGGGGCGTCCGGGTTCTGATGAAGGTTGATCGAAATGCAGGCTTCCTCCTCTATGACCTGCGGAATGAATGCTTCCATCTCCGCTCTGGCACGTTCCTCCATGCCGTCTTTGGCTTCGAATCTAACGAGCAGGACGAGTTCAGGCTGGGTTGTCATGGTATTGCTATACCTCTCTCTTCTTTCTTGATGAGTTTGACGAACGGTTGAACTCAGCGCCGGACCGGGCCGGAGATATGCTCGTGAACTATTTGCCAGGCACCTTGATCGTTGCGTTCCCAACCAAGAGTCGCGTGCCATTCGCCTTCTTGTGGCTCACCGCTGTCTTCATGCCGAACAAGCGATTTGAAGGTGAAAGCTGTCCAAGCAGTATCGCTACTTGCGGAAATTCTTAGATCATCATAGCTAGTGAGTTCCCAGTAGCTATGAGCCTGCATCACTGGCAACCATAGAGGCTCGTAGACACGCCAGCCCTTGATGACCGTCTGCGCTGGCGACATCAGATCAAAAGCGAGCAAGTCTTCATCTGCGCTGTAAAGATCGGAGATGCGATCCATCTCAAAGCGCTCGTTTTTGGGACTCCATGTAAAGGTAACCCAACGCTCCACCAACGCTTGCAGTGTGGCGGCATCGTCTGCAGACGCTCGACTTGGGCTGCCAGCGACTGCTGCTGTAGCGATAATGCAAAGAAAAACCCAAGTACGAATATTTGGCGTCCGCTTTGTTTGATTTCGTCTATCGACCACAGATTCGCGCCTTTGTTTCATGCGAGCGCATCACCATTCGAACTGGGCTATGGATCGATACGCAGCCTTGAAAGTTACCTTGAGCCTTTGGATCCCGTAGAGGACCAATCTCACCTTGTTCTCGAAAGAATCATTGCACCTTTTGAGACAGTTCTCTTTCAAGATTCTGGAGAATTTTTATAAAATGCGGCGCCATCTTGGCTCATCATCAATGGACGCATTGCATCATCATAAAAGTCTTGAAAGTCTGCATTGGTTGAACATGCCTTGCCGGTGTCCAAGAGCCTTGCCAATAGTCGTAAGCCTGGGCCGGCATGTAAGTCCGGGGGGCTACCTAAGGGCCTCCATGCTGGCCGATTCTGTAGAGCCTGTCAGTTTGTTAGACCGTGGCAAGCATGAGCAAAAGAACATGTGAATCGAATGATAGATGTTTCGATCAATCCCTTCCATGACCAACAGTGAGGGCGGACCAACAAGTCTCGTTGATCGAGATTCTGTAAAGGGAAGCTCGATCACCCGATTGCTGCCGTGTGTTCTCATTGGGCTCGTACTCACTGCTTCATTGCCCATCATTGTTCTCGGCTACATCGGTGCAAGGGACAATACAACTCGTCTATTGCGCGATCGCGCTGAACTAACAATCAACAGTGTGGTCAGCCGAATCGCCACGCATCTCGATCCACCGCGTCACCAGCTTCGCTATATTCAGTCGGTGTACCAGCAGAGATCCCACAAGAATGTCGGTTCCACCCAGGCCGACATGGGCGACTTCATTGTTGGAGCGCTCGCAGCGACACCTCAAGTCACGGGGATCGGTCACGTGCTGCCCAACCGATCAATGCGCAGGTACAACCGAAGTGACTTCAGTATCTATTTTGAAGATTCCGCTCGTGTCCCGGCCGTCGACGAGAGTCTAGCGGCAGCACGCGACGGGGAGGGGATCCAATGGCTTTCGGCAGTAAGGAGCCCAATTCTACAAGAGACAATCTTACGGCTTGTTGCGCCACTTAGAGATACTGAAGACCGATTTCAGGGAGCGCTCATAGCGGCCGTGAAAACATCAGCGCTATCCGAATACCTGAAGCAGCTAAGAGACCAAGGCAATCCCGTGGCCTTCATTCTTACTGATACCGGTCGTGTCGTGGCACATCCTTCCTTGACACTCGACAGGATCGACAAAAACAAACGCAGCAACCAACCACTTCCAGCTCTTGATGCGATTGGCGACCCCGTTCTCGCCAAGATTTGGACAGGTGAGCGAAAACCTCTCAGTTCCTTTGCTCCTTTTCGTCATGCGAAAGGTCATTGGGTCTGGGTGAACAACGAAAGCTATGCCTTCGTCTATCAGAAAGTTGAAGGCTTCGGCGCGAACCCCTGGACGGTTGGCGTTTACTTTCCCGGGAGCGAGACCCGCCGGGAACGCTGGATTGTTATGGGGGTCGGCCTTGGCGGCGGTGTCTTCTTATGTTTCGCACTCGCCGCTGCAATTTTCATTGGACGACAACTAGGACAGCCCATTCTAAGTCTCGCGAAGATGGCCAATCGCATCGAGGCACTGGAGTTCGACAGTGTACAGGCTCAGCCGCAGGGGCTCATCCGGGAGGTAAACCTTGCAACAACTGCGTTCGAGCGCACGGCAGCCGGCTTACGTCTGTTTGAGACATATGTTCCTAGAAATCTCGTGCGGCGGCTTGTTGCCGCTGGATCAAAGCAGCCCCTAAGCGAGACCCGTGAGCTGACAATCATGTTCACGGACCTCGAGGGCTACAGCAGTTTTTCGCTCGGTCGCGAGGCACCGGAGATTGCGGCATACTTGAACGACATGCTTGCCTGCATTGGTCCTCAAATAGAGACGACAAGTGGAACCATCGACAACTTCATGGGTGATGGTGTGATGGCGTTTTGGGGTGCTCCGGAAGCGCAAGCCAATCACGCCAATTTGGCATGCCGAGCAGCCCTCGGGATTGCCGAGGCGATTTCAAGAGAGAACGTTAGACGGCTCTCTGCCTCACTACCCAAATTCCGCCTTCGCATTGGTTTGCATACGGGCAGCGTTGTCGTGGGCAACATCGGCTTTGAGGGCCGCGTACACTATACGATCATTGGCGAAGCGGCCAATGTCGCACAGCGGATCGAGCAGCTAGGACGTGAGGTCGACCAGCATGGCGACGATGTCGTCACTTTGGTCAGCAGCCAGATATACAAAGCGACGTCCGATTTTTTTCGTTTTGCCTCTGCTTTCGATAGGCCGGGCACGGCGGCACTTCAATCAGCAGCACCAATTTTTCGGCTCATGTCAAAGCGGGATCGCTGAGCCCCTAGCATGTTCGTTGACTTCATACCGTTCGAGCTACTCCAGATATCGATGCACTGCTTAATCAGGCGCGTGATCTTTCGCGTACTGGCGGAATGGGAGCGGCGAGGGGATCAGCTGCCGGCAGCACTAGGAGACATGTGACAGCCGGTAAGCATGCGGCGTTTGGCCTGTCGCGCGGCGGAAGGTCGTGGTCAAATGGCTTTGACTAGCAAACCCGGTCGCCAACGCTATTGAAGCGATTGACGCGGCGGTTCGTGAAAGAAGGTGCTCCGCTCGCCGAACCCGCCTTTCTAGAACAAATTGGTAAGGCGCCATGCCGGTCGATCTCTTGAACGCTCGCGCGAAGTTGTCTGTTGGCATCTGGGCAACAGCTGCGAGTTCGGCCAATGAGATATCGTCTGCGAGATGATTTTCCACGTAGTCGGAAATCTGTTGTATGACGCGACGATTGAGACGACGCCCAAGAAAAGCATCAGTCACTGGCTGGGAGTCGAGTTTCATAAGCTGGAGTGCGATTAAGGCAACAGCATGTTCCATAAAGATAGCACTAGGCTTCGCATCGGATTCAATTTCCTCACCAATGCGTGCAACGATCGTTTCGATAAATCGGTCACAGGAGTTGATCTGCGGCCTGAGATCATGGACGGGCTTAATGCATTCTAGACTTTCTGCAAGGACTGGATGAAAGAACAGACCCACATATTTTAGGTCGGCGGCCGAATACCAGGAATGTCGATCAACGCCGGCGGGGACAAAGGTGAGAGATCCCGGCCGATCGACTCCTTCGTAGTGCACCTGTCCGCCTACCCGCGCGCCGGTAAGCGCAGTGCCGCCATCGACCGTTAGATTAATGCAGAACCAGGAGCTCCTTTGAACCAGCTCGGCATCGGTTCCGGACCAGGTCTTGACGGCAACGTAGATCGATTCCTTCAGCCAGGCCTGTTCGGCACACAGCTCAGCTTGACCGGATTTGATCCGTGTGCCGACAAGATCGATAGTTTGCCCTGGTGACAACAGAATAGCGCCCCTGCGCGATTACCAATCGGTGGAATGATAGCTGCTGTTCCTTTTGCACTGAGCCTCGTCTCCAGATCGGACGTACAAAGAACTTATAGGAGACGATCATTCCGACAAGACAACATTTCCTGGATTGTCGACGCTCCCTTTGATCGAGCCTTTCACATAGTCCGGGCGGCGTTGGCAGTCCAAACCATCGCCAAGATAGTCTAGGATTGCCAGAGATGTCGATTTGGTTCCTATGACTTTAGGGAACGCGTGATGTTCTACAAGCTGAGATCATTTGACCTTGCCGGGCAACGTCAGGTCCCCTGAGGCAACGTCGAACATGTCCGTTACGCAAAGCATTGGCGCGTGCAGGTCGGCGTTGATTCGAAGCGCCGTCGTGGTGCCGTCGTAAGATGCGCCTTCAATAACGTTGGTCTCGGCATGAGCCAATACAACATTGATCTTGATTTCAGGGCCATCGAAGATCGGCGTGTAACCCGGACTATCAAGGAACATTGGCACGCCGGGCCACGTCGCAGGCATTTTTGGTGTCTCGCCTTCAGGAATGTCGCGCACGCCCAAGGCTCCTGGGCCACACGCTTCATTCGGTGCCAGCACAACCCAGTGACTATGCCAATATCTGCCATCGTTCCCGGCATCGCCATCGAAGTTCTCGTCAAAAAGCGGGGTGTCATCGAAATCCGGATGGTTCGTCGCGGCGAGCGCCAAAATTCCAGTGCCGCCCTCAAAGCCAACAACTTCGGGATCGAGCGAAGTTGGCCAGACATAGGCCCAAACTGCTGACCCGGCAAAATCTCCGACAGCTTCTGGCGTAGAACCGCCAGCTACGCCCGACATTGTCATGTGAAAGGTTATAACGCGCCCATCACGATGTACGTGGGCAGCAAGGATATCAAAATCCGCCACCTTTGTATCGTCAACCTGCGAGATGACGGCGTCCTCTTGATTCACAGCATGGCTGTGGTCGCCGCCCGCGTGGGCGGTTCCGATGGTCAGAGCGAGAAGTACGGTCGTAAGACCTAAGGCTTTCATGGGAGGTCGCTCCAGTTAGTTGACACCGGCTCACGATGAGTGTGGTTTCCGATAGGACGGGTGCGAAAGATGTCGATGCAAGTGATGAAGGCGTAGGGCTGACGATCAGGGGACGGCCGAAAGAACGTCAGTTCGGTAGGCCCCGAAGGTCATGCTGGCTTGGCCGAACCATTGATCGCCCGATCAAGGATGAGCGTATTGGCGGAATGGTTCATGCGCGTGATCTGACCGTTTTTGAACCACCAAACGTGCGAAAAGGGCGCTTTGAATGAGCTGCCGGTCTCCTTGGCGACACCGGCATAATGGCCAAGAACGACCACAGCATCGCCGGCATCCAAGTAGGTTTCAGGAATGGCACGCCACTCGGAGAATTGGGCCGCAAGCTTTGGCCACCAAACTTCAAAGACTTCGTTGCGACCGTGATAGAGGCCGTCAGCAGGAAAGCCCTCGGCAAGCCGCCACTCTATCGTTTCGCTGACCATTTCGGGATCGAGCGTGTCATACCATTTCTTGGCAAGGTCGACATTGTTCATTGTTGTCCTCCTAAACTGTAGCTGGCCATCGAGCACCCCGGTAGGACTGCGGCCAGGCAATGTTAGCTCCAAGTTCATGGGCACAGCGGAGAGGCCAGTGGGGGTCGCGTAGCGACGCACGTGCGATGAAGACTAAATCAGCCGAACCCGAGCGAATGACATCATCGGCCAGATGTGGATCGCCGATTTGCCATCCTGCGGCCGTCATCATTCCACTAGCTTCGCGAAACTGCGCAGTTGTTGGCACGTGAAAGCCCGGTTCCGCCGGCCATCGAAACCCCGCTGCGATCCCACCGAGCGAGACATCGACGAAGTCCACGCCAGCCTTCCTCAGCGATGGAGCAAGGGCAAGCGAATCGGCCAACGTCCAACCGCCATCCACACCGTCAAAGACGGAGAGGCGGATGGCCAGTGGTTTGGACGACGGCCAGTGCTGCCGGATTGACTCGACAACGTTAATGGCAAAACGAGATCGATTGGCGTGTGTTCCGCCATACTGATCCGTTCGTTTGTTGGTCAGGGGTGATAAGAACTGATGAACCAGATAACCGTGGCCACCGTGAATCTCGATCAGATCAAATCCCGCCGAGTGAGCGCGGCGGGCTGCAAGACCGAACGCTTCCACAATTTCGTGGATCTCACTGATGGCCAGCGGCCGGGGTACGGGACGATCTGACGCAAACGCAACCGTGCTTGGTGCAAGCGGTTGCCACCCGCCGTCAGCAATCGACAGAGCGTCTCTGCTCTCCCAAGGCGTGCGAACGCTGGCCTTCGATCCAGCATGACCGATTTGCATGCCCGGCACAGCGCCTTGCGCTTTGATGAATGTCGCCAGTGGGCGCAACGACTCAACATGCGCATCGTCCCAGATCCCAAGGTCGGCAAGGGTGCTGCGTCCCTCGACGCTGACCGCAGTTTGCTCTGTCATGACGATAGCCGCGCCACCGATCGCGCGACTGCCTAGATGGGCCAGATGCCAGGCTTGGACGTGGCCGTCGATCGCTTGATATTGCATCATCGGCCCCACCACGATGCGGTTCCGCAACGTGATATCGCGAAGCTGAAACGAGGAAAACAAGCCCTCTCCGACCGTTGCCGCTCCGGCATGCTCTTCGCCAGTCAATTGCGCTACCATCGTTCGTTCCATGAAATCTTGTTGACAGACTTTGCGACTCAGCTCTTTCAGTATTTCCGGCAATACTTTCAGAATCCGCTAGGCGATGACGTGGTTCGGAAGCGATTTGCTTCATCGCGAACGAATTTCTCGAAGGTGATCGGCCTGCGACCCAGGATGCGCTCTACGTCGTCCGTCAATGGTGGTCGCAGTACCCCGTCGCGAACCGCCGCCCAAAGCTCGACAAGCGAGTCGGCGATTGCCTCGGGCACATTCCATTGCAACAGGCCGGCTCTTGCTTCGGCCTCTGTAATCGGTACATAGCGAACCTGGCGTCCGAGCACCTTTGCGAAAACTGAGGCAATCTGGCTATGGTTCAACTTATCGATGCCTGTCAGGGTGTAGACTTGGTTAACGTGTTTGTCGGGCTCCGCCAGGAGCTTGGCGGCAACCGCCCCGATATCGCGGTTGTCAATGAGGGTAAGCGTGGCCTCAGGGCCAGTTCCGAAGGGCGCCGCGACAACGCCGTCTTTAGCTATAGGCCCGGCTGCAGCAAAAAAATTGTTGGTGAACGTACCTGCCCTGAGGATGATCCAGGACAGCGATGATCCTTTGAGGTAATTCTCGGCTTCGCCCAGCCACCTCAGGGTACGGATAGGGGATGCGGCGTCGGCACCTACGCCCGAAAGCTGAACAACATGACGCGTACCGGCATTTTCTGCAGCCCGGACAAACGCTGCATGCTTTTCAGGAAATGTTGGCTCATAGGCAGTAACAAGAAACGCGGTTTCGATGCCGTCGAGCGCCTTGGCGAGTGATGCGGGGTCCTCGTAGTCGCCAGCGACATAGCTGATGTTGGCGGCTTTGATGGGGGCCTTTGTGGGGTCGCGTAGCATGGCTCTAATTGGGATTTCAGTCCGTGCCAGAACTTCGAGAGTTGCTCTGCCATTGTTCCCTGTCCCGCCGGTTACGAGAATCTTAGCCATTAGTTATCGCCCTTCAGGTTCTGATTGATCCTGAAGATAAGCTAATTAATGTCTCTTGGCCGATAAATGCCCTGCTAGGCATTCTAATAATGACTTCAATCATATATAGTGCTGATCATGGATCTCAATGCACTCAAGATCTTTATCAAGATTGCCGAGCAACGGAGCTTCACTGAAGCAGCCGCATTGCTCGACATGACCCAATCAGGCGTGTCGCGAGCGGTAAGCCGCCTAGAAGCTGATCTCGGCGTAAAGCTGTTGAACCGCACAACCCGCAGCCAAAGTCTTACGCCTGATGGACAATCGTTCTACACGCGCTGTTCGCTTCTGCTTGCTGAGCTTGAGGATGCCGAGCAGCAACTTGTCGCGCGGCAGGACAAACCCAATGGGACACTCAAAATCACATCGCCCGTTGGATTTGGCCGTTCCATCTTGCTGCCGGTCTTAGCGCGCCTAACAAAGGACTACCCCGGCCTCGAGATCGAGGTGTCTCTCACGGACCGAATGGTCGATCTCACCGAGGAGGGAATTGACGCAGCCATACGTGTCGGAGAGATCCCAGACTCCCGAGTCGTTGCACATCAACTCGGCCTGGTCCGTCTCGTTACCGTCGCTTCACCAGATTATCTTCGACATTTTGGCAAACCCGTAACACCGGACGATTTGCAGCATCACAATTGCCTGACGATTCGTTTCGTGCCAACAGGTCGCCTCTACGACTGGCGTTTCCGGAAAAACGGTCGCGACATTCGAGTACCAGTGTCCGGCAATTTAGTTCTCAATGCTGGCGACGCGCTGTTGGATCTTGCGATCGCGGGTCACGGTATCGTGCAAAGCCAAGCTTTCATGGCGCAACGCGCTATCTCGGAAAAGACCGTTGTTCCCATACTCGAAGGATGGGCGGCTACACGAGGTCCGATTTCGTTGATCTACCCGCAGAATCGGCACCTGTCCTCCAAAGTACGTGCCTTTCGCGATGCACTCTCAATGGTAACAATCTGACTTAGAGAAAGGCACTGGAAGGCACCATCGCCTCCTTGGGCTGTTGCTTCTCCGGATCAAATTGAGCTCGCGCTTAGTGCACACTCGCTAGGCCTGACGCATCGCACCCGGCGTGGTATTGTAATGACGCTTGATCATTGTTGTCATGTGTGCCTGGCTCGAGAAGCCTGCTTGATAGGCAATGTCGGCAAGCGGCAACCGGGTACCAAGGATAAGATCACGTGCAAAACTGGCCCGACAGGCGAGAATATAGCTGTAGGGTGTCTTGCCCGTGATCGATTTAAAGACAACCCCGATCTGACATGCTGACAAGTTGGCAGCTGTGGCTACGTCGGCGATGCTTAATTCAGGATCGGTGATATGGGCGTCGATCCAGTCAAGGGCACGGCCAATTCGCTGTTTGTCCCCGCGCCGTCGCCAGGACGCAATCTCTTCATCGCGATCAAGCCCACCCGCAGCAAGTCCCGCCATCAGGCGCGCGGCAATGCCCAAACTGGTTGCTTCGATCGTCAATCTATCGCATGCAGTTTCGCCTGCGACACCCTGCATCATATGAGAAATCGCAGCACGACCGAACTCTGCCGCGATCGGGTCATGCCGATAGTGTAGATATTGCTGCCTTGCGTCAAAATCGATCTCAGCGCGGTCGAACCATCGGGTCATCGTCTCGTCGGCGACTTCAAGAACACACCCCGGAAGCTTATTCATTGATTTCATCTTGACCGTCGTGCCCTGCGGCCAAAAACATAGGCTTTCCGAAGGTGCGATCGATCGCCGTAGCTGGTCGCAATTGACAGCCATACGATACTCGACCGTATTGAGATTTACGTCGATCACGTGTCGATGTAACGCAAACGTTGCGTCGATTTGATGAGGCGGCAGAAGAATCAGGCGTGCGTCATCCGTGCCAATCTCGTAGTCCAACGATGGCAGGCCAGGAAGCGCTTCACCGTCGCTTGCGATATCTACAACCTTACCCATCCGCTCAATAAGTTCTTTACGCCGCGTGAACTGAAGCTCTGATGTATAGAGTACGAGTGCGCCTATTACTACGTGACGATTATCCGGTTGGATCACAGCACCAAGAAAGGCTCAATTTTCGGTGCCAACGTCGGAGGACTGCTCGCGCATCGATCCGGGCGTGGCGATCAGCGATCTTTAGAAAAGAACTGTTTCAAAACCAAGGGGATAGAGCGGCGACTTGTGAATGAAACGATTGCGCCGGCGCACTAGGTGCCGACTTTACGCCGAAGCCAAGCGAACGAGAACAACTACAGAGTAACAAATTATGCTCGAGACCTGTGATCGAAAGGCGCTGAATTCTGAAATGAGCGTGGCGATCTTGAAAGCGCACAGATCATCAATCTGCCAGACTGGGTTCTGGTGGCGTTTGGACTTTGCACATGGGATTTAGGTTGTGAAGAGACGCGATGAAGACGATCTAAGTGAACGCCTCACCGAACTCTTCGTTTTGGCTGCTGCGATCTGCTTCAAGCTCCAGGCTTGGGAAGAGCGACCCAAGAAGACACCTCATGTGCTGCTTGCCTGTCGGCATGCTCTTTGCGCCACTGCGCTGGACCTGATGAGGCTGAGTGACCACGCCCTTCCTGCGGTGAAAGAACGCTTCGAATATGCTCGCCGAGGATTGCAGGAATTGTCCGATGGCCTGAACGACACCTGCACGTTGGCATCTGAAATTGGATCGCCAAAAGTGGAAGATGCCTTGAGGATGAGGGCAAAAAAGCTAGACACTGCGATCCTAAAGATCTTCTCTGATAGCGCGTAGCTTCGACGAACGTCGGACCTCCTTGGAAAGCCCCTCAGAAAAAAGAACGTTTGTTGGCTCGCGGCGGCATTTTAGAGCTTATCTGCGTCGGCGACGCACTCACTGACGCAGTCGCCCAGGTGTCGTACCATAAAACCGCTTTATGAGCGTTGTCATATGAGCCTGGCTAGAAAATCCTGTCCGAAATGCAATTTCTGCAAGGGCCATATCAGTCCCCTTCACAAGATCCCTGGCGAGCTCGGCGCGGCGTCGCAAGATGTGAAGATAAGGGCTTACCCCTAAGCGAGACTTGAAGACGGCCCCAAAATAGCAGGGGGACAGGCCTGCGGCTGCCGCCAGATCTGCGATGCAGAGGTTTTGGTCAGATAGTCGTGATTCTAGAAGCTCAATGGCGCGGCCAATCCGCTGATTACTACCTCGTTTGGTCCAAGCTTGGATGTTATGACTGCGCTCATTCGATTGGCCCGTTAGACGCGCAAACATGCGAGAAGTGATGCCCAAGGCATAAGCCTCAACAGTCAAGTTATCGACCTTTGAATGTTTTTGAGACGACCGCATTAGGTATGCAATTGCAGATCTAGATAAGGCGGTCGCAAAAGGGTCTGGTTTATGGATTCTAAATTGTTGTCTTGGCTGATCTGCTATCTCGGCATCGTCAAACCAAGACATCATGGCGCCGTCATCAATTTCGAGAATACAGGACGGCGCATCTCTCGTCGCAATCAGGGTAAAAGAAGTGCCCTTTGGCCAATAGACCATCGTCGAAGGAGCCAGGAATCTTTCGACTTTGCGATCCGAGTTGATACCGATCCACTGGCGAACCGTACCAACGTTCATTGCGATCGCACTTCGCCGGAGGTTCATTGTCGCATCGATGTCACCGGGCGGCAAAATAACAAGGCGTACCCCGCCAGTCTCTATCTCGCACGAGCAATCAGGCGCTCGCGTTAGCGGCGGTTCCAATGCCTCGCTGCGCATTACTGTCGGCATAAGTCCTCGTTCGTGAACTTGGATGACAAGCACTAGGCCTGTCTAAAACGCATTGATGTTTGACCAATAAGGCCGTCCGTGCTTGTTAGATGCAGAATAGGCAATCTGAGATCACTTGACTTTTTGATGCATCTGTTTGCTTGAGAGAACGTTCCGCGGGTGCGTTATGGCATTGGTCTACATGAACCAGTGCAGTAATCGGTCGACTAAGCATCTATTTCCCTCAAAAATCCATGAACCGCCTGGATGCAGACCGAACCTTCGCCGACCGCCGAGGCTACCCTTTTTACCGAGCTGGAGCGCACGTCGCCCGCAGCGAAGACACCGGGGCAGCTCGACTCCAGCGGGGAAGGCCGTCGTTCCAAGGGCCAGCCAGCACTTCCAAGTGCGTCGTCTCCTAACGCATCGCCCGTCAAGATAAAGCCATGCATATCGAGCTTAATGCTGTCCGGGACAAAGTCGGTAGCTGGCACTGCGCCGATAAAGACGAAGAGCTGAGAGGCATCCATCTCGGACGTCTCCTCGGTCCGCTTGTCGATGAGGGTTAGTTTTTCGAGTCTACCGTTACCGTTGGCGTTTCTAACTTCTGTGAATGGTACCACCTCGATATTGGCGCTGCGGTCGATGCGATCGATCAGATAGCTGGACATGCTTGCTGCCAGGCTTTCACCGCGGATCAAGATGCGGACGGCCCGAGCAAACTTGGAAAGGTAGATCGCAGCCTGGCCCGCCGAATTGCCACCGCCGACGATCACCACGTCCTTTTGCCGGCAGAGCTGGGCCTCGATATAGCTGGCGCCATAGTGGACACCGCCGCCGGCGAAGGCGTCGAGATTCTTGATCGGCGGTTCGCGATATATGGCGCCCGAGGCGATGACGATCGCCCGCGCTTCAACACTATCGCCACCGTCGAGTATGAGCTTGTGCGGCGCGCCGCATGTGAAACTTTCCAACTTGCGCGCAGTAGCGATCGTGGCGCCGAACTTGTGCGCCTGAATGAAGGCACGACCGGCAAGGGCCTGGCCGGAGATGCCGGTCGGAAAGCCGAGATAGTTCTCGATGCGCGAGCTGGTGCCGGCCTGACCTCCCGGCGCGCAGCTTTCGATAACGATGACTTTGAGACCTTCGGAGGCCGCATAGACCGAGGCCGCCAGCCCAGCCGGTCCCGCGCCAATAACAGCCAGGTCGTAGCGGATACCGGATTCGATAGACGCTGCTAGGCCTATATGTTCGGCAAGCTGGCGTATTGTCGGCCCCTTGAGCACGCCTCTGCTTGTGGAAACCACTGGCAGATCAGATGGCCGTGCATCCAGAGCAAAGAGTTCGGCTTCCGCAGTCTCACTCTCGGATGTGTCAATGAACCCGTGCGGCACGCCATGGCGGCTAAGAAAGCTGCGAAGCCCTGCCGCCTTCGGCTCTACGGCAATGCCGTAGAGCTGCACGTCACCCAAATCTTCGGCGATCATGCGCATACGGCGGAGGATGAAGCTCAAGAGCAACGTCTCGCCAAGCTCGGATTCTGTTGCGATCAACTCTCTAAGTTTCGCAGTCTCGACGGCGATGACCTCAGTTTTTCCCTTGGCCCGGCCTGATACGAGCGCTCCGCCCCCAGTCATGGTGATCGTCTCGCCGCCATAATGGCCACGGCCATGGCTGATGATGATCGACTCTTCGTCCGCACCGCGCTGCGACACGATCTCGACTTCGCCGCTAAGCACCAAGAAGAAGCCAGCACCCGTGTCACCAGTTTGCCAAAGCCAGGCGCCATCCTCGAATTCGACCATTCGGCCGTAGCCGGCGACGATCTCGATCTCTGCCTCAGACAGTTCTGGGTTCAGTTCATGGTGACGCAGCTCCGTACCAGCGGCCCAAGGTGGGACCTCCGGGCGCTCGCTCGTCTGTCGGTCTTCGCCACTCATTCAACGGTGCTCCAGTCTTTTAAGTCGATGGCGGCTTCTCCTTCTCAGAACCAAGTGCGATAATGCCTGGCAGCAGGCAAACGGACCGTTCAGGCTTTGGAAACGATGTTTATCTCATTCGCCTTGTACATGGCATCAGCCACGCCGAAGTAGAGCTCGTCGCGGATACAATGAGGATTGTCCTTGCCCTCCCAAGGCTCCATCGTCGCCATTTCATTCACCCATTTGGCAGCGAAACCGTGACGACTAGGATCGTCCAGAATAAACAACAATCCCGCGCACATAGCTGGTACAGGGATTTCTGCCATACCGGTTTCCTCGCGATACACGTGCTCCAGGTAAAGCGCACACTGATGCAATGCCGCGGCCTGCTCGCGACTGAGACGATCGATGTTCAAGCCCTCGATGAAATCGAAGCCCCATCGCCTGAGAGCGTTTTTCTGGAACTCTTCGATCGTGCCAGGTTTCCCAATCTCGATAAGGTTCAAGTCTGCCATGTTGTTTCTGCCAGGTGATGTGTTCGACGATGTCTGGCCCTCCGGACGCAGCCGTTTAATGTGTGACGATGCCCAGGGATGCAACCGTTCGGTCGAGGAGGATAGGTAAGCTTGCAATGCGAGACAGGCAGCACCGAAAGAGTGTACCGTGACCCTAAAGCGGGTTCGGGGCCCTTAGACCAACGCCGACTAAAGCCGATCAAATCATCCTCATTTAGCTGCCGCACAGAACGCTGAAGCACCTTTGCTTAAACTCTAGGAAATGCGCCTGGTTCTGCCTTTCAGATTCCATTGAAACTTTTTCAGGTTCTCATCCTGCATCCCTCACCAATGTTCTCCCCGAGCCGATCAGCCTGCTGAGCTGCACGCGCTCATGCCGAGGATCGATGATGTTGTCGAGCTTGCTGCGGAACGGTCGTTCGCACGGGATCGAGAAGGGCGTTTATGGGGTACCGTAGATCTCAGGGTACTGAAGGCTCCCAGCGCTTTTCTCGCAATCAAAGATACTTTAGAAGCCAAAAAAACCTATCCGAATCAGAAGCATAGGTGTTTTTCAGGGAGGGGAATTCTAACAACTTTGCTATGCTCAGATCGCCCCTTGCTTTTGGTGTCTCGCCAAACACCCGCAATGATTGGTGAGCGAGTCGGTGTTGCCTGGAATGGAAGCCTGGAATCGGCTCGAGTCTTAGCTGCTACGCTACCCTTTCTTCAATCTGCCAGTTCGGTCCACATCTTGACCGCTGATACAGAGCGGACGTCCTCTGAATTAACAGATGAGCTTGCTGATTACCTTGCTTGGCACGGTATTGCGGGCGAGCGGCGTCAGGTCTCAGTGGAGCGCAGGCCTGTGGGTGCTGCTCTGTTGGAGGAGGCGAAGCGGCATCGTATAGATCTATTGATCATGGGCGGCTATGGCCACAGCCGGTTGCAGGAGTTCATCTTGGGCGGAGTCACGCGACATGTTCTAGGACATGCAAATGTGTCAGTGCTGATGACGCATTAAGCACCCTTGCCATAGTTATCGTGAAGCCATCCTGCCACAGGCTGCAGCGCCTCCAAATCCGCAAAACCGACCACAGCATATCGAAACACTTCATCCTGCCAGTGGATCATCTGCAGCCGCCCGAAAAACTCCGCCTGCTTCAGCTCCTCATCCGCGGCACGGGTCGGGTTGCGCTTGATGCAGAACGCAGTGAGCCGCCCTTCGCTGTCATGATAGGCGATCTGGCCGATCGGCTGGCCGTCGATCGTATAGAGCATCCGGCCGCCTACAAAGGTCAGGCCGCCTGCCATCGGCAGATTCTGGGGGATGGTAGTCGAACGGCCGAGCTCATTGCTCAGCCATTTCGAGAGTGCCTGGCTATCCGTTTGCTCTTTGGCGCTGACCTCGACCTCGCGCGGCTTGCCGGCATAGCCGATGTGATAGCCGGCAACCTGCGCAAGCCAGCCCGTCTGCCGCCGAAGGGTCTCGAGCGCCGTCTCGAAGGCGGCGCTCTGCTGCTGGGCACTCGCTAGTTGGGCTCGTACAGTCGTCAGGTTCGCTTCGCCCTGGTCGGCCAACACCGTGAGCCGGTCGACCGCCTCGAGCAACTCATCGCGCTCGCTCTTTAGGCCTGCGGTTTCCTCATCGAGAGCCGCCAGAGCGGTCCTGGTGTCTTCCAGATCCTGATCGGAGCGGTCGACCTGACGCGTGAGGGCCAGCCGCTCGGAGGCCAATTCTGCCGTCCGCGCCTCGGCCTGTGCTAGCGCGGTTTGCAATTGCTCCAGTTCCAAGGTGTGTGTCGTGATCTCCGCGGCGAAGATCTCGGTTTCCGACTCTAGCTCGGCGATCTGCCGACTGAGGGTGGCGCCTTCGTCGCGCAATTCCACAATCGCGCTATTGGCTTCAGCCAGCTCGGCCTCGGCGGCGCGTCGCGCGTCGGTCACGTTGGCGAGTTCTACCTGCGTATCCGCAAGCCGACCCTGAAGCTCATCCCGCTCAGCGGCGCTTTGTGTTGATGCAGTCCTAGCCCGATCCTCGAGGGCCGCCATCTGCTGCTCGAGCTCGGCCTCGTTGGTGCGGAGCTCCGCCAACGACGCGCTGGTGCTCGCCAATGCGTTCTCGGCTTCGTCGCGCGCAGCGGCCATGGTCGCGAGTTCGGCCCGAAGCCGAGCGGCGTCATCGGTCACCGCCGAGAGCGCGCTTTCCGTCTCTTCCTGCCCATCGATCGCGGCCGTCAGCTGACCCTGCAGGTTGCCAGTCTCGGCAATCAGCTTTTCGATGCGGCTCACCTGTTCCGATCGCTCAGCCTCCAGCTCGGCGACCGATTGCTCGAGGCCCTGCTGCGTGCGGAATTGGTTGATGAGACCGGCGCCGGCGATCATAAGCGCTAACGAAGCAGCCGCGGCAAGGAAGCCATAGGTTCGAGGCCTTTCCATCTGTGGCGGAGGAAAGGCCACGACTTTGTCCGCCGCGACCTTCTTCTTCTTGGCCTCGAAGGCTTCGCCCTGTTCCTGGATGCGCTGCATCAGCTCGCCGCTGACATGGATCTTCCCGAAGGCCTCGAACATCCCCTTGAGGCCGATATCGACCTCCCGGAAATGATCCGCCAGGGCTTGGGCCGCCGGGTTGGTCGCAAGGAGCTCGCGCACCATTGCTTCGTCTTCGGGCGGGAAGTCGGGATCGCGACCCGCTTCGTGCTCGACGAACGCCAGGATCTTCTCGGAAAGCTCCTCGGAGATGTCGGTCTCAGCCGTCATGATTTGCGATCATCCTCTTGATCCCGTTCTTTCGCGGCTTTCTTGAGGGCCTGCTTGATCCGGTGCACACGGGAGAGCAAGGTTCCGCGCGGCACTCCCAGCTCCTCAGCGAGATCGGTGTAGGTGAATTCATAGACGTAGACTGTTGATTTTCGCTGAGAATTGACCCGTGCAGGCGCAAAATTTTCACTGAGAACTGACCCATGTTCTGACCTTTCTCCTGACTGTTGGGTCGGGGGATTATGGAGTGATCGACATGGCGTTATTGAGCGTAATCCGGCGCTGGCATTTTCGGGATGGGATGCCTATTCGAGAGATAGAGCGGCGTACGGGACTGTCGCGCAACACAATCCGCAAATACCTTCGTTCTGGAACGGTAGAACCCAGGTTCAAAGTTCCGGAACGCCCAAGCAAGTTGGATCCCTTCGCCGAGAAGCTTTCAAGCTGGCTGGCGGCTGAGGCAAGGAAGTCGCGCAAACAGCGTCGTAATGCAAAGCAGTTATATGAGGATCTTGTCGTTCTTGGTTTTGACGGTTCCTATGCCCGGGTTGCTGCCTTTGCTCGCCGGTGGAAGGCAGAGCAGCAGCACAAGAAGCAAATGAGCAGTCGTGGCACTTTCGTGCCTCTGGTCTTTGCACCAGGAGAAGCTTTCCAGTTTGATTGGAGTGAGGACTACGCCCTCATTGCCGGTGAGCGCACCAAGCTTCAAGTGGCGCACACCAAACTGTCACACAGCCGCGCCTTCATTGTTCGGGCTTATCTCCTACAGACACACGAGATGCTCTTCGACAGCCTAACCCAAGCCTTCAGGGTGTTGGGCGGCGTTCCTCGGCGTGGAATATTCGACAATATGAAGACGGCGGTTGACCGGATCGGCGTTGGCAAGGTTCGACAAGTCAATGCCCGCTTTGCCGCGATGGCCAGCCATTACCTGTTCGAACCCGAGTTCTGTAATCCGGCATCGGGATGGGAGAAAGGTCAGGTCGAGAAGAACGTTCAAGATGCCCGTCGCCGGCTTTGGCAGCCACTGCCAAATTTTCCTGATATCGATGATCTGAATGCCTGGCTCGAGGAACGTTGCATCACGCAATGGAGCCAGATCCAGCATGGTGTTTTGCCTGGTACGATCGCCGAAGCCCATGCTGAGGAAGTGCGCAGTCTCATGCCTCGGGGCCGTCCCTTCGACGGTTTCGTCGAACAAACCAAGCGTGTGTCGCCGACCTGCCTCGTTCAGTTCGAACGTAATCGCTACAGCGTGCCGGCTGCTTTTGCCAACCAACCAGTCAGCCTAAGGGTTTATCCAAAGAAGATCGTCATTGTCGCCGAGGGACAGGTCCTTTGTGAGCACGACAGGATCATCACACGATCCCATCGTCTGCCGGGGCGAACGATCTATGACTGGCGGCATTACCTGGCCGTGATCTAGCGTAAGCCAGGTGCCTTGCGCAACGGGGCGCCCTTTGTCGAGATGCCTGACGGCTTCCGACGCATCCAAAGCCACTTGCTCAAGCGCAAGGGCGGCGACAGAGAGATGGTGGAGATCCTTTCGCTGGTTCTGCAACATGATGAACAGGCCGTTCTCTGTGCTGTCGAACTGGCTTTGGACGCCGGTGTGCCGACTAAAACACACGTCCTCAACCTTCTGCATCGACTGATCGACGGCAAGACAGACAAGGACCAAGAGATCGATATCCCAGAGGCACTGGCTCTAAAACGTGAGCCAAAGGCCAACGTCGCTCGTTACGATACGCTGCGCAGGAAGGAGGCGGCTCGTGCGTCATGACCCTGCCAGCGGCGCTATCCTGGTCATGCTGCGCGGTCTCAAAATGCACGGCATGGCACAGGCTGCCAGTGATCTCATTGATCAGGGGGCACCTGCCTTCGATAAGGCTGTCCCACTCCTCTCCCAACTGCTCAAAGCAGAGATGGCTGAGCGCCAGGTCAGATCGATTGCTTACCAGATGAAGGCCGCCAAGTTTCCAGCCTACAAGGATATTGCCAGCTTCGACTTTGCCTCGAGTGAAGCCAATGAAGCCTTGGTTAAGCAGCTCCATAGTGGCGAGTTCATCAATGCGGTTCAAAACGTTGTACTCATCGGCGGTCCGGGAACCGGCAAAACGCACCTCGCCACCGCCCTTGGCGTTCAAGCCGTGCAGCATCACCGCAAAAAGGTCCGCTTCTTCTCCACGGTCGATTTGGTCAACGCGCTTGAACAGGAGAAGACCCTGAATAAGGCAGGACACCTGGCCGATCGCTTGCTTCGCCTCGACCTGGTCATCCTGGATGAACTCGGATACCTGCCCTTCAGCTCCTCAGGCGGCGCTCTGTTATTCCACCTGCTCAGCAAACTCTACGAGCAAACCAGCGTCGCCATCACTACCAATCTCAGCTTCAGCGAATGGGCAAGTGTCTTTGGCGATACTAAGATGACCACCGCTCTCCTCGATCGGCTTACCCATCACTGCCACATCCTGGAAACCGGCAACGACAGCTTCAGGTTCAAAGCAAGCACGGCCAAGGGC
>JANQPX010000069.1 GCA_028285265.1 Geminicoccaceae bacterium
TTTGGTGTTCTTGTCTTGGTTTCTGGATGTTATTATTGATTTTTAGTTAATTTCAAGAATAAATGATTGTTAACTATATTTTGTGATATTGTTGGTTAATTGTCAGAATAGAGATGTTGTGTGAGTCGTTGGCATGGTGCCATCAAAGACTATGGATCCGTCGCGAGCTGATCTTTCCTGAGAGTAGAGGCCGGCGTTCGATAGAAGCTCTGGGAAGCCGCTTACCACCTTTGGTGCCGTCAATACTCGAACAAGAGGAAAACAACAGACGCTAACAGCGTGCTGGCTCTATCTTCGCGAACCTTTTGAAGAAATGAGTGTTGCGCCTTCGTTTGCTAGGCCATTCCCGCTTACAGTAGCGATGAACGTGCTGACAATCAGGTCGATTCCGTTTCCGCACCCATCACGTTCGAACCGATGTCGCGGGATGCATCGAGAAGTTCCCTTAATGCCGTGAGATGTGGAAGGACCTCAGCAACACGCTCCCGCGGAAAGCCTTTGGCCATGTTGGTGAAGTCGGGAGCAAGACTGATGATCGCATCATCACGAAAGGTCCGTCCTTTGTCTGTGATCCAAACGCACTTGCTCCGCCCGTCTTTCGGATTGGGACGCATATCTACTAGTCGAGCTGTTGCTAAGCCGGCCAGTGTGTGAGTCATCGTCGTTTTGGGTACCTGAAAGGCTTGTGCAAGCTCCAATGGGGTCCGTCCGTTTCGGACACGGATGAGATGGTTGAGTACAGAAAAATGGGTGACCAGAAATCCTTCGGGTAGCCTCTTTTCGAAGGCTGTCCTCGATAGTTGTTCGATGATGCCGATCTCGTTGAATAGGCGGAAGTAGAGCGATAAGGTCTTGTCATCCATGGACGATACGGCTCTCCAGAGGCCAGCGTGGTGATTGTTCAACATTCGGGCCAAAACCCAACCTGCCAAGCATCTGAACAGTTTGGCCGGGGATAGCAAGTATCGCATGCGCCCGCTCATAGTGCGCCGTCATTTCAGGATATTCTTGGAGTGCCTGGCTAACGGGATGGAGGGCGAGGCCCAAAGAGGTTGTTGCGAGATTGAGGCGTAGCCATCTGCGGCCCGCGGCAATTTGGTCTAGGCGTGTGTTCATATCTGTCTTAATGACGGCATAAGCTGGTGTAGCCATTAGCATGTCACGATAAATGCGCAGACCTTCTTGAAAGCCGTATGACTGCGTATCGAGTTGAGCATCTCTTGTCACGATTCCGGCGATCATCAAAGCCTCCAAAAAGGGGCCACCCAAATCGATACCATCCGGGTTCGCCTCGATTTCGGCCTTGCCGAACCGCATTAAATCGACGCTTTCCTTCAAAGCATGCGTTGTGTGCGCCTCGGTCTTCCAGGCTTTCCATGTCAGATCACGTAGAGTGTCAACGCGATCAGGTCGCGAAATGATCTCTGCCATCGATGTCAACTCGCCGATTTTGTCAGCCGGCAGAGGTCGAAGATCGAATGGCTCCTTGCAGGAGCGCCTGTTCATAACATGGGCAAACAGTGGATCGGGCGTCGCGCCTTCTCTGAAACGCCCTATCGCTACTGGACCATCATCACCGTTGGGAAAGAGCTCAAGGTCAACAAAATGGCCGGTCGTCGTAGCTGCGATGATCATCAATTCAAGAAAGCAGCCCATGCCGATTGTGAGCTGGCGTTCAAGGGGGTCTGTTACCGGAAGCTTGCGTTCTTGATGTCGATAGAGAACGACAACATCCTCGTCTTTGAGATCGACCAACCAAGGCTGGAGATTGTGGGGATTCGGTGCAAGGATTGCATAGGACAGAGCCCGCCTTCTTGGTTCTGCGTAACCACCAGCAAGTTTCCAAGCTGTAAGTGCTTTTTCCGGCGTCCGTGTTGCCACAAATCCACCGGCTAAGGCTGATGCTGCGAAAACCGTGCCGCCGCCCATAAGAGCGAGTGCTGCCCGACGTCGTATCGGCATAATCGATCTCCAGTAGTGCGATATCGAACTAAATAATACGATATCAAACTAAATCAAGCGCCGAAGACTCCTTTTTTGCGAAAACGGCTCTTGGGAGATCTTGTTACCGAAGGGGCTGGGTTCTGGCTCGTGGCTCCTTACCGTGGGAGGAGTGACAGCACCGACCGTGCATTCTTAGCCTGATAAGATATCGGGACTGTTGGGAGATAAATTTATGCGTCCTGGCAGATGTGTGGATAAGGGGCCATGCTGACCTCTCCGCCGTGATCGACGGTAACGGATCGATGAAAGGTGGCAGCGGCCCTTACGAGTGCGGCCCCTCGTCGTCTGACCGGTTGAGTTTTTGTGAGGCGCTTTGTTTTAGTGTCAGCTTAACCGAGATGTTTTGAGGCGCACGATTCCACCGAACTATGGGTCTGATCGGTTGATGCCAGAATTCGAAAGATAGCCCCGCACTCTCTTGGTGTAAGTGCGTTCGATGCATAGCACTTGGACTTGGCGATAACATCGGCATCCGCCAAAGGTGCGCCGATGGTCAGCCACAGCAGCCACTATCATGGGGCGATCGCCTAAGGGGTGACCGTCATCACGATTTTGCCTGTATGATTTTTAGCTTGAAAGGCCGACTGAGCTTCGGCGATTTCGCTTAGTGGAAAGGTCTCCGCTACGAGGGCACGAATCTCGCCATTCTCGATGCAACTTATCAGATTGCCGAACACCTCCGGCTCCAAGACCGTGCAGCCGAAGAAGCTCAGGTCCTTGAGATAAAGCGTACGGACGTCCAATTCGACAAGTGGTCCTGCAATGGCACCGGCAACGGCATAACGCCCCCCTGAGCGAAGCACGTTGAGAAGCGATGGCCACTTCGGTCCAGCCACCAGGTCAATAACGACATCCACACTGGCAGATCCAAGCTCATGCAGATAATCATCATCCCTATCAAGTATGGCGCTAGCGCCTAGTTCTTTAAGTGTTTCGGCCTTCGAAGGGCTAGTCACCGCTATCACGTCAGCGCCACGGGTCTTGGCAAGCTGAACAGCTGCCGAACCGACGCCGCCGGACGCTCCCGTAACCAAAACGGTATCACCGGACATGACCTTCGAGCGCGTGAGCATATTCTCTGCTGTGGAATAGGAGCATGGAAAAGAGGCTAGCTCGACGTCGCTCATCGCACTATCGACTTTATAGGCGTGGCGGGAGGCGACACGCGTAAACTCCGCGAATCCTCCGTCACACTCAGACCCAAAATACCAGGGAAGATCGAGCAACTCGCCGTCAGCTTCGGTAATGCAAGGCTCTACCAGAACCCGATCGCCCAATCGATTGGAGTCGACACCGTCGCCGACAGCTACAATCCTACCGCATACATCTGCGCCCTGGATGCGAGGGAAGGAAAGCGGCTTTCCTGCCCAAGTGGCATCCGCAGCGTCAGCGTCACCTTTCGAGTACCAACCGGTACGGGTATTGATATCGGTGTTGTTCACAGCAGCTGCAGCAACCTGGATCAGCACGTCTCCAGAGCCCAGCACCGGAACAGCGAGATCCTCGCGCCATACAAGACACTCAGGACCGCCATGTCCGGTCAAGACCACTCCACGCATCAGGCCTTGATGAGTCATAAGCTCACCCCCCAAGGTAAAGGAAATGTTCTACTTGCCTGGGTAGAGGAAAATTTCTACCTGTGTCAAGTATGATCGTTATGAGAGATAAGATCGCAGCCGGTCTTGAGAGAACCTTCGCCAAGCACGGTTTTGCAGAGACCGATATCGAGACATTACGCGCAGGCGCAGATGTCAGCCTTCGCACGCTCTACAAATACTATCCGACCCGTGACGAGAGAATGTTGGCCGCGCTTGAGCATCGGCACCGCCGTTATCTGACCCGGGTCACGACGGGACTACCTGATCATCCGGAGGCAGCGCTGCACGCGTTCTTTCAGCGTATTGGTGATTGGATGAACGAGGAGAGTTCTCATGGTTGCCTGTTCCATGCAGCCGTTGCCGCTGCACCTGGTAACTTGGCACTGCGCGCGATGCTGGTCCGGCACAAACGAGAGGTTTCTGAGGCACTTGCAACAGCACTCGGTCGATCGGACGTTGTCGAAGACCTGACACTGTTGATCGAAGGCCTCACCCAGAGTTGGCCGCTGCATGGGGGACGAGCTGTGGCGAGCGCCAAGCGGCTTGCTACATCCTTACTTGGCAAGACGTCGCCCTTGGACGGCCCGGACCTTTATGATTCGACGTGAAGTGTCAAAGGGCTGAGTGGCTTATCGTCGGCTCGAAAGTAAGAAAACGAAAACTTAACCAATCCATGGCAACCTCTATTCTGGACAAACCCGGTGCCGAAGGTTCGCGTTGTTTACGTTAAGCCAATTGGCGATGAAGCGAAGTTTACTTGCCGTCTCTATAGCACTTGGCATGGCTCAAGGATTCTTTCTGCTCCATTGGTTTGATCGATACAATCAATCAAACCTCGATGCGATGGCCTTTGAAAGCAACCGGGTCGAAATCGCGAGGCTGGACGAAGTCTTGACGATGTCCGCTCGAATCCATGCAGCAACGGGTGAAGCTGTGTGGCAAGATCGATATATTGAGCATGTCGATCCGCTTGGCACTGTCCTCAAGGAGACAATTGACTTAGCTGGCAGCGAACGAGCCAGAATAGCAATCTCGTCGGTCAGCGACGCGAATGACCGGCTCGTTGCCATGGAGGAACAGTCCTTTGCATTGGCTACTAAGGGTGCCTTGACTGAAGCCTTCGCGCTCTTAACCTCATCCAACTACCAGCTTGAAAAGCAGCATTACCAACGTGGTTTGGAGGAAGCCCTGGCGATTAGCCAGAACAGCATTAGAAATGACGTCGACTATCACCGTAGTGTTCTCATTCTCGGTGTCATCGTTATCTTTGTAAGTCTGCTTGTCCTGACCGAGTTATGGCGCCGTCTGTCGCTTCTTGAACAACGTGAAGCAGCGCAGAAGATGAGCGGCGCGCTCGAGCATGAGCGCAGGCTCGGAGCCCTTCAACGCCAGTTTGCATCGATGGTGTCACATGAATTTCGGACGCCGCTTGCCATCATCGATGGGACGATGCAACGCCTTGAACGTCAAAAAGGCCCCTTGACCCAAGAGCGTATCCAGAACGCCAGTAGAAAGATACGGAGTACTATTGACCGTTTGACGGGCATAATGGAAAGCGTCCTCAATCTGACACATCTTGAAGATGGTCGCGTGAACGCGGTCATTGAGTTGCTCGACTTGGCAAGGTTGATTAGCGAGGTCGTGGCCGGATACCGCAACATGTATCCAAACCGCAGCATCACCCTCGCACTGGACAACACACCAAACAATGTAGGGGGAGATTCAAAGCTCCTTGCACAGGTGTTCTCGAATATCATAGCGAATGCGTTGAAATATTCGGAAAAAGAGAGTCCCGTCCATATTGAGGTCTATTTGGAAGAAAGTGAAGTGGCCGTCGCCATTCATGATCGTGGTAGGGGAATTCCCTCTGATGAGATTGATAAAATAGGCCAGCGTTTCTTTCGCGGAGCGAGTTCAGAAGGGATCATAGGATCAGGAATAGGACTTCGTGTGGCAAAAAAGGTCATCGAGTTACATGGAGGGCGACTGGAGATTCAAAGCCAGTTGAATGTTGGCTCGACCTTCATAGTCCGTCTACCTCAGAATTTGAGCCACAAGCGTCAAGATGTGGTACATGCTGACCGTGCCGGTAATGCCGTACCCATGACCACCTAATGTAAGCGTTGATCTCTGCAGTTGGCTGACGGAACGCTTCTGTGTGTCATTCTGGATAGCGGCCCCGATTATGTCGAGTGCGTTGGTCAACAGTTCGGAATCATCACTACATGTGTTCTTCATTTCCCGGGTAAGGGGCGCGGTCAAGGAGAGGTAGGCCTTGATCCCAGGTGCAGAACTGAACCAGGCAAGTCTGAACGCCTAGGCCTTGGACAGGCGCTTCACTGATCGGCCGTCTCGCTGACCTTTAAGCCTGAACCGGCGCGCTGACGACCTATTCTTGATTCAGGTACTCCAATGGAGATCGACCCTGCATTGAGAATCGCGCCAAGAGCAGCGGCTGGCTTTGGCGGGCTATAAAGATAGCCCTGCGCTTCATCACAACCCAGGGCTTGCAGATAGTCCCGCTGAAACACTGTCTCAACGCCTTCGGCGATGACGGAAAGGCCCAAGCTTCGACCCAACTGAACGATAGCCTTGGCGATTTGTTGGTCGTTGGGACTCGTCTCAAGATCCTTAATAAAACTACGGTCGATCTTGAGCCGGTCTAACGGGAAGCGTTTCAGGTAACTTAGTGAGGAGTAACCGGTCCCAAAATCATCGATAGCGATTCCTACGCCGATTTCGCTAAGAGCTGACAAGGTGCTCAGTGCGTGCCGTGTGTCCTGAACAAGCATGCTCTCAGTGATTTCGATCTCCAGACTATCTGCCGGTATTCGTGAAGCAGCAATGATCTCAGAGATCTCTTTGACGAGACCGTTCCTAGCGAATTGCACCGGCGATACGTTGACGGACATTTTGAACTGGTGTCCATGAGCTGAATACCATTCGGCAGCAATGCTGGCGCTTTTTGCTAAGGCAAGCAGACCCAAGGGCTGAATAAGTCCTGAGTGCTCGGCGACTGGAATGAAGACGTCGGGTGGTATTGGGCCTCTCTCAGGGTGCGACCAACGCATAAGCGCTTCAAACCCAACCAACACGCCGTCATCTAGCCGGACTTGGGGCTGATAATGGAGCTCTAGATCATCGTCAATGATCGCTTGTCTGAGGTCACGCTCTAGCGTCTTTCGGGTAATGACGGCGTCAAACATGCTTGGAGCAAAATAGGCAAAGGTGCTGCGTCCAGCGTCTTTAGCCTCATAGAGGGCTAGATCGGCATTACGAAGCAGTGTTTCAGAATCATCGCCATCGTTGGGATAGATGCTAATCCCGATGCTCGTTGCCGAACGTAGTCTCTCTCCTTTGAAAAGGATGGACTTGCCAATCTCATCGATGATTCTTGCGCAGAGTTGGTCAATCGTTTTTGTCTCGCTGAATGGCACGATAATCGCAAATTCATCACCTCCAAGACGCGCAACTGTATCGCTTTCCCGCGTGACCGCGAGCAACCGCTGTGCGATGACGATGAGAACGTGATCACCTGTTTCGTGGCCGTAGGTATCGTTAATGCCTTTGAAATCATCCAAATCAAGTAGCATGATCGCGAGATGGTTTTCGTCGCCATTCAGATTTTTAAGTGCCTGCTCGAGCTTTGACTGAAAACATGAGCGATTAATCAGACCTGTTAGGCTGTCATGTTCGGCGAGGTAACGTATCTTTAACTCGCTCTGGAGTCGCTGTGTTACGTCGGAGGCTGTGCCTCGATAGCCTAGAAATGTCGCGGAATCATCAAAGCGAGGGCGACCGCTGAGTTGAACGTGGATGGTTTCAGTTCCGGCATGACAAACAAGACAGATTACATCTTTGAATTGGTTTCGGGATTGGAGGATGGACTCCAGCGACACAGGTGCATTGGACGTCTCTTCGAAGATTTCGAACAGACTCCTCCCAAAGAATGATTCGTTATCAACGCCCAGGAGCTCGCCTGATTGATCCGACAGATAGCTAATAGCGAAGTTCGCATCGGTTTCCCAAAGCCAATCGGATGCGGTCTCTGCAAAGTCTTGGAAACGCTCCTTGTTAGAGCGAAGGCGCTGTTCAATGCCGGCTTGTCGGTCCAAGAGATGATTGAGCGTTTCCGCGAGCTCGGATGCTTCGTCCCCCGACCCTTGATCGAGGCGGGTGCTGGTCATACCGCTGCCTTGTGTGGCTAAGGCGTCCAGGGCTCGTTTGAGATGGCCTGTTCCTAAGGTCGTGCAGTGCTCGACCAAGTTCAAACCTAGAGCCTCTTCTTCAGCCGACACCCGGAGTGGCACAAAGCGATTCAACGAACCGAAGAAAAGGGCGCTGGCGCCGACAGCCCAAATGAAGACTAGCGAGATACCTTCGAGTTGAGCGACAGCTTGCTCCACGCGGCTCGCGAAGGAAAGTTTATCTTCAAACAGAAAAAGGGCCACGGCGATGGTACCCCACGTACCTGCAAAGCCATGGGTTGCCACGACGCCGACGGCATCGTCGACCTGCCATCGATTGAGAAGCCAAAAAGCACCGAGGATCGCCACTCCACCGCCGATACCGCCAATGATGGCCGCACTAGTTAAGTCAACGGCAAAACAACTTGCCGTAATCGCCGACAAACCACCGAGAATGCCGTTGATAGCGTTTTGCGGGATGTGGCTTCCATCGATCCATCGACCAATGAGAATGCTGACAACGCCTCCGGAGGCCGCCGCCACAATGGTATTGAGAATGATCCTGCCAAACTCTGGCGATCCAGGTGATGAAGCACCGGCGTTGAAGCCCAACCAGCCAACGAGAAGGATGGCAACACCTGTAGTGGAAAGGACGGCGTTGTGCCCCATGATCGGCGTGGGATTTCCATCGTTGTCAAAGCGTCCTGAGCGGGGCCCAATGATAACGACAGCGGCCAATGCGACCCAAGCGCCGAGGGAGTGGACCGCGGTCGATCCCGCATAATCGATAAAGCCGCGATCAGCTAAAAGCGCCTGGTTGCCGGGGATAAAGGTCTGGCCCCAAATCCAGTGCCCTGAGACGGGATAGATAATTGCCGATGTAAAAACAGCGCAAGCGAGATAGCCATGGAATGACATGCGCTCGGCCACGGCTCCCGAGATTATGGTGGCAGCAGTGCCGCAAAAGGCGAGCTGAAAGGCGAGTTCCGCCATTTTTTGGTCAGACGGAGGGGTAAGTGCCCCCCCCAACTGGCCGACCCATCCTCCAAAGCTAGGGCCAAACATGAGACCGCTGCCAATCAACAAAAATGTGACGGAGGCGAAGGTGAAGTCAGAGAGGTTCTTTTGGGCGACGTTGATAGCGTTCTTCGATCGCACAAAACCGGCTTCCAACAGCAGAAAACCAGCTTGCATCGATAGGACCAGCGCTGTCGCAATCCCCAACCAAAGCTGGGGCAGCACATGAGCTGACGGCAGATCGTTCGACGCTGACATGGCATGGGTTTGCGACACGGCCACGATCGCATCGACAGCATGAGCGTCGCTAGCAAGAGCCGCACTGACCCCACTAATACAAAGGAGACTTAAAGAAAGCTTAAACGTCAACGTTGTGGCTCACTCATGCCAGATGTGCCTGACAGAATGAACCAACAACATTACGTTGGTCTTAATGATCTGGAGATGGCTGCTCGGCGATAGGGGATTTCATCATCGGCAAAAACGGTGATTTTTGACTTGGCCTGAAGACAGGGAAAAACGAGTAGGTTGGTTGCATTATGATCTGGGCTCAGGAGAGACGCCCGCGTTTCCAGCTCAAATACCATGGTCGATTATTGGATATGTGGCCTTTGAGCAAACCAGCGCTAAGCCCTAGTAGACAGTGCAAAAATGAGAAAAATTTTCTCGATGACGCGATCTATGTTGAGACAATGCTGTAGCAGCCTGTCCTAGACCTGACAGTGCCAGCAGCATCACATCCTGAGAAAGAGAGGCGGCATATGCTGAGGGGTGGCACGTCCTAACGCATGAGCTTCGCATCAAATCCATGTTCGCTATACGACAAAAGTGTCTTTTTGCCTTTCATGACGGTCTCAAGTAATACGCGATGTCCCCATAATTGATGGAGATGGCCAAGAGTTTTTTCCGCGTAACCGATGTGAAGGTCGCGGCCATCGGCTTCGTGTTTCAAATAGAGAGCCCGATTTCGTCCATAGTCAGCGTCGTAAATTTTGATCACAGGATTGGAGGACATGCCAGTTGACTTAAGAAGTGTTTCCTTCACTTCACGCCAGTTGTCCTCATCAGAGACCTTCGTCACCACGAGATTATCGCCCTTGGGTTCAAATTCGAAGATGTCGAGATCGCGCATGAGATCTTCGGTGAGAAATCGACGAAGAAACGACACGTCTCGATCACTCTCTCTGACCTCGAACATCTTGTCACGTCCTGACATTCTGGGGCCATCATGTTGATCTCGATCTTCGTCCTTCATCTGGTCAAATCGATGCTCGATATCATGCCAGACCCGAAAGCCCACATGGTAGGGGTTGATTCCACCGGGATGAGGGCAAATCACTTGGTTATGTCGAACCATGAACTCCATGTAGATGTCCTGAGGCAGATCAAGACTGTTCATGATTTTGTGGTGCCAATAACTTGCCCATCCTTCGTTCATGATCTTCGTCTCGATCTGCGGAAGGAAGTACATCGACTCTTCATGGACAATTGTGAGTAAGTCCTGCTGCCAAGCCATCAAATGAGGATTGTGATCACGGATGAACAACAATACATCCTCTTCGGGCTCAAGCGGTACTTTTCTCAAATCAAGCTCAACCTGTTCTTCTTTTGGTGAAAGATCCTCAAAGGGATCTTCCTTGGGTTGCAGCATTTCGATTGCGCGCTGTCGTTGTTCTTCTGGCTTAAGTTTGCGGATGCCTGCGTTCCGGCTGCAATTCATTGAGAGCGCGTGGGCTGAGTCCAGAATGCGTTCGACTTTGTCGACGCCGATGGATGGATCTTCGGTGTAAGCGCGAACGCGGTCGGCCGCTGTTTTGAATTTCGAAAGTGTCTCGCTTGCATTAGTGGCGCTGGTGAACGTGAAGTTATTCTTGAAAAAGTCGTTGTGGCCATAGACATGCGCGATGGTCAGAATCTGCAAGCAAAGGGAGTTATCGGTCATTAGATAGCCGAGACAGGGGTCAGAATTGATGACCATCTCATAGGGTAGGCCTGTCGCCCCATGATCGTAGAGGGTCTTGGTTTTCTCGTAGGATTTTCCAAAACTCCAATGCGGGTAATGTGCAGGCATTCCATGATAGGCCATATAGCCCAGCATCTGGCCATGGTCGCAGACTTCAAACTCTTGATCATAGCAATCAAGACCGAAGTCATCGACATGCTCACGAATGGCGGTATCCCAATATTCCAGGTCTTTGATGTCCCAATTCGCCATGATCAGGTTCCTGACACAACCTTGTCGCGCGACAAGAATGCTTTAAAACTGGGCCAGATATCTTCTTTACGTTCTATCAAGACAGACTGGAAATTTTCGGCTTCAATACGTCGAAACATGTCCAGCATTGAGCTTTCGTAGTAGTGAGAGCCAAGGGGTTTGATTTCGCCGTAACCAAATAAATTACAGACCTCACAAAGCTCTTTTGCCGCTTTAACAGCATTGGCATTGTCACTATCAAAATTATCACCATCAGAACAATGAAAGGCGTATACATTCCAAAGTGACGGATGATATCGATCGTAGATGATTTCAAGTGTCTTGTTATAGCCAGAAGAAATCAGTGTTCCGCCACTTTCGCCTTTGTGGAAGAATTCTTCTTCTGAAACTTCTCTTGCTTGAGTGTGGTGGCCGATGAAGACTAGTTCGACGTTTTGATATTTGCTGCTGACAAATTGGTACAAGAGAAAGAAGAAGCTACGCGCCAGGTACTTCTTCATGCTATCCATCGATCCCGACGTGTCCATGATGCACATCACGACGGCGTTCGACTCTTCGCGGGTGTCTTCGACCAGCCGCTTATAGGTTAGATCATCTCGGCGGAAGGGAAAACGCTCATCAGGCGCATCGATTTCAGAATCGAGGGGCGACGCCAGGTCTGTTGGCTCTGATACTCTTGATCCTTGATCTCTCAAGGATGATGTATCCTCCTTTGCGCCATTCCCTGTGGCCACCATACGACGAATTCGGGATCTTGCTGTACGCCGCCTGTCTAAATGAACGCGCACGCCTGCCTTTCGATAACCCTTACGTTTGGCGATGCGTTCCGACATCACTTCCCGGAGAATTTTCCGTTCCATATCAGGAAGTTCCAGATCTTCAAACATGATCTCGATCAGTTCTTCCAAGGTGACGTCGGTCTCGTAATAGTCAACGCCCGGCTGATCGCCAGGCTTTCCGCTGCCGTCTCCTTCCTTATTCGCTTTGCCGACAACCTGTCCTGGTTCCGTATCGCCGTCGCCGGTGCCTGATTGTGAGCGGTTGTCGCCGAAGACGAATCGGTATTCTTTGATGCCGCGTATTGGGACCTTGATCACACGGTCCTTATGACGGCCGATGATCGATTCTTCAGAGATGATGTCGGCGATATTATCGCGAATAGCCTCTCTCAACTTGTCCCGGTGACGTTGCCGATCGCCTGCGCTCCGATCAGAGCGAAGAGCATCAGACGAGGAAAAAGGGCGAAAGATAGCCATTCGTCATCCCAAATCGCCAATCATCCCAGGTATCGTCAGCATCAGATCGCCGCCTCGAGATGATTGAATGGTCTCGACAGCCCGGGTCGACCGTTTCTGGTCGACCCGGGCTCGAATACTAATCACGCCAGAGATGGTTGGCTGCATATTTGAGGATCACGTCGATACTATCCTCGCAATAGCCATCATCGATCAGGCTTTGGACCATACTGTTGTATTTCGATTGCTGTTCCTCGTCTCGAGTACGTGCCTTCGTGATGATACGAGACAATTCGCGGACAGAATTCATCAGCTTGCGTTCGATCGCCTCTTTGAGCGGCTCGTAGGCAACGTAAGTGACCTTTTCTCCACGGCGTGACGCTGCCCAGAGATAGGCTATGACCTCCTGTCTAAAGCCATCGGCAGCCGAGCCGATGATCGCGATCTGTTCCTCGATCGACTTCAAGAAAGCTTCGTCAGGTTGCAAGTCTTCCCGGGTATTCTGATCCCTAACCTTCGACTTCGTAACATATGCTTCGGCATGATCGAGATAGTTTTGGAACAAGGTCTCCGCTTGCTCTTTATACGAATAGATGAAGGCCTTGGTGATATCCTGCTCGAGCAGTTCGAGATACGCTTTGTGCAGGGTATCTTGCAGAAACTCGAGATACTGTTTTTTCACATCTTCAGCGAAATCTGCCTCTTTGACCATTGTGATCAGGGCTTCGCGAACGCTGATAGGGTGAATTGATGTCGCATTTTGCGTCAAAGCGTTGTCGAGCGCTTTCATGATGAAACGGGTTGAGATACCGAACATTCCCTCGCGCTTCGTGTCTTCCTGCAGCTCGCGCACGGTTAGTTTTTTGGTTCGTCCCTTCTCAACAACCTCCTCGCCATTATAAAGGCGAAGTTTCGTCATCAGATCGCATTTGGCTGTCGGTTCCAGCCTCGTTAAGATCGCGAACATCGAGGCAATCTCGATAGTGTGCGGTGCGATGCACGCTTCGAAATTTGCCCGGTCAAGAAACTTCTTGTAAATCTTGACCTCTTCAGACAAGCGAAGATTGTAGGGCACCTTGACCACGACAATACGGTCGAGAATGGCTTCATTCGTGTGGTCGGCCTTAAACTTTTGCCACTCCGCCTCATTCGAGTGCGCCACGATGCAGGCATCGACGAAAATGGTGCCATGGCGACCAGGTGCTGGAACAAACTTTTCCTGCGTCGCGGTAATCATGGTGTGCAGATATTCGGTCTCGTTCTTAAACACTTCGATGAACTCAACCATGCCGCGATTACCAACATTGAAGGCACCGTTGAGTTCGAGAATGCGAGGATCGCCCTCGGAAAACCGATCAAGCTTAGAGATGTCCTCTGAACCAATCAGCACTGACGTGTCCTGATTATTCGGATCGACCGGCGGGACCACACCGATGCCTCGGCGGGCGCGTTTGGAAAACGTTACCGTGCGAACCGGTACTTCCTCGTAACGTCCACCGAACTCCTCAAGAAGACGATGACGCATGAGCGGGTTAAGGTCGCCTTCGATTTTCACGCCGAGCATGTCTTGAAACGCTGGGCGAAGATGCCGAGGGATGAGCATGAGAGGGTCGCCGAACATCGGATCACCATCGATCGCATAGATCGGCGGAAGCTCTTCAAGACCCCGCTTCAAGCGCTCCACCAGCGAACTCTTGCCGGAACCGACGGGGCCCATGAGATAAAGAACCTGCCGGCTCTCTTCGCCACCCATGGCCGCCGAATGAAAATAACGCACGATCTTATTGAGAGTGCGTTCCATCCCAAAGAATTCATCTTTAAAGAAATTGTGAACTTTTATCGGTTCGTCGCCGAAGAGGCGTTGGGTGCGCGGATCATTCTCGGGATTGATCTCGGTGACGCCAGGATCAATCAACATGTTGTACATGCGGCGATGAGATGAACTTGCTAACGACGGGTCTGCTTTGACCTTGTCCAAATACTCGAGAAACGTTCCTTCCCAGCGCTCTTGCTGGCGTTCCTCTCGATCCTTCTGGATCACTTTAGCGAAATCGATCGTCTGCTTGGCCATTCATATCACCTCGCTCGCTAGGGCGTGCCGGCTGTATGCCGGTCCAACGCCTCGATCTCTAACATCAGGTTTGACATGTGAAAGCGTGTTTGTCGACTTGGGCCGAAGGGGGTTTTGATGTACCCCGTGGGCGGCGTACTCAAGCGGTCCCCATTGCAATCAGCCATCAGCGCCGTTTCCATCGGCAATCCCTTCGATCCTCTCGTTCGTCCGTTGAGGCGAAGTGCCGACCCGGTGTCGCTACTCAACGCATGGACACCAACGACCCTGCAGGAGGTGGCCTGACTATGCGATGAATGGGGCATCGATCCGATCACCGCGCTCTTGCCTCATGTTGGTTGAACACTCCAGAGAAGACTGTCATGGCATCAATCTCGACATCCTGTTTTCAATGTAGGCCTGCGCGCGCATTTGGCGAGCAAATGGGGGCAATTAAACACAGGAAAATATGCACATGTTCGATCAACCAGGACGAGGTGTTGCCGTTAATATAAGTGTGGCCTCCCCATCTTGAGCAGGACCAACAGACAAAGTTCTCAGCGGCCATTTTTCGCTCCATTCAACAGAAAAGATCTGAAGTTTCTGTCCAACCTGCTCACCCGAACAGTAACAAACAAAAAATACAATCACAAGTTGTGTTGATCGTTAAATCTGTTTCAATAAATGGCGATAAGTTTTGCCAATATTTTTTCGTTTTTTTCTCATCAAGTCATTCGAATTCGCCTCAAGATTGAAATGTTGAGTGTGAAATAACGACCGTTTGTCGTGTTTTCTACGGTACCATTCAGGCTTCAGCTGCTGATGATGTGGCGGCGTGGCCCTTCGTCCTCTTTCCTGCCGCAAACTCATGATCACTCTATGGCGCCTTGGTTAACGTTTGGTTAACGTCGCAGAGTTAACGTAATCGTGACCAAAAAACCTGTCACAAGCGCCATCGTTTTTGAGGAGGACGACGTCACAATGAGCGTGCCCATTATCGAAGCCGACTGTGTTCTTGACTGCCGGAATAGGTTAGGGGAAGGGCCAATCTGGTCGATTGAGGAACAAGCGCTTTACTGGGTCGATATTGTGGCTCCTGCTGTTCATCGGTTCCGGCCGTCCGATGGCGCCCACGACAAATGGACAATGCCGGAGCATATCGGCTCTCTGAGCATGCGCGAATCAGGCGGACTGATAATTGCGTTAAAGAGTGGCTTCGCAGGTTTTGATCCGAACAATGGCGGTATTCAGATGTTGGCCGAGGCCGAGGCCGATAAACTAGATCATCGCTTCAATGATGGTCGGTGTGATCGCCAAGGGAGGTTCTTCGCGGGATCCCTTACCTACAGTGAAGATGCTCCCGTCGGTTCTCTTTGGCGGCTTGATTCGACTCATACCGCGTTACCGGTATTGGAGGGGATCACGATTTCAAACGGCCTTTGCTGGAGCCCAGACGGCGGCACAATGTATCACGTCGACACGCCAACCCGCGAGATTAGGGCCTATGACTATGATCAAGATGCCGGCCTTCCAAGCCATCCGCGGATTTTGGTCAAAACTGATCCAGATGGCGGGTGGCCAGACGGCTCGATTACCGACAGCGAAGGTTGTATTTGGAATGCGGAGTGGGATGGCGCACGGGTCGTTCGTTATACGACCGAAGGCAAGGTTGACTGCATCGTGCGTGTGCCGGCAAAGCGGGCGACCTGTGCCGCCTTTGGCGGGCCAGATCTGAAGACCCTTTACATCACGAGTGCCTGGGACCGCATGAGCGCGGAAGAACGGGCAGAGTGGCCACTCTCCGGTAATCTCTTCGCTGTTGATGTTGACGTACCCGGGCTGCCGGATCCGGTTTACAAGGGTTAGCGATCCTTGGGCTGGCCTTCCGGATCGAAATCGGTGAGATAGCTGGGCGTCGCGATGCCTGGCTTCAGCCTAGGATCAGATACCGGTGGATCAGCGACCAGTCTAAGTGGTAGTTCGCCAGCCCAGACATCGAGCTCATAATCTTCCTCGTCGTCGTTGGGCGGGCCATTTCGTTCTTTCGCAACGGCTTCCTCAATAGCCATGGATAGCACTGTTGTCGCCTTAAGCTCTTGCGCCTTTACCGGCCGCAGTTCGCGCCAACGGCCTGGTGTAATGCGCTCACTAAAGGCTTCGAGCGCTTGCAGCTTTTCCTGATCATCATTCAAGGCCGCTGCCTTACCGAAGAGCATGACCGAGCGGTAATTGATGGACGAATGCATGCCGGAGCGCGCTAGAACCAGGCCGTCGATCAAGCTGACGTTGATACAAACGGGCACCTTTTGCTTTATCCGACGAAGCATGCGGCTTGCGGACGAACCATGCCAATAGATCTGATCATCACATCGCCAATAGCTTGTGGCCGTGACATAGGGATGATCGTCTATCGTGTATCCGACATGACAAACAAAACCGGCATCCAGGATACGATAAATGGTTTCCCGGTCATAATGAGCACGTTGATGC
Source organism: Geminicoccaceae bacterium (assembly GCA_028285265.1). Taxonomy (GTDB): domain Bacteria; phylum Pseudomonadota; class Alphaproteobacteria; order Geminicoccales; family Geminicoccaceae; genus JANQPX01. Next base: position 16,797 of record JANQPX010000069.1, read on the forward strand.
AACCGTTTAACGCGGTTGCGCGTGGTCGGCTGGAAGTTATCCATCCTTGCCTCCGGTTTTGTGGTCAGAGCACATATCGGAGGCTAGCGGTAAATTGGGCCCTAACGAAGGGCCATTTGCTGAATATTCAAGGTGCCAATCTGGCTGATGACAACGTAGCTATGGTGAAAGTAGACGCGTAAGTTGCGTGTGCAGATCAGCATTGGCGACGACTAAGGTGCCTGGGTCAGACCATGGCTGCTCACCTTCGAGGTGGCTGACCATGCCGCCGGCTTCGCGGATCAGAATGATCCCAGCGGCGATGTCCCAGGGCTTCAAGCCATACTCCCAAAAGCCGTCGAAGCGGCCGGCGGCAACATAAGCCAAATCAAGCGAAGCTGTGCCTAATCTTCGAAGGCCTGCGACCTTGTCGGAGACGCGTTCGAGTTGTGCAGCAAATCCTTTCTCGCGGCCTGGCCAATCAAGCACCGGAATGCCGGTACCGATCATCGATCGGGAAAGTTCGCTTCGTTTAGAGACACGAAGGCGGCGCTCGTTAAGGAACGCTCCAGCTCCCTTCTCGGCAACGAATGTTTCATCTTTGAGAGGATCATAAACCAAGCCTGCAATTAGCTCACCACGCCATTCCAAGCCGATTGAGATCGCAAAATGAGGGATTCCGTGAAGGAAATTGGTTGTGCCATCAAGGGGGTCAATGATCCACCGATGGCCATCTTTCGAAGGGACTTCACCGCTTTCCTCAAGGAGAAAGCCGAAGTTTGGGCGCGCCCGAGATAGCTCGTCTCGTAGGATCTTTTCTGCTTTGCGGTCGGCAGCACTGACAAAATCGCCAGGTCCTTTGATCGAGACTTGGAGTTGCTCGACCTCGCCGAAGTCGCGGATCAAATGACGTGCAGCCTTCCGCGCGGCTTGGTCCATAACATTGATATTGGCCGAGCGTATCGGCGGCATGTTGTTTCCACTTTTTGTAAAGGCGCCGCAGGCGGCAGGCGAGGGGTTCAACCCACAGATTTGACGCAGTCATTCGAGATCAGAAAAGAATGCCGCAACGGCTACTTGGCACGTTCGACATATTCGGAAGCTTCGATGTTCACGACCACCTTCGTGCCTGCCTCAATGTGCGGAGGCACCATGATGCGGACTCCGTTGTCAAGAATAGCTGGTTTGTAAGAGGCAGCTGCCGTCTGGCCTTTCACCACCGGATCGGCCTCGACTACTTCACAGACAGCGGTCTCAGGAAGGCTGGCGCCCAACGGTCTGCCCTCATAGCTCTGGATCGTTATCTCCATGCCTTCCTGCAAAAAAGCTTTGCGATCCCCGATGAGCGTTTCGTTAATCGCGATCTGCTCATAGCTCTCTTGGTCCATGAGATTGAGCTGTCCAGATTCTTCGTAAAGAAACTGGTAAGGCTTCTCCTCAAGGCGAACACGCTCGACTGTCTCAGCTGCGCGAAAACGCTCATTGAGCTTGGTTCCGTCAACCAGGTCTTTGAGCTCAACCTGCTGATAAGCCGGGCCCTTGCCCGGTTTTACGTGCTCGGTCTTTACGGCGACCCAGAGCTTGTCTTTGTGTTCGAGCACATGGCCCGGCCGAATTTCGTTACCGTTAATCTTCATGTCATCTCTCTAGACCGTAACACGACGGTCTGCGTTGGCCTGGTTGGGGCGGCAACCGCAGCCCCAATGAGGTGGTCATGTGCTTTCGATAGCACGAATAGTGATTGCGGACCGTCTGTCTAGCGCAAGGGGGCCGTCTGGCAAAGGGGGATTGAGGCGCATTGCCTCCACCACTTCAATTTTTCTTAATCGCCGCCCCGATTGTTTCGGCCATACTTAATGGTCCGTCGATATCGTTCCAGAGCGCATCGCCGACACCAATAAAGTCGGTGCCAATGCGTGCAAGTTTTCTGACGGTTTCAGCATCTTCAGCATAGCCAAGGCAGGGCATAACGGTAACGTCTCGCCACCAAGCTATAAGATCGAAAACGCTATCGCTCGCTGACTGGCCTCGTTTGCCGAAAGCGACATAATCTGCGCCCGCTTCACCTGCAACCATGGCGTCATGACGTGATAAACCGACATCAGCGCCAACGATCAATCGGTCATTGCAGTTTTGGTCAATTTTGGATCGTGTCACGGCGGTTAAGCTGGGATTGGTCAGATGCACGCCATCGACGTCGATGGCAAGGTCAAGATCATCCTCGATCAACATGGCAACGCCGGCAGCGTGCGCGATCTCTCTAATCTTGAGGCATTCGCGGATCCAACCGCCGCCAAGGATAAGCGCCGCTGGCTGTAGTGCAGATATGACAGCGCTAACGGAGTCGGCGGTAGCTGGCGCGGTGCCGACGCCAATGAGGAGGAACCGTGGCTCGACATCCTCCTCATCGACCGCCGGATCGTCCATAGGTGTCAGCTTTCACCGAGGTAGATCTTGATCACATCGTCAAGAAGCGCCATCGCGTCGGCCTTCGGGCGCTGAAAACTATTGCGCCCGATGATCGAGCCAGAACCACCACCATCTCGGATTTGGCGGATCTCATTGAGGAGACCTTCGGTATCCTTGGCCTCACCACCCGAGAAAACTACAAGGCGTTTGCCGGCAAACGACGCTTGCATGACATGTTTGATCCGGGCCGCAAGGGTTGAACGGTCGATGTCCTCGGATTCATAAACTTTGGCAGCGGCAGCGAGGTCAAGATGGTCGGTGGGTGGTTTCACTTTAATGATATTCGAGCCCATCAATGCCGCCATATGTGCAGCGTAGGCGACGATATCGAGCGCGGTTTCGCCTTGCTTGGTAACCTGGCCGCCGCGCGGGTAGGACCAAGTGACTACAGCAAGCCCATGTGCCTTGGCTTCGATTGTGAGCTCGCGGAGTTCTTCCATCATGTCGTAGCAGGCGTCCGAGCCTGGATAGATGGTGAAGCCTATGCCGACGCAACCAAGACGAAGGGCATCCTCAACGCCACCGTGAACAGCCTGGTCTGGCGTTCCATCGGCGAGCGAGTTAGCGCTATTAACCTTTAGGATTGTAGGAAGTTGCCCAGCATAGCTGTCGGCACCTTGCTCGAGCATGCCAAGCGGTGCGGCATAGCCTGAAAGTCCAGCGTCGATCGCTAGCTGATAGAGATAGTGGGGATCGTAAGCTGCTGGATTTTTGGCGAAGCTTCGCGCTGGTCCATGCTCATAGCCCTGATCGACGGGCAGAATTACGAGCTTCCCGGTGCCAGCGAGGCGGCCCTGCATGAGCAAACGGGCGAGATTCGCCTTCACGCCAGGACATTCGCCCTCATACCAAGAGAGGATCTCCTTGACCTTTGTGGTCATCTGCATTGGTTGTTCCCATTCCTTAAGCGTTCGTCGAGTGGATATGGCTTCGGCGGACGGTCGAAATTATCAGTTCAATGTTAACAAGATCTCGACACCCAAGCTGACTGTGGCCGAAGCCTTGTCCCGATGCCGCCTCACATAGCCCGGCGCTGGGTCCAAAGGCAAGCCGGCGTCGGCTCGAGAGCTCTCTAATCCCCCTTGCTGTCGCGTGAAATAAATTTACCTAAGCTCGAGAAAGTTCAATCCCGAATGTCCGATGGGGACGAGTAGGAGAGACAATGATGAGGCTCCAAGGCATGCAAGCGCTGAGGTCGAAGAGCCAAAGGCAACGTTCACCGAACATACAGGTTTCGTTCCTTAGGTTGTCCAGCACTGGTTTTGCCCATCAGGAGCCGCCATGCCGAGCCGACGCCAGGTGCTGACGACAGCCGCCGGTCTTGCCGCAACGTCTTTGCTCGGCATTGGGATCAGCTACTACACCCTCTATATCGAACCGCATTGGATCCAAGAGACCTACATGCCGATGCCGGTGAAGGGATTGCCGGCGTCGCTGGAGGGCCGAACGCTGGTCCAATTAAGCGATATTCATGTCGGTCGCTGGGTCAGCGATGACTACATCTTGAAGGTATTCGATCGGGTGCGTGCCTTGGATCCCGACATCATCGTCATCACCGGCGATTTCGTTAGTCACCATCGGTACATCGTCGATCAGGCTGCGAAGGTATATGGCCAAATTCCTCGTGGCGGTCTTGCGACCATCGGCGCACTCGGCAATCACGATTACGGCCATCGGTCGGCAGACGTTGCGCTTGGCCACGAGCTTCAGAGCGTTTTTGAGGAGTCTGGCATCACGATCCTCAAAAACCAAGCTGTCGATATCGAAGGGCTACGCCTGATTGGCCTCGATGATCGTTGGGGGCCGTTCTTTCAACCAGGTCCCATCATGTCAACAGTCGAGGCAGGTAGCCCGACGGTTGTGCTGAGCCATAATCCCGATACAGCGGATTTGCCGTTTTGGGGGGGCTTTGATGGCTGGATCCTCGCCGGACATACCCATGGTGGGCAACTGAAGCTACCCTTTTTCAGACCTCCCGTCTTGCCTGTAAGGAATAAGCGTTATGTCGGTGGTCGGTATGAACTCAGTGGCGGTAGGATGATGTACATCAACAGAGGGATCGGTCACATACTTCAAGCTCGGTTCAATGCTCGCCCCGAGATCACTGTCTTCAAATTAGAGCAGGCCTCGACCGGCTGACGGCAAGATGGCTCTATGGTGTCCTCTGAAAAGGGCCTGTTCATCGCCCAATCATGCCGGGTGGTAGTCCACCTGGCGGCATGCCACCGCCCATACCAGGCATGTTAGCCATCAGTTTTTTCATGCCGCCCGCCTTTTTCATGCGTTTCATCATGGTTTGCATCTGCTGGTATTGCTTAAGGAGTTTATTGACCTCCTGTACCTGCGTACCAGAGCCGGCTGCAATACGCTTTTTGCGGGAAGCATGCAGGACTTGAGGGTTTTTCCTTTCTTTGGGGGTCATCGACGAAAGGATGGCGAGCTGCCGGCCAATTACTTTGTCGTCGATCTTGGCTTTGGCCATTTCCTTTTGAATCTTCCCGATTCCGGGAAGCATGCCCAGAATCGAATTCATACCGCCCATCTTGGTCATTTGACGGAGTTGGGTGGCGAGATCGTCGAGGTCAAATTTGCCCTTCTGCATGCGGGCTGCAAGCGCTTCCGCCTCGTCTTTGTCAACGGTCTCAGCGACTTTCTCGACTAGAGAGACGACATCACCCATGTCGAGAATGCGTGATGCAACACGTTCCGGGTGGAACGGTTCAATTTCCTCGATCTTTTCGCCAATACCGACCAGTTTGATTGGCTGGCCGGTGACCGCACGCATGGAAAGGGCTGCGCCTCCGCGAGCATCACCATCCATCCTGGTCAGGACGATGCCTGAAATTCCAATCCTTTCGTGAAACGACTTCGCTAGATTGACTGCATCCTGACCCGTCAAACTATCAGCAACAAGGAGGGTTTCGTGCGGCCGGACTTTGTCGCGTACCGCCTCGAGTTCGACCATCAAGGCGTCGTCGACATGGAGACGACCGGCGGTATCGAGGATAACGACGTCGATGCCCTCTCGTTCGGCGGTTTCCTTGGCCCGTTTGGCGATATCGACCGGTTGCTGGCCAAGAACGATCTCCAGTCCCTGAACGCCGGTTTGATCGGCCAGGACTTGGAGTTGTTGCTGCGCTGCAGGGCGCTGCACGTCGAGGGACGCCAGGAGAACTTTTTTTCGCTCTTTACTCTTGAGTCGATGCGCGATTTTGGCGGAGGTTGTGGTCTTACCTGATCCTTGAAGGCCAACCATCAATAGCACCTGGGGCGGAGAACCATCCAGGTTAAGCTCGGCTGTCTCTCCACCTAGGAGCTCGACCAGGTGGTCGTTCACGATCTTGACCACCATCTGCCCAGGCGTGATTGACTTCAGCACTTCCTGGCCAACCGCTTTGTCTTTTACCGAAGCGATAAAGTCCTTTACGACCGGCAGGGCCACGTCGGCTTCGAGCAAGGCTATGCGGATGTCGCGCATCGCTTCTTCGACATCACCAGCTGAAAGAGAACCCCGGCGTTTGAGCCGATCAAAGACATTGCCAAGGCGATTGGAGAGCGTATCGAACATGCGGCCGATCCAAGGAGATGAGCTTAAGTGCGAAGAGTCAGTTTAGGAGATAAGAAGTCGAACGCCAACAAGTCAAGGAAAGGAACCAAGACAGCGTCAAGCAAGGCCGAGCTTTAGCCTTGATAAGGCGAGAATCGGCTTTATTGTGCGCTTCATGAATGAGCTCGACTTCTACAAAATGCACGGCCTTGGCAACGACTTTGTCATTGTCGATCAGCGCAGCGGAAAACTGTCACTATCGCCGCAACAGATTAGGCAGATCGGTGATCGGCGTCGCGGCGTCGGTTTCGACCAACTCTTGCTGCTGGAGCCATCCCGGAACGCGAATGTGTTCATGCGGGTTTATAACCCCGATGGATCCGAGGCAGGAGCCTGTGGTAACGGCACACGTTGCGTTGCTCGATTGATGATGGAAGAGCAGGGCTTGAGCCGGGTGGCGATCGAGACGACGGCTGGCATACTCGAAACTGTTCCTGGGCTTCGCGGCTATACCGTGACCATGGGGCGGCCTGGGCTTGGATGGGATGAGATCCCGCTAGCGAAACCCATGGATACACTCTATCTCGACATTGAGCTGGGGACCCTGTCTCGGCCAACTGCCGTCAGCATGGGCAATCCGCATGCCGTGTTCTTTGTCGATGATGTCGACGCTGTCGAGCTCAATGTCTTAGGTCCAGAACTGGAAAGACATTCTCTTTTTCCCGAGCGTGCCAATATCGGTGTTGCGCAGGTGCTGCACCGAGACCACATCCGCCTTCGCGTATTTGAACGTGGTGCCGGGATCACCAACGCCTGCGGTAGTGGGGCTTGCGCGGCGGTTGTCGCAGGCTGCCGACGGGGTTTGTTGGAACAGAACACTGCGGTTCAGCTTGACGGTGGACAATTAAACATCACTTGGGGGGATGACGGTCTGGTCGCTATGACTGGACCTGCGACCCATAGCTTCAAGGGAACGTTCGAGCCCGAAATGCTGGCCGTTTCGGAGCAAGCGAGAGCATCGTGAGAAATCCCGATATTATTACCTTCGGCTGCCGTCTCAACAGTTTCGAGTCGGAGATTATCCGGAGCAAGGCGACTCAGGCCGGCCTTGATGACGTGGTCGTCGTGCATACCTGCGCGGTGACGGCTGAGGCGGAGCGTCAGGCGCGACAAGCCATCAGGCGGGCCAGGCGTGAGCGACCAGATGCAAAGATCGTCGTCACGGGTTGTAGCGCTCAGATTTCGCCTGAGGTCTATGCCGGAATGACTGAGGTCGACCATGTCATCGGCAACAAGGAGAAACTGGAGGTTTTTGCCTGGCGTTCACTTGGAGGCGTCGAGGCTTCACGCGTAATTGTTGGTGACGCTGACCAGATCAGCGAAACCGCCGGCCATCTCGTCGACGGGCTCGATGGACGGTGTCGCGCTTTTGTCCAAGTGCAGAATGGATGCGATCATCGATGCACCTTTTGCATTATACCCTATGGCCGCGGGTCGAGTCGTAGCGTGCCCGTCGGCGAAGTGGTCACACAGACTCGACGTCTAGTCGAGAATGGTCACAAAGAGGTGGTGCTGACCGGCGTTGATCTTACGTCTTATGGAAAGGACCTGCCCGGAGAGCCAACGCTCGGTCAGTTGGCACGCCGGCTGCTGAAACTTGTGCCGGCGCTGCCTAGGCTTCGCTTATCGTCGATCGATCCGGCCGAGGTCGATCCCGATCTATTTGAGCTGATTGCTGCCGAGCCTCGCCTGATGCCACATCTGCACCTCAGCGTACAGGCTGGCGATACGCTGACTTTGAAGCGAATGAAGCGACGCCACACCCGCGACGATGTCATCGCACTGTCCCGAATCTGCAAGGGGCTTCGTCCAGAAATTGCCTTCGGCGCCGATCTTATAGTGGGCTTTCCTACCGAGACCGATGCGATGTTCGAGAACACGCTGCGCTTGGTTGAAGAAGCTGATCTCACTTACCTTCACGTTTTCCCCTATTCTGCACGGGAGGGGACTCCTGCTGCGCGGATGCCACAGTTGCCTAAGACGGTGATCAAGGAACGAGCCGCGCGGCTTCGGGCGTCGGGCGATGTTGCTCTAGGACGTTTTCTAGATCGTGAGAAATCGAGGCGTGCGATGCTCCTGGTCGAAAAGAGCCGCGGCGGTCATACCGAGACTTTTGCACCGTTCCGGTTCTGCGAGGCGGCAAAAGCGCCGGCGCCGGGTACGCTTGTTCCCATCAAGGCTGAGCGCGTCGAAGATGGCATGTTGGTGGGGCATCTCGCAGCATGAGTGATGACGCACAGCAAGGTTGGTTCCAGCGGCTGCGGTCGGGCCTCAGCCGTTCGTCTTCGAACCTGCAAAGCAACATTGCTTCCGTGTTTACTGGCAAGAAGCCAGTGGATTCGGCGACGCTCGAAGAGCTGGAGGAGGCCCTGATATCTGCGGATATGGGCGTCGAGACAGCGATGGCGCTTGCTGAAGGGCTAAAGAAAGAGCGTTTTGGTAAAGAAGCCAGCGAGGATGAGGTTCGGCATGCCCTAGCCGGGCAGATCGCGACGTTGCTTGAACCTGTTGCCAAGCCGTTGGTCATCGACCTCACGCGCAAGCCTGAGGTGATTTTGGTTTGTGGCGTCAATGGCACCGGAAAGACGACGACGATCGGCAAACTTTCCCAGCAATTCATCAACGACGGCAAGAAGGTGATGCTGGCAGCAGGCGACACCTTTCGCGCGGCAGCGATAGAGCAGCTCGAGGTTTGGGGCAGACGGACTGATTGTCCCGTAATTTCGAAGACTCCGGGAGCAGACGCGGCAGGGCTAGCTTTCGAGGCGTTGGAGAGAGCAAAGGCTGACGGCGCTGATGTTCTTCTCATTGATACTGCCGGCCGCCTACACAATAAGTCTGCTCTGATGGATGAACTTGCTAAGATTGTTCGCGTCTTGAAGAAGCAAGATCCTGCGGCGCCCCACCAAACCCTTCTTGTGCTTGATGCAACAACTGGACAAAACGCCAAGGCCCAAGTCGAAACGTTCCGGTCGATGGTACCGTTAACTGGGTTGATTGTGACGAAGCTCGATGGCACTGCGCGTGGCGGCGTGGTGGTAGGTCTTGCTCGACAGTTCGAACTGCCCGTGCATGCGATCGGCGTGGGCGAAGGGGTCTATGATTTGCGTGCCTTCGAAGCAGAGGCGTTCGCTGCCGCACTTCTAGGACTTGAGAAATCAGTCAATTGACCTTAGGACAACTCCATCGGTGTCGACGGCGAACTCGTGGGAAGGTAGTCGATGCTTTTCTACCTGCCGGTGACCGCGACACCTTGATCAGCAGCCGGCATTTTCCCGGACCGGTCGACGTGACCGGCCATACATGATGGATGGATCATGAACCGGAATTCACTTGAGACCGTGCTAGGCGCCGTCGTCCTTCTTGTGGCGATTGGCTTTCTCTATTACGCCTACCAAAACAACGACTCGAGTGAGAGTGGTAGCTACCCGCTGCTTGCTCAATTCGACCGCATTGATGGATTGGAAAACGGCGCAGATGTTCGGATAGGCGGCATCAAAGTCGGCTCCGTCACTAGTCAGATACTTGACCCCATGTCCTACCGCGCGCAGGTGAGGTTCACAGTACAGGACAACGTGGAGTTGCCTTTGGATAGTTCAGCGGCGATCATGTCGGACGGCCTACTTGGCGGCAAATATCTTTCATTGGAGCCAGGTGGCGATATCGACATGCTGGAATCCGGCGACGAGGTGACATTAACGCAGTCTTCAATTCGCCTTGAAGATTTGATCGGCCAGCTGATTTACAGCGGCGGATCAGGTGGCAGCGATAGCGAAAGCGGCGAGGCGTCTGTAACGCAGTAATGACAGGGCAATCTTCTCGAACGTTGTTTGGTGCCCTTTTGATAGGTTGCCTCCTTGGTGGGAGTCAGCTTGGAGCTCAGCAGCGCTTTGTTCAGCAGGACAGCGGACAGGATGCTTATGCTCCTGACATCGAGCATCAGGTTGCGATTCTCCAGGGACTTGACAAGATCACGGCGCGGATCTCGCCAATTTATGCCACGCTTGGCCTTCCGACCTATTTTGGATCGCTGGAAATTGTGGTCCGAGCCTGCCGGGAAACGCCTCCCACGGAGCCTCCTGAGAGTGCTGTCTTCATGGAAGTTCGTGAGCTGCCGCCGCAAGCGGATCGTGACCGCGAGCCAGAGATGTTATTCTCCGGTTGGATGTTTGCCTCAAGCCCCGCAGTCTCGGCCTTGGAGCATGCGGTCTATGACGTTTGGGTTGTCGATTGTGAGGAACCAGTCAGTGCATCTTTGAGCGGCCAAGGCGCACTGGAAACGATCTCACCCTCATCGCAATAAAAGACTGCGTCGATCTGAAGCGCGGCATTCAAACGCTGGTGATATGCTTCGCGTGGTATCTCGATGGCACCGAAACGTTTGAGGTGATCGGTAACGAATTGTGTGTCGAGTAGCTGATATCCGCCCCTATTGAGTCGTTCGATTAAGTCGATGAGCGCGACTTTGCTAGCATCGCGTTCACGCGAAAACATGCTCTCGCCGAAAAAGGCACCGCCAAGCGACAGACCATAAGCACCACCTACCAAACGATTGCCGATCCAGCATTCAACACTATGGGCATAGCCTCGCTCATGCAGCTCACAATAGAGGTGGATAAGCTCGTCATTGAGCCATGTTTTAGGCCGATCCACCCGACATTCGGCACAAGCGGTGATCACTTCTTCGAACGCTCGGTTGGCATGGATTTCGAAGCGTTGCTGACGAATGACCTTCTTCAGGCTTCTCGGGACGTGAAAACGATCGAGCGGAACAATGCCGCGGTGATGAGGATCGATCCATTGGATAGTCGGATCGTCGCGATCATCAGCCATCGGGAAAATGCCGATAGCATAAGCCGAGAGAAGTAGCTCGGGTGTGAGGTCCGACATCATTTTGGAATAGCAGGGTTCCTTAACGAGGAAAAGCGGGCATGAACGGCGTACTAAGGGGTGTATAGCCGCTAGCTCAAAATGGTCTGCGTGTATATTCAGCTACGAACCATGACGTTATTGGTCAGCAAGGAGTGCTGTTCTGCGTTAGATTGCTTGCAGACCTTGAAGTTGGCAGCACAACGTGTCATGTCGTCATCGGAAATTGGCGGTTCTGTGCTGTGTTAAGCTTGCTAGAGTTGCGTAGCTTCGTTCTTGGTAAGGATGCTCAGCCCTCAATGCCGAGTCCAAAGCGCAGCTTGGATCTGCCAGAGCCGCGACAAAGAATTATGATGCCTTGGTTGGAAACGAGACAATGTCAAGTTCTGACAAAGCTACCCACCGATCAATAGCAACCGATATGTCCAGTGGCGACAAGGAGCTGGCATGGATCTGGCGTTCCGTCAGGCGGCGTGTTGGCATGATCATTGCCATCGTCGTGTTGGCCTGTGTTGCCGTGACAGCCTATTGCCTGAATCGGACTAAGGAATACACCGCCTACGCAGAGATCCTGATCGCTCCGGAAGGAAATGAATTTGGCAATCTTGAGGAAGAACGCGATTACCTCTCCGATAGCATCGGACCGGCCGAAATGGAAAGCGAGGTTCGGCTAATTAGTTCAGCTCATGTTATCAAAAGCGTGATCGATGAACTCGGCCTCGACTTCGAAGGTGGTGGAGCGCCGGTCATGGCGACCGTACGAAGCTGGCTCGGTGCTGTTGCTGCGCCCTCGAATGCAGAAAGCAACGACGCATTAGATTCGGTTCGTTATCTGAAGGCTTTCCGAGAAAATCTCACAATCGAACGAGACCCGATCGCATATGTCGTTAGCATCGGTTACACATCGGACGATCGCGCCGAAGCTGCGCTGGTCGCCAACACGCTGGCTGAAGCTTATCTCGAGGATCGGCTACAATCGAAAAAGAAGGCCCTCGAAGAGACAGCTGAAAACCTTGGCAGAAGTGTCGAAGAACTTGCGGGGTGGCTAAAGTCCCGTGAGCGCGAGATAGAGACTTTTCGTGCTGACGCGGATCTCTATGCAGTTAGCGGCAGTTCTCCCGCTGAGCAACGCTATAACACGTTGGCGGAACAACTGATCGAGGCGAAGCTCAACCGAACAGACGCAGAATCTCGCCTTTCACAAGCTGACGAAGCCGTCCGCCAAGGTAAGGCACTCGGAAGCATTCGTGAGGTCCAGAACTCACCTGTGATCGCCGAATTGCGAGGGCAAGAGACTGAGATTCAGCGCAATATTGCTGATTTGGCCACGCGATTTGGTGAAAACCATCCGATCATGACAAACGCGAAAGCTGAGCTTCGGGATGTTCGGCAGTCGATCAATCGTGAGATTGCCCGTGTGGTCGAACAGCTGCAGCTCGAGGTCACCGTCGCGAACAACCGTTACAACACGATCAATGATCAATTGGAGCGGGCGCAGGCAGAGCTTTCAGGCTCGACGACGAGTCGGATTCGTCTCAAGGAGCTCGAGCGCGATGCCGAAGCACCACGGCGGGTCTACGAAACGATGCTTGAGCGTTATCAGCGAGCCCGTGAGCAAGAAAAGCTTCTCTTGGATACGGCTCGGATCATCGGTCCCGCGCAAATCCCTATTTCGCCAAGCAATATCAGCGGCATCTTACTCCTTGGATTCACCGCGATAGGCTCCTGCGCCTTTGGCGTTGGCCTTGCCTTCCTGTTGGAGTTGATGCGATCCGGTTATCATAATGCCGTCGAACTTGAAAAAGATCTTGGTCACCCCGTGCTTGGACTCGTCCCTAAAGTCCATTGGACCGGCAAAAGCAGAAATGAACGTTGGGAAGTTCTCGAGGCATACGGCCTCACTGAGGCGATGCGAAGTCTCGTCTATGCGGTGCTTCCAAAGGCCGATCGGATTGGACGTGATTCGGCGAAGATTTTGGCGGTGACGTCGAGCTTTCCTGATGAAGGTAAAAGTACCGTGGCATTGAGTTTGGCCCGGCAAGCTGCGTTCAGCGGTCTGAAAACACTGATGATCGAGGGGGATCTTAGAAAACCGGGCATGCGTGAGGGCATGACCAAGATAAACATTGATTTGGGCCTGGCCGACGTCCTAAGGGGTAAGGTGCACTATGCCGATGACGCCATTGCTACAGAGCCTGAGAGCGGCGTCGACATTATGCTCGGTATGGGGCCTGCTGAAGACGCCTTCACCCTGATGCGGAGTCCGCGGATGGCGCAACTCCTGCAGGCTGTGTCGCCTCGCTATGACCTCATCGTGATCGACGCGGCGCCAATCATGGCGGTTTCAGAAACGCGAACGCTAGTCGATCTCGCTGATGAGACGCTGTTTGTTGTCCGCTGGAAGACAACGGAGCGATCGGCGGCACGGGCTGCCATGCGTGATTTGGAACGTATGGACGCCTCGATTGCCGGTATCCTGCTCACCCAGGTCAATTTGCGCGAGCATCTCAAATATGAGGATGCAGATCGCCTTGCTTATCAGGACAAGTACAATCAGTACGCACAGAACTACAAAGGTCGAGCGTAGACAGTTTCTTGTCTGACGAACGATAATCGCGTTATTCGGTCGTATCGTCTTCGTCGCAATGACAGCGTATGGTTCTGCCCTTGTTGGCGTGAACGGTATGGTCGATATCAGTTGTTCGGGCTCATTGCTTATTGACGTTGCGTCTTATCTCGACCCCAGGGTCTGTGCCTCAGTCATATCCAGAAACACCGGCGCCGACGCGCGATCCACTTCCGAACGCATGGTCTCCGGCGCAAGGACCTCCATGCCAGCGGCCATGTCACGATCAGCGACGGCTTTATTAAAAGCGTCTTCATCTATCCAAGTCAGGCAACCATGCTCAATAACAGCAATAATCCGACCTGTGTCCCGCTCTGCAACCGTGATTTTGGCGATGTGCCTCGCACAGCGCTTTAGGAAAACTGTGTTGTTTTCCGGTGCCATCCCGTCAGCGTCGGGATAGAGAGCGTCAGGCGAGGTCGCATCGATATCGATCCGTTTGAATCGATCGACATCGAGGAAACGTTTGATATCCAGGAGGGTCATGTCACCGTTCCAGCCATAGGCGACAGTGCGTGGCCGCTCACCGAGGGGAACACTGTTGTCGAGAAACTCATAGTGCACATTCTTGTCGGTCTTGAGAGCCCAAGTGAAAAAGAGGTCTGGCATACCTGTAAAGGCTTCAACATTATGATGAAGAAGATCATCGACAGCCTTAAAACGACCAAACTCAAGTCCACGCTTCCAAGCACGTTCGACCGTTGCATCGGGCGGTGTAATCACAAAGAACATATAAATTGTCGATCCGAAGCGCGTAAGCAGACGAGCTCCTTCTTCTCCCCCCTCGGTCTCGGCAAAGCTGTCAAAGCGAAAGCGGTCGATCAGGAGATGCGGAATGGCGTTACGTTTAGCTTTTTCTGACATGTAGCGGTCAAGCTTTTGATCGACAATCTTGAGCTCATGACCAGTGAGTGTGCCGGCATATCGCCAAAATTCACCAAGGTTATCATAGTCCAAAAGGTATTTTCGCCAGATGTCAGGACTGATGAGGGCAAAATCTGTCCAGCTGATGCCGAGGCGTTCGGCGAGCTTGCGTTGTAGCGGGCGAAGGGTGCTCTTGCCCGCGGCTGAAGCCCCTTTGACGTTCATCACGACCGGCTCAGCCTGGACGGGCAGCAGACGATAACCCTCACGTTCCACGGCTTTGGCAATATGAGGCTCGATGATATCGCCAACTACGGCGCTGCCATGGTCATTCATCACACGATCGAGGGCGATCTCGGCGATGGTACTTTTGTCCGTTGGAAGACGTCCATGCTTAATCGAAACGGCGCTTGCGACTTGAGCAAGCGCGCGGCAAAGTCGTCTTCGCATCGGTTCGGGATGGATGGTGCCCTCTCGTCGCCATTCTGCCACCAAGTCGTCATCGTGCATTTGTTCGTTTGACGGAGGTGTATCGTCGGCGCTCTTCTTGAAGCCGAACCAACGTTGCCAGATATTCATGGATCTAGGAGGTGATATCGTCGGCAATGGGTGCTGTTGCAAACGGGCAAATTCGTCTTCAATCTGCAGACGTAGGTCATCTCTTAAGCGATCAAACCTCTCTACAATCTCGGGCATAACTGAAGAAATATCTTGCTTCAAAATGGTCTCGACGACGCTGCGAAAATTGATACCAAGATCGGCATATCGTTTGCCATCTGGTATTGAAAAATCGCCCGTCACGCGGATCAGCAATTCATGGATCACAAGACGCTCTGGTCGAAACGCAACGAGATCCTCGGGCTCTAAGCCGGTGAACGCGCTTCGTTCTTGAGCTTGCTTTGCATTACCAAAAATGTTTTCCGGACGATAGATTGTCGCTAACTCACGGGCGCCTGCTGGCAGCCTCGAGCTTAGGCCCGGGTTCCAGGGGCCGAGTTCGTCGTCGCCACGCGCATCCATCGGCTTAGTCCTGCCCTTAGCCGTTGATGAGGGGGATCATGACGCTGCCCCTCCGCCTAATCCTCAATGAGGTTAGCTCGCACGACCTCAAGGCGAAACCCTAACACCCCGCCAAATGTTCAGCCGCTGGGCGGTTTCCTCGAGCGCGGCACGCTGCTGTGGTGAATAGAGAGGATTGGTTGTTTCTCGCTACATGACCGTGGTGGCGGTTATGGCTTCGACGCATGAAGGACAATGGCCGTTAGGATTCCGATCGGTACATGCGAAGAAATGCTTCAACAGTGGACTTCACCGATGCGCTGATAGCGGCTCCATCCGGCCTCTCGGCTAGACCGAGTAGCAGCCTCATATGGAAGGGAGCCTTGATCAATTCCCAAAACTGCTGTGCCGCCGTTGTGGTGTCTTCGATACAAAGGGTTCCTTTGGCCGTTTGGTCCTCGAAATAGCGGCTAAGGGCAGTGCAAAAGGGATCGGGTCCATTCTGGTAGAAGACTTGGGCAAGCTCCGGATGGCGCGGTGCCTCGGCGGTTACGGTTCTATAAAGGGCGATTGCTTCAGGTGAAGTAATCAAGTTGACGAAGTCGACACCAACGTCATTGAGGACCTTTTCGGGGACATCAGAAGGGATATCACCGTTAGGATCCATGCGGTTGAAACGACGGCACATTGTTTGCATAACGGCGCCAAAAAGCGTCTCTTTGTTACTGAAGTGGCTATAAACCGTTCGCTTCGAAACCTGGGCCGACTCGGCGATCGCATCCATGCTAACGACGTCATAGCCAGATTCCAAAAAAAGCCGCGCTGCTGCCTCAATAATGGCGAGTCGTTTCGGCGATTCGGTGGCGTCATTGCTGCTGTCACGCCCTGTCAGGATCACAGCACTATGTGTAGCCATAAACGTTGACATCCTATTCGACTGAAGTAAACTGCACAGTGTAGTGTACCAAACCTGGACACATTCGCCAATGATGCCACCAGCATAGCCCAAATCTGGGCGCTCCGCGACATCCTCTAGGTGTTCGAACCGCCATGCCTCTCTGCCGCGACAGCGGCCGAACGAAGGATTTTGTCATGTCCGGTCTCAATCTTGCGATCGATCGCTTCGCTGCTGATCTGACCAAATGGGTCATCCGCTGGCGGTGGTTGGTGATCGCTGCCGTCGTCTTTGCCACCCTTGTTGTTGGAAGCGGTGCCCGTTTCCTCGACTTCGCAAACAACTACCGGGTCTTCTTCTCAACACAAAATCCTGAACTCGCTGCTTTCGAGTCGTTTCAGCAAACCTACACCAAAAATGACAATTTTCTGTTTGTTCTTCAACCTAAAGACGGAATTGTCTTCGGGCCCGAGATTGCGGAGGTTATCGAACGAGTCACCGATGAGGCTTGGCAGATTCCTTTTAATATCCGCGTCGATTCCATCTCCAATTTCCAGCATAGCTGGGCCAATGGAGATGATTTGACCGTTGAGGATCTCATTAGGAATGGCGCCGAGCTCAGTGAAGAGTTGCTCCTTGAAAAGCGCACGATTGCACTCGCCGAGCCTCTGCTTCGTGACAATCTGATTTCAGCGGACGCTGATACGACAGGCGTCAATGTTGTTCTGCAATATCCCGAAGAAAGCCTCACTGAGGTACCAGAAGCTGTCGAGGTCGCGCGCGCTATTGTTGCTGGAATCGAGGCCGACTATCCCGATATCACGATTGCTCTTTCCGGAATCTCGATGTTGAACAATTCCTTTGCCGAGTCCGGGCTCAGGGATCTCGCGACGTTGACCCCTGCCATGTACGCAGTGCTGCTTGTCGTGCTGACGTTGATATTGCGCAGTCTCGCCGGAACCTTCGCTACGTTCATCGTAATCATCTTATCGACCATCGCGACCATGGGCGCGGCAGGCTTCATGGGTGTTGAATTGACGCCCGTCTCGATGATTGCGCCCACCATCATTATGACGTTGGCCATCGCGGATAGCGTGCACATTCTGATATCTCTGCGGGATGCGATGCGCGCTGGCATGGATAAAATCAGCGCATTAATCGAAGCTATTCGCGTGAACTTTCTTGCGATCGGCATAACGAGCATCACGACGATCATCGGTTTCTTGGCACTGAACTTCTCCGACTCACCTCCCTTCAACCATCTCGGTAATATGACTGCTGTCGGTATTTTGGCGGCATGGATCGTATCGATCACGATCCTACCTGCCGTGGTCAGCCTTTTGCCCGTGAAATTCAAGGCAATTGAGAAGGAAAAAAGAGGCGTTGGTTCCGGCATGATCGAGCGCATCGCTGACACTGTCATTGCTCGCTATCGCGCGACGTTGTTTTTGTGCGGTGGTGCTGCAATTGCCCTGACGGCTATGGTCCCTACCATCAATCTTGATGATCAATGGACCAAATATTTCGACACCCGGATTGAGTTCAGGCGAGATAGCGATTTTGCGATGGCTCATTTGGGGGGGCTTTATCCGATCGAGTTTTCCCTAGAGGCGGCGGAAGTCGGCGGTGTCAGCGACCCTGCCTTTCTCGAGCGGCTCGGTACCTTTACCGCATGGCTTCGAACGCAGCCTGAAGTCACCCATGTTTACAGCCTGGCTGACATCATGATGCGTCTGAACAAGAACATGCATGGTGATGATGAGGCCTATTATCGCTTGCCGGAAGATCGCGAGTTGGCCGCTCAGTATCTCCTTCTTTACGAGTTGTCGCTTCCCTATGGTCTCGACCTGAACGACCGAATCAACATCGACAAGTCCGCGACGCGAATCACCGCAACGCTGGGCGATGTTTCGACAGTAGAGACGCGTGCCTTCTTGGATCGAGCACAAGAATGGCTGCAACAAAATACGCCAACACATATGCATGCGACACCAACAGGGGCAACGGTGATGTTTTCCTACATCGCTGAACGCAACATCGTCAGCATGCTTCAGGGAAATGCGATCGCCATCATCCTGATTTCTGCGATCATGATTCTTGCACTGCGGAGCTGGTCGCTCGGCCTATTGAGCTTGATTCCCAACGCTATACCGATCCTGATGACGTTCGGTGTGTGGGCTATCCTTGTCGGTATTGTTGGTATGGCAGCGGCGACGGTAGCCGCCGTGTCGCTCGGCATAATAGTCGATAACACTGTCCACCTTCTGACCAAGTATCAGCGTGGCTTGCGAGAGAAGGGGTTAAGTGTGCCGAATGCTATTCGCTATGCCTATCGTACGGTCGGCATGGCAGTCGCGGTCAATGCAGTGGTTCTAGCCTTTGGCTTCGCCGTGTTGACACTTTCGACCTTCAAGATCAACAACGAGCTCGGCATGCTCATGTCGCTCACGGTGTTGATCGCTTTAGTTGTCGATTTCCTCCTCCTTCCCGCCCTCTTGATGTTCGGTTTTCATGCCAAGAAAGGAGAAACCGATGTTGCAGCACAGCCTGCCTCCGCTGCTTAAGCGCTTCACGCCAACGATCACTGCTCTCGCCATTCTGTCGGCGGTGGCAGCGCCCGGTCTAGCACAGACGGCTGAAGAAAAGGGTTTTGAGATCGCTGCGAGAAGCGATCGTTCCGATCGTGGCTTCAGCGACAGTGTTGTCGAACTCAAAATGGTCCTAAGAAATGCTGCGGGACAAGAAACCGAGCGTACACTCAAGATCTCAACTTTTGAGATCCCTGATGAGAATCTCGGTGACAAGAGCCTTGTGGTTTTCGATAGTCCAAAGGACATCGATGGAACTGCACTTTTGTCCCATGCCAAAATTTTGGATCCCGACGATCAATGGCTTTATCTACCTGCGCTCAAGCGGGTAAAGAGGATTTCATCGGCGAACAAATCTGGCCCATTCGTAGGCTCTGAATTCGCCTTTGAGGACTTCACTGCGATTGAACTGAACAAGTACGACTACAAATGGCTCGGAGAAGAGGACGTCGACGGTGTTATGATGGATATCGTCGAGAGAGTCCCCCGCTATGAAAAGTCTGGCTACGCCCGGCAAGTCGCTTGGGTTGATCAAGACATCTTTCAGATCCGCAAGGTCGATTTCTATGATCGCCGAAACGACCTCTTAAAGACCCTGCGGCTCGAAGAATATCGGGATTATGATGGGATCTGGAGGTCACATAAGTTCCTGATGATCAACCACAAGACCGGAAAGTCTACAGATCTCATTTACGATGATTACCGCTTCAAGACTGGCCTCGACGACAAAGACTTCGTCAAGGGTGTGTTGAAGAGGATCAGCTAACCATGACGTTCCTTCGTGCCTTGCCGATCGCGATCGGCCCTTTGCTCTCAATGTCGATGGCTGTGTCTGCTGAACCATGGCTGTCAGAGATCGAAGTCAGCGGTTCGATTGTTGGTGAGGCACGGGGCTTCTTGGAAGATCCACAATTTGAAGGACAACTCGATGGCATTCAGCCATCTGTAGCGATCGAACCCGAGCTCGATTGGTCTAGTGATGACGGCATCTATCAGGCACGGTTTGTTCCCTTTGCGAGGTTTGATAGCCGGGACAACGAGCGCAGCCATGGCGATATTCGTGAAGCCTATCTTCGCTACATCGGCGATGACTGGGAGGCGCTTGCCGGGATAAACCGTGTCTTTTGGGGCGTGACCGAGTCTCGCCACCTGGTCAACATCATCAACCAAATCGACGCGGTCGAAGATATCGATGAAGAGGATTTTCTAGGAGAGCCAATGTTGGCGCTGGATCTCCAGCGCGACTATGGTCTCTTTAGTGCCTTCATCCTACCCGGCTTTCGTGAGCGTACGTTCGCCGGCGATGCCGGTCGGCTGCGGACGCCACTTCCTGTTGATGAAGACGCGGTGCGCTATGAATCGAACGCTGAGGAATGGAGCACAGATCTGGCTCTTCGCTATTCGCACTTTCTTGATGAGTGGGATATTGGCGCTTCCTATTTCTACGGCACTAGTCGTGAGGCTCGCTTAGTTCTGAGCGATGATCTCACTCGTTTCGAGCCGCGATATGATCAGATTCATCAGTTCGGTCTTGATCTGCAATACACGAAAGATGCCTGGCTTTGGAAGTTTGAAGGCATAGTGCGTGAGGGGCAGGGAACATTCGGAGCACTGGTAGGTGGGTTTGAATACACCTTCTATCAGATTCACGACTCTGATGCTGATCTCGGCGTGCTTGCTGAATTTCTCTATGACGGTCGCGATGATGACAAGGCGCCGCCTACCCCCTTTGACAACGACCTCTTCGTTGGTGCTCGGCTGACCTTGAATGACATCGACGACACGGCGGTGCTCGCTGGTGGCGTGGTCGACCTCGAAACCCAGACCACGTCACTTCGTCTCGAGGCGGAGCGACGTTTCGGCAACAATCAGACCCTAGAATTTGAGAGCCAATGGTTCGCCAATGTCGATGACGGAGACCCGCTCGCATCCATCGAGGACGACGGTTATATGCTCTTGCGCTTTACGCAGTTTTTCTAGTTGGTGAGAGCAATGCGACCAGCAGGAACGAGTCCTTTGTCCGTGTAGCTGTGAAGATGGACATCCTGCTCCAAAGGATGCGGTGGCGCTAATCAGCTGGTTCAGTGATTGCCTGTCGGCGAATTGGCATGTGGCGCGCAAGCGGCAGCAGACACGCGCGAGCCGATGGTGGGTGGCCGCATAAACGTCATGAGGATAGCCAATTCTACCGCTGACCGATCGCTCTATATCTTCTTCATAATTTGCCAAGACCGAACCAGCATGGCGGCTGGAGCACGACATGGCTAACGCAGCTTGCTGCGATAAGTGGTTCGATGATCTGGACAAAGGTGACGGCTTCCCTAAAGAGAAGAAAATGACGGGCCAAGACATGCCAGTTTTTGGTGATGGGTCCGTTAACCATGCGTTGCTTCAGCAGGGTCATTGCCGGGCGTCACATGAGAGCTGACGCACACGAAGGCCTAAGCTGACCGCTCAAAAATTTAGTACGTTCAGGAGATTAAGGTAAATGTACAAGCGGGGTAAGGAACACTATTGTGTTCACTTGTCGTTGCATTGCACATTGATTGTATGTGCGTTGTTCCGCAATGATTAGTACGGTGGTTATTAACTCAGTTTGGAGGCCAGATGTTGTTTCACGCCTCTCCTTGGATTGTCGCCCTTGTGCTTGTTCATGCCCTCGGCGCCTGTTCAACAACAGATGTCGAACAGGTCGCAAGCACTGCGCAGTTAGAGGGCGGGCCTTCAAGGGATGCGCTGATTGCGGAGACAGCGCTTCCCGCTCAGTCGGATGTCGCCGAGACCGTCTCATCGGTTGAGCTCGCCGTCAATGATGGGGCAATGCGAGCAAAGGACGATCGTCCTTTGTTGTCGATCGACACGAAACGGATCGAGTCGCTTCCCGATGTCCTTCCTGATGGTGCCACGGTTAGCTATCTCATCATTGACCTGCAAAGCGGTTCGTCAATTGCCGAACGCGGAGCTGATCGCCTCCATATTCCTGCATCTTCTGCCAAACTTACGACAGCTGTTGCTGCATTAGAGCTCCTTGGTCCCAACCACCGCTTCAGTACCGAAGTTCGTTCGACTGGACCGATCGAAGAGGGAACGGTCAAAGGCGATCTGATCCTGCAGGGCGGGGGAGATCCGCTGCTAGATATTCCCGACCTCCTTCCCCTCATTGAGCAGTTGAAGGAAAGAGGACTTTCCCGGGTCGATGGTCGATTCTTGATCGATGACAGATTGCTGCCGAGGTTATCAGAAATCGAACCTACGCAACCGACTGAGGCCGCCTACAATCCGGGCTTGAGCGCGCTATCACTCGCGTTCAATCGTGTAAGCCTTCGCTGGAAGAAACCGGCAGGGCTGTCCGTCGAAACTGTACCGCGGTTAGAGGAGGCATCTTTTGAAAGTGCGTCACGCGATCATCTGCCACCAGGTGGTGTACAGCTAAAGCAAGCTGATGATGGAAACGTCGTTTGGCAACTCGCGGATAAAGGAGCACGCTTGTCAAAGCGAAGTCTCCCGGTCAAAGACGCGGGCCTTCATGCTGGAATTGTCTTCGCTGACCTTGCTCGACTTTATGGCATTGATCTGCCGGCTCCGGAGCGTCTTGACCACGCTCTCGAGAGCCGACCAATCGCCTTACGAGAAAGCAAGCCACTTCGCGAGCTCGTTCGAGACATGCTTTGGTACAGTAACAATCTTATGGCGGAACTGATTGGCCTCTCTGCAGCGAGGACTCTCAGCTCAAATGTTGTGACGCTTAACCAGTCGGCTGACATTCTTCTGAAATCACTCGAAACAGAACTTTCCGACGTGTCGTGGGAGAACGCCAGGCTCGATAACCACTCTGGCCTCAGCAGTACTGCTCGCTTGTCTCCTGAGCAACTTGCTGCGGTTTTGCGTCGGGGTTGGAACACCGGGATGCTCTCCAGTTTGCTTCCAGGTTCCGGTTGGTCTGGCACCTTAGCGAGGCGATTCAATGAGCCGGACAAGGCTTTTCGTGTCTGGGCTAAGACGGGATCAATCAACTATGTGGCGACACTTGGCGGCTATCTGTTGTCTTCGTCACATAGTCCCGCCGCCTTTGTCATCATGATTTCGGACGAAACAGCCCGAGCTGCTTATGACGCGGCTCCTCGTCGAACGCGGGCAGGTGAAAAAGAGGCTCAGGCTTGGCATAGCGACGCTGAAAAGGCGATGGACGAGATTGTCGAACATTGGCTGGCCCCGGCCGAGAGTCCCTCAACCGATCTAATTGCCAATCGTACATAGGCTGAGATCAAGCTCGCCACGAACGAAGCATGCTACAAAAGGCATTGCCAATTATGCTCAGAGGGACTGAGATGAATCTTGGTCGGAGATGAGGCACTGGGGTGACCTTCTGAAACCGCCAGGCCTTGTGCTGCCATCTAACCGCTGCACTCGATCAGTAACGTCAAGCACGATTGTGATCCGAGGAGAGGGGGCAAGGCCATGCTGAAGAGACGACTTGTTTTTGCTCTTGGCGTTTTCGTTCTGAGCTCAGTCGGCATAGTCGAAGAGACGCTCGCAGCTGGCGAAGAAGGTGTTCAGCTCGGCGTTCGTCCTTTTTACCTCGTTGATAAGATGGATGAGGGGGATCTCAAGACGAAGCTCCAACGATGCAAGGCGGGACCGTTCTCCCCATCAGATTTTTCCATCGGCCATCGTGGCGCACCACTGCAGTTTCCTGAGCACACCAAAGAGTCTTACGTCGCAGCAGCACGTCAAGGTGCCGGTATTATGGAATGTGACGTGACCTTTACAAAGGATCGCGAATTGGTCTGTCGCCATTCACAGTGCGATTTGCACACGACGACCAACATCTTGGCGATCCCTGATCTTGCAGCGAAATGCTCGGAGCCATTCATACCGGCTGATCCTGAAAATGGCGCTAAGGCTTCTGCGAAATGTTGCACCAGCGATATCACGCTTGCCGAGTTCAAGACTCTTGAAGGGAAGATGGACGGCGCCAATGAGATGGCGTTAACCGTTGAGGCCTATCTGAACGGGACCCCGAGCTTTCGGACTGACTCCTACGCAGGGGCCGGTACCTTGTTGACCCATGCCGAAAGCATCAATTTGTTTAAGGAACTCGGTGTGAAGTTCACGCCGGAGCTCAAGTCACCAGAGGTCCAAATGCCCTATGAGGGCGACTACCGACAAGAAGACTATGCTCAACAATTAATCGACGACTACAAAACTGCTGGCGTAGCGCCAGAAGATGTTTGGGTCCAATCCTTCCATCTCGATGACATTAAATATTGGATTGCCAACGAATCGGCATTTGGCAGTCAGGCGGTCTATCTAGATGGTCGTTACAACGACGATGCATTCGATATTTCCAATCCTGAGAGCTGGTCGCCGACAATGGACGAGTTGGTCGCTGCCGGCGTCAAGATTCTTGCGCCGCCCATGTGGATGCTTGTCGAGACCGATGATGCCGGCGTGATTACGCCTTCGACCTATGCGAATGCTGCTAAAGTCGCCGGCTTGGAGCTGATCACCTGGACGATTGAACGTTCAGGTTTGTTGGCAGGTGGTGGGGGGTGGTATTACCAGACTGTGGCAGAGTCGATCGACCATGATGGTGACATGTACGAACTCCTGGACGTGATCGCCCGCGACGTCGGTGTTCTTGGGATTTTTTCTGACTGGCCAGCGACTGTCACCTACTATGCAAACTGCATGGGTATCGACTGAGATCTCGTTGGTGGTGGTAAGTGGCATAGGAGCGATTCGGTTTGGGCCGATAAGTCTTCGTGCGGTTCGCCGACAGATAAGGGCCTGCCCTATCGATGAATAAGATCCGGCGAGACCATATGTTCGAGCAATGGGAGGCACCACCGTGATTGACCGGGCTCGGAGTCGCATGTCTGCCGGTGAGCGAAACCATGGCCGCCGCGCCGAGTCCCGATCAAAGGACTGATTGCATTATATGGGAAGATCTTATCTTTTGGCTTGCGGACGAACGCTGATCAGGCTTCCGGGCAATTGGTCTCTCACCCAAGCCATCCGATCAATATTTGACGGATTCGATAGGGTCAGGGAACGACTCGCTTAATGTCGGCTGTGATCGCGAACTGTTCCTTCTTCGTCTTGGGATCGAAAGCGATGGGCGACTGAAATCGTGGAGTGTCGAATAGAGGCGATCGTTCGAGTGCCCCGATTAGATCTGACGCACTTTCGACACGGCCGACAAAACTAACCTGCGAAGGTCGGATTTCAAGCAGAGTAATTTGGCCATCGTTAGGAGTCATCATTGTTAGTGCTTGTAAGACTTCCGTGACCGTGCGCAGCTGGTCGCGCTCCTTCAGAAGGAAAACTCGCTCGGCCTCATGTTCTGCAAACCTTTTGCGTAACGCAGCACTTTGCTCGGCTTTGTCACGAGAGTGTTCTACCTCAGCTCTTAGCTGTTCAATCATGACGGTTTGCTGTCGAAGAGGTAGGGCACCTGCGATGATCATCAGGCCGAGGGATAGGGGAGGAAAGATGCTAGGTTTCCTCTTCGTCTTCGATCGTTTCAGCGCTTCGAACTGAAGAAGATCTAATGACGGTTGCTTGCCGTCGTTCACAAGTTCCATGGATGCAGGGGCCCGACCAAGACGCTCGATTGCGCTGAGGACAGGTTTGACGGTCACTTTTGGTACTGCTTCCAATCGGATCTGGATGTGGCGCTTTTCTTTGCTCTCCTTCAAAAGGCGCCAGGCGTAGTAGACATCGTCCGCATCAAAAGCCGTCAGCCTGTCAAACTCACGCTTCAGTAGATTCGGCACGTCCTGCATTGGAACATAGGGTAGGTCGACTTGCTCAATCAGTCCTAGACTCGACTCTAGACAAATGACAATGGGCCAGCGGAGAAAACGGCGCTCGCCAAGACTCTCGAGTACGCTATCGATGCGGACATCTGCGCGTACGAGTTCAGGATCACGTCGTTTCATGCAGGCGCGAAGTATGGTTGTCTCCGCCCCGATTTCTAGGCGCAGATATGGTTTCCTGACCTTAGCACTGCCTCGAAATGGGCGGGTGAATGTTCCCTTGAGCTCGTCGGTCCACCATCGCCAGAACGTCGCGAGTGCAGCTATAAGATCGTCTGCGGCGACGGACGTCATCTCGTCCTCAAAGCCCGGTTTAGCTCTATTGGTCTTGACATCACTTATTCCTAAGAAAGCTCAGGAGCCAGACGCTTCTTAAGCACTGTTCAGAACATTGGTGACCATCTCTTTACGGCGACTCGCTTGGTGCAAAGAGTTCGATGGGTTCGGCTACGCCGCTGATTGCATGGGTGCCGACCGATCGCATATGCCTTTCAAGGCCTCTGCTTATCGAGTCGCTGCAAAGGATGGGTTCGCCTAGTGTCTTGCAGAGCCCTTCGATGCGGCTTGCAAGATTGACCGTTTCGCCGATCACAGTGAAGTCGAGACGAGCGGGACTACCAATATTGCCATACGTGACATTGCCAACATGAAGTGCCGTGCCGAAGTCGAGGGTCTCCTGATCGGTCTTTGTTCTTGCCTCGTTCAGCTGTCGCAGAGCTTGTCTCGCTTCCAAGGCGGCCTCGAGGGCTGCCATACAGCGTGTGCTCTTGCTGACCGCAGCCGAGATGGGAAAGATCGCCAGGATTCCGTCACCTAAGAACTTTAGAACCTCGCCCTGACGCTTCTGGACAGCCTCTACCACTAGCTCGAAATAGCCGTCGAGCGCATCAAGTACCTGACGGTCTGACCAGCGGCGGGACTTTTCGGTAAAGCCTCGAAGGTCCGAGAACATCACCACTGCCGTTTCTGAGGTGAGATCACCCCGACGGATCGATCCCGCATTCACTGCCTCCGCCGGACCTTTGCCAAGATAAGTCTTCAGCAGACTCCGCGTAGAACGCCGCATGGCAACTGGCTCCATCGCAGCAGCGAGTGGGTGCCGCAATCCTTCGAACAGAGCGATGTGATGCTCATCAAAACCATGTTTGCCGTCAGCGACTAGGCTCATTCCTTGGATAGAGCCGTCCCCAAATTCCAACGGCATAGCAAAGAAGTCGGTGCCGCCGATTTCTGCCATCTCATGGAGAGCAATGTGGTCATCTGAACCGAGCTCGGTCAGCCGGCGTCGAAAGGATGCGCGCTGCTGCACCACCTGCTGGAAAGGACTCCCGATCCATGTGCTGGTCTCTAACAGTGTCGTCGAGATAACATAGTCCTCAGACTTGCTGAGATCGCGCCGCCAGATTACCCCCCATGCGGCGAGCAGCGGGTTGGCGAAGCGTTGGGCGATCCGAAGCCGAAGGAGTGGAACGCCACACGCGACGAGCCGCGAAGCAAAGCCTTCTGCTATGGCGATGCCGTCACCGAGCAGACGCCCTTCGCCTATGAGCCAGTCGGCGATGTCTCCGCCGCTCAGCGTCATGACGTCCATCTCCTCAAAAGAATGAGCGGCCGGCATCATAGCGTTGCCGACCGCTCTCTGAAACGATGATTTGCTTCAGGCTAGACAAGACCCTCGTGGCTGAGCGGCAACTTGGTCGGCATCTTGCCGCTCATTGCGAAGATCGCATTGGCGACTGCGGGACCGATCGGCGGTGTGCCAGGCTCGCCGACGCCCGTTGGCGGTTCGGCGGAAGGTACAATGTGAACCTCGATATCTGGCATGTCTTCGATCCGAAGAGGTTCGTAGCTGTCGAAATTACCCTGATCAATGGCACCTTCCGTGAGGGTGATTTCGTTTCGAAGAATGGCACCCAGGCCGTAGCCGATTCCCCCTTCCATCTGTGACGCAATGTTGTCTGGATTTACGGCTATGCCGCAATCGACCGCACACCAGACTTTCTCGACCTTGATCGCACCATCGTCCTGCTGGCTGATCTCGACGACCTGAGCCACATAAGTGCTGAACGACTTGTGCACGGCAACGCCACGCGCACGACCGGCTGGCACCTCCTGGCCCCACTCCGATTTTTCCGCCACCAACTCGAGGACGCCCAGCTTGCGTGCATCGTTGGAAAGCATGTCTTTGCGGAAGTCCACCGGATCTCGCCCCGCCGCTTTGGCGAGTTGATCAACCATGGTCTCCATAGCATAGGCCGTGTGGGTGTGGCCAACTGAACGCCACCACAGCCCTGGCACCTTGACATCTGTTGTGTTCAGTTCGACCGTAAAGTTGTCCAATGTATAAGGCGTATCCTCGACACCTTCGACTGAGGTGTGGTCGATACCGTCATGGACGAGCATGGCCTCGAACATAGTGCCCTTAAGAATCGACTGTCCGACGATGCGGTGATGCCAGCCCGCGACTTTACCATCGGATGTAACGCCAGCCTTGATCTTGTGCACATAGGCAGGGCGGTAATAGCCACCGCGGATGTCGTCCTCGCGGGTGTAGACGAGTTTTATCGGCTGAGCCTTTCCCGAAGCTTCATACCAACTCTTGGCGATCGATGCTGCTTCGGCGACGTAGTGTGAGTCATAGATTGCCCGTCTACCAAAGGAGCCACCCGCCCAAAGCGTTTCTACTGCGACCTTGGAAGGATCGATGCCAAGCACACTCGCGCCGATGTTCTGATCTAACGTTTGCAACTGTGAACCCGTCCAAAATGTCGCCGTCTCACCATCGAACTGGACAGTGACGTCGATTGGCTCCATCGGTGCATGGGCTAGAAATGGAAACTGATACGTGGCTTCAATCACGCTGTTAGCGTTTGCAATCCCAGCCTCGACATCTCCAACGGCTTTTACAGGCGCGCCAGGTTCATCAGCAAGTTCCAGATACCGCGCCATGATGTCAGAGCTCGAGCGTATCTCGGCGCCAGAAAAGTCCCATTGAACATCTAAAAGGTCGCGTGCCTTGATCGCCGGCCAGGTGCTAGTCGCTAGAACCGCGACACCTTGCGGCACCTGAATGACGTCGACTACACCGCGAACGGCTTTCGCCGCTTCAGATTCAAATGATTGAACCGTGCCGCCGAATTTGGGTGACTTGACCAATGTGGCAATCAACATGTCATCCATCTGATGGTCCATGCCATAGACGCCGACGGCACCCTCACTCTTCATTTTGGAGTCAAGTCTTGGGAAGGATTTTCCGATATAGATCCATTCATCAGGTGACTTGAGACCAACGGTGTCGGGCACGGGCAATGTCGCTGCTACTTGTGCGAACTCCCCAAAACTGCCCGACTGTCCTGACGCGTGGGTGATTTTGCCGGCATCGATGCTCAACTCTTCAGCAGGCACGTCCCATACATCTGAAGCTGCAGCAAGCAGCATGGCACGTGCAGTAGCGCCAGCGCGACGATATTGTTCAAAGGCGTTGGCGATCGCTGAAGAACCTCCAGTGCCTTGCACTTCACCCCACTGCAGATTGTTGTACAGCGCAGCATTTGCTGGTGCAAAGCGGATCTCCATTTGTTCCCAAGCAGCATCCAACTCCTCGGCCACAAGGGTCGCAAGGCCAGTTGCCGGCCCCTGGCCCTTGTCAAGATGCTTGATGACTACGCGGACCTTGCCGTTGTCCCTAACTTCAACAAATGGATTGAAGGACGGAACTGCCTCGGTCGCCCCAGTTGTCCTTGGAAGCGGCAAGGTCACCCCAATCGCGAGGCCCGCACCGGCGGCAGCCGACAGCTTTAGAAAGCCACGCCGAGTTGGCGCGGCGGATGCGAACGACAGTAAGCTCGTTTGATTTAACAAATGCATCATCATTAGGCCTCCATGATCTCAGCGGCCCGATGGATCGCTTTTCGAATGCGGTGATAGGTGGCACAGCGGCACACATTGCCACTCATCGCTGCGTCGATATCGTCGTCGCTCGGCTTTGGTGTTTCCGTCAATAGGGCGGTTGCGGACATGATTTGGCCGGACTGACAATAGCCGCATTGGGGGACATCGAGCTCCTGCCAAGCGGCTTGCACGGCTTGGGCTGGTTTACTGTCCACGCCTTCGATCGTGGTGATCGACGTTCCTGCGACATCCTCGACAAATGTCTGACATGAGCGGATCGGTACACCATCCATATGGACCGTGCAGGCACCGCAAAGCGCTAGTCCGCACCCGAATTTCGTGCCAGTTAATCCAAGCTCGTCCCGGATGGCCCAAAGAAGCGGCGTGTCCGCGTCTACATCGACGCTGACCGCACGCCCATTAAGGGTGAAGTCGACTGCCATTATGAAAACTCCCGAGTTGACGATGGTGCGACATTGTTGACGAAACAAAAGGATCAGATCTTAGGCAGAAGCAGCTTGTGTAACCCTTGAGTCAGAAGGCCGAGACGTCCAACACTACCTACCGGTGTCACATGACACATTGTTGAGATTTGTCCACCCAGATAAGGAGAAGAATTGCATATCGTGAACAGTGGCTACCGATCAGAACACGGCGTGGTCGCCACGTTCTGCGACGGCATTATCGTTGATCATGCGATCATAAAAGTCGAACAGCGTTTCGGAACCGAATGATGGGGTAGCATCCTCGTCGTAGCGTCCTCTTTCTACATCGTACACAAGCATAGACTCAGTCGCATAATAGCGGGCGATGCGGGCGAGCTCAGCTTTGGCTGAGAGGGATGGTAAGACATATCCTACGGCGTCGAGCATGGTGATGATGGCGTCAAGCAGGGCCAATGGCACATGGCGAATTCGCGGCTCCTGGCCGAGCAGAGCAAAGAGGTGTTGTCCTTGTTCAAGCGGCGTTATCGCCCGACCCGGACCGCCGAGCGGTAGGATACGATTATGCAGACGCTCATCGACAATACACGACGTCAAAAACTCGGCGAGATCGCTGTCGCTGATCGGTTTGCAAGCGGTATGGCGGCCATTACCGAACACAAGGAATGGTTTGCCCCGTCTCAATCGATCGAGTTGTCCAGAAAGCGACTTAAAGAACGCTGTGGCCCGAACGATCGAGTAGGTTAGACCTGAAGCTATCAATTCTTGCTCAAAGGCGAGCTTGGCTCGTTGAAACTCTAGCTTTGGTCTTTGCACACAAAGCGCGGAAAGCAGCACCATTTGCTTGATGCCAGCATCCTTAGCCACAGCGAGGACGTTGTGGTGGGCTTGATAGTCGATAGCCCAAGCATCCTGCGGAGCGCCGGTGCGCGAGGCAAGGCAGGAGAGTATGACATCAAACTGTTCAAGGCCAAACGCTTCGCGCCGAATGGAGTCGGGGTCGGTCACATTGCCGAACGCCAATCGTGCGCCTTCCAGCAGTTTTGCCACCCCGTCTTTGTTAAGACGGCCTCCAGCGCCCGCGCGTGGACGGACAAAGCATGTCACCTCATATCCCCGATGCATCAGAGCGCGGACTGTAGCATGGCCAATCGTGCCGGTTGCTCCAAAGACAAGAACGCGACGACAGGGTTGGATCTCTTGTGCCGAAACATCAATCATAGAACGTGGGAGGTTCGCTGATGCCAGGATTTGTTAGCGCCTTGGTCAATAATGAAGGGCGCGCGCGAGACGGAAGCATCATGCAAGAGCTGAGCGGGTAGCGTGAGCAAGTTCGCATCTTTTCTTGACGGTCAAACAGCACTCGATCGAACAATGCTGCTGAACGGTCTTTCATCGATTTGAAGCGAGCAACTTATGGCAAAAGGCTAGTCAAGTCGACCACCTCAGGGCTGAACGACAACGACAGTGATGGTGTCGTTGGAGCGTGCAGGAGCTCATGCCAATTCTTACACAGAGGCCGTATATTGATGATGCTCGACTGCCTGATAACTCCGATGTTTGTGCTTACCGATCGGTTCAAGGAACGCAATCCCGATCCATTTGAAGGGACTCAAGACACGCTTGCGTTTCCACCCCAAGGTGTCGAACCGCGACTCACCCCATGATGTCGCTAGTCGTCGCATTGGGAAAGAACAGCTGCTGACCGCCAATCCGATAGCTGGCGATTGCAGCTTGGCCCTCATCGGAGAGTAGCCAGTCAATAAAAGCCTGGCTGGCTTCCGCGTTGACGTTTGGACACCTCTCAGGATTGATCATGGTCACGCCGTATTGGTTGAAAAGCGCATCATCGCCTTCGACAGCGATCTCGAAATCGCCCTTGTTTTTAAAGCTTATCCATGTCGCGCGGTCCGTCATGGCATAGGCATTCATGCCAATGGCGGTGTTGAGTGTGGCACCCATGCCGGAGCCGGTCTCACGGTACCAATCGCCGGAGGCTTCAGTCGGATCGATACCGGTTTCTCGCCAAAGCGCTAGTTCTTTCTTGTGGGTTCCTGAATCGTCACCACGTGACACGAAGACCCCGCCGGCTCTCGCGATCCTCTGAAGTGCCGAGACGGCATCTGCCGTGCCTCTGACGTCGGCTGGGTCGGCGAGTGGTCCAACAATAACGAAATCGTTGTACATAAGATCGGATCGCTTCAAGCCATGACCTGAAGCGACAAAATGCTCTTCCGTCGCCTTGGAATGGACCAAGAGAACGTCGCCATCGCAATTTTTGGCGTTCCTGACGGCTTGGCCGGTGCCGACAGCCACGACATTCACCTGTACGCCACTCTTGTCTTGGAATGTCGGAAGGAGATGATCATACAACCCTGAATTTGCGGTGGAGGTCGTCGATTGCACGATGATCGATAGTTCCTGTCCCAGCGCGTTGCCACAAAGTGTTAGCAGCACGCAGAGAGCACAAGCGCCAAAGTTAGGTCGGAAAACCTTCATCGGTCCTCTCCTTTGCTTTGTCGCATGTCGGAGGGGAATTGTCGCCGAGGGTTCATCGGGCCGAAAGGGGGCGCGACCCTAAAAGATGCCTAGCCGCGTGCTCGATAAATGAAGGTGAACGCCACCATTCCCGTAGCATCAAGGGGGACATGAGTCTCCTTTCATAAGCATGCACGAAATTCCGCCATTGGCATAAGCCACGCATGTCAGGAACAAATGCAATAGATTTGAATGAAGCGCAAGGTGAGCCCATTGTTCGCGGGAAAGCCTGGTTGGCGCCATTTGATTCCTGTGTTTACGCCCGAAGCTTTCGCTCGCGCAAAAAGACATAGAGCCCACTGGCGACTATGATGGCGGCGCCGATTATCGTGGGCAGATCGGGCAAATCGTTGAACACGATGTAGCCCATGGCGGTAGCGCCCAGCAAAACCGTGTAATTGTAGGGTTGTAAAACGCTTGCTTCTGCAAGTTGCAGCGCTTTCACAAGGCAATAGTGAGCGAAGGCCCCAAGAGTGGCGACCAGGAGAAACAGCCAGAGATCTATGGCATTTTCAGGTGTCCGCCAATGAAACGGAACAATGACGCTTAGGCCCAAAAAACCAGTTATCGCGATCGAGAATAGAGAGATTTCAGGTGGATCGGTGCGGCTCACGAGCCGTGTCAATACCAGATAAAGACCAAACATCACGGCTGCGAGCAGAATGAGGAATGTGACTGGCTGTAGCGTATTAACGCCGGGCCGAAGAATGATGAGCATGCCGATAAAGGCTATGCCAACGGCGCTCCAACGACGAAAACCGACATGTTCGCCCAAAATAGGTACAGAGAGAGCGGTAACGATCAATGGCGTGATAGCGAGAAGCGCATGAACGTCGGCAAGTTCCATATGACGAAAAGCGTAGACCACAATGCCGATCTCGATCGTTAAGAGAAGTCCACGAGTTATTTGAAGCCAAGGCCGCTTTGAGTGAAGGCGCAGGCGCTTCCGCCGAAATAGCACCATGGCTGCACCGACAAAGAGCAGGTAGCGGATCCAGAGGATCTGCACGATAGGGTAACTCGTTGCCAGGATTTTGCTGCCGGCATCCATGCAGGCGAACGCCAGCCAACCGACGATAACAATGCCGATACCCGCGAGTGTGCTGTCCTTGCCAGCGTGGACGGTTTGGCTATGGTTTAGAGCACCGGTCATCGACATTGCTCTCGTGCCGGTATCACCTTCGACGTCTGGAGTGGCAGCATCTGAAACTCTGCCCTGCCTCTTCGCGTTGAGTGGTCCCATATCGACGACGTTGTGTCTGGCCTCGGTCCGGCTTTCTCGTTAGCCTGCGATCGCCTTCGCACCCTATGCCTGTGCCGCCAATGTTGACAGTAACCTACGATCCGATCCTGGTCATCGCCTCTATTCTGATTGCCATTATGGCGTCATTCACAGGTCTTCGGCTGACAACCGGTATTGGCAGCTTAGACCTCCAGGCCCGTCGTGTTGCCATTGCGAAGGCGGCGGTGGCGTTAGGGTCAGGCATCTGGTCGATGCATTTTGTCGGTATGCTTGCGGTCCAGTTGCCGATTGTCTTGGTCTACGATGCACTTCCGACACTAATCTCCGTACTCATCGCCATCCTCGTTGTTGGGCTTGGATTAATTCTATTGCATTTTGGCGTACGTACGCGTGTCCGTATCGCTGCAGCAGGCCTTCTTACGGGCGTAGGCATCGTTAGCATGCATTATGTCGGGATGAGTGCTGTTCGAGGCAATTGCATCATCGCCTATGATCCGATCGGTGTCGCCCTCGCTACTGGGATCGCCGTTCTTGCTTCGACTCTGACGCTTGAATTAGCCTATCACCGTAGAACACTAGGCGTGACGTTAATTGGTGCCATCATGCTCGGGTTGACGATTACGGCTATGCACTATACCGCGATGATGTGGACGACGTTTTTGCCTGGTGGTGGAATTGAGGTTATTCCGGAGCCGAGCTTGTCCGGAGGTACGCTTGCCCTAATCGTTTCGCTCGCTGCTTTTGTTATCTGCGGCCTGTTCCTTCTCATGACTGTACCCATTGGAATTGCAGCAGGCGAGTTCGCCACGGCATCGACGAGTGCGACGACGGTGGATCAACAGCCTGAGGAAACAAGATCTGATAGCTATTTCACCACGAATCGACGCTCAATGCGCGATACCGTACTTTCCAAGGCTTTCGTCCCATCGCTTGCAGCAGAGGCTGAACAGAAGCCCTTGCGTATTCCTTATCAGCGCGACGATACAATCCGATTTTTAGCACCTGACGACATCCTGGCCATCAAAGCACAGGGTCACTACACCGGATTGATCAATGGTCAGGAAGACGAGCTATTCTGCCCTTGGCCGCTCTCAAAGCTCGAAAAGACACTAGAAGGGACGCGTTTTCTAAGGACGCATCGAAGCTTTCTTGTGAACCTCCACCATGTCGTCGGCTTTAGGCGAGACGGCGACAAAGGTTTTTGCCTTTTGGGGGACGGTGCAACGGTCAAGGAGGTACCTGTCAGCCGCTCTCAAATTCAAGTCGTACAGAAAGCGCTTGGATTGGATTGATCACCAGACGCTTCGCAGTTCGTGCAGCTGAGTCGCATTTCGTGCATTCAAACTGTTTGACATGAATTTCGGGTCGCAGCGGCGATCGTAATTTTGCATGTCTGGTGGCCGACGATGCTGGTGGAAATGCGGTACGTCCAGGTTGAGGCAACGGAGACTGATCACGATGATCCCGGGAGCTTTTGACTACCATTTACCAACAAATGTGCCGGACGCATGTCGTCTCCTAGCGGATTTGGGCGATGATGCGCGGGTTGTCGCGGGCGGTCACAGCCTCATCCCGATGATGAAACTTAGGATGGCGGTTCCAGAACACCTGATCGACCTTCGCGGGATCGAAGCGTTGAAAGGGGTAACCGTTGACAGTGGATGGATTACCATTGGTGCGATGACCACTCAAGCGGACGTGATTGCCTCTTCAACGCTCGCAGACGCCTGCCCGATCCTCCGTGAAACGTCGCTCCAGATTGCTGACCCTCAGATCCGAAACTTAGGCACACTCGGTGGTAATGTTGCTAACGGCGATCCCGGAAATGACATGCCTGCCGTGATGCAGGCGCTTAATGCGATTTATCAAATTCAGGGTTCAGCGGGCGCACGGGAGATCAATGCACGTGATTTCTACGAGGCGGCGTTCTTTACCGCTTTGGGCGATGACGAAATCTTGACCGCGATCCGGATCCCGACGCCCACCAGCGCACATGGGTATGCTTACCAGAAACAGAAACGCAAAATCGGCGATTATGCAACAGCGGCTGCTGCAGTCTTGCTGACTTGGGAAGATGGTGCTTGTAGGGCCGCGTCAATTGCGCTGACCAATGTTGGTGAGACGCCGTTGTTTGCCGAAGCGGCGGGCCATGCGCTCATCGGCACGACAGTCGATAAGCTGACGATTGATGCCGCAGTCGAAGCGGCTGAGGCCATCACATCACCAGCCGAAGACGGTCGAGGACCTGCCGCCTTTCGAACCAAGGTTGCTGGCGTCATGGTTGGGCGCGCGATCGCACAGGCGAAAAGCCGAGCCCAGGGAGGAAGTGCCTGATGGCTAAAATGCATATCGAGATGACCGTCAATGGCCAACCTATCGAGGCTCTTGCAGAACCACGTACTTTACTGATCCACTTTCTGCGCGAGCAGCAGAGTCTAACAGGACCTCATATCGGCTGTGATACTGGCCATTGCGGTGCTTGTACCGTTGATATGAATGGTCAATCTGTGAAAGCCTGCATGGTATTCGTCGCCCAGGCCAACGGCAACGATGTGACGACTATCGAGGGCATAACCAATCCCGATGGCACATTGCATGCACTCCAAGATGCCTTTCGTGAACATCATGGACTGCAATGCGGCTATTGTACGCCTGGGATGATCACGCGGGCTTACCGCCTACTTCAGGA
This sequence comes from Geminicoccaceae bacterium, assembly GCA_028285265.1. GTDB lineage: Bacteria > Pseudomonadota > Alphaproteobacteria > Geminicoccales > Geminicoccaceae > JANQPX01. The sequence continues at coordinate 53,318 of JANQPX010000069.1, forward strand.
ACATCCCAATCCGTCAGAGGAGGACATTCGCTACGGCATTTCTGGTAATCTTTGTCGTTGCACTGGTTATCAGAACATCGTGAAAGCTATCCAAGCCGCCGCCGCCGAACTGAGTGCTTCGAAGGAGGCCGCAGAATGAATGATCAGACCCCATCCTCGGCCGAACGGAATGCGAAGCTTGAGGGCCTAGGCTGTTCCCGAAAGCGGGTTGAAGATGCCCGATTCACCCAGGGCAAAGGGAACTATGTTGACGATATCAAGCTGCCGGGCATGCTGTTTGGTGACTTTGTCCGGTCGCCGTATGGTCATGCTCGAATCAAGTCAATTAATGCGGAAGCAGCGCTAGCGATACCTGGAGTCAAGGCCGTCATCACGGCTGCTGACCTAAAGCCACTGAACCTGCATTATATGCCAACGCTTGCTGGTGACGTTCAGGCGGTCCTTGCGGAAGAGAAGGTGCTTTTTCAGAACCAAGAAGTCGCTTTTGTTGTCGCGACGGACCGCTATGCCGCCGCCGATGCAGTTGAACTGGTCGAAGTTGACTATGAAGACCTTCCCGCTTTGGTCGATCCAAGGAAAGCGATGGCCGATGATGCGCCTGTGCTTCGTGAAGACATCGCTGACAAAATGGAAGGCGCTCACGGTCCGAGAAAGCACAAAAACCATATCTTCTATTGGGAAGCCGGCGACGAAGCAGGTGCAAAGCAGGCACTTTCGAATGCTGATGTCGTCGCCGAGGAAGAGATCACCTATCAACGCGTGCATCCCTGTCCCCTCGAAACCTGTGGCTGTGTCGCCTCGATGGACAAGGTCAATGGGAAACTCACGGTTTGGGGAACATTTCAAGCTCCGCACGCTGTACGCACGGTCGCCTCGCTCATCTCCAACATTCCCGAGCACAACATTCGGATCATCTCACCGGACATCGGCGGAGGGTTCGGCAACAAAGTTGGGGTATATCCCGGCTATATCTGCGCGATCGTCGCGTCGATTGTGACTGGTGTGCCGGTAAAGTGGATCGAGGATCGGATTGAGAATCTGTCAACGACGGCATTTGCCCGAGACTATCATATGTCGGGCAAGATCTCCGCTACCAGTGACGGCAAGATTACGGGGCTTCTATGCCATGTTCTCGCTGATCACGGCGCATTTGATGCCTGCGCTGATCCAACCAAGTTCCCTGCTGGCTTTTTTAATATCTGCACGGGTTCGTACGACATTCCTGTGGCCCATGTTGGCGTCGACGGTGTCTATACCAACAAGGCACCCGGCGGTGTCGCTTACCGCTGCTCGTTCCGCGTAACCGAGGCGTCCTATTTCATCGAACGCATGGTGGATGTCCTAGCGCGAAAGCTCGGGATGGATCCGGTCGAACTTCGTCAGAAGAACTTCATCAAGAAAGACCAATTTCCCTACACCTCGGCCCTTGGTTGGGAGTACGATTCTGGCGACTATCAAAAGGCCATGGAACAAGCGCTCTCCGTCGTAGATTATCCGTCGCTGAGGGCAGAACAGACAGCCAACCGCGAGGCATTTGAACGTGGTGAAACGCGATCGCTCATGGGTATCGGGGTCGCGTTCTTTACCGAAATCGTTGGAGCTGGCCCGGTTAAGAACTGCGACATTCTTGGCCTTGGCATGTTTGATAGTTGCGAAATCCGCATTCATCCGACCGGCTCAGCGATCGCACGTCTTGGCACCATCAGCCAAGGGCAAGGGCATGCGACCACCTTTGCCCAGATTCTCGCGTCTGAAATTGGTATTCCCGCTGAGAGAATCACGATCGAAGAGGGCGACACTGACACAGCTCCCTATGGTCTCGGTACCTATGGATCACGCTCGACGCCGGTGGCTGGTGCGGCTACCGCCATGGCCGGCCGCAAGATCAGGGCCAAAGCCCAGATGATCGCCGCCTATCTGCTCGAAGTTCATGACGATGATCTTGAATGGGATGTCGATCGTTTCCAGGTCAAGGGAAACCCAGAACGCGCTAAGACCATGGCCGAGATCGCCTTTGCTTCCTACAATCAGGCGATCCCAGGAATTGAGCCGGGGCTTGAGGCGGTTAGTTACTATGATCCGCCTAATATGACCTATCCTTTCGGTGCGTATATCTGCGTGGTCGACGTCGATGTCGACACCGGGGTCACCGACGTGCGTCGCTTTTATGCTTTGGATGATTGCGGCACACGTATCAATCCGATGGTCATCGAAGGCCAAGTCCATGGCGGTCTTACTGAAGCACTAGCGATTGCGATGGGACAGGAGATCTCTTACGACGACATCGGTAATGTGAAGGGTGCCAGTCTGATGGACTTTTTCCTGCCGACCGCTGTCGAGACCCCGACTTGGGAGACAGACCATACGGTTACGCCATCGCCACATCATCCGATCGGTGCGAAAGGCGTTGGTGAGAGCCCCAATGTCGGCGGTGTTTCCGCGTTCTCCAATGCGATCAATGATGCTTTCGCTCATTTAGGACTGACCCACACCCAGATGCCCCACGATCATTGGCGGGTCTGGCAGACAGCCGAGCGGCTCGGGCTGCACGGCTAAGGGGGGAGAGGAGGGGCCGGCACGCAGGATTGCCCGAAGCCTAGATTGCCCAACGTGCCGGTCCCATCTTCTTTATCATGAAGAACGTTGATGACCTTCAACAACGCCTAGCTGCCTCAGGCTACGTCGCCGATTCGATGCTCGCAGCCGCACTTCAGCTAACGCTTCAACTTGGCCGGCCACTATTGCTTGAAGGCGAAGCCGGCGTTGGGAAGACTGAAATCGGTAAGACGCTGGCAGTTTTGCAAGGCACGCAATTGATCCGCTTGCAGTGTTATGAAGGCCTCGATGCCAACCAGGCGATCTATGAGTGGAACTATCGACGCCAGTTACTCGCGATCAAAGCTCAGGAGCAGGAAGGTCGTTCGGCGGACGACATTGAAGCTGACATATTCTCGGAGAGGTTTCTTCTCAAGAGGCCACTTCTCGAAGCGATCTCGGCCGAGAAACCTCCCGTCCTGCTGATCGATGAAATTGATCGTGCCGATGAGGAATTCGAGGCGTATCTATTGGAGATCCTCGCCGACTTCCAAGTGACTATTCCTGAACTAGGTACGATCGAGGCCGTCTCGATCCCCACCGTCATACTCACGAGTAACGGTACCCGTGCTCTTTCCGACGCCCTGCGTCGGCGTTGTCTCTACAGCTATATCGACTTTCCCGATGAGGCCCGGGAACGCGAGATTATCAAGCGTCGATTGCCTTGCGTTGAGCAGGAATTGGCAGAGCAGATCGCGCGATTTATCCAATGCCTTCGTAAAGAGGAACTGGAAAAAACGCCAGGGATTGCAGAGACTTTGGATTGGGCCGCGGCGCTCATCGGCCTCGAAATCAGGACGCTGGATTGTGATCCCGAGATCTTGCGGACAACGTTGATTTGTCTCCTCAAGACTGAGACAGACCAGGCAACGATTTCGAAAGAGGTGGTAAGTCGACTCGCAGGGCAGGCGGCATGACGGCGGCACGCGACGGAACCGCAGCAGCCATGGTTGGATTCATTCACCATCTCCGCGCCAACGATTTTGCGGTTGGCTCTCAAGAGACTGAGATAGCTCTTACCCTCCTGACGGATGAGAATTGGCTCCCTCCAGATCGGGCAAGGTCAGGGCTACGCTCCATCCTTGCCTCATGCAAGGACGATTGGGAGCGCTTCGATGATCTGTTTGAGGCTTATTGGTTCAGGCGCGGCCGTGTGCGCCAGAGAGCGCGTGAAGCTAGAAACGGCGGTGCTGAGGATAAGCAACATCCTGCTATATGGAAGGCTCATCTAAGCGATGGCTTGCGTGACGGCGGGGCGTTGGCACGATCGGCGCAGCAAGAAACCGTCGATGAAGCCGATGCCGACATGACAACTGGCCAAAGCCGCTTTGTTGCAACGCCGGAGAATCTCCTCAGGCGTACCGACCTTCGTCACATCACTGATCCGGAGGAGATGAAGGCAGCGGAGCTTCTCGCGCGTCGCCTCGCAGCCGCAATACACTACCGCCTTTGCCGCCGTTATCGCTCGCAAAGAGGCGGTTCAAGGCTCGATCTTCGACGTACCATCCGCGCCAGCCTGTCCGCTGGCGGTGATCCATTTCAACTGGTGGAAAAAGCGCGACCCGATCGTCCCGTTAGATTAGCAGTACTCCTTGATGTTTCGGGGTCGATGCAGCCTTACAGCCGATTCTTCCTGCAGTTCATTAAAGGTCTCGTCTGTAGTTGGTTGAAGACGGAGGCTTTTCTCTTCCACACACGTTTGGTGCGTGTGACCGAGACTATTCGGGACCAGGATGCACTTCGTGCAATGAGCAAACTTGCGCTGATGGCTGAAGGCTTTGGAGGTGGCACAAAGCTCGCTTCCTGTCTCAAAGTCTTCAATGACCGTTATGCCCGGTCGACATTGGATAGCCGTACCGTGTTTTTCATCCTCTCGGATGGCTACGACACCGGTTCGTGCGAGGACCTTGTTCACGAACTAGCACGTCTGAAAAGACGCGCGCCGCGATTGGTCTGGCTGAATCCCATGCTTGGATGGCGAGGCTATGAGCCCGTCAATAGGACCATGACGGCTGTCATGCCGCTGATTGATCACTTCGCTGCAGCCCACACCCTCGATGCTCTCGCGGCGATCGAAGGTGATCTTGCGTCTTTATAGGATCTCGATCCGATGACTCTGACCTTGGACGCCACGATTCGCCTGATTGATGAGCTCCGACAGAACGGAGAGAACTTTTGTGTATGCACTGTTGTGCGCACGGCGAATGCGACATCTGCAAAGGCTGGAGCAAAAGCTGTCGTGACGGCTGATGGCACTCTGCATGGCTTCGTTGGCGGTGGATGTGTCCAAGGGGCCGTGAGAGAGGCTGCTTTGGATGTCTTGAAGGTGGGTCAGCCGCGGCTGATGCGTGTGAAGCCTAAGGATGAGGTTGTCGCTAGGACTGATCAAGATGGGGTCGAGTTGTATGGGTCCAGTTGTCCAAGTGGAGGTACAGTGGAGTTCTTTCTGGAGCCGACCCGCCTGCGTATGCGGCTGGTCATTCTGGGCGAAGCTCCTGTGGCCGACGCTCTTGCTCGAGTGGGCAGGGCAGTCGGTAGCGAGACGATGACCCTCAAGTCACTCGGTGGCGCCTTCGATCTTTCGGGCCTCGATCTTCGCGAGGCAGACTCTATCGTCATTGCCACCCAAGGTAAGAGCGATCGTCAAGCCCTCGAAGCGGCTCTTCAGTCGGAGGCTGGTTATGTCGGGATGATTGGCAGCCGAAAGAAGATTGGGATGCTTCTCAATCAGATCGGTGGTGACATCTCAGACGCACGAAGGCGGCAACTTTGTGGTCCAGCAGGACTGGACCTAGGGGCTATCGAGCCTGAGGAGATTGCGGTTGCTGTGATTGGCGAGATTATCCAAAGGCGCCGAAGCGCGCGATAGCTGGTCTGGTTATATAAGTCATGGCATAAATATAGCGCTCTTTGGCCTTGGGCCAACTTGGTTATCGTCAAGTTGGGATCTTGACTCAACGCATGGTCTGGTAGGTCAAAGACGAGATCGATATTCTCGGTTACTGCGGTCCTGTGGTGATAAGATATCTCAAGGAAAAGGAGGCGTTTGATGAAGATCGCGGTTGCCGGTGATAGTGCCGGAGAAGGTCTTGCCCAAATTCTCGTTGAGCATCTGGCTGGCAAGTTTGACGTCGAGGATGCATCACGTACGGGGGATGGAGCGGATCCGTTCTATGCGAACCTTTCCGACCGGGTCGCTTCGGCCGTGATGGCCGGCGATTATGATCGAGCGATCCTGATTTGCGGCACAGGAATTGGTGTCGCCATATCTGCGAATAAGGTACCAGGCATTCGTGCCGCACAGTGTCATGATACCTATTCTGCTGAGCGTGCTGCTCTTTCGAACAACGCTCAGATCATAACCATGGGTGCACGCGTTGTTGGGCCGGAACTCGCGAAGTGTATTGCCGAAGCGTTTTTAGCGAACGCCCAAGACTTTGACCCCGAAGGCCGATCGGCTGGCAATGTTCAAGCGATCAACGAAGTCGACGCAAAGTACAACAAGCGATAAGTACTGATGAACCGGTGCCTTGCGTATTTGACATAATATCGACCACTTGCATCAAAACGAATAGCGACACAATTGGTGTGCATAGATTGCAGGAATCGTACCGACTTGGAAAACTTAATCTTGCATGCTTTGACAAACGAAATGCGCTTTGGTTAGACCGCCAATAAGGCGCATATCAAGATTGGGCACATGATTGGCGACAAACAGCACTGACTTCTTCATTGCTGGTCGACCAAGACGCACGCTAGGTCCAAGCAACAGACAGCGACCACTGTACCAGAGGCTGGTGACGGTCCGAGATGCACGACCGACCGGTAAACAGGCGCGTGGCCAGGGCCTTGGACGAGCCCCGACGCAGGTCCAGGGGACGATTGACGGTAGACGCCAGCCCGCGCGCAACCAACTATGATCTGCACAATCAGCGGTAACACCCACGCTTATATAGATACTTCGGGCCTATGACAAAATTGATCATGTTCTCGGTGACTGAATACGAAGCCCATGCCGGAGCTCTCTTGTTAGGAACGATCGACAGCATAGCAACGAGACCATGTCCGAATGATGACAGCGGTTCAGGTGCCGCCAGCGGCGCAGGTTGTGCATGTATGATGACGCATCGCTATGTTTGAGCAGCGTGGGCGCCGACTCATAACGTCTCGTGGGGAGGGGCATCAGCTCGATTGTGAGCCGACGCCTCAAGACGAAGTCTGCAACAAAGGCCCGGGAATACAGCATGGTCACGCGTGTCATGCAGACTGAGTGATCCCTCATGGCGTTTGACAATCGCAGCAACCATCGCGAGTCCGAGGCCATGTCCCGGAGCAGAACGGCTTTCATCGATTCGAAAGAATCGTTTGGTGGCTTCTTGTTTCAAAGGATCCGGAATACCGCTGCCATAGTCGGCAATCTCAACTACAGCCACATCACCCTTAATGCTCACGCTGATATCGATGTCGCTCTTCTCGGGAGAAAATTTGATCGCGTTATCGAGAAGGTTGGACATAGCCTGAAAGAGAAGATCGCGATCACCAATGACGGAACAATCGGTAAGACTGGTGTTGATAGCGATGTCTTTGGCATCAGCTAAAGGCTGATATAAATCGATGGCATCCAGAAGGACCTTGTCCAGACGAATCTCAGCGAAGGTCTGCTTTTGTTTTTCAGCCTCAATTTCGGCAATTCGCAAGAGAGCGTTGAACATGCTCAGGATGCTGTCGACATCCTCACGCAATGAAGCGCGTAAGGAAGCGTCGTCGACGCGATCGATTTGGGCCTTAAGTCGTGTGAGGGGGCTTCTGAGATCATGTGCGATATTGTCAGAGACAGCTTGCACACTGCCCATTAGCCCCTCGATTTCACCGAGCATCCGGTTCAGGACCAGTGATAATTTGCTTAGGTCGTCCCAGGAACTGTCGATCGGAAGTCGCGCACTCAGTTTCCCCGATGTCATGATGTTGCCGGCGGTATCGGCAATGCGGTTGATCCGGTTGAAAACGAAGAAGCCGATACCCAAGCTTGCGATCGCACTCAACAGCAAAAAGACAATGAGAGCCCAACCGGCTATGCTTTGTAGAAGGGACTGAGACCATCCATGATCAGTCGACGTTTCGGAGCCTTCAGCAAGAAGGCTGTACCCGACAAAGCAAGCAGCCAGGATCATGAGGAAAGCAAAAAGCAGGCCCAATCGTAGACTAGAGCTGCCGCTCAGGGAGCCGATTGCGCGCATCAGCCGTCAGCAGGGATTTTGTAGCCGGCGCCTCGAACCGTGGTGATGACCGGCTTGTCGTGGCCTCTATCAATCTTTTGCCTGAGGCGGCTGATATGAACGTCGATGATGTTGGTCTGAGGATCGAAATTATAGTCCCAGACATTCTCGAGAATCATCGTACGGGTCACCACGTTTCCTTTGTGCCGCAGAAGATACTCAAGGAGTTTGAACTCTGTTGCGTGCAACTCAATCTCGCTGCCACTGCGTGTCACGGTGCGTGCTAGGAGGTCCATCTCGAGGTCGTGCGCCGCTAACGTTGTGACACGTTCGTCTCTGGCGCCGCCTCGGGTAACGATGACTTCAAGACGGGCGACGAGTTCCTCAAAAGCAAATGGCTTAACCAAATAGTCATCCGCGCCGGCGCGAAGGCCCTCAACACGATCCTTGACTTTTGATTTGGCACTCAAGACCAGCATCGGGGTTCCGATTTTCGATGCACGAAGGGCGTTTAAGATCGCCAAGCCGTCGACCGATGGCAGCATCATGTCGACGATGATCGCATCATACGATTCGCACGTCGCCTGAAAGAGACCGTCCCTTCCATCGTGGACGACGTCAACGGTATGGCCGAGCTCGATAAGGCCGGTCCGAACAAACTCAGCGACAGATTTGTCATCCTCGATAACTAAAACACGCATAGATGCCTCTCGTTGCAACGACAGACCCAGCGCACTCGTTCTTTGGTGAGTGGCACTAGAGTCGTGGAGCGCCGCTTTCGATTTCGACGCAGCGCCATTAGGTGCAAGGTCCGCCACGGTCCGGGTCCGAAGCTCCCAGCTGTTTTGATGACATAGGAGTGCCCAACATAGCGTCCAGCGGCAGGGTTGCACGTCCTTTGGTGCCGTTGAATAAGACCGTGTTTCGTTCGACCAACGTCAGCAAGCGCTTTGCATCTTTGGCGCGGGGGCTAAGAAAGCTTTCAGAGGAAAATCTATATCGCCGCCTTGATGTTCGCCAAGACCTCGAAGTCGGGCCAATTGACAGCTCGATGAAGAAGGGCGGCAAGGCGACAAGTCTGTCGTCTTGCCGCTATCGATAGTTATGCCGCTGCTTCGATCTTATCCTGAGTTTTCGTCTCGAAATCGTTGGCGTCATGACGCTCATGGAGCTGCAATTCGGGGTCGCCGAATGTCCGGTTCACCATGCGGCCCCGTTGCACTGCCGGCCGGTTGTCGATTGTATCGGCCCATCGCATGACGTTCGTGTAGGACTCAGCATCAAGAAACTCGGCAGCGTTGTATAAACGGTTCAGCACCAGCTGCCCGTACCAAGGCCAGATTGCAATGTCGGCGATCGTATAGCTATCTCCGGCAATATACGGTGTCACAGCCAAGCGACGTTCCAAAACGTCGAGCTGGCGTTTGGTCTCCATGGTGAACCTGTCGATGGGATATTGAAATTTCTCCGGCGCATAGGCGTAGAAGTGCCCAAAGCCGCCTCCAAGATAAGGCGCGCTGCCCATTTGCCAAAACAGCCAAGAGAGGGTCTCGGTGCGTCCGGCTGGATCGTTGGGTAAGAACGCATCGAACTTCTCAGCGAGATAGAGAAGGATAGCGCCGGATTCGAAAATTCGCGTTGGTCGATCACCGCTTTGGTCCACAAGGGCTGGAATCTTTGAGTTCGGGTTGATCTCAACAAACCCACTTCCGAACTGATCGCCGTCGCCTATTCTGATCAGCCATGCGTCATATTCTGCATCTTCACGGCCAACTGCCAGCAGTTCCTCCAGCATGACGGTGACCTTGACACCGTTTGGCGTTGCGAGCGAATAGAGCTGCAGGGGATGCTTGCCGACAGGCAAGGGCTTTTCATGAGTTGGACCAGCGATAGGCCGGTTTATGCTGGCGAATTCACCGCCATTTCCCGTGTCCCAGGTCCATACTTTCGGCGGTTCATAAGTCGTTTCGTTTGTCATGAGATGTCTCGCATCTTTTGAGTGCAGGGAAGTCATTTGATCAACGGCTCGATGTCATGCTGGCCTAGGCGCCAAAGCCACCGTCAATGGTATGTTGAGCGCCGGTGACAATCGATGCCTCCGGGCCGACGAGATAGGCAACCATGGCTGCGATTTCATCCGGCCTTGCATGGCGTTTGATCGCCATGAACGAGTGCATCATCTCCTTCATAGGCCCGTCCGCAGGATTGAGGTCGGTGTCGACGGGACCAGGTTGGACACTGTTGACAGTAATGCCGCGCTCTCCGAAGTCACGCGCAAGGCCGCGCACCATGCCCTGGACCGCAGACTTGGTAAGCGCGTAGCCGGCACCTCCTGGGAATGGCATCCGATCACCATTGACAGAGCCGATCATGACGATCCGTCCGCCATTTGGCATGTTTCGAGCGGCGCCTACTGCCGCATGGTAGGGGCTGCGGACATTGATATCGATCATGTGATCGATTGCATCGGGATCTTGTTCCAATGGGTCTCCGAGCACGGCGACGCCGGCATTGACGACGAGAACGTCGAGAGGCCCTTGATCCTTAATGATCGAAGCTACAGCATCGCGATCAGCGCTGTCTGCCTGGACTGCTCGTGCGCCCGTCTTGTCGGCAAGAGTTCTTGCTGCTTCGGTCGAGCCGCCATAGGTGAAGACGGTGTCTGCGCCATCTTGAGTGAGACGTTCGACAATGGCGGCACCGATGCCGCGGCTTCCTCCAAGAATCAGGGCCTTTTTATCGTCGAGGACAGGCATCGTCCTTCTCCTTGTTGAATTGATTAGTGATCGCTATATAAATATCAACCGAACGGGCTACAAGCGAAATATGTAATGACTGCTAAAAAAAATTGTGAAGGGCGAGGACGTCCGCGTTGTTTCGACGTCGATCAGGCCATCGATATAGCGAAGGGCCTGTTCCACGAACGCGGTTATGATGGTGTCGGCGTAGCAGAGCTTGCGAAAGCCATCGGCATCAATCCTCCTAGCCTTTATGCTGCTTTTGGAAGCAAACATGGACTCTTCCAGAAAGTTGTAGAGCGTTACGCCTCGGCTGAGGGTGCGTTCATCGGAACAATTCTCGACAGGAGCCAAAGCCCCGAAAAGGCCATTCGGGATGTCTTGTTCCGCGCTGCCGAGATGTTCACGGCCGATCGTGAATGTCGTGGCTGTCTCGTAATGGATGGCGCGCGAAATAGCATCGATGCAGAAGCTCGGGCTCTGACCAGCGCCTTCCGGGCTCTAACACGACAGAAGCTTGCGGCTTGGCTCGAAAGCAGAGGCGTTCGAAACGCCGAGCCATTCGCCGATACCTTCATGATCGGTATGGCGGGTCTATCAGCCGCTGCGCGCGATGGTATGCAGAAAGACGATCTCGTGCGCGCTGCAGGTACGTTGGCAAACGGCCTCGTTGCTACGTTGGAGATCGCGGATCCGCTGGCATAGGAAAACACTTGCTGGACGTGGTGCGGGGGCGTGGCAAGCGACCTCTTGAGCTGGCATCGCTCAGAGACATCAAGCTCAAAGGCGACTTAGTCACAGTCATCGCAGCGATGACTGGTTAGCTTTGTCTCAACACCGTTGTCGATGCGGCGAATGAGAGCTGCAGATTCTTTTTGCCTTTGTGTAAAGCTGAACTCATAGGAGTAGTATCATGAGGCTATTTCTATTGCCCGGTGATGTCGCTGCGGCACTTGTCGGCCTTAGAGAGGGAAGCGAACATCGACAGATCTTCCGAATGTTCGTCAATACGGTCGTCTGGGGCATCCTTGCCGTCTTCATCGCGTTCTCTCTATCCTTTTGATGACTCCACCGCGGCATCGCCCATCCGAGGCTTGCACTCATAACTCACCAAGACCGACAAGCCGGTCGATGGGCGCATAGTCGTCCGTAAGGATTGGTGGGTCATACTTCAATTGAAGTTGGGCAAGCCTTTCAGGGGCAATCTTCGCGTAGACTTGCCCACTTTGATCGACAAGATGGTCCTGTCCACTTGGCTCGTCGGAAGCGAAAAGTACGAAGGTCGTTCGTCCACCTGAAAGAAAGTCACCCTCCTCAGCAAAAACCTCGACATGGTTAAAGACGGCCTTCTGTGTTCGATGGATGGCCAAGAGGGCGGGCATATTTGGGACGTGATCGACAACGTTCATCGCGTAGAGACCGCCGTTCTTCAGCCGCTCCTTGATCAGTTGAAAGAACTCGTATGTGACCAGGTGGGGCGGTGCGGCGATATCGGTAAAAGCATCGCCGATGATGGTGTGATATCGCTTTTGTACGTGGCGGAGCGTCACGCGCGCATCGCCGTGGACAATATTGATGCCTGTCCCAGGAAGCCACATCCGGTCTAGGGCGAGCTTCGTGACCTCAGGATCGATCTCGCTGACCGTGATCGTTGCACCAGGTGATGCTGCTTTCCATGCGCGCGGAAGCGTGTAAGCACCGCCACCGATGAAGAAAGAAGAGGCAGGCACACCACCGAAGCGATTTTGAACAAAGAGATCAATCAGGGCGACATAAGGCGTTATCAGCTCTTTTGGATAGGCTTCGAGGTTGATCCCGTGGCCGAGGTGATCAAGCACCATGAGTTTGGCTGACGTGCCAAGCTCCGGTGTAAAATCAACGATGCGAATACAGTAATATTGGCTTTCCCTTGTGCAGACGGTGCCAAGGCTCAAATTATAGGCCGTAATAATCGAGGTGATGCCGATCGAAATGACAACCACGATCCGGTGTTTTAGGGTTCCGCCCATGAACAGAAGAACGATTGCCGAGATCACATAAATGAGGGCGATCATAGACAGCGTTAACGTTGACCCTAACCAGGAGATGAAGAGAAAACCCGCGGCAAGCGTGCCGATGATTGCACCGATCGATCCTGCAGCAAAGATCGCGCCGAGGGCTTTCCCTGGCCCTGCCGGCCGCAAATCGACGATCGTCTTCGCCAGAACCGGGGATGGGATGCCGGCAAAAAATGATGGCAAAAACACGATGATGCTGGCCAGGGCCAAGATTGCCAGACCGGCATCGGGGGTGGAGCTCAAGATTGGACCCGAGACAAGGCGGAGGATCGGAAGGGTCATCGCTGTTGTAGTCGCAGCGAGACCCAAGGCCACTGCGATCATCCCTAAACTGTGCTGGCGAGGGCGTTCTGCAAAGACACCGCCAATCCAGTGCCCCACTGAAAAGCCGGCAAGAACTACGGCGATTACTGCCGTCCAGCTATAGACGGACATGCCGACATACGGGGCGAGCATACGCCCTGCAATGATCTCCACCACCAAGCCCGCTGCCGACACCAAAGCTTGGAGAAGAAGAATCACTGGTGATGACAGAAGCCGGGGATGGTAGGCGTTCTCGAGCGTGGTTGAAGCTTGAACAGACATTGGGTTTCAATGGACGAAATGGGTGGCAAAGGCTGCTTGAAATTCTCTCGATGGTCAATCGAAGAAGGTCTGGAGGTAATTGATGGATTGGATTGATCGATTTGGCGGCTTGTCGAAGCTCGAGGAACCTATACGCAAGGCGTTAATCGAGCGCAGCCAGATCGTCCAGTTGCCTTCCGGAACTTTGATCTTTGGCCCTGGTAAGGCGCCTGAGAGTCTTCTTTTGCTTCTGGAGGGCACCGTCCGCGTGCAGCAGGTCGCTGAAAACGGGCGCGAAATCGTCCTATACCGGGTTCAGGCCGGTGAAAGTTGCGTGCTGACAACGGCTTGCCTTCTCGCCTATGAGGACTACCTGGCGGAAGGTCTTGCCGAAACTGCGATCCAGGCGGTGGCGATACCACGTGCCGTCTTCGAAGACTTGATTGCCCGATCCAGCTTATTCCGGCGATTTGTCTTTACCGCTTACTCGAGGCGGATAACCGATCTCTTCGTGGTCATCGAGGAAGTTGCGTTCAAGAGAATTGACCTCCGCCTCGCGCAGAAGCTCCTGGAGCTCGGGCGATCGTCAGGCCATGTCCATCTGACCCATCAGCAACTGGCAACGGAACTCGGCTCGGCGCGTGAGGTGATCTCCAGGCAGCTTCACGAATTCCAACGCCGTGGCTGGGTAAGCGCAACGCGTGGCGACGTTCGCCTCACCGATATCCGGGCGCTTGACGATTTCGCGACAACTGTCTGAACCACGGATCTCTCAAAGATTTGTTCTTCGTGACTTGGTCACGGACTTTGGATTGGCGATGGAGCAGGGTGAAGAAATCACAACGCCCAGAACGGAGACTTTGTCATGTCTGTCAATGTTGGCTCAGCTGATCGCGTCGTCAGGCTTATTCTTGGTTTGGTGCTTATCGCCTTCAGCGTCTTATCCAGCATGGGGCCGTTCGGAGCGACCATAGCGGCAGTTATTGGAACCGTATTGGCCGTGACAGCGCTGGTAAGGTTTTGCCCACTCTATCGTTTGCTTGGCATTCGTACGTGTCGAGTCTAGGGAATGGAAACGGCTTTCACCCCTTTCGCTTCACTTCTTGGCGGTGTTCTCATTGGGACGGCTGCCGTGATGTTGATGCTACTTCATGGGCGCATCGCAGGCGCAACAGGTATTCTGACCGGCGTGCTCAACCCGACTGATCGCAGAGACTGGTCGTGGCGGATGGCCATGATCGCGGGCATGATGACCGCACCTGCCTTGTGGTTTCTTGCCATTGGGATGATGCCAACGATACAGGTGCCCGTTTCAATGCCGGTTCTGATGATCGGTGGCTTGCTGGTTGGCGTCGGTGTGACGTTGAGCAGCGGCTGTACGTCAGGCCACGGCGTTTGTGGTATCGCGCGCTGCTCGCCCCGGTCGTTCGCGGCGACGATGTCCTTTATGGTGACGACCTTTCTAACCGTTTATCTCGTGCGCCATGTCTTTGGGAGCTGAACGGATGCGCCTCGCTTCTACCTATCTCATAGGCGTACTTTTTGGCACCGGTATCGTTATTTCTGGTATGGCAAATCCGGTGAAGGTGTTGAATTTCTTCGATATTGCCGGAAGCTTTGACCCCAGCTTGTCTCTCGTCATGGGAGGCGCTCTGGTCACGACGTTTTTTGGCTATCGGTTCGTACTTAAGCGGGACATGCCATATTTTGCCGATCGCTTCTTCATTCCGACCGATCGGCAGATCGATTGGCGGTTGATCGGTGGTTCCTGCCTTTTCGGCGTCGGCTGGGGGATGGCTGGCTTTTGCCCTGGCGGTGCGTTACCAGCGCTGGGTACGGGACAGATTGAAGTAATGATCTTCGTTTCAGCGCTGATCGTCGGTATCTTAGTGGCGCGTTTCACATTACGGCGGTCGTACAGGGTATCGTCGAACCTGACAGGACATCGAACCTAGCCTATGATGAGGAAGGATTTGGCCATCCGACGAACTACCAACGTGAGCTTGGAAGTATGAACGATCACGCCATGGATATGAGGATCAAGCCAGAGGTGAAGGCGTTTTTTGATCCAGGAACCAATACCATTAGCTATGTGGTCAAGGATCCAGCATCCGCTTCCTGTGCGGTGATTGATAGCGTGATGGATCTCGACTATGCAGCTGGCCGCATCACCTATGACAATGCCGATGAGATCATCAAGTATATCGAAGAACGGCAGTTGGCTGTTGAGTGGCTAATCGAGACCCATGCCCATGCCGACCATTTGTCAGCTGCTCCCTATATCCAGGGGAAAGTCGGCGGCATGCTTGGCATTGGTAGCGGGATCACGATCGTCCAAGACGTCTTTGGGAAGATCTTCAACGAAGGCACCGAATTCCAACGGGACGGCAGTCAGTTCGACCGGCTTTTTAATGAAGGCGACTCATACAATATCGGTGGCATGAGAGCTGTTGTGCTGCACACACCTGGCCACACGCCAGCTTGCACGACCCATGTCATTGGGGACGCTGCTTTTGTTGGTGATACACTCTTTATGCCTGACGGCGGCAGCGCTCGTGCTGACTTTCCAGGCGGTGATGCGGGCACGCTTTATGACTCCATACAGAGAGTGCTTGCCTTACCTAATGAGATGCGACTTTTCATGTGTCACGATTACGGGCCCAATGGTCGAGAGATACGTTGGGAAACCACAGTTGCCGATGAAAAGAGCCAGAACATACACGTCGGTGGCGGAAGGACGCGCGAGGAGTTCGTCGCATTACGTGAGGCTCGGGACAAGACTTTGAATATGCCGAGCCTCATCATCCCTTCACTGCAAGTCAATATCCGTGCAGGCGAGTTGCCTCCTAGCGATGCGCAGGGTGACACCTTCTTGAAAGTGCCGGTCAACAAAATCTGAGGGCATCGACGTTCGTGAGCGCATTGCCAGCAATGCGAACGAATAGGCTCGTGATTTTATCAAGCCGCTCCTGCCGAGCGGCCGCCGATGCGCCCTTTTGCTGATCGCCAAACGCGATGTTTTTGCTCACTTAGAGATGCGGGAAGAGAGCATAGAATTGAAAGCACATCGCTGGTTCCTGCTCCGCTAGCGGCAAAGTGCTCATCGGCTGGCTACCGTCGCAGTCTTATCTGAGGTGGGCGGCAAGTAATCCGAAACGTGGTTCAATTTCACCATCTTTCCGCACCCCGATGGACTGAGAGGGGCGATGAACTTACCGTCAGCGACGTCAATTGCTTCGTCGGTTGCTACGCGTGCGAGATTTGTGACGATCGTGATGTCTGTGGGCGAATGGTTGAACCTGGCGCATCTGCTGCGAGGAGTACTGACGACATCTGAATCCGTATTGCCATGCGTCAGGTATGAGCCACGAAAGTTGTTCAATCAGGGCAGGGGAACCCAAGTGGCATCTTTGCTGATCGATCCGCTCCGTAGGTCACCGCCGCGACGATTCGGATCACACGAGAATCAGAATTTTCTACCATAGGTCTTATAAACAGAGGTTTGATATACTATAAAAGTGCGTCTTAAGTTCAAAAATCAGGTTAGATGACTTCACCCATGGCGATCGATATGCGCGGTAGCAGGGCTAAGGCCATCGGCTTTGGGCATGCTTGATTTTGTCGTGACCGAAGCGTCGAAGCGTCTGATATGAAGACGGCATCAGGACTTCTTGAACGTTGCTCGCGCTACCTCAGTGTCTGGCGTTGGCTGGTTGCTTGGAATGTGTATGCCGAACCAGTGTTGTTTATTCTTGCAGTTTTATCTGGCATCGCTGGCCGTTTGGGTGCTCTCGTAGGGTTTGCTCTTTCGGTCAAAGCTGCCGCGTTTATCCTCGAGCCTGATTTGGTCTTTGATTTCCTTTTGCCTTATCTACCCAGTGAGAGGCTGAATCAACTTATCCTATTAATTATGATACCAGGCCTCGCCTTTTGCGCCGGAGCCCTGTCCCAGGTTTTTCATAATGCACTGGTCCTGCGTCTCAGGACTCTCATCGTCGAACCACTTGTGATTGAAGCCGCAGAATTGAGGCTCTCGGTCTTGCCTCCTGAAGGCCTCGGTGAACGCCAGCCAGTATCACAAGTTGCTGTGGAAATGCGGAGTGAACACGGCAAGTTGGTCACCATTGAGACCATGTTGATCAAGCTGATCGTAACCTGCGCGGTGGTGATGATTGCGCTTCTGGGAGGTCTCTTGATCAATTGGTTCCTCATGAGCGTCATTGCCTCTATCGGCATTGTTTTTGCGCTGACGACGGCCGCTCTACGTCATTTACAGTCGCAAGACAGAACCTATCAACTTAAGAAGTTGAAGGAGACGGAACAGGTAAAAATGAAATCCCTGTCGGATGGGGGAGAAAGCTCGTTTGACGTCGGACAACGCAGAGAAATGATCGGGCTTGGGCTGTTTGAGCTTGTTGGTACGATGTCTCGTATCAAGAATGCCGATCATCAGTTCGACAATATCAGTAGTCTGATCTTAGACCTAGGACAGGCTGTTATCGTTGTGACATTCCTCATTTTGCTGATCGGCACCGACGCCTCGCAGATGTCCAGCCTCATTATCCTCGTTCTGATCTTCAGGTTCTTCATATCCTATTTGCAAACGCTTGCCTTGATCATCATTAAACTCGGATCTCTCTATCCATTTCTGGTCGAGCTGTGGCGCATGTTCAAGAAGCTTGAAGAACCAAGAGATGTTATGTCCAGGCGAGCTAGCAAAACCTCACGCTTTGCACTTGGTGACACGTCGGTCGATTGAATGTGTTCAACCACTCATCGAGAATGACCTAGGGTAGGCTGGACGACGATATCGGGAGCCTCCTCGTGACAGCCCATCGTAGGCGGACATGTCGTTTGCTAACGATCGAAACTGGTTGTTACGAAAAAGGCTCTAGGGCCAAGCATGATCATCTTCAGCACTATTGAGAGCCAAATCTTTGTGCAGGTCTTGACCACAAGATATCAGGCAGACAGCTACATCACGTCATCTTGTGACTGTCGGTTCTGGTCGCTGGCGTAGCATTCAGGTGATAGCATCCAATTGAAAATATCAACTTATTAAGCAATTCAAGGTTGTTTTTTGGGTTGGTGAGGTTTACTTGTCTGGTGAAGGATATCTTTCAGAAGGCATCATCTCAGGGATATCTCTCTGGGTCAGCAATCGCTGAGTCAGTGGAGGACTGAGCAGCCCTGTGCTGTCGGCTTTCCTGCTCCTTCGATGATGAAATCGATCGTTACGCCACGTGAATGGCGGATCTGTGTGCATGGCCCAAACAATTCGGGTTGGTGCGTCGACGGCTTAATCTGCGGGCGATGACGAGGTCCTTTTGACAACCTGCATACTCTCCATCGATAGTCGGCCAGTTGACCCACTGCTGCTTCCTCCCAAGCTGTCTTTGTCTTGGATTGACCGGCTTTCAAAGGCCAGACCTACCGATATTCAACATCTCGACGTCTCAATGCATGGGGCGATCCTTGATTCGCTGCTCACTGAACGCGAGACCTGGCCTGAATTGGCGTTCGACACTCAGGTCGTAGAGCCTTAGGCGCAAACAAAAGAGGAAATTTGATGCGTTTTGTGACAATCGCCGGCGCCCGTCCACAATTCGTTAAGGTCGCCGTGGTTGCACGAGCGCTCGCCGACCTCGGTGATGTCGATCACCGGATCATTCACACAGGACAACATTATGACCACCGCATGTCCGCTCAATTCTTCGATGAGCTCGCCATTCCTGAGCCCGACCATAATCTCGGCATCGCTGGCGGGTCGCATGGTCAGATGACAGGTCGGATGATGGAGGCGATCGAAGGAATCTTGTTGCAGGCGCCGCCTGATGCTGTGTTGATTTATGGCGACACCAACTCAACGCTTGCGGGCGGTCTTGCAGCAGCCAAGCTTCATCTTCCGGTTTACCATGTCGAGGCAGGGCTTCGTTCTTTTAACCGACGCATGCCTGAAGAGGTGAACCGTGTCCTCTCTGATCATATCAGTGAGATACTGTTCTGCCCGACCACGACAGCGGTCGATCACCTTGCTAAAGAAGGCATCACTGATGGTGTCCACCTCGTCGGTGATGTGATGTATGATGCGACGATCTTTGCGCGGGAAGCCGCACGCCAGCGATCGACGATTATGGGCGACCTCAATCTTGTAGATGGGAGCTACATCCTTCTCACCCTTCACCGAGCTGAGAACACTGATGATCCGTCGAGGTTGGCCGAGATCTGCCGCTACGTTGAGGAGCATGCCGGAACCAGCAAGCTTGTCTTTCCTGTGCATCCGCGAACGAGGCACGCTTTCCAACGCCAACGCCTAGAGATCAACGGCTGTCAGATGATTGAGCCGGTTGGCTATATCGATATGCACCGTTTAATCGCCGGAGCGTCAATGATAATGACGGATTCTGGCGGACTGCAAAAAGAAGCCTACTTTCATCGTAAGCCCTGCCTGACCCTTCGCGACGAAACCGAGTGGGTCGAAACGATCGAAGCCGGTTGGAACCGGCTGTGGACGTCACCGGGTTATGCGCCCCGACGCGAAATCGACGTGTATGGCGATGGTGATGCTGGCTTGAAGATCGCTCAAATCATACAGACGGCCCACTGCTAAGTAACGGTGCGCCGCGCCTAACGCTTGGTGATCTGTGGTCGACGTCGTCAGTAGGCAGCCCACTAAGGGCTTGATAGAGCGCCACGAGGTTCTTTTTCTGCGTGGTCCATCCATGACTTGATTCAAGAGACCGAATGAGCGTGGGCGTCGGTCGGAAGCGTTCGGGTTCGCTGAGGACCCGTCGAACAGCCTCACTGATCGCTGCTGGGTCGGTCTCATCTGCGATCAGGCCAGCTCCCGTCATGGCCACCATCCGCTCGAGCTCGACCAGTCTTGAAGCGACGACTGGCAGACCTGAAAGTAAGCTCTGAAGAAGTTTGTTGGGAAAACAGAACATATGGTTGAGACAGGTGTTCCGCAGAAGAATTAAGGAGACGTCAGCGGATGCGATGTAGGCGCCCACACCTTCTGGCGAAACGGGATCGACGATGTGCAGTCTCTGGCGCACACCCAGCTTCTCCGCCAGTTCGGTCGTTCGCTTCAGCGTCGCCTCCTGGCGTGGGCCGAGCACGGCTAGCTGAAGGTCAGGAAGATAGACAAGCGTTCTAATTGCTTGGTCGATCCCGCGGCCGGGTACCAAGCCGCCGACATAGAGGGCGAGCGGTTGGTCCGGTAGGAGACCGAGGTCGGCGCGAAGGTCAGAGGGCGCGGCAACCGCACGCGTCATGGGCGCGTTGAGAATAACGATGGGTGTTGGGATACGGTAACGTTCAGCCAAATAGCGCGCGATGCTGTCGCTCACCGTGATAACGGCGTCGCATTGACCGATTAGTAAGCGCTCAGCAACGCTGCGATAGGTCTTTTCGAAGCGGACCATTGGAAGATTGCGATCCGTCTCCAGCTCATGTGCGTCGTAAACGAGCTTCGCTTTCGCTCGCTTGGCGCCGAGCCATCCCGCCAGAAGCGTATCCAGATCATGGGCATGGACGACATCGGGCTCAATCGCTTTGATCACGCGCGTATAGGCTCGTGCATAAGCAAAGAGATGACGTATGCTGGGCGTTACCACATGCCGACCAACATGAAAGACGATTGCCTTGAGAAGAACGGCTAAACGTTCCTTAAGGGCGCCCTGATCGCTTTCGGCACGGAGTGTCTTTCTAATCTCCGAGACTTTGAGAATGCGGCGATAGTCGACGCCGGCGACCCGTTCCTCTTCAGCTGCATCTTCGCCTGAGGTCGCAAGCACGACCACCTCATGGCCCGCTTCGGCTAGAGCTTCGGCTTCGCGTCTTATACGTGCGTCGAAGACGCAGGGATTGTTGGCGAGCATGACGATTTTCATGCGACCGCCTGGACCGGTAGGGGCCGTGGTCGCCCAGGAAGTAGTTGAAGGATATGTTCTGTTTGGCTGTCATCTGGATGCCAATAAACTATCTTCAGATCTGCAATACTGTGTTTAGACAGAAGGCAAGGGCAATTATCCTGGCTCACTAAGTGAACGTCGCTCAGTAGGCGCTGGCGCTGAACTGCGGCCTCGACTGTAGTGAACCAGACTCCAGAAAGCCTCTCTCTTTTGAACAGTTCCTCCAGCGGTTCCTGATTGAGATCGGGATGAGTCCCAACGATCGCGTGACCACCATTTTCGAGTCTCTGACGAAACGCCTCGATTCGCTGATCGAAGTAGGCGAGGTTCTGATCGTCTGTTCCGCCCTCGAGTGGAAAGTGAAGAGGGGTTAGGATCAGGCACTCTGACCTGTAGTCTAAGGATCCGTTGCCACTATCGTTGGGCAGCCAAGCCGGGCGCGCTGTTGGCAATTCCGTGGCATGAAACTCGCCATAAGCCGCCTGTCGTTCAGATAGAGAAACAGATGTGCTGTCGCCCTCCCAGTACGAAGAAGTAGGTGCCGAGTGATGTGTGACGCCTACGCCCTTAACGACCTCGTCGGTAGCTTCGATATGCTTCGCTTGTGCCTGTGCATAGCTACTTAAGAGTGGCGCGAAACGCTTCTCGTCTGGATCATCCCGTCGAAAGTACCAGGTCCCGAATGCGGCGTTGGCAAGCCGCGATTGCAGGGCGACGAGCTCCCGAAGTCGAGCAGCTCCGATCGGTCGATCGACGTCATAGCGAAGCGAGCATGCTGAGGTGAATGGAGCCGGCCAGGGGGAAAGTTGTAGGAGCGGTCGGCCCCGCCGATGCAGCATGACCGCGAATAACCGTCGCCATAAGCGCTCGAGCCCTGCGACAGCGCCATCGTAAGCGTCGTCAATCAAGACCCGCTGGTGCGACGGTTTCGACGGCGCTGCGTGTAGGGTTTTCCAGACATCGAGTAGCGAACGCGAAACCAGACGACGGTTGAGATCGACAATATTCCCTTTGAATTGGTCGTCACCTTCGGGATCGTCAAAGACACACCAGTCAATGACCTCAGTCTCTTCGGTTTCGTTCAGGAAGCCATCTGGCAGTGCGCCATCTCCCTCGAGGCGCCACCAAGATATCAGCATCGGTGAGTAGAGAATTGATGCCCTACCGGGGACAACCCGAATCAGGCCGTTCTCCTCATGATGCCATTCAGGACTAGCCAGAATCGCAGCAACCCGTTCATGCCGATCTTGTTCACCAAGCTGCCGCGCTGCCAGGCCAAGGGCAGTCAGTCGAAGGCCATTTCGACAATGTGGTTCGGCATGATCAAGCAACCCCTTTATACGCTTGATGCCTTCTAAGCCGTGGGCACGCCGGGCTTCTGAAACCAGCACGGCCGGATAGAGTAGCCCTTTACGTCGCCTTTCAGTCGGTAAGTCAGTGGCGGGATAAGTGTCAGGGGAACGAAGGGGCCTTGCCTGAACGAGAACTTGGTCAAACCAGTAATGGATTATGGCGTCCCGCTCAGCGATAGTGGCGGCTTCAGGAGGGTACTTTGTTTTCGGGACTTCCTCTGGCCAACGACGCCAAAGTGCCTTGAAGACCCGCTCAAGCAGCTTGTCCTCGCGGCCTGGAGCGATCCCAAGCAATTGAAGGCTGACTGCCCATTCCAAGAACTCCCCGGTTGGCAGCGGATCGTTGCGCTTTAGTAATCGATCTTGCAACCAAAAAGCATAGGCTTGCGTCCGTTCTCTTGAGGACGACAAGCGGTTGGCTCGGGGCCGAAAGCGCGAGCGTCGCCGAGTGGGCAGTTCGAGTGTTTCATCGTCGCCAGGTAGGGTCAGGGTGACCTTGCCATCACGCGACGTCAGCTGCCTGTCTGCTCGGTTGATCTGCCAAATGTCGACGTGTTCAGGCGCTAATCCGACGTCGTGGACGTCGCCATCGGTGAGCACGGCAACGACTGATGGTGGTAGCACCTCGCCTGATGTGGCAAGCATGATTTGTGGCAGTCTGAGCGCGCTGAGAAGATGTCGATATGCACGGTCTTCTTCCCTTGAACCTTTTGGCAGCAGAATGGCAATTTCCGCGGTAGGACTCCGGACCGTCGTCGTCTGAGACGGCGGCTCTGACATGACTCGAGCTGGGATCCCGGTGAGATAGCTGCCTTCGTTGAAGGATTTACCCGTAACCGTCGCGCCGGCGGCGACAAAAGATGTTGCACCTAAAGTAGCACCTGGCAGGATTCGAACATCAGCGGAGATGAGGACATTGTCGCCGATCTCGACTGCCTTGTAGTCATAGCCTCGTTCGAAGAACGCACGCGGATCCTGGCGATCGACGTCGTGATTTGCTGAATGCACAAAGACACGCGGGCCAATTCGTGCATGGCGGCCGATGCGAATGCCGCCACTGCCATAGAAAAGACCGCCAAGGTTGATCCGGGCATCGTCTTCGATGACAATGCGTTCTGGAAAGGCAAAGTGGCAGCCGGCTTCAATGCGCACACCTTCCCCGAGACGTAGAAAGAAGGGTCTATAAGCTTGCTGACGATCGGTAATTCCCTTCTCGCCCGGGAGATCGGCG
Source organism: Geminicoccaceae bacterium (assembly GCA_028285265.1). Taxonomy (GTDB): domain Bacteria; phylum Pseudomonadota; class Alphaproteobacteria; order Geminicoccales; family Geminicoccaceae; genus JANQPX01. Next base: position 76,987 of record JANQPX010000069.1, read on the forward strand.
AAGCGAGATTGGACATGCTCCCAGTCGGTTGCATCGTTATGCATAGCCCAGTTGCTCCATCATCGGACCGGCATGACGCCAGAACATCGAGCTGATCTCATGATCCCAGTCCGGCCACGGAGGAAGCACGTGACTTCGGCGTGCATTGATTTTCTGCGTGAAGAGACGCTCGACGGGTTTTGGCAGCGGTCCTTCAAGGCCTAAGAAAGAACGCAGCCGTGCATATTCGTCGCCGAGACGATTTCGGAAATCTTCGAAGCGAACTTCCAGGACGTCGTTCTTAGGCCAGACGGTCAGGCCATCGAGGATAAGACGATTGGTTTCGCTCCAGAGCCAGGCATTTTTCTCGATGGGATGAAGCTCCTCCCAATCGTCGAAAAGGGCATCGTCATCACAAGGGCAAAGACGGCCAAGAGCGATATAGCGCTCAAGCTCTGAGAGTCGGCGCGTCGGGTCAGACCAGCCGATTGGCGCTGGATCGGGCGTTTCAGCCGTGTAGCAGGAGCGAACGAAGTCACGACCGTCGCGATGTAGGAAGATGAGCTTTGCGCCGGGAAAAAATTCCGCCAAAGCTTTCACAAAGGGTGCATAGTTGTAGGCGATATCGCCAAAGAGTCGATCGCCTCGCTCAAGACGAAGTGGTGCCATGGCCGAGCGGGTTCTTTCCACGATCCCATAGGCTTGAGCAGGATGGTGATAGGCGTGCTTGTTCTGCAGAGTGAGGAATGGCAGCTGTTGGTCGCCGGCGCATTCACCGGCGCGCACCTTGCCTTCATGTAATGCGGTGACATCGGGTTCTGCGTTAAGTAGGTTTGACAACATCATTGTGCCGCAGCGCCCGGAGCCGACACCGAAGAAGAGTCCCTCACCAGAGGCGTCTAGGCGATGTATGGCTGATTGCGATATTGAACCATGCTGGCAGGTATCGATGGCCATCGTCTACCTGTCGACATTCCCGAGTTGATCGAGAGCGCCGCTGATAGCATGCTCGGTAAAGGTCTCGCGCTTTTGTGTGATGTGGGCGGGATCGCGAAAGTCATTATCGGTAATTCCCGCTTGGCCCACTGCGTCAATGAATGGAACGTCCATCTCAGCTCGGAAGGCCTTCAGAATAGCCTCTGTTCGGCTGCCTACCTGTCCGATGGTCTCGAGATAAGCCAAAAGCTCAGAGTGTAGCGGCAAATTTAAGAAACCAAGCGAAAGCTTCCGTTTAGAACAATAAAGAACGATCTCCCGCAGGAGCTGTTCGTTAATTTCAAGGCTCTGCTTGTAATTGTCGAGCGCATGATTATAGAAGCGCAGAATCGAGTCCTCGTCTCGGTATTTGTCCGCGTTCCAAGGCGCTAGGGTAGGGTAGAGATAGGGCTCATAGTGGAGGGCCTCGAGGGAGCGACCTTTTAGATAGCGTTCAATCCAAACGTCGAGGCTGATTGATGGTGTCATCATCTCGGAGGTGACCGCGTAGCCATGACATTTTAATATTCGATCCATCTTTGGCGCGGCAAACGGGAAACGCTGATGGGTCGCAGCGCGCCTGAACTCCGCCTCTCCGCATCCACCTAGAATGATCGGCGACCAGCCAATGAGGATCATGGCATTGTCGACCGCTTTAATGACCTCGAGTAGCTGCAGCGTCTCTGCCACCACCAGACCACTAATCGACAGGTTATACCATTCGGCATTCTCGTCGCCTGATAGCCGACGCAACATGTCACGCCCATCGCTCGGTGACACGAAGCCCTCACGCGTCGAGCTGCCAGACAAGACGATCACCTTCAACACATCAGATGGTGCTTGCTTCATGCGATGGATTTGGCAACAAGCATGGGCAACGTCGTCGTGGGGCAGGTCGAGTCTGGCGTTGCGTAAGATGCGCTGAATGTGGCCAAGCTGGAACATTTGCGCGGCTTCAGAATCGGAGAATGTGACGCTAAAGGCATCCTCTAGGGTCAGGACAAAGCCCAAGAAACTCTGGGAATCCCAGCCGTCCACGTCGTCCATGTCAGTATCAGGCGTGAGTCGGTCTCGATGGGCATCCCCGAAATATCCGCAGAACAAGTCAACCAGCTCTGGATCGAGCGCGGCATTGGGCGATGCTTTGGGTTTGGGCGTCGGCTTTGGTGACTGTTCAAGAATCGTGTCGACCTCGGCGCCGACCTTTTCTAACGCGGGCTTGGGCGCTTTCCCAGGAGCCGGCCAGACCATGATCCGGGCTTGATCCATGGCACGACGTAAGCGGTTTGTGATCCCATCGGAAAGGCTCATTAGGTCAGGCCCCCCGGCGAAATGAGAATGTCTTTCCGGAGAGCGGCGGGCCAAGCCCCGAGATCCATGCCAAATTGAGAGAACAAACTAAATGCCAAGCGCTCAAGGCCGAAGCCGACGCAACCAGAGGATGGCATGTCGGTATCGCTATCGGTGATCGCATAAGATTTGACTAGCGTGTCTTTATGGTTGTTGAAGGATGCGCAAGCTAAGTCGTCGTCGTCGTATGGAAGCTTAAGCCGAAGCTCATGTTTCAGTGCCTGAAGCGACTGAAAGGCCCGTTTGGTCTCATTTTGGATCGGAAAGAAGGGATCGGTGGCCGTCGCGATCTCGAAGGCGACGCCCCAACGTGTGAAATCCGCCTCAACCTCGTCAAGAATAGCCTGCTTTTGTTCGGCGACCTTGTTGAGGGTGTCGAAGAGAATGATCTCACGCATGTTGAAGGTTTGAAGTCGTGTGAGACCAGAGGTGGCCGCGCCTTCGTGCCGGTGGCATCGCGCCTTGGCGGTGAAAACACGTCCGACATTACGGACATCTTGACCGCGCATCGACTCGAAACAGTGATAGCATACGGTCGGAGCGAGCATCTGGCCGGCACTAAAGTAGATGTCGTGGGGAAGGCTGTCGCCATCAAGCGCCTGTGCAGCGCGTGCCAAATCAGCGAGATCAGCATGGATGCGCGAGACGGTCAGTGCATGGTGCGGGAAGCTCGAGAGATAGCCGTTATCGATCATGGATCTGAGGGGGACGGTCGTTGGATAATCCTGCTCCTCAGCGCCAAGCCGCAGTGCGAAGGATTTGAAATAGGCATCTAATCCGTTGATAACCTTGAGGATATCGCCACGCAGGATGAACGTGCCGGGATAAGTGGCGATCGCCTGGCGCGTGGCTCGCAGATGCGGCATCGGGTCTTCCCGATAGGTCGCCTCACCTTCATGTTCGCTGATGACATTGGTACGCACCTTGGCGTAGGACCGTGCTACCCTAACGGCCAATTCATCGATCTCAGCCCTAAGCCGATCGCGCGCGCTGTCGTCGACTATATCGACCATACCAAGTGTGATCTTGCCGTTTTCGACATTGACGGTTTCGATCGCCTCATGGAGATAGCTTACCTGGTCGCAAAACGTTGCCATGGCGGCATCGGTCAGATGTTGGCTTGTCGCAAAGACGACATCATTGGGCGATCGCAGGTCGGTCATAGGGTCGATCTCTCAAGGATGGGACGACATCGGTTCTCGGATCAGCTCGAAGAGACCGTCTCGTTCGTTGGGACGAACTTGCCACCCTTTGGTTGGTGAATGCGCACAAACTTTCGCTGAAGACGGCTTTTTGGAAATCATAAGATGATTTCCAATCAATTCTGTTGCATTTTTACGCGAACTTAGTCCATCGAGTCCACCGTAAAAATTGTGGTCTCCCCCGGTGATTTCCCGATAAAGAAGAGGTCGGCACGAGGCGCGGGCAGCGTCGGCGAGACGGCGGGAATGCAAGGGGTGAACCACTCGGTCATCGCTGCCGTGCATCAGGAGAACGGGCGTTGTCAGCCTCCCAATGTTGGCAAGTGGGCTGCGGATCGCCTGTTCGCTCGCTGGCGGGTCACCATCGGGAATGCAGCGGCGGATCCAGCCATTCTGCCATTCTTCAACGATCTCACCCTCTAGCGTTGGATGGGTATAGGGGCAGCAGCTGATTGCGGCGGTGAAGAGATCGGGCGCGAAAAGGACACATTGCAGCGCCATGTGGCCGCCGCCTGAGCCACCCCAGACAACAACTCGCTTGGCGTCGATGTCATATCGTTCAAGCGCCCATTGCACAGCTCGTAACGAGTCGACGGTTTGATATTTGCCAAGATCCATGGGGACAGCCATGCCGCGCTGGCCAGCGTGACGATCACGCACTTGAAGACAGAGCATGTCGTAGCGATCAGACCAATCCGCAGCCAGCTTGTCATGCTCGTCCCAGTCCGAGCCGAGCCCGTGAAGCATCAGGAGCAAACCGGAAGCGGCGGTCAACCGAGCGGGGCGCGTCACCGATACACCGACATCGCCTTCAAAGGGTATGTCGCCCGGCGCCTCTTCTCTCATCGGCTGAGCCGCGACGGCCTTCTCGAAGCGCTCCAGGCGCATTCCGGGTTCGGTTTCCAGGCCTTTCAGCCGTTGGCGGCGAAGAAGTCGGTCAATCAGGCTTGGTGAGGACACGGAATACTGTCTTGTCGGCCACCTGCTCCGGTTTCAACTCGGTGCAAGCGTTAGAATGGAAGAAGCGAACAGGAGCAAGGCGACCGAGCAGTCTATCCAGCTCGTCCGCTGCGAACATGACGTCGAAGTCTCGGGTGAAGGTCGGGTTTTTGATGTTTTCGTGCACGATGAGTAGGCCGCCAGGTTGGATGGAGGACCAGACCCGATCGAGGAGTCCTTCAAGCTGGTTCTTGTCGACATAAAGTAACGAACCGATAAACGAAACCACATCAAAGCCATCCTCGAATACGAAGCTCTCGGCAGGCCCGAGCGAGAACTTGTACCGCCCGGACAAACTATCGATCAGCCCTGCATAGAGGCTGCGCGCTAGTGGTACGTTCTGACTCGCGATGTCTCGAGTTATTGCGAAGGCAAACTGCGAACGGTCGCAAGACAGAAGCAGCTCAGCAGCGAGAGCCCCATAACTGCCGCCGATATCTGCATATCTGAGTTGGTCGCGACCCGGCATGAGCGTCGTGAGAATATGCCGAGTTATAGCCGCCTTATAACTGACACCTCCGACCAGATAGGCATGTGAGGCTGTAATGTCCTCGAGCACCAGTTCGATATTGTTGGCGCCATCTCCGCTTCGAGCACCACGCACGCCATCGGTCGTTGATAGATTCGAAAGAAGGAACTCCCTGACCAGGGGATCGCTGGTGAGCCCCGAGAGATCTCCGTCGGTCCCGCGAAACAAGAGTTCTTCTAGGACCAATTCTGCGCCATGTGTTGTATACCAAGATAGGACGGACGGTAGAGGCGTCACCAACGCCTGAGCCGGGTAGCTGAGATGGGTATTGTTGATCCGCTTGCCTTGGCAACCCAGCCACTCGTCCAACAGATCGGGACCGATACCACCTTTGGCGGCCTGGCTTTGCCAGTCCGGCAAAAGCAAAACACCATTAGAGCCTGCGAGGGCATTGACGTGCGCGATGAAATTTTGGCCATAGGGTGTGGCAAAAAGCTTTACGCGCGGGTCGACATAGATGAGATCGAAGAGGCCGCTGAGACGTGTGTGAAAGAAGCTCGAGGCCTTGGTAATGTCGCTTGGTAGGCCGACCGCACCGCCGGATAGCGTGAAAAGACTCGTGTCTCTGGGAGGATAGCGAAAGACACCCTTGATGGTTCGCAACATTGCGGCTGATTCTTCTGCTTCCTTTTGCGTGCGCGCTACGACGGCAGCTCTAGCCGGTTGCTCGATGGCCTGATTCGCCATGCGGCCTTTTGCGCTCGGAGCTACGGAAGGCCCCCTCGGATCGCGAAGTGGCAGTGGACAGACGGCGGATCTTCTAAATTTGGCGGCAGCACGTTCCAATCCTCGGCCAATCCTATTGACGAATGCCGTTCGATCAATGCTCATCGATGGGTCCTTTTCTCGAAGGTCAATCAATTCCGTCTCTGTGCCGACTGGCAAGCTTAGCCGCTGGGTGGTTTCGAAGCGCAGAACGTCAATCGTCACGCTGTGCGGCAACGGTCGATCGAATCTAACCTCGAGGGCGCCACCAATGCTGGTGCAGCGAGCTGCATACATTGTTTGCCGGCACCAGGCAGTGATCTCGGCGTGGGTTGCTCTCCAGACCCTGCTGAGATCAAGCCAGGATAGGAGTGCCTTGAGCTCATCCAGATGGATGTCGGGGTGGTTCATCAACGTGACCAGCCCACCTGCCGCTAGCAATTTTGGAATCTTCGTGGCGAGCTCTGGAAGAGCATGGGCGAGCGGTGCCGTGCCAGTATCCAGGCTCTGGTGCGTCGGTGTGATCATGACGCTCATCGGACCATTCGCTTTTCCAACCTCATCAACCAAGGCCGGATGAGGAATGAGCGCGTCACATCCAAGCTGCTCCGTGTAATCGAGGCCCACGCGACCGACCCAAGCGAATGTCGTTGCTCCCAGATGCCCTGCAGAGCCAATGCCGCCATGACAGGTCGCACCGGATGGGGTGAAGCCGAGGGTTAAACCCTTGGAGTGAAGTGCTTTGACTTCACGCTCAAATGCAGCTTCAGAGGCAGCCTCGCTATGCAGCACGATCTCATGGCCGCGCTCATTTAGGGCCGCCATTTGTGCGTGCGGTTGTAGTCGATCGAGGAAGCCAACGCTGCATTTTACGCCATGCTCGTCGTAGCAGTCGAGCAGATCGGTCATCGTCTCATCGGCAATAGGGCGGTCGTAATCGTGGCGGACGGTGAAGGCAGCATTAAAGCCACTCGGCCAGTGATGCTGATAGAGAATGGTCAACCCACTTCTTCGCGCATGGGCGATGAGTTGCTCCACCAACCAGGCCTCTAGGCGCCATGAAACGGACTTGCGAAATGGCCCGAAATAGCCGTCGGGACAGGCCGGCATTGTCATCTTTGCCGTCAGAAGCTCGACCAACGGCAAACCACTTACAATTCGATGACCGTCGCTAATAATGACGGGAAGGGCTGCCGTTTCATCATCGAGAGTTGCGCTGGCCAAGATGATCCAGCCCTTCGGCACGCTCAGATGCTGAAAGGCAATCGCCGATTCGTCTGTATCCGGCCCTGGCCCATGAATATAGGGCTCACTTTTCTCTGCACGATCCTTTGGTATGCGACGCAGCAGAGTAATCTGGCGCGCGATATTGATGCGCTCCGGGGCAAGTCGATCCGAACAGTCGGATAAACTGGTCATCTCAAGGCCGAGAGCAACTTCTTGCGCGCGGTACCATTTCGGCGAAATGTGCAGGCTTTGACAGCATTCCATTGACAGAGGGCCGTCGATGAGAACACTCATGGTTTGCTCGGCGATAGCTTGAGAACCGCGCCGATCAATGAGCTTCGCCTCTTCACCATGGGGACCGCAGGCGTGAAGTATCCCCCATCGACGAAGCCAGGTCTGGATGGCGATTGAATCGTCAGCCTCGTCGATGTCGGTCGACTCGGTCACAGCCTTCCCATCTTCTTGCTGGGATAGACGGTCAGCCACCGCCATGATCTGCCCGCCTAAGCGCCAAGTAGCGTTCCTTGATCTGCGTGGCGATCGCGTCCTGTTCTTGTTGAAAAGCCCTATCTTCCTTGGTGCGCAAACGTCTTTTCGGTTTGGCGAGTAACGACTTAACCGGGAATTTCAGGATTTGGGCTGGTCGATAGCCAAACTCGGCCAATGCCTCCTTACCTAGGGCTCGCTCAATGGCACGCGTCCTTATCGGCCCCCACTCGGCGTAAAACTTGTTCATATTGTCCTGCTTTAATGGCTTGGCTAGATTCGCCCACATGTAGCTGGCAGCTGCCGCCTCTTGCTGTGCTTGGCTCTTATGATAATCGAGGGCCGTGTCGATTGGTTGCACGCCGATGAATTTCCAGACGGCGTCGAGTGTTGCCTCCGGTGCGCTGATTAAGTCCTCATAGCGATGCTCAATATGAGTTAGGTCATGCTGGTGAAGGAGTGTGCGCACGCTCCTGTGCCAGTCGAGCCAGTGTCTAACGAAATCCTCTGGAGAGCGTTGATCAACACCCGCCTTCCAGGCGGAAAGGGCTACATCGCGCGGATCACGATACTGAAAGACAGCGCTATCGAATGACGTTTCATGCAAGAAATCGTCGATCATGCTATGATAAGCGCCAAATTTTAAGCCGATGATCGGCCGTTCTGCCTTCCGAGCCACCAGATCAAATACGGATTGCACGGCGCCACCGAGCGTGCGCGGCTTGGATGTTGCCTCGGCGATCAGCTCCTCTCGGCTGATGGCGTAGGGTAGGGGATGGTGATTGGCAGCATAGAGATCATGCACCGCCTGAAGCAGGCTCTGCCAGTTCGCATCAATGGCGAGGTCACCGTAGATCGATTGATAATAGTAGATGATCTCGAAAATGGGCAGCGGTGGGATAACGTAGATTTCTGGATGCTGGCCGAGCATACTTCGCAAGAGATTCGACCCGCTTCGGTCATGGCAAATCAGAAGGAATCGCCGGACATTCGACATGCGTAAGCATCTCCATGTGCGGGAAGGGACAAGATTTTGAAGTAGAACCAAAGATCGTTAATGTAAAGAAGTTGTTTCAATTTGAAATTGATATTTCTGAGTGCCTCGAAGGCTTCATTGACCGTCGGCAACTCCTATCGACAACGTAGAAAATCCAAGGTCCGCTTCATCGCCTGCTCTGTGCCCTCGCGACGCCATGTCCCGACGAAGAGGCTGACATGATGTCGGGGTTGAAAGTGCCGGATCCAACGGCGGATCCTTGTTGTGGCCTTCCGCATCGAGACCGAATCTTTCGGGGGCACGACCCTAACAGCGTCTCTCTGAAGAGCGATGAAATCTTGAAATCGTGTAGCATCACCACCGCTGCCTTCCAACATGTCGTAGACCGTCGCTAAGAAGCGTGCGATCTTGCGCGCATCATGCACCTCCTCGGCGTAGGCGCGCGCCCTTCTGCCGAGCTGCTCCATCTCGAATTGATCATCCAGGAGAATGCTCAGCACCTCATAGAGGTTGTCCGGATTGGCGCTACAGAGCGGTGGTGGATCGGGTAGGTAGTGGCGAAGGTCATCGCGAATATAGGTGATGACGACCTTGCCAAGCGCCATCGCTTCGACGCCGAGCGCGCCATACCATCCGCTACGAAGCTGATCGATGACAATATCGGCGCTTTCATAAACTTTGCGCGCCTCATCGTGAGTAACATTTTCGACCATCTCGAAGGCAAAGTCACGACCATCGCTCTTCAGCCGATCGATGACGGCGAGGATGGCGCCGGTTCCTTTAATTGTCCGATTTGACGATGCATGGACGATTTTTGGTTTGGCCGGATTGTGGATGCCGATGTTGTGCCATGCTTTCAGATCAAGCGCGCGCGGTACCATGATCGCGTGCGGGACGTAGGTCAGGAGTTCAGGATCGCTTACAAAGACGCCGTTGCAGACTGCTTCCAGATAGTCGCGATAAGGACGTCGTCGGCATGCCTCGTTGAAACCGAATAGGTCGTCTGGATTGTCGTCTACATAATGGTATGGGCTATGTCGGCGAAAGGTGGACGCCGTGCGCATCTCAGACCCGCTGCAGTGGAAGAAAACTTTTCGTCCCATTAGGCGGAGGGCGAGCAAGTCAAAGCCCGTGCCAAAGGGACACGTCGGCTTAAACTGGAGTGGGCGGTCGTGAAAATGAAAGACATCGTAGTCCCTGCCAAGCCCACGAACCAATGCGGGAGTATGTTCGACACCATGTTGGTCGTGCTCGATCGCGATATCGGTTCCCTGGCCGAATGCATTCGGTCCGGTGTTCAATGAGGACGCCTTGACACCCTCTAGACGCAGACCCTCTACTAGACTGTCGATCGGACCTGCTTGCGTGGTTGGCAATTGGAGTACACGCGGGCTCGATCTGTGAGCTTGCCGTGACCTTGAAGCAACCGCTACGTCCCCACCTGCAGCGGGATCGACGCGGTCGTAGATTTCAGCGAGCGTCTTTTCTTGCTCCTCCCAACAATAGCGTCGCGCAATATCGTCCAGACGTTTCTTGAAGTCTTGAGCCCTTGCGAGGTCGAGTGCTTCGTCAACTTTGTCTGAGAGCTTGACTGGATCTTCCAACGGAAATGTTGTGCCGCATTGCTCCTGCTCAATGAAAGCCTTCATTGTTGGATTGTCGCTAGTCACGACCGGCAGGCCGGCATGGACATACTCGAACAGCTTATTCGGCAGCGCGATCTCGGCATTAGGATAGCGACGGATCGGGTGAATGCCGACCGTGGCTCCGCGCAAATAAGATGTGACATTCATAAAAGGAACGAACGGCAAACGATGATACCTGGCGCTCGCGTCGAGCGTGGCTACCGACTCTTGTAAGGCATCGACATCGGGGCCTTTGGAACTCGAGACAACGGCAAGGTGGCGATCCGGCCTCATTGGGAGCGCATCCACAATCATGTCGACGCCGCGGATTGCTTTGACCCCACCGCTATAGACCATGAGCGGCGTTTCGGCGTCGAGACCGATATCGCTCCTAACGGTTTTGGGATAATGAGGATCAAAATCGCATCGGCGGGGCGCATTCAAGACCAGATCGGGCGGTCTGGCGAGCTCATGATCTTTCTTCAAGAGCGCGGCGAGCGGCGGTGACACCGTCGTAAGCGCGTCAGGCCAGCCGATTGATTTTGTCTCGACACCTTCGTAATGCGCTTGCATTTTTGGGGCTATGTTGACGCCGCGCACATATTCGTGAAGGTCGTGTATCCAACGAGTGTTCTTGAGGGAGTTCGCTGCGGCTAAACTGGCGCCAATTGCCAGGCCGATCATATCATGAGTATGCAGAATATCCGGCGCGGTTTCCTTTATAAACGGTATAAGCTGTTCAGCAGCGACACGGTCGTAATCGGAATGGTTGCGCTCGTTGATATCGCTGATCCAAGTTCCTTCGTCTCTCAGTCTTATGCTCGGATTGGGCAATAACTTGATGGTGATCGTTGAATAGTCGATCACCTTGATCTCACGCTTGCTGTGGCAGCCGAATAACGTAACCTGGTAGCCGAGCTTGCGGACACTTTGCGCCGTCTTCAATACGCGCGAATCATTGAGCACGCCGTTCTGAACGACCATAAAGACGGACCTTCGGGATCGCTGCAGACGACCAGGCGCGAAGTATGAAAACATGGGCCTCAATCTCGTTTGGCGGGTTACGACCTAGGGCAAGTCTGGGCAACCGTATGCCATGGTGAATTAGCAATTTTGTTGTAGAATATAAATAGGTCTTTTCAACTAAAAATTCATAAAAATGAGCCTAGCTGCAGCGCGCTCTTGAGGCCGCAGTCAGCAATTTGCGATTGTGTGGAAGATCAAGTTCCTGACGGCTCTTGAACATGATCTTAAGTTGTTGTACATCGCAATTCAAATCAATTTTATGGATTTTTCGGCGTGAGCGAAGTGTTCCAGAAGCTCGACGTTTTTCTGCGCGGTAGCCGAGACTACGTACAAGGATCGCAGATCCTCGGAAGAACTGCTGATTGGCTGCTGCATGCAGGCATCGGTGGTGCTGTTCTCTTTGATGCGAAGTTTTCCCGAATCACGCGCCATCCTGTTATTGCATTCAGGCAGGGCCAAGCAGATCCGGTAGGCGCCAACAGGCTGATCGGAAAGGCACGTTACAGGTTTGGCGATCAGACCTTCGCTATCGTCTACGCAGATGCTGACGGTGAGTCCGCTCCCTGGATCGACGACCAGCCTTCGAAGCTCGAGGCCTTCAGTGATCACGGCGAGCTGCATGGCGAGGCCAGGGTCGCTTTGGACGGTACGCAGGAAGGTTATCTGTCAGCGGTGATCGAGACAGTGAAGAAGCTACATCAATCGCTTGCCACCAAGGTCACCGACATCTGGTTCACAGCGTTATCTGGCGCCGATCTTCCCATTGTGCCTGGTCATTCTGGGACGGCGGTTCTCAGTGTGGAACCTCTTCTTGCCCGCAATCAGGAAGGTCGAAAACAGACATTTTCCAAGATTACGGTTTCCGCCGACAAAGGCGGTTCGTCGCAATTTAATATCGCGTTCTCCTGCCGGATCGTTCAGCCATGAAACTACGCGCCATCGCCTCGGCGGTTCCGGAACATGTTGTTTCCTCAGAAGAAATCGCAGAATGGGCTGGCGCTGAACCGCGTTTCATCAGGGATCAAGTGGGAGTCGATAAACGCGCGTTTCTCGGGCCGAATGAGACAGGTGTCGATCTTGCCGCCAAAGCCGTTGAGAAACTCGTCGAGCACACTGGGATCAGTCTCGAAAGCGTTGGTCTCTTGGTGTATGTGACCCAAACACCGGATCATGGCATCCCGCAAAATAGTGCTCTCCTGCAAGCAGCGATCGGTGCACCGACCATGGCTTCGTTCGACGTTGGTCTCGGCTGTTCCGGTTACCCCTACGCATTGACCATCGCCAAAAGCTTTATGGTGGACCAGAGGATCAAGCGATCGATTGTTGTCACTTGCGATCCTTATTCAAAAATCATGCGGCGCGATGACAAGTCGACGGTCACAGTCTTTGGTGATGCGGCAACCGCGACACTCCTGGACGAAGTCGGTACAGGAACGATTGGCCTTGGTGATTTTGGCACTGACGGCACGCTTCAGGATTGTCTCAAGATCCCGGGTGGCCGAGGTGCGAAGCCACTCTGGTCGATCCATCAGCACGCACCGTCCCTTGACGGTGATCCAGATGACTACCGTTTGCACATGAAAGGCCGCGGTGTCTTTAACTTCGTTATGTCCTCGGTGCCGCGAAGCCTAGAGCGGGCCTTGGAACGCAATCGCGTTACGCTAGACGAGATTGCTTGGTTCGCGCTGCATCAGGGGAGCCTGTACATGCTGCGTCGGCTCGCGGAGTCCGCCGGTATTCCAGCGGAGCGCCTGTTGACGAATATTGGTCGTTATGGCAACACGGTGTCTTCAACCATTCCGCTACTTTTGCAGGAGAAGCTGGCTGGTCCTCAGCCCTTGAAAGGACATGTGCTGATGTCCGGTTTTGGGGTCGGACTGTCCTGGGGAAGCCTGCTTTTGACCTTTGAGCCGTCGACGTAGGAGCGAGACAAGATGACGAGAGATGAGTCGTTGGAGCACGTGCGCAGCGCCATTCGTGAAACCGTAGCTGATCTGACGAACGACATTACTGAAAGCACTGATCTGGTGGCGGAAGGCATCCTCGATTCGCTTGATCAGATGAACTTCCTGTTTCAGCTCGAGAAGCGCCTCGATACGAAGCTCGCTAGTATTGACGAGGACTATCAGGATTTCCGGGTCTCGTCCTTGGTCGATATTGTGATGCACGATGCTGCCTAATCAGTCAGGTGCGTATCAATATTGCTGATAGACGTGGACGACTTGTTCGTACGGAAAATTGGATAGGCAATAGACCAAGGCGAGTCCAATAAAGGCGTAGTAGACGACGTCCATGAACAGTCTGCTGGCACTTCCGTATCGTTTATCGTCATTTATCATGTGTTCACTCCCAACAATGCTTTGACGATGCCAAGTCCATTTTCGAGATCTGGCGCATTGGCGAAGCCAGAAACGAGCGCGATATAGCTCAGCGTTAGGATCCTGGATAAATTTCTCACGAGCACATGTTCGTGAAAGCGCTGGAGTCCGGGTCTCGTCGCGCAGTAACGGCCATAGCGATAGTTGAGTGCGAGAGCGCCGCCATGGCCGGCACCCCAAACCAGATACTGAACCGTCACATCGTGCCAGAGGCCGATCACCGTGAACGCGCTGAAGATCGCGAGCATCGGTCGACCAGTGGCACGGACCATTGGCTTAAACAGATAGATCGAGATGATCGACGATAGGGACAGGTGCCAACGTTGCCAGAAATTCTGAATGCTGGTTGCCATGAGCGGGAAATGGAAGTTTTCCTGAACTTTAATCCCGAGAAGGCGCGCAGTACCAATCGCGATATCGGTATAGCCAGTAAAGGCGACGTAAAGCGCGAGGAAGCTCAGCATGAGGTAAAGATAGACGTCCAGCGCGCTGAACCGGTCTGGATTGTTGACGATCGATGGATAGCTGGCATCGATCAATGGGTGCAGCAGTGCATTGGCGACATAGACGCTTAGAAAGATTCCCATCGCGATCCTAAGCAGCCCCTGGCCGACGTTGTCCACGCTGAACGCGGATTGCAATGTACTTTGTCCAAGTGTCTTGGCCCGCTCGATCGGACCGGCTGAGTAGATTGGATAGAACATCAGCAAGAAGAAGATCTCGCCGAGCTTCGGTGAGGCTTGACCACGTCGACAATCGACCAAAACCGTGGCAGCCTTGAGTGAGAAGTAGGATACACCGAGCTTCGCGATGATGGGTGCATTGGTCTCGGCATATTCGAATCCGACGATGGTCAGCATCGGTACCGACAGGGCGCCAATATAGACTACGGTTGACGACTTTCCGCTCGCGAGAAACCTGCCTAGAAATAGCGTTGCTCCTCCCAGGAGGAGGCAGGCGAACAGCGCATAGGGCGCAGCATAAAAGATAAGCAAGCCACTTACAAAAAGTAGCAGAATAAGACGCTGCCGAGGATAATCCTTGGGAATGAGATAGAAAAATAAAACCGTGGCCAGCGTTATGTAGAGGTGAAGTTGTGGGTCGACGAACAAGATAGTCTCTCGAGCTAGCGCGTGAGTTCAGAAAAATCAGTGACGACATGGCCAAAGGTCTCATCGAAACCGACTTCGGCAAACCGATTATCAAAGCGACCAAGAAGTTCTGGACTGATGTCTGCTGGCAACTCATCAAGATCAGGTATCCAGTAAACCGACCGTAGCCCTCTTGACGTCAATCGTTCGAGGCTCTGCATCACGCGTTGCGCCCTTCTTGGTGTCTCGACCCAGGAAATCCCACGAAGCGTTTCCGGTCTAGCCCAGCGGCCGTAATCACTCTTTTCAGCGGCGGCTACACGTTCGGCCAGAGTGTCGAAAACCTTCCTCGCACGCTTTGGGTCTGGCCATCTTGACCGCCCGTAACCTAACCAGAGATCGATATTGAGTGCCGGCTGCCTCATCCAAAGATCAGACCAATAATGCGGCGAAGCTTGAAGAATGAGGCGCTCGAAGCCGATTCTTCCGCTGAGGGCGCGTGCTAGGGTCGCGATGTCGGGAAGGTGAAAGCCAGGGATGGTGAGAAAGAGCTGCTCACCAAGCTTTTCCCCTAGACTGGCTTTCGCCTTTTCAATGAATCGTTGGTCGCCGACGATGACCGAAGAGAAGTCGGTCTGATCGAGCTCGAAGAGCTGTTGTTCCAAGCTGTGGATGCGGAGCGGGGGCGCCTTGAGAGAGGCCAGTCTATGGAGCGTGCCAGATGCGACGAGAAGATCTGCGACCAACAGCCAGCTCAATACGGAAATGGCGACCCATAGGAGAGGCCAAGGTACGCGAACAGTCTTGAGGATCGCCGCGACGTTAACGCTTGACGGCTTACCTGTCTTGGGTTCGTCCGTTTTAGATGTGAAGGAGAGTAGGTTCATTGTTCGCTGTTCCGCTGCTTCCATGGCAGGGCGTCAGCGAGATAGTTCATATACCGCTTAGCGGCCGGCCAACCCATATGAGTACCATCGGTAAACCCCAGCGGGTTGAGGGTGGCTAGGTCGGCTGCGTCCAGCTGAAGTAGAGGGGCATCGAAGCGTTCTTCGAATGCCCTAACGACGTCTGGCGCAAGTGGCCGACCAAAGAGTGGTGGGATATAGTAAAAGAATAGCTCAATCTGTTGTTCTTTAGCGAATGCACTGAAACGTCTCATATAGTGGAGATTACGCTCTTCTTCCGCGGCTTCTAGATCGACTCTGTAGAGCGGCTTCTGGTCAAAAGGTTTGTCTTGTTTTTGCTGAATTTTTTTAATTAAGCTGGCATCGATAACCCAAGGTTTGGAAGAATCAGTCGTGGCTGTAGGTGCTGGTGGTCTATCGCTACAATCCTTGCCGAGATCGTCGGTAAGCCAGCTGGTAGCTCGATAAACGATGCGGTCGAGCAAATCCCGTACCACGTCTCGTAACCTGAGAACGGGATCCACCGACGGGCGCGATTGATAGGCGGTGACGATGTCGACAATCGTCCCATTGCGTTCGAAATGCGGGTGGCGCCACTGCTCGCCTGTCTCTTTAAATTCGACCAACAGAGTTCGAATCGCATGATGTTTAGCCGCATCCTTAACGAATGGAAGCATATGCCCGGGATCGCGATAGGCGCGAGAGAGGTCATGGATGACGGGTCTAAAGCCATGGATGTCCGCCACTACGTCCGCTAGTAGGTCGGCCTGAAACACCCGCATGCTGCGTGAAGAGCCGATAACTGCGAGGTCGACGACACCCTCCTGAACGAAAATCATCCGGCATTGATGAGGGTACTCGGCGTAGCGAACGTTTGGCCTATCGGTCCAAAGGGCGAGGGCGACGATCAAGCCTCCGAGCGAAAAGCAGGCTGCACCACGCCAACCACGCCACCAGGACCGCGACGCGCCCATAGTCAATGCTGGACGAAACGATCTGGATGTAGACATGCTATGATGACCTTGAGCAGTCGACCAGCCCATCACTTGTGATGCTAAGGTCCCGATAAGGACGCCGCCCTCGCATGAACTGCGCTGGATGGAGCAGTACCACGAGCGATCTTTTGTCGGCCGCTGCACGCTGTAGTGAGCAGACAACCGTTCGTGCAGCAGTCGAGTCCGTGGCCGTTTCTAGGCCGTAGTCATCGACAACTCGGTCGATAATGTTGTCTCGTAGTTCGGCAAATGCGTTTGATGAGAAAAGATCGGCGGCGAGCAAGGTCGTTAGTCCGCAGGGAGCTGATCGTTTAGCGCAGTTTCGTCTCACGGCGTTGTCGAATTCGCTTCCATGCAGAGATATCGATTGGAAGTCGCTGAAGTGACTTCGAAAATCCTGGATTGTTGCATCGACGACTGATCGTAGGCGTCGATGCAACACTGGTGACGTCCAATCGTCGATACCTCCAAACGCATCGGCAAGCCCGGCGAGGCCATCACGTTTCAACCAAGCGACATATACCTTGTAGCCCCCTTTCGTTCTCGAAAGTACCGTTGGAATGGGGCTTAGATGCAACCCAAAACGGGTGCTCGGTGATTGAAACTTACGCAAGGCCAAAAAGTCTGCAGCTGCGGCGTCTTCGACATCGCTATAGCCCCAGTGAAGATAGGCCACCGAAGGAATGCCGAGAGTTCGATTAGCATCTAGGATCCCATAAAACGGCGCCACATCCCGAAGATGAATGTCATATCGGAGAAACAGGAGCTGCTCAGTCTGGCTTCGCTCCAGTGCCTCAAGATCGTCTAGGTTTTCGAAGCTGAAGCCTAGATTCTTCGCATGACGCACCAACCAAATATAGTCATCCATCCATGCCGCGAAATACGGCCGAAGCGCGAACCGTAAGTCGTCTGGGTTGGTCGTGCTTCGTGCAATTTCCCGAATAGCGCGGTCCCAGCTCGCATGTAGCCGCGTAGCGAATCGGTCTTTCTTGCCGGTTTTTGCCAGCGCATCGCGTACGCCGGTCGCCACACGATCAGTGATCGAGGCAATCGGTTCGTTTAAGAAGTAATCGTTGTCGGCTTTGACAAATGCATCGACACCAAGTTCTGCCGACATTGATCTGAGATCTACCCCCTTGACCTGTTCATCATTAGGCACCGACGATGTCGGGAGAAGGGCTCCCTGTTTTATCATCGATCCGAGCAGCATGAGCAGCACCAAGCCGAGACAGAGGCCGATTGTTCCCGGAACTTGTCGGGATGAAAGGGTCGAAACTTCGCCTGCCATTGCAACTTTCGGCTACAGATTGAGCGCTGTCATTAAATCATAGCGAGAATCCAATCGTTTCTTTACATGTTTGATTCAAATTATTCAATCATAGGTCGTAAATTTTCTGTCGTTCGTCGATTTGAAAACGTCGACAGATTGATGCTGGTCTTTAACCGTAGTTTCCATGCGGTAGGGTTGGAGGCGCTACCGCTATTCTTGAATGTTCTCGTACGCGATTACGATTGGACCTCGGGATGTTCAAGGAGTTATCACCCATCGCTCAAATGAGAGGGATGCCCAGTTCTCTCGGGCAAGTGATAACATCAGAACAGTGCTGGCCCCTTGCGGAGTCGATCGTGTAGATGAAGGGTGTTGCGCCCAGACAGGGCGCAATTGACGACGCTCGCGTTCTATTAGTGCCCCATAATGAGCGGTAGGGTCATCGATTGAAGGATGGTGCGGGTAGCGCCACCAAAAACCCATTCACGAAGGCGGGAATGACCATAACACCCCATAACCAAGAGGTCGCTATCACGATCGAACGTATGGGATAAGAGAGCGTTGCCGACATCAGTGTCCTTCCCATGAAGGCGCTGAACATCGACGTCAATGCCGTGTCTTGTCAAATAGAGAGCAATATCGGCGCCAGGTAACTCACCATGCCCATCCTCACTTTCCTTTGGATTGAAGGTGACCACGTTCACGGTCTCAGCCTGCTCCAAAAAAGGCATAGCATATTTGACAGAGCGTGCTGCCTCGCGGCTTGCGTTCCACGCAATCATGGGTCGTTTCCCAAATCCACTTTTGAACCCGATAAGAGGAACAACCAGCACGGGCGTTGCAACATTGAGGACAACGTCACCAGGCGACGGTTCTGATGGAAACTGCTCGGTCGGATCTTGCTGACCCAAAACCAGGAGATCGGCATACCGGCCGTGGACTTCGAGCCGTTTTGGAAAGTCGACGATCGCTCGGTGATCTGTTCGCGTCGTATATGCCACATTTTCAGCGCTAGCGGCTTTGCGAAAATGTT
Source organism: Geminicoccaceae bacterium (assembly GCA_028285265.1). Classification (GTDB taxonomy): domain Bacteria; phylum Pseudomonadota; class Alphaproteobacteria; order Geminicoccales; family Geminicoccaceae; genus JANQPX01. The sequence continues at coordinate 95,759 of JANQPX010000069.1, forward strand.
CGAGAACCGTCTCGGCCCGATCCTGCTCTTGTTTCTCAATGCTCGTATGGATGTCTGCACCGAGGTAGCTTTCTGCAGCAATGGGCAAGATGATTTCGGGGATCAAATAGAGCGCCGTTACATGTGCGTCGAAACGTTGCGCAAGTTCGATGGCGGCGCGCATCCGGACATCGCATCCGCTGCTATCGTCGACATGAACGACAAGATGTTTATAAGCCATCACCGATCTCCTTTTTTGGTAAAGGACGAGTCGATCGCTGATTGAGATTACCGAGCGAACGCGCTTGCATATTGATCCGAATCAATATGCTGCGTGGAACATGATCGGGGTCGTTGGCAATCAAACATAGATTACGTCATCGGCGTTGCGCCGATTCGAATGTTGCATTGAAGAAGTTCGCCGATCAGACCGTATCGTCTTCGATCAGAAGCTCTCGTAGCTCTGCGGCTGCCGCCCGCAATCGGTCAAGATGCTGGTGCGCATTGGCAAACGGCAAGCGAGGCGTTGGTGCATGAAATGCCAAAGCAGAGACGAAGCGTTCTTCCATGTCATGAATGGGCACGGCAAGGGCTATCATGCCATCCATGAATTCTTCATTGTCCTCGGAATAACCGTTGCCACGGATTCGGTCGATCTCGACGAACAGGGCGTCTTTGTCCGTCAGTGTCTTGCTTGTTCGTTGCTCAAGTCGCGTATTGCTCAAGATCCGGCCAAGCTGGATTTTCGAGAGCGTGCTCAGATAAAGTTTGCCGCTTGCCGTGCAGTGAAGGGGCACTCTTGTGCCGATGGGAAGTTGGATACGCAAGGGCCATTGTGTCTCGATACGGTCGGCATAGATCATTGCGTTGCGATCGGGGATGGAGAGATTGCAGGTCTCGCCAATATCCTCTGCCAATTGGCTCATGACAGCCAGACGCGCCGCGCGACTTCCTGGTGACGAAATCGTGTTGATGGCCATAGAGCGCATGCGTAGGCCTGGCGAATATGATCGGCCATCATGCTCACGTTGCAAAAAGCCCTGCGCTTCAAGCGAGGCAAACATGCGGTGTAACGTCTGTTTCGGCAGGCCGATTGATCGGTTGATTTCGGTCGGCGTCGCGGGGACGCCGACCTTGGCAACCTCTTCCAGGATCAACAGCAGCCGTAAACTTCGTAGCGACGCTTCTGGTCGCCCCACATCGTCATCAAGCACTGAGAATCCTCAACATCAACCTCGGTTGGGCAGCAGCATCGTTGACAGTTCAGGAACGAGTGCGACCAAAACCCAAACGGAGATAAGAGCGACAAGATAAGGCACCGTGTATCTCAACAAACTCATATAGGGAACGCCGGTCACCCCACTTGCCACGTAAAGATTGAGTCCATAGGGAGGGGTGATGAATCCGATCGATCCACCGACAAGGAATATAACGGCAAAGTGAATGGGGTCCACCCCGATCGAGTGGGCGATAGGTGCGAGAATGGGCGCCATGATGATCGTGTTCGGCAAACTCTCTAGGACCATGCCTGCCATAAAGACGATGATCATTGCGGTAAACAGAACGGCATAGTATCCGCCCATCCCGGTGACGAATGCTTCGATGGTCTCCTTGGCGCCCAGGAGCGACAAGATCTGTTGCATCACCACCGATACCGCAATCAGTGGTGCAAGAATGCCGGTGATCTGAGCCGAGCGGATCACGATGTCCGGGATCTCAGTCACCTTGAAGCCCTCGACTAAGATCATCTCACTGTAGTTCTTGTCTTCAACCGGAGAACTAGAAGAAAAACCGAACATTCTGAAAAGGGGCAAACAGACCAGACCAACAATGACACAGAAACCAACAGTCACTGCTGCAGCCTCGGTCGGCGAGAATTTGCCTGTGTAGATACCCCAAAGGACTAGGCCGATGGCGAAGAAGCCAAGCCATGCGCCAAACGCGGTCTTGATGACGCGATTAAGTTGAAGGTTGATGAGATGTCCCCAGCCATTGCGCTGGCAAATGATCCAACAGGCGAACTGCATGCCGAGAACCATCAAAAGGCCAGGAAGGAGGCCTCCGACGAAGAGATCCGAGATCGGCAAGTTCATCAGAAAGCCATAGACAATAAAGATGATCGACGGGGGAATGATGATGCCGACGGTGCCGCCAGACGCTGCTGTCGCAGCCGAAAAGCGCTCATCATAGCCACCTTTGACCATTTCCGGATGCATCATGCCACCGATGGTCGCCGTGGTTGCAGAGTTAGAGCCCGATATTGCGGCGAAGAGACCGCAAGCCCCCAAACTCGCCATCGCCAGGCCGCCACGTAGCCAGCCAAAGCAGGAATAAGCGAAATCGGTTAGCCTCTTGGCAATACCAGACTTATTGATCAGGTCGCCGGTGAGAATGAACAGTGGCATGGCCAGGAGTGCAAAGCCGTCGGTGAACACATCCGAAAGCGCCACGCCGATGTTATCGAGTGTCAGGCCCAGGACGAAGCTACAACAAACGGTCCAAAAGCCGATAACCAAGAAGATTGGTGTCCCTAGCATAAACAATATGGTCACACCGAGAGAGATGATCGCTACCCAGGTTCCATCGGTCATTGTTCGTCCTCCTACTCGCCCAAGCCGCCCTGGATCATCATTGGTTCGCCTTCCCGATAGCGCCGGAAGTCGTCGATGGAATTTTCGATCACCCGCCCACTCAACAACATCCAGCTCAGCGGTACGCAGATGTAGAACCACCACTGCATCACGTCGTCTGTGCCAAGCAGAATTTGAAAGTTGGAGGCGGAATTGGCTGTTTGTTTGATGGTGGTCGTGATCACAATGACCGCAAAGGTCACCCACAAGACCGCATCCAACGTCATGCAGAAGAGCTGTCCGGACCGCGGCATGTTCGCTCTGAATTCAGTAAATCGGAGATGAGCCCGAAGTCGCGTGTTATAGGCGCAGCCAACCCAGGTCATGATCAGGAATAAGTAGGGCGGCAAGGTGGTCGACCACGGCGCTTGGACTTGAAAGACAAACCGCCGTATGACCTCGACGAAGATGATTGCTGCGATGGTCAGATAGGTTGCGACCAAAATCGTCTTCTCGAAATACTTATCGAGAAGCGGTACAGCACGCAGCAGCAGCATGATGAGACAGCCGCCAACAATCGCGAGGACTGTGCCGAAAAGATAAGCTGCAGGGCCGTGATTCATGGCATCGGCGATCATGAATGAGTCGCCGGAAAACAAGGCACTGATGAGGGCACTTATTCCCTCGAAAATACCAGGCATGACGAAACCTCCCTTAAATGCCGGTGTCCGGCTTTTTTCTTGTCACTGCCCTGAGCCGAAGACGTCCCACCTGCTGCGGTGGGACGTCATTCAGCACGCCTTTGCGCCTCGACGATCTAGGCGCTCTTCCACCAACGACGCGGTTCGACGTTTTCTGGAAGCATATCCGCATCGACCTCGCGTGCGATCCGGTGCAACTCGGTATAGGTGTCAATGCCACCTGCCCATTGATTGATGCGCTCGCGCCATTGTGCCCATGGCTCTGGATTGAATTCAGGCGAGCACATTTCTTCGGCCTTTTTGAGTTCGTCTTTCGAAAGAAATGCTGGGCGCACATTGTTTTCGACGAACAGCGTGCCCGGAAGTTGCGGATCGGAAAACCCAACGGTCTTAACCAAGGCTGCCTCATTGGCTGCTTGGACGTGGACCTGAGCAGTGTAAGCGCTTTCCATCACGGCATCCTGCAGATGGCCTTCCAGGCCGTCGAACACGCTTGCCGACATCGACGTATGTTCTGTCCCGCAGAAGAACTTCAAGTCAACCGATTGGGAAACCACGGGCGACATGTTGGCGTAAGCCACTGCCGAGGCCCACGTCTCTGCACCATCAATCAAGCCTTGTTTGAGACCGTCAAGGGTTTCCTCCCATGCGACAGGTACAGGGTTGAGCTGAAGAAGCTCCATCGCGATCCGGCCGAGCTGGGTGCCAGTGACACGATTTTTGGTGCCGAAGAGGGTCTCAATCTTGTCGACCACGGGCTCATCTTGCCACTTCAAGCCGAGCTGGATGCCACGTAGCTCGCAATGGCTGAATAGAAACTTCAGGCCATGACGTTTTTCCAATGGATCGCGCAGGATCGCTTGGCTCTCGGGATGATAGAGGAAGTGATACTGCGACGCACGACCTGGGAAGACATAGGCGTAGTCGAGCACGTTCAGATAAGGCGCGCCTCCAGCGGAGTTTTGGGTTGAGGCTGCATAGATATCGACAATCCCCTGTTGGGTCTTCTTCACGCAAGAGAGCTGACCGCAGATTTGATTGTCACCAATGAATTCAATTCGGATCTCGCCGTCGGTGCGTTCTTCGAGATCCTGCGCAAAGAACAGTGCCCCTGCACGTTCGATGAGTAGATTGCGTGCATTGAAGCCAGCAGCTCCGAATTTGAGCGTATGTTTGGCTTCCTTGGCGAAACGCTTCTCGTAAGTCGACTCAGCGGCCTTGGCTAGGCTGGAAAGCGTCATCGCTCCGCCCAGACTTCCCGCAGCAAAGAGGGTTGATGACAAACCGTAGCGGCCGGCCACACGAAACAAGTCGCGTCGCGATACCTGGCCATGAGGGAGGGGAGCTTTCATGTAAACCTCCTGATACGTTTATTATTGAGACTTGAATTCTCATTAAACGCATATTAAGTCATATTAGGCAACCCAAAAAAGAGCCCCACGGGATCGGGAGGCGACACCGGATGGGCGATATCGAAGCAGACATTATCATCGTTGGAGCAGGTTCGGCAGGCTGCGTACTCGCGAATCGGTTGAGTGCAAACCCCGACATCCATGTGGTCCTGCTTGAGGCAGGTGGACGAGATTGGAACCCTTGGATCCACGTTCCGGTTGGTTACTTTAAGACACTCCACAACCCGACGACGGACTGGTGCTACAAAGCTGAGCCCGATCCTGGGTTGAACGGGCGATCGCTTGATTGGCCGCGTGGAAAGACGTTGGGCGGTTCGTCCTCGATCAACGGTCTCCTCTACATTCGCGGTCAGCGTGAGGACTATGATCAGTGGGCACAGCTCGGCAATCGCGGCTGGGGCTATGATGATGTACTTCCGCTGTTCAAACGCTCAGAGCGTCACGAAGAGGGCGATAGCGAGTATCATGGATCTGGCGGTGGCCTATCGGTGTCCCGAATGCGGGCAAAAAGCGACATTGCCGAAGCGTTCATTAATGCTGCTGTCGAGATGGGCGTGCCTCGCAATGACGACGTCAATGGTGCCGTTCAGGAAGGTGCCTGCTATTTTCAACAGACGGCGCGCAACGGCTTTCGATGCTCCAGTGCAAAAGCCTTTTTGAAGCCGGTACGGGGCCGAGCCAACCTAACGGTGATCACGCATGCGCATGTCCAGGCACTGACCTTCGCCGATAGTCAGGTGCCTGAAGTGAATGGTGTGCAGTTTCTCCGCAAAGGCACGGCACAAACGGCCAAACTACGCCCAGGCGGCGAGGTTGTGCTGGCCGCTGGAGCCATTGGCTCGCCGCAGATCCTCGAGCTTTCAGGAATCGGTCAAGGGCACGTTCTTAAGTCCGCGGGGTTGGATGTACGTCACGAACTTCCCGGCGTAGGCGAGTGTTTGCAAGATCATCTCCAGATCAGGCTTGTCTACGAGGTGAACGTGCCGACGCTCAACAATGCGATTAACAGTCTGGTTCGTCGCATGGGCATCGGCCTGCAATATGTCCTGACGCGGACCGGGCCCATGAGCCTCGGCGCCAGTCAGGTTTGCGTCTTCGCGAAATCGATGGAGGGTCTGGATACGCCGGATATCCAATTTCATTTTCAGCCGCTTAGCGCAGATAAACCGGGCATCGTGATGCATCCCTTTCCGGGCATCACATCCTCCGTTTGCCAACTTCGTCCACATAGTCGTGGACATATCCACATCGCCACGCCTAGGGCTGAAGACCATCCGAAAATTGTACCTAATTATCTCTCGGACCCAGCCGACCAGCTCTGCGCTGTCAGGGCCATTAGGTTCGCCCGCGGGATGACGGAGACTGAGGCGCTACGCCCCTTCATTGTGCGCGAACACGTGCCTGAAGGATTGCCAGAGTCTGATGATGAGCTCTTGGAAGCTGCCCGCAATATTAGCCAGACCATCTATCATCCGACCAGCACATGCAAAATGGGCAGCGACTCCATGGCAGTGGTCAGTGACCGGCTCAACGTTCATGGGGTCGCCAATCTTAGGGTGGCCGATGCTTCAATCATGCCGACCATCGTCAGCGGCAATACCAATGCCCCTACGATCATGATCGGTGAGAAAGCCAGCGAGATGATCCTCGCCGACCGGCGAGCTTGACACCAACAACTATGGATCGATCGGAGATGACCCCATGAAGATGACCACCGAGGAGGCATTCGTCAAAGTTCTGCAGATGCACGGCATCGAACATGCATTCGGAATTATCGGATCGGCAATGATGCCCATCTCCGATTTGTTTCCGGCGGCTGGTATCAAATTTTGGGACTGCGCGCATGAAGTCAACGCCGGTATGAGCGCCGATGGCTATACTCGTGCGACCGGTAAGATGTCGATGGCGATCGCGCAAAACGGCCCAGGCATCACCAACATGGTTACCCCCATCATCACCGCCTATTGGAATCATACACCGCTGCTTCTTGTAACCCCACAAGCCGCTAACAAGACAATCGGTCAGGGAGGTTTCCAAGAGATTAAACAGATGGCCATGTTTGAGGACTGCGTTTGCTATCAGGAAGAAGTGCGCGACCCAACCAGAATCGCTGAGGTGTTGAACAGAGTCATCCTGAAAGCCCATCGCGGATCGGCTCCGGCCCAGATCAACGTGCCACGTGACTACTGGACTCAGGTTATCGATATTGAGCTTCCACAGGTCGTGCAGATCGCGCATCCGCGCGGTGATGCCGAAGCCATCAGCGATGCAGCCAAGCTTCTGTCGAGCGCCAAGTTTCCTGTGATTTTGAATGGCGCTGGTGTTGTGCTTTCGGGGGGAATTCCCGCCTCGGCTGCGCTTGCCGAGCGCTTATCAGCCCCGGTCTGTTGCAACTATCAGCACAACGATGCCTTTCCTGGATCTCATCCTCTTTCCTGTGGCCCACTCGGATACAACGGCTCGAAGGCGGCGATGGAGATGATCGCAAGAGCCGATGTCGTGCTGGCCTTGGGAACCCGACTCAATCCATTTTCATCTCTACCGGCCTACCAAACCGAGTATTGGCCGAAACATGCGAAACTCATTCAGGTTGACATCAATGCCGATCGTATTGGGCTAACGAAGAAGGTCGCTGTCGGCATCCAAGGCGACGCACGTATGGTTGCCGAGCAAATACTTGAACAGTTGTCGGACGATGCCGGCGATGATGGACGAGAGGATCGTACCGCCCTAGTAGCCCAGACTAAGTCGCGTTGGGCACAGCAGCTGACGTCAATGGATCATGAAGACGACGATCCCGGCGTAACCTGGAACGAGCGTGCGCGCCAGCGTGATCCGAACAGGATGAGTCCACGGCAAGCCTGGCGTGCCATTCAGGCTGCCATGCCGGACAATGCGATCATCTCCTCTGACATTGGGAATAACTGTGCGATCGGCAATGCTTACCCAACGTTCGAGAAGGGCAGAAAATATCTCGCTCCTGGCCTCTTTGGCCCGTGTGGCTACGGCCTCCCGTCGATTCTTGGTGCCAAGATCGGATGTCCAGATGTTCCTTGCATTGGCTTTGCCGGTGATGGCGCCTTTGGTATCTCGATGAACGAGATGACAGCGTGTGGTCGTAATGACTGGCAACCGATCACCATGATCATCTTCCGGAACTATCAATGGGGCGCTGAGAAACGCAACACGACGCTCTGGTTTGACGACAATTTTGTCGGCACGGAGCTCAATCTCGGTGTTGAATATGCCAAGGTTGCCGAAGCTTGCGGCGTCAAAGGCGTACAGGTTACTACGATGGCCTCATTGACCGAGGCGCTCCGAGCCGCGGTAAAGGAACAGATGGAAGACGGTGTCACGACCTTTATCGAGGTCGTGCTTAATCAAGAACTCGGCGAACCCTTTAGGCGGGACGCCATGAAGAAGCCTGTCGCTGTCGCTGGGATCGATGCAGCTGACATGCGCCAGCAGCAGCCCCGTCTCTAAGCACCAAGCGCCAGTACGTTGACGTTGAGGTATCGCATTGTCCGAGGGATTGGGCTGCTGCCCTCGGACATAGCGATGAACTAGTGACAACGACGCGGAATCAGCGTTGTTTGACAACGGTAAATGAACTTCAACCCGGGACGGGTGATGGGGATTCTTGACGACATTACGGCGGCATCGCGACAGGCGTTTCCACGCATCGTGCTTGCGGAAGGCGAAGACGAGCGGGTGGTTGCAGCTGCTATCATGGCCGCGAATGAGGGTATTGCCGATATCTCGGTGGTCGCAAAAGCTGACGTTTTTCGCGGCTTGGCAAAGGGGGCACCGGGTAGCGATCGGGTCACCATTCATGATCCCGCCACCTCAGTGCATCTCGAGGCTTACACCGAGACCTACTTTCGGCTTCGTCAGCACAAAGGCATCGATATTGATGCGGCCCGAAAGACCATGCTCAATAACCTCGGCTTTGCTGCGATGATGGTCCATCAAGGGCATGCTGACGGCACAATCGGCGGTGCGGTCGCCACTACTGCCGATACAGTACGGACGGCTCTTCAGATCATCGGTCGTGGTAAGGGCGTCTCCTCCGTATCCAGTTTCTTCTTGATGCTTTTACCTTCTCCCCACAATCGATGCGTGGTGTTTGCCGACTGCGCTCTGGTGATTTTGCCGACGCCGGAAGAGCTTGCGAGTATCGCCATCGCGTCGGCAGCTTCCTACGAAACAATGACCTCAGATATCCCGCGCGTCGCCATGCTGTCCTTCTCAACAAAGGGCAGTGCAAGGGATGAATCGATCGATCGAATCAAACAAGGCATCGAACTCGTGCGGGCGAGGGCGCCTGACTTGATCATCGATGGCGAGATTCAATTCGATGCGGCGATCGTTCCTGAGATCGGTCGCGCCAAAGCACCAGGTGCAGCCCTCGATGGTGACGCCAATGTTTTCATATTCCCGAGCCTCAATGCCGGCAATATAGGCTACAAGATCGCACAACGTGTCGGCGGTGCGGCCGCATTGGGCCCTGTTCTCCAAGGCCTCGCCCGTCCAGCCAACGATCTTTCCCGTGGCTGTAGTGTTGATGATATAAGGCAAATGATCGCGATAACCGGCGCTCAAGCCGCCGCAGAACTCAGCTCCAGTGCTAAGGAAAAGTCACGTCGCCCATGACCCAGGAACCGACAATCGACCTTCATGCTCCGGTTGGCGATCATGTCGCCAAGACCACTTGCTATATGTGTGCCTGCCGATGCGGCATTGACGTGCATATCCGCGATGGAAAAGTCCGTTACATCGAAGGCAACCGCGACCACCCCGTGAACAAAGGGGTACTCTGTGGCAAGGGTAGTGCAGGGATCATGCAGCACTATTCGCCCGCCCGTCTCCAGGCGCCAATGAAACGTGTTGGTGAGCGTGGTTCTGGTGAATTCGAAACGATCTCATGGGAGGAAGCCCTTACACTCGCTACGACGTGGATGGGCGACGTCCGAAAGACTGATCCGAAGCGCCTAGCCTTCTTTACCGGGCGCGACCAGAGTCAAGCGCTGACTGGCTTTTGGGCAATGCAGTACGGCACTCCGAATTTTGCGGCCCATGGTGGTTTCTGCTCGGTCAATATGGCTGCTGGTGGGCTTTACACGTTCGGTGGCGCCTTTTGGGAATTCGGCGATCCTGACTGGAAGCACACCAAGTATTTCATGTTGTTCGGCGTTGCAGAGGACCATGCGTCCAATCCGATCAAAATTGGCATCGGCAAGCTCAAAGAACGTGGCGCGAAGATCGTCTCGGTCAACCCTGTGCGTACCGGCTATAATGCGGTTGCCGATGAGTGGGTCGGGATCCGTCCAGGCACGGACGGTCTCTTTGCCGGGGCGCTGATCCATCAGTTGTTCAAAAACCAGACGATCGATCTCGACTACCTCATCCGTTACACCAATGCTCCCTGGTTGGTGATTGACGATCATGGCGCAGCCGACCATGGCCTCTTTGCGCGCGATAGCGACGGCAATCCTCTACTTTTTGACGTATCCCGTAGCGAGCTGGTCAACGCGCTTAGCGCTGACACCGAGATCAAACCGAGTCTGACAGGCAAACGAAAGCTCTCGGATGGCCGCATGGCCAGAACGGTTTTTGAGTTGATGGCAGAACGCTTTCTAGCTGACGAATACGCGCCCGAAGCTGTCGAGAAGACAATCGGTGTGCCCGCTGCCCAGATAGAGAGAATTGCGACAGAACTCGCCCATGTCGCGTTTGAACAGGAGATCGTTCTTGATCAGCCCTGGACGGATTGGAAAGGGCAACGTCACGAGAAGATGGTTGGTCGGCCTGTATCGATGCATGCCATGCGTGGCATCTCTGCGCATTCCAATGGCTTTCAGACCTGTCGCATGATCCACATACTACAGATTCTCTTGGGATCGATCGACTGCCCAGGCGGCTTTCGCTACAAACCGCCCTATCCAAAGCAGGCTCCACCATGGCTACTTCCTCACGGAGCCCTCGACGATATTCAACCGGAACGACCACTTGGTGGCCCGCATCTTGGGTTTCCGCTGGGACCGCAACATCTGCTTTTGAATGGCGACGGACCGTCCCGGATTGACAAAGGGTTTTCATGGGATGCGCCGATGTCCGCGCACGGTCTCATGCACATGGTCATCAACAACGCGGCAAAGCAAGATCCTTACGGCATCGACGTCTTGTTCATGTACATGGCCAATATGGCTTGGAATTCGTCGATGAACGTGCCTGGCACGATCGAACATTTGACCGCCAAAGATGAGAACGGCAACTACGTCATTCCGAAGATCATCTATTCGGACGCCTATTATTCAGAGATGGTGCCCTATGCGGATCTCATTCTGCCGGATACCACTTATCTCGAACGGTGGGATTGCATCTCGCTTTTGGATCGACCGATCTCAGAACCCGACATGGCCGCCGATTCTATACGTCATCCCGTTGTCGAGCCAGATCGGGATGTGCGCGGGTTCCAGGATGTCCTCATCGACCTCGGCGCACGACTCAGGCTACCAGCGTTTACCAACGATGACGGAACACCGAAATATCCAGGCGGCTACCCCGACTACATCGTCAATCATCAACGAAAACCGGGGATTGGCCCGCTTGCAGGTTGGCGTGGCGCGGATGGTTCGGACGTTGGGCAAGGAGACCCTAATCCGGAGCAACTCGATCGATACATCGAAAATGGTGCCTTCTTCGGGCAGCATATCGCGCCCGAACAGGCTTACTACAAGCATGCCAATCGGGACTATCTAGCCTGGGCCGTGAAGATGGGTTTTCGAACGGTGACCTTGCCAACCATTTTTCAGCTATATTGTGAGCCGCTACAGGCGTTCCGCCTTGCTGCTGAAGGTCATGGTGACCGCGTTCCCCCTGAACGTGCCAGGGCACGCATCAAGACCTATTTTGATCCTTTGCCGTTTTGGTATGAGCCTTTTGAAGAAGCAATGGTCGATCGGGCGACCTATCCACTGCACGCCATTACCCAACGGCCAATGCATATGTACCATTCCTGGGGCAGCCAGAATGCCTGGCTTCGCCAAATCACGGCGGCGAACCGGCTCTACATTCATCGGTCGCTCGGTGAGAGAATTGGAGCTGTTGATGACGATTGGGTGTGGCTAGCTTCCCACCAGGGACGTGTAAAATGTCAAGTTCGTCTAATGGATGGCGTGAATCCGGACACGGTTTGGACCTGGAACGCCATTGGCAAGCGGAGAGGTGCCTGGGGCCTCACTGATGATTCTCCTGAGTCCAATCAGGGTTTTCTTTTGAACCATTTGATTTCTGAACTGCTCCCTGAAGGTAGCGGCGGCTATCGCTATGCGAATGCTGATCCGATTACAGGGCAGGCTGCTTGGTTCGATCTCAAAGTTTCGATCGAGCGTGCAGGTGGAGAAAATCACACCGAACCTTTCTTCGAACCGCTTGGCAGATCAAGCCAGCCTCCGTCGCCATCAAAAGTGGCTTATGGCGCTGAGTTCAGGAGGAACGGGCGATGACTAGCTTGCCGGCGACGACCAAAAAGAAGCTCGGCCTCGTTATCGATCTCGATATCTGTGTGGGCTGCCAAGCATGTGCAACCAGTTGCAAAGAGTGGAACACCGGCGGTTACTCGGCGCCGCTTTCAGATCATGACGCTTATGGAGCTGACCCTTCAGGCGCTTGGCTGAACCGCATCCACTCATATGAAGTCGGCGAAGGCTCGGCTGCGAAGACCGTCCATTTTCCGCGCTCTTGCCTGCACTGTGAGACGCCGGATTGCGTCACGGTTTGCCCCACCGGAGCGTCTTACAAGCGTGTTGAAGATGGCATCGTATTAGTGAACCCGGATACATGCATCGGCTGCAAGCTTTGCTCCTGGGCCTGTCCCTATGGCGCTCGAGAGTATGACTACGACGATGGCGTCATGAAGAAGTGTACGCTTTGCGTTGACCGCATTTACAATGAGACCATTCCGGAGGAGGACAGGGTGCCAGCTTGTGTCCGCGCCTGCCCAACGGGCGCCCGTGCCTTCGGGGATCTTGGCGATCCGGAGAGCGAGGTGTCGAAGGAAGTCGCGGCGCGCGGCGGCTTCAATCTCCTCGACGAGTTCGGTTACAAGCCCGTGAATAAGTATCTGCCGCCGCGCATCAATAAAGTCTCGGACGTGCAGGTGAAACGGCCGGCGATGATCGAAAAATCAGACGGTTCCGCGATCGAAAACCTCTTCGCCTGGGTCGACCGGGCACTCTCAGCATAAGGTCGCTCCATGCATCCCGCTTATTCGGTTATCTTGTTTACTACTTCTTCTGGCGCAGGTTACGGCCTTCTGTTTTGGCTTTCGATCGCCTACGTCTTTGGTCTCGTTCCTGACGATCGTTGGCTCTTGTTCTTCGGCATCGCCTTCGCTTTGATCTTGATCACGGTGGGATTGTTGGCATCGACGCTTCATCTCGGGCATCCGGAACGGGCGATCGGTGCGTTCTCTCAGTGGCGTTCTTCCTGGTTATCACGCGAAGGTGTTGCCGCGGTTTTCACCTATGCACCCGGAGGCCTTCTTGCCCTCTTCTGGTTACTCGGAATCGACAATGGGCTGATGCCTCTCCTTGCCCTACTTTCGGCGGCAGGTGCGGCCGCCACAGTCTATTGCACCGGCATGATCTATGCTTCGCTTCGCACCATACGGCAGTGGCATCAAGGGCTCGTTCCCCTGATTTACTTGGCACTTGCTGCGGGCACCGGGGCTCTACTCTTCGGCTTTGTGTTAGGTCTTTTTGACTATTCCTCAGGCTGGCCTGCTTTGTTGACGCTGGTGTGTCTCGCCTTAGGTGGAGCCCTGAAATGGCGCTATTGGCAGAGTATTGACACCAATAAAGGTCAATACACCGCCGAGATGGCAATCGGACTCGGGTCAATGGGTAAGGTCAAGCCACTTGATCCGCCGCACACGCGTCCGAACTTTGTTATGCGCGAGATGGGTTACCGTGTCGCTCGTAAGCATGTCGAGAAGCTACGCCTGGGGGTCATGCTCGCTTTGTTCCTAGGGCCGGCTGTGTTGGTACTGCTCGCTGGACTAACGGGTTGGTCCACATTCCTATTTGCGCTTGCTGTCCTCACTGCGGCTTTGGGTGTGACGATCGAACGTTGGCTATTCTTCGCTGAAGCAGAGCACGTTTCCATGCTCTATTACGGTGCTGAACAAGCGTAAGACGCATGCATAGCCCGTAGTGCATGACATAAAGAGTCGATAACGACGGGAGAGTGCGATGGAAGCGGTAGGCCTGACCTTCGAGATGGTCGTTGTGCTCGTCATCCTCAGCCTTACCGTCTTTCTCTTCGTCTCCGAGATCGTTCGGGTCGACTTTGCTGCAATTATCGTCATGGTGCTACTCGGTTGCCTCGCCTCCGTGCCCGGCCTCGACAATATCGTCGATGTACGCCAGCTATTCGACGGCTTCGGCAGCAATGCGGTCATCTCGATCATCGCGGTCATGATCATCGGCGCCGGCCTTGATCGCACCGGTGTCATGTCGGTGGTCGCAGCTTGGATCAGCAAGGCTGGTGGTGCCACAGAAGTCCGCATCATCCCCATGGTTTCTGGCACCGTTGGTACGATTTCGAGCTTCATGCAAAATGTTGGTGCTGCTGCTCTCTTTTTGCCAGTGGTTTCGCGTATCGCCGTCCGTACTGGCCTGCCGATGTCGCGCCTGTTAATGCCGATGGGGTTCTGCGCCATCCTCGGCGGCACGATGACCATGGTCGGCTCGTCGCCGCTCATCCTATTGAACGATCTCATCCAAGGTATCAATGGCTCATTGCCGGATGATCGTCAGATGAGGACCTTCGGCCTATTTTCGGTAACGCCGATCGGCCTGGCATTGCTTGCGACCGGCATTCTTTACTTCGTTTTCTTGGGTCAACTCGTCTTACCCCGTACGGCATCGCAAAACGGTACGAAAGGCCGCTCGCTGCTCGATTACTACCACCGCACATATGGATTGAAAGGTGAAATCCATGAGGTGCCGATTCCCGTTGGACATATTTTGGTCGGTAAGAGCATTGACGATGTCGAGCAGCATTACGGAATCCAGCTCATTGCCACCCATTATCTCGGCAAGACCTTTATCGCGCCGCCCAGGACCGTCGAGATCTTGGCCCCCGTGAGACTTGCAGTGATCGGTGAGCCTGAAAGTGTCGCTTATTTTCTCAATGACACCGGTCTACACGAACGTCCGTCGCTCGATGCCTTCGCCGAAACGCTCGGGCCATCGGAGGCGGGTATAGCTGAGGTGGTCATCTCGCCGAACTCCAGTCTCATCGGCAAAACAGGTCGGGAAATCGTCATCCGAAGAGTCTACGGCATATCACCGTTGGTCATTTTTCGTGGCGGTGAAACATTGACGCGCGACCGCGAAAAAATTGGCCGTACGCCCTACAAAGCGGGCGATCTCCTAGTATGTCATACAACCTGGGACGCCCTAACACGTCTGGAAAAGGATCGAGATTTCGTCGTCGTCACCTCCGACTACCCACGCGAGCAACTTCGTCCGCAAAAGGTCACCTGGGCGCTTGCCTTCTTTTTGGTTGCGCTTGGTCTGATCCTGTTAACAGACCTTCGCCTGTCACTTTGCCTCCTCGTGGGGGCAAGTGGCATGATTGCAAGCCGTGTGCTCTCAATCGAGGAAGCCTACGAAGCCGTTAGCTGGAACACGGTGTTTTTGCTGGCATGTCTTATTCCACTGGGTCAGGCGGTTCAGTCGACTGGCACCGCTGAATGGATCGCCGCGCAAATCTTAGCCCTTTTAGACGGGATGCCCATCTGGGTGCTTCAAGCTGCCATCGCCGTGCTTGCTACGTTCTTTACCCTTGTGATGTCCAATGTTGGTGCGACTGTGCTCCTGGTGCCTTTGGCGGTCAATATTGCTCTTCAGGCTGGAGCGGATCCGGCGCTCTTTGCGCTGACCGTCGCGATCTCTACCTCCAATTCATTCCTCATTCCCACCCATCAAGTGAATGCTCTCATCATGGGACCAGGCGGATACAGTGTTTCCGACTTCATCCGGGCCGGCGGCATCATGACTTTGCTGTTTCTTGTGGTGTCACTGGCGGGTTTGAGCCTTCTCCTCTGAAAGCTCAAACCCAAACCTCCAAGCGCTAATGCACGTCGACGCGTGCCAGTGCGTGTTCCAAAATTTCCATGGCCGAAGCGATGTCATCGCTTTCAACATTGAGCGCTGGCATGAATCGCAGCGTGTTCGAACGCGGCGCATTCACGAGCAGACCGAGTTCAAAAGCGGCAGCTTGTACGTCAGCTGCACAGGGGCGAGACAGATCGACTGCCCACAGCAGGCCGCTTCCCCGGATATCTCTGAAATCGAAACGGTCGCCAAGCTTGGTTAGTGCGTCTTGGATCACGATTCCAGCAGCTGCAACGCCGTCCAAGAAATGTTGGTTAGAGACTGCCTTGGTGACGGCAAGGCCAACAGCGGTCATGAGCGGATTACCATTGTAGGTCCCGCCCTGGTCGCCATAGGCAAAGCAACAAGCATGTTTTGCCGCAAGCATAGCTGATATGGGCACACCACCACCAAGACCTTTGCCGAGTGTGATGATGTCAGGTGTAACGTTCTCTTGTTCGCAGGCGAAGAAGGTGCCTGTTCTACCAACGCCGGTTTGGACTTCATCTAGAATGAGCAAGATATTGTGGTCATCCGCCAGTGAGCGAAGGTCACGCAGATAGCCAGAAGGGGGAACGATGACGCCGGCTTCACCTTGGATCGGTTCGACAAGAACTGCGACCGTTTCCGATGTAATGGCTTGGCTTACGGCTTCGGCATCGCCAAAGGGAACTTTGCGAAATCCGGGCATTGGCGGTGGGAACAGCGTGTCCCAGCCAGCTTTTCCGCTCGCTGCCATCGTCGCGAGCGTCCGGCCGTGAAATCCGTTTTTTGTACTCAAGATCTCAAAGGCACCCGACCTCTTCACCTGCCCCCATTTACGCGCAAGTTTGATGGCAGCTTCATTGGCCTCGGCCCCCGAGTTTGCAAAGTGAACTTGGCTTAACCCACTGAGGCTCACTAGGTGTGATGAAAGGGCCAACTGAGGGGCATTATGCAAGGCTGGGCTCGGGTTGATGAGCTGCCCCGCTTGTTGGCCGAGAGCCTCCAAGATTTCTGGTGGGCAATGTCCAAGCGCATTGACGGCCCAGCCTTGAATGAAATCCAGATAGCGACGACCTCGGTCATCCCAAAGATAGGATCCTTTGCCCCGAATCATGATCGATTCTGGCCGAGACGTAATTGGCATCAATGGAGAGAACTTGTCTTCACTCATCGGTATCTCCCGTTGGGCGATACCCAGTATCTCTCTGAGCCGCCCATGTTGCTGGACGGCTTATGTCGATGTTTACTTATCCATGACTCACTGCACCGTCCGTATTGAGGCGGTGCGGCGGCGCACAGAGTATGGCGTACTGATCAACATGCGACCTTGTATGACGCAGTGGTGGCCATGTTTCAAGTGCAGCCGGTTGTTGCTAGCCTCGAATTCAGCTGACAACGTCCGTCGGTTGGGGACGCTCGATCCACATCCTTCCAGCTTCATTGGATCGGACGACAAGGCGCAAGGCACTTTTACGTTTGGTGGTAGCTTTCTCTACGAGTGCACGGGGCAGGGGAAGTCGATCAACGGTTTCCTTCACAGGCCAGTAAGACGATAGCATTGCGAATGGTGATCAGAGCTTCTTTTCAAAGAAGAAGTCGGGATAGGGGTCGTCGTTAAATCGGTCGATTTCAGTCCAGCCGGAACGCCGATAAAGGCCAATAGCTTCTGGCAGAGCACGATTCGTATCCAGCCGCAGCGTCTTGATTGACAGGGTGCGTGCGGCCTCTTCCGAGGCCTCCATGAGACGCGTGCCGAGGCCAAGACCACGCGCGGAAGGAGCAACCCAGAGGCGTTTGATTTCCGCAGTTTCGCCGCCATTGCCTTTCAGACCGACGCATCCGATAGGCAGTCCATCAGATATGGCCACAAGAAAAGCACCACGTGGGCGGATCATGTCCTTGGCCTCGGGGTCCCGCGACCGCGATGCATCGAAACCACTCTCAAAGCGGCGATCTAACTCAGCATAGTACTCGTTTAGGCAATAGCGCGCGTCGGAACACTTGGGATCCATCTCATCGATCGCAATTCGATCCTGCCCCAGCGCAGACGCGACAAGATCCATGGCGGCCAAAAGAATTTGGGGGCGCGGATGTCGTGTTAGGAGGGCTTCAGCCCGTGAATTCGAAAGGCGTTCGTAAGCCCTGAACTCTTGCCGACCTGCTGTCGTCAACAATGCTACACGGCGGCGAGCATCGCCCCGGTGTTCGGCGGTTTCGATGAGCCCTTCGCGTTCTAGTCCACGAAGGAGACGGCTCATCAGACCGGAGTCTAGGCCGAGATAGTCGCGAAGATCCGCCACATCTGAACGACCACAACCAATTGCATTCAGCACGCGGGCGGCGCCAAGGGACCGGCCGCGCCCAAGAAACGATGTATCGAGGGCGCCGACTTCAGTGGTAACAGCGCGGCCAAAGCGGCGTACACGTGAGACAGGATCAACTGACATAATATCTGACTTTAGTCAGATAAATAGGGTCGTCAAGCCAACAAGTGGGCTGGTGTTTGGTTCGACGCGTTCGAAGCCGAGCTCTTTATTGAGGGCGGTTATCGCTACAGCAGGCTGCGGATAGATCCGACCATGCCTTTTCGCAATTTCAGTGTTCAGTGACCGCAGCCTGATGAAGGGTCGGAAATGTCCGCTCGAGAGAACCAAATGTTCTTGTAAATCACGACGGCGGAGTCATCGGGTTTTTGTTGAGACGTCAATTGGAGCGACCGAATCTGGCGGACGGCGTCGACATCAGGAGCAGCGCTCAATGCCTTCTCGTCCGAGGCGCCAATGCATGAAACAAATGAAGCAAAGCCAATCATATCAACCTGAATTCCGATCTCTCTTTTGGTGAGCAATAAGGCAACCCCAATACGCTCCTTTGGGCGCCAGGGAAAGATCAATCGCCCGCCGAGACGCAGTGCTTGGATCCATTTCAGCGGAAGGCTGGTAATTCCTGCGTTGACGTAAATCACATCGGCCTTTGGCAGCTCTGAAGTGACAGCGTCTGTGTTAACAACCCGAACGCGTTCAAATCGTGCCAAATGTTCACGCGCCGCTAGGGCAAGACGTTTGTCGATTTCATAGGCCGTGACAGAGCCATTCGGCGAAACCAGAGCTGATAGGATCGCCGAATAGTAGCCTCTACCGGCCCCGATATGAACTGCGTCTTCGCCGGGCTTCGGTAACACAGCGCTAAACCAAGTTGCGTGGAGGCTTGGTTGGCCATTGTTGAGCCCCTTCTTTTCGTCGAGCGCCACCAGGACGTTTTGATAGAGATGAATTGGATCGGCACTGGGTGTTTCGATGTACGCTTCGCCAAGCCTGTTCCCAACAAAGATTCTCCAAGGACCCGGAGGTAAGAAATGTTCCCGAGGGACAGTTCGGAACGCTTGTTCGATTCGGGGGTCGCTTGACCGACCGGATGCCGCAAGCAACTTCGCATAGAAGGCGCGTGCCTCAAGGTATTGGCGGGTCTCGTGGTCGTTACGTTCCATCCGATCTGCTTTCAAGATGTCAGCGATACTCTCGTGACGTATCGCCAGGTTCGGATGAATCAAGGTTTCAACCGCCTTGGAATGGTGCGCATGGGCCAAGCTATGCCAACGTCCGCAAGACATAATCGAAGGACCAACGAGACGAATGCTGTCTCGCCAAAAGAAGGGTCGATCAATGATAGCCGCACGTCAGGTTGTGCTAGGATAATGAGGGAATTTGTCCGCCAGTCCGTCGAACAGTCCGATCATCCGTTTGCGCCAAGCGGCGAGGGCTGATTGCTCCCTCACCAAGTCCTGAGGGCTTCCGAGCCGCGCCCATTGGAAAAGTGAGAATACAGAATAATCGACATATTGGGGGGCTTGGCCAGCGATGAAGTTCTGCTCAGCGAGTAGGGTTTCTAGAGGTTCACATGCGGCGCTGAAGCGTGTCTGCCACGCAGCCCTGTCAGCGCATGCCGCCTCAAGTGATTGACCCAACGCTGTCTCTCGGGAGCTTCGGAAATACGGGCGATCTTCAGGCGCTAGGCATCGAATGAAATCGGCATAGATGAGATGTTTTATCAATTGTCCGAGGGTTGAATCGGCCCAAAGGCATATGAACCGGGTTTGGCCTAAGGCGCTTTCGCCACCAAAAAGTGACGGTCTGTCAGGAAATTGTTTTTCAAGGTACAAGGCGATGCGCCAAGAGTCGTGCACGACCTTTGACCCATCCACAAGGATCGGCACGTAGCGTTGACCGCTCAACTGCTCGATCATGTCAGCCTCTAGAAATCGCGTTGGCTGATATGTCACGTTTATCCCTTTATGGGTGATTGCGTAGCGACTGCGCCAAGAGAAGGGACTGGGGCGGCGATTTTCAAAGCCGACGCGTTCGTACATCGTGATAGTCATCGCAACGACCTTTCCTGCTCAGAAATGAGATCATAGCACTAGTCTTTGTCGTCAAATGGCAAAATTCGAGAAATCGACTGGTCTGCAACCATAAGGTGCGATTTGGCTCCGGTTCGAGTCGAGTTGCTCGATTTTAGGAAACGGCAAGTTGCTCAAGACCTTGGGCTTTGCCGGAGTAAGGCCACCAAGCGCTGTCGCGCGGCCAAGACAGATGCATCAGCCGATAAGGTAGCGGTGGCCAAACGCGACTCAAGCTCATTATCTCAACCAGTGACATGAGGGCTTTAGGGGCAAACACGACTTGGGGACGGCACTAGTCTCGCCCAATGCCCATGGCCTGACTTGTTGTAACGATTTTTCATGGTGGCATCAGGGAACATTTGACAGCGTGACACCGTGATCATAATGTATAGCCAAATGGCTATACATTATGATCACGCTCTAGATAGAACCTTTCACGCGCTCGGCGACGGGACGCGCCGGCAGATCCTCTCCATGCTGGCCAACAAGGGAGCCTTATTCGCCGGAGACCTCCGCAAGCCATTTGACGTTGCGCAGCCAACCATATCGAAGCATCTCAAGGTTCTTGAACGTGCCGGCCTCGTTCGTCGTGACGTTGTCGGCAGACGACATCGCTTTCGTCTTGCTGCGGATTCCATGAGGGAAGCAGAAGATTGGATTAGCCAGCAGCGAAATTTCTGGACGGGCACTTTGAAGCGGTTGGATGCGTTCGTTCAGACAATGGACGAGGACAGCGTGTGACCGAACCAGGCATTCCTCTTGTCGTTCGCCGAGATATCCAGGCATCATGCGAGCGGGTCTTTCATGCCTTCACCCGGGCCGATCTATTGGTCCAGTGGTTCACGCCTTCTCCCGACATCACCATCGAGATTCTGCGCTTCGAGTTTGTGGAAGGCGGTAGCTTTCGTTTCCGCTACACCATGCCCGACGGCCGGACGTCGGTTGTCGGTGGTACCTATGAACGTATTGATGCGCCAAGAGAGCTTGCTTGTTCTTGGACTTGGGAAGCGCCAGACCCGCTTGCGGGTGTAAGAATGCATGTGCTGTTTCAATTCATTGAGCACGATTTAGGCACCCATGTTGTGATCACGCACAACGGCATTCCTTCCAATGCAGCATGCACAGTTCATGAAAGTGGCTGGGATGGGGCTCTTAGCAGTCTTGAGGAATTCACTTTACATATGTTGTGCAGGGAACAGCGATGAGAGAGCTTTCAGTCCTGACCTTCGTCACGCTGGATGGAGTCATGCAGGGGCCAAGTTCACCCGATGAAGATCCATCAAATGGCTTTACTCGAGGCGGTTGGGCCGCCGACTACTGGCCGGAGGTGATGGAACAGGTCATGCGCGAAGCGATGGCCGAACCGTACAGTATTCTGTTTGGGCGAAGAACCTACGAAATCTTCGCTGCCCACTGGCCAAACGTCGACGGGAGCAATCCAGTTGCCAATATCTTGAATCACGCCACGAAGTATGTGGCCACGAATAGCCTGGCTCAACTTCAATGGGAAAACTCAATTGCCATTAGGGGCGACATTCAGTCGGAGGTGATGCGTCTCAAGACTGAAAGCGGGCCGTTGATCCAAATCCATGGAAGCAGGGAATTGATCCAGACGCTACTTGCCGCGGATTTGATCGATGAATTTCGTCTATGGACGTTTCCTGTCGTCCTAGGGTGTGGAAAGCGCCTCTTTGGACTTGATGCTCCCCCGCGAAGCCTCAAGCTCAAAAAGAACGAGGTATGCTCTAATGGCACAATCATGAGTATCTATCGGCGGTCCTAGGCCATTGTTCCAAAAGCCGATGCGGCTGAGTTCATAACGACGCTGATGACACCCGGGCCTTTTGGCTTGAGTTAATGGTGCATGGAGGCATCCAAAGGGTAGTGTTTGATCTTTCCAATGCAACCGACTGGCCCCTTGAGGCGCCAGGTCAGTGGATGAAGGCCACCTGCGAAGAGTAGGAGGACTCTCTATCGAGGTTTCCTTTTGGCTTGGTTCTCCACCGCCTGGCCGATTGGACCGCCTACGACAGCGATCCGAATGCCAGGCCCTTCGTCGATTCCAGAGATGTAGAGATGAACGACCACCTAGTCCCTAATCGTTCGGTTAGGGGAAAACTCCTTAGTCTCGATGCATAGAGTCCACCATCTTTCCCGGGAGGCGTTTATCGAGACGACGATCGGCGAATGGGTGGGCTGGTGCAGCGTAGGCTAAGGACCGTTCGCCGAAGACGACCAACGTCTGATCGGAAGCGTAGGAGGCGAACAGGTCATACTGGTTCGACCTCAGAACACCTGCTCGACGAGCACTGATCAGTATTTTCCGACCGTACCTTGGGTGTCATGCGCATCTGCGAGATCTGGCGAGACCGAAAACTACTCTGGCAAGAGCTGGGCGCCGAATTTACCATCAGGCGTATGACATCCAAAGCACGAGGCGAGTGTAAAGAGTAAGTTAATGTCTGGCACTCCGTGGGTCAGCGCTGGTGATTTATTGGCCGTTTGGCGGAAAAGAGTAAGTCTACGACCAGGTGACCACTTAGGAGAGCCGGAGTCATTGGCGAAAACTATAAAGCGACCGTCGGCAAGATCTGAGCTAACAGAACTCTTCGGGACGAAACCCATTTCATTATTGACTTCGAAAGGTATTCCAGGGCTTAGCCCAATAAGAAATTCTTCAGGATCTCAGGCGTATGATCAGGCTCCTGCATAACATACGATACGGCCGCTCCAATGCGTCTTCGTTACGCGCTCATGTCGCTATTCCTGATCCTGACCGCCGTGCCATTGACGGTATTCTGGGCTTGGCCTCACTCGCAAGTACTCCAGAACGAGTTTGACGATGTCCGTGACCGCCATCTTCTCTTGGCACGGAATCTAGGAGCAGCGCTAGAACGATACCACCAGGATGTGATCACGGCCTTCAACTTAGTTGCGGCCAATGTGATTAATGAGCGCAAGATCGATCAAGCTCAGGATCTCTTGCTCAATCTGAGTTTTCGCCACATCTGCGTTGCCAATGAGGCAACCGGCACAGTGATATCGGAAATTAGCCCGATAGCGTTACCTTGCCCCGGTGTGGTACCGGACAAGCGAATGTACCTATTTGCGCGATTGGCGCGGGAGGATCGAGCAACCTTCAGTGAGGTGTTAAAAGGGCCTGAAGGCGACCCGGTGATGTACGTAGTTCGTCGATTCGGGGATCTGGTGGCGATCGGTGCGTTGAATACCGACTATTTTGTTCGTCTGGGCAAAGCCATCTCGTTTGGCGTGCTCGGCCATGCTGCGATCGTGGACCATAGGGGTAACGTCCTTGCCCATCCGCTTGATGACTGGATTGCCGCCCGTCGCAACATAGCAAAGGTATCCGCCGTCGCCCGCATGCTGAACGGCGAAACAGGTATCGAGACATTCTATTCGCCTGCACTGAAAGGCGACATGATCGCTGGCTTTACCGTGGTGCCGGAGGCGGGCTGGGGAGTAATGATACCGCAGCCCGTGGTCGAACTCCAGGAACGGGCTAGTCAGGCGGAAGCATCGGCACTTGCCGTCTTTCTGGTGGGCATCGCTGTCGCTTGTCTATGTGGATGGATTGTCGCCGTTCTGTTTGCGCGTCCACTCGAGTTGATCACCCATGCAGCGGACCAAGTGGCCCAAGGCGACGAGCCGACTGAGATTCCCGAATTACGTAGTAAGCTGGTACCCGTCGAGTTCTCCGGGGTGCAATCAAGCTTCAATGCGATGGTTCGCCGACTACGCGACAACATGATCAGCATCAACAAGCTGGCCTATGAGGACAAGATCAGCGGATTGGCAAACCGCGCGATGTTTCGAAACTACGTGACGGAGAAGATTGCGGCGTTGCAAGCTTCGGGTCGCCGCGGTCTGATCATTTTTATTGATCTCGACGGCTTTAAGGCCGTCAATGACAATCATGGCCATGATCTCGGCGATGAGTTGCTGCGTCGCTTTTCCGTCCGATTGAGAGCGCTATTCGACCAGATTGCTGCCACTGCAGACGATGATGATCACGCGATCTCACTGCGGGCACAGTTGGCGAAGAGCTATCTTCTCGCACGATTAGGCGGCGATGAATTCGCGATTTTTCTAGCCGGAGCTGAGCGCGCTGGAGACGGCGATGTCATTGCGAAGGCAATCCTGCGTTCAGTTCGGGATCCCTTCATGCTGGGAAGCCGTGAGGCAACGATCGGGGCCTCGATCGGTTTAGCAAGATTTCCCGACGACGGTGACAGCTTTGAGCCGCTCATTCGGCATGCCGATATGGCGATGTATGAAGCCAAACGTGCCGGCAAGAATACTTATCGATTCTTCGATCGGAAGATCGAGGCGGCCCTCAATCAAGCCGATGAAGTCCGTCGGCAGATTCCTCGAGCTCTCCAACTCGATCAATTCGAACTGCACTATCAGCCACGCTTCCATGCGGAGTCACGTGAGGTGCGATGCATGGAGGCTCTCATTCGATGGAACCATCCCCATGATGGTCTGCGGCAGCCGGGTGAATTCCTGACAGCTGTCGAATCGACGGATATGATTGTTGAGATTGATCACTGGGTCCTACGTAGAGCGCTACAGCAACTTGGCGAGTGGTCTCAATCCTTTCCTAAACTCTCGTTATCGATCAACATGTCTACTCGTCAGTTAACTGACCCTAATATGGCGAATCATGTCATTGAGCTTGTCCAGCAAGCCGGCATTGATCCAGCGAGGATCGAGCTGGAGGTTACAGAACATGCCGTCCTCAACAATGAGAGGACCGCAAGACATGTCATTCAACGCCTTCATGACTTTGGCCTCAAGATTGCGATCGACGATTTTGGACAAGGCTATTCCAATTTTGCTCGATTCGCGGAACTCCCTGTCGACGTTATCAAGATTGATCGTTCCCTCACCTGCAAACTTACCGAAGATCCCAGGGTGCCCACGATCGTAAAGTCATTGATTACGATGGCAGAAGGATTGAATTGCACCACGGTCAGCGAGGGGATAGAGGCCTTGGAGCAAGTTTCGATTCTCAGCAAACTGGGGTGTACGGAATTCCAGGGATTTCTCTTTTCCAGACCTCTTGCAGCCGCCGAAGCTGAAGCGTGGCTGAACCGGACCGCAGCGACCGTTGAGGCCGTCAACGTTGAGCGCGTTACCTTGCTAAGATCAATCTAAGGCGGGCCCGCTTAATGCGAGAATAATGGATCCCCTGAGCCCTGCGGTGATCCAACGCGGTATCTTCGGACATAGGCCCGAGGGCCAACGAAAAGATCACGGGTCGATGTATTGCATCATTGACATGATACCGTTTGGTATTATAAATAGTAATACCATTTGGTTTTATATCGAGGTGCAACATGTCAAAGCAAAGCAGCAGACCTTTCGTCTGGGCTCTTCTGTTATCCGTGCTCGGTGCTCAGGCTTCCATCGCTGAGCAACAGACGATCACCAATCTTCCTGCTGCCGATTTTGCCTGGGATCAGACAGACGAAGGTGTCGCATTTGCTCCCTTGGTCGGGGATCGATTTGTCGAACCTTATATGGCGATGGTCAGGCTTCCTGCTGGGTTGGTTAGTCCGCCGCATGTTAAATCCGCTAATATGTTCGGTGTGGTGGTTTCCGGCACGATCAGCCATATCGCGATCAAAGCCAGCCCATCGGATGAGGTTCTTCTGCCCGAAGGGTCATTTTATAAAATCCCGGCCGGCTTGGCGCATGTCAGCAAGTGCGTCTCGGAGGCGGACTGCATCACGTTTTTGTATCAGGATGGCAAGTTCGACTTCTTGCCAGCGGCACAGTGACTGTCGATCAACAGGCCGCCTTTCGTGCACTGGCCGATCCGAGCCGGCGTATGATTTTGATGCATCTCTCAGACCGGGAGATGACGATCGGTGAGGTGGCTGGCCAGTTCGATATGACCAGAGCTGCTGTCAAGAAGCACCTGACGATTCTCGAAGAGGGCAATCTCATCTCAGTTCACGCTCTCGGACGCAAAAGGATCAACCGCCTTCACCCAGCGGGCCTCAAACCGGTTTCAGATTGGCTCAATTACTTCAGCCAGTTCTGGGATGACCGGTTAGGCCGTTTACAGGGTGCGATTGCGAAAAGCGAGAGACAAGCCGATGAATGACACAATTACCAAGACCGTTTTCTTTAGAGCCTCCCGCAGGACTGTCTGGGCCTTCCTCACCGAAAAGGACAAACTCGCGGAATGGTTCCATCCGGCTGAGGCAGACCTGGCTGACGGCGAAGACTATGCGCTGCTTGGTCATACGCCTGATGGCGGTCTTGTGAAGCAGTGTTGGGGCACAGTCGAGCATTGGGAGCCGCCATCGAAGCTTATCTACAGTTTTACCGTAAAACCCTTAAATGGAATTATGACACGAGTCACATGGACACTTGATGAGGCCCATGGCGGGACAAGACTGACACTGAATCACGAGGGTCTTGCCGCTGCTGAGGATGCAGCGCTCGGCTTGCTTTTGGCATTGGATGCGGGCTGGGACGAGCATCTCGGTCGGCTGAGGAACTTGGGTGCAAAGAGCTAGAGGTCAGTCCCGCTCGTTTGATTGCCGGTCCCTTCCCATCTGATTGAAACGGGCCAATAGCAGCACATGGCAGCGGGAGTTTGGCCGGTCGCGGGAGATGGTACGCTTTGCTGATGGCATGGTAATGAGTCATCACGATGGCAAAAGGGGCCCGGTCCCTGCCGCCGATGCCAAGGCCGTTGAGAAGTTTCATGCACAGTCCTTGGTTCGTGGCTGATGCTATGAAGCTGTCGTAGGGCTAGCCCGAACTCGTCATTTCGTGATCGAACTCGGGCGTTTTGAGCGTGCCCTTGCTTGTTATCATTAGAGGTTTGCCATGAGGCTGCGAAATCAAGGTAGGCCTCTGCCCTATCGGAGGTTCTTATCGTCGAGGGGCTTCTTTAGGGATTGGCGGCGAACCAACCTGGTCACTGCAGGCTTCAGGACGCAGATTGGACCATGGTGAATTTGGATCTTTGAGCCAACTTGGGTCGGCATCAGGTCGTCTCAGACTCGAAGGCAGTTCTGCGATGCACCCATGTCAGGCTGGACATATGGGTTCGATGGCTCAGTAGCGGCTTTTCGATCGTTGTCGTTCAAATCGTACGTTGCTCATCGCTTGATTTCGTGCACTAATTTCGAGGTTCCATCCGTCACGATACGAACGGCCTTAAGTCGATTCTCAAGGTGGGCACCGATGCAGTCGATAACTCGAAGATTAGGCGTCCTTCTCTTGACATTTCCTGCGTTCTTTGGGGCTGAGGCGTTGGCTGCCGGCATGGGCTTAGATCTTGAAGATCTTGATGATTATGCGTTTGTTGCGAGTAGGAACACTAGTGAGATTGCCGTCATTTCCACATCAGATGATCTACTCATTGGTTCGCTCGATTTGGAACACATCCCAAGTCAACTCGTCATTTCAAAGAACCAACGAAAGTTAGCAGCCACGCATAAGATGGAAGAACAACTGAGCATTATTGATCTTGAGAAAGGCATTGTGACAGTGGTCATCGATCTTGGATTTCGTCCAGCAGCACTCCAGATCGATGATAGAGCAGGTGTCGTCGCCGTCGCGGATCCATCCTCGGGCGCGCTGGCGATGATATCCCTCGAGACTGAGAAACAGCTCTTCTCGATCGACAAGCTCGACGATCTGACTGATCTGATGTTCGATCGTGATGGTGAGCATCTTTTGGTGTCGCACGGCCATCGCGGCAAGATCAGCGTGGTTGATACCAAGAGCGGTGAGTTGCGTAGACCAATCACCTTATCGACCAGCGAAGGTATCGTCGAATTGGTAAGGACGCCCGGTGGGAAGACCGGATTGGCGTTGCACGGCGAAAGCGGCTTGGTGAGTGCGCTCGATTTAGTTGAAAAGGTTCAGATCCGATCAACGCGGCTGTCTGGTCCTGTTTATCGCGGTTTTCCGACGGCCAACAGTCAGTACTTCCTCCTCCCGATCGGCACAGGCGAGACAGTGTCGATGGTATCGTCTTGGACCCATCGTGAATCGGAGCGTCTACCAGGAATCGAAAATATTGTCGGCATGAATTTTGCGATGTTTGACAGCGTTGCCTTTGCTTTCGGAGGGGAAGAGAGCGCTGCCAATGTCATCAGTCTCCTTGGAAACCAGAGATCGACGTTGATCACACTTCCGGGACATCCAGAGACTGGTTTGACTGTTGAACTGGGAACTAAAGTCTATGTTGCCCTGAGTAATACCAACCAAGTTGCCATTATCGATGCCATTAGCAAGAACATAGCCGGTGTCATTGACGATGTCGGTGATGAACCATGGGCGATTACGGCGGCTGGTGGTCTAGGCTATTGCCACTAGATCAAGACTTGGCGGTTCCTGCCGAAAGCGGATCTTAACATGATTGCCGATCGACTCGTTATCGTAGCAGGTGCCGTGCTCGCTGCTTTGGCGCTGATAGCGACTGGGTGGATCTTGGCCGTTAAGCTCATGCAGGCGGAGACCGTCGGTGGACCGGGTTTAATCGTGATGCCGAGTAGTCTAGGTGGTGCCTTTGAATTGACCGATCACAGAGGGCGACGGGTCAGCGATCAGGTGTTCACTGGTCGACCAACACTGATCTATTTCGGCTACACGTATTGTCCTGACATCTGCCCTATGTCCTTGCAGACTATCGCAGCAACCCTTGAAGACCCGGCCGTCAACGTCAATGCGGTGTTCGTGACCGTCGATCCCGAGCGTGATACGGTCGCTCATCTTGCCGACTACATGCCGCTATTCCATGAGGAAATCGTGGGCCTAACGGGGTCGGTCCTAGAGATCCAGCCCATTGCTGGAACGTTCGGTGTCTATTATCGGCACCGCAAGGACATCGACCCGGAAGCCTACCCAGTTGACCACTCATCCTACATCTATCTCATGGATGAAAACTGGCGGCTAGCGGCCGTCTTCCGGCATGATGTCACCGTTGACGAAATGAAGGATGTTCTCAAGGCTCTTAAAAGCGACAAACCTCAGCCATGACTGCCATCGCTTCAAACATGGCTTTCTGCGCCGCAATGAAGTTTTCCGATGACGCGAACAGGGCGAGCGAAACTGTCCCGATCATCAGGGCAATCGCGATGGAAAGCGTTGTAATCCCATCCTGTGAAGGCGATCGTCTCATAGGGCCAAGCATTGGTGGTTGAAAACTCATTATCCCCCATCGTTGATTTCCTTCAAGGGGGACTGACAGTCAATCTGATGGGTGAGGCTCGCCGCCTGCCGTAATCAGTTCGTGTCGATACACGTTTTGGCGGGCGACGCTGGTCTGGCTACGCTTAGCGACCTCACGTCTATGATGGCTAGACGGGTGGTTCTATCGGGAGCGCTCAGAACAGCGCTGCCTCTAGGACTCTCCTGTGTCATGGCGACGTCATTGATAACCTTGTTGACGTCCAATGAACCGCCGCTGAGTCCGCTCAAATCCCCAATCATATCATAGACGGTAACATCACTTCCGCACTGCCATCATAGGTTTGACGGGTCGTCCTGAGGAGATCACTTCCATCGCTGACGTCCATCGCGGCTACCATACGAGGAATGGTGTGGATGGGGGCGTTGAGGACTAATTCGTCAATCTCTTATCTTTCCACTATCTCATGGGGCTGAATGATCGGCATGTCGCCCATTTTGGCCATGAAGTGACGGAAGAAGAGAATGTCCAAGGCGCCCTCAAGCTTGTCGAGTAGGGACGAGAGCACGTTACTAAGTGGCAGCTAATACTAGTCGCGGACATTGCGAAGATGACTGGATATCAACCGATCCAAAGCTGGATATCATCTGCAAGATGAACCACGGCCAGCCCGAGTACTGGCGTCAACCTTTTTCCTACTTTTGGCCAGCAGACAGGACGTAGCAACGATTTGCGCTATACGTTCTAGGACAATGGTGCGGCAGCCGAATGACGGCTCTCACGGGCAACAAGGCCAGAAAAACCGGACTAACAAAATTCGCCATAAAAGCGAATGTTGTGTGAGATATACCACAGGCAAGAGAGAGATGTTGCCATAACCTTGTGCCATGGTTTGTACAAAGGAGTGGGCTGATCGCTCGTGATTTAGCATCAAAAAATCGAATCAAATCGTCGGATTTATTGGTCGCCCTATGCGAAGCAGGTCGACATCACACATTTGGAAAATCCAGGGCATTCGGACCCATTTTGGACGTTCGTGGTGCTGATCGTCGTCGGCCAATTACAGAGTGGAGGAGAAATTTCATTCACTGGGAATAGCCAATCCAGTCAATCAGAAGGCTAAGCTTGTTTAACTCAACCTGGAGCGAAACTATGAATACTGCGACTTGTCGCATCTCTTGTTTAGTTTTGAGTTTAGGTATTCTAACGGGCTGCTCGGGCCCGATCTTTTATCAGGACTTGATACCGCCCCGCTATGAATTTCCCTCAGTGGGTGAGGTCGCACGGACGACACCCGATGAGCTTGGGCCAGTTCTCCGCTTTCAACCCGTCGTATTTCGCTTTAATCGCATGCAAAGGGTGCCACCGCCTGTTCAGGCCTGGAAGGGTGCGGTGATTGCATCAGCAGGCTTATGCGGTGCCGACGTCAATCAGACCCTTGGCGACTATCCAGCATGGCTGAGGGGAATAGTGCCTGCTGAGAATGGCGATCAAGCAGCCGGCTACGTTGAGGCTGTTCGCATGACCGCCGGCCATTTTCTCGAGTGGACTGACAGCTATGCCGCCGATGTCCAACTTTGGGCCGTGGGTGAGTTGGGACGGATTCCTGATGGTCCAGCCAAGGAGAACGCTGTAGCACGTGGAAAAGCATGTGCGGAAGCGACCATTGACGCCTTTAAGGAATCCCCATGGAAGAAGTATCAGCTTGCTAAGCTTCGAACGTCGGATGGTGAACGGCCTGCCGGCAGAACATCGATCGATCTCTTTGATAAGTCTGAGCGGCATCGTTGGTCAGAAACAAGAACGCGGCCACCTCACCGAAACGGTTTCGAGCTTCCAGCAAGCCATTTCGTCTACGAACTGTCTCCCATCGTTCCCGGCGCGGCCCAGTCAAGTCTATTTGTGATCGACGAACGACAAGACTATCTATTGCCAGAGTTCCCGAAGGAGGGAAGTGCCGCCTGGTGGCAGCAGGTTGCCAATGTCTGGGCCTATGGTGGTAACGACAATCCAGATGGGTGCCGTACCGACGACCTCGAGACGAATTTGCTGTACTTCGAGGATTCACGCCAAGGGCCACCCAGCCATGTCGCGATCATGGCGCCGAACTATCTTCAGCATTTGCAGAGCGATACGCTTCGGGATGCGCGCTGGATGGCTATGGTGTATTTGGCCCTCGCTGATACAGGCACCATGGTTTGGTGGAACAAGTTCGTTCATGATGTTGAGCGACCTGTAAGCGCAATCAACCGATGGATTGATGGGACTTGGGAAACACGGGTTGGCTCGCCCACATTCCCTGCTTACCCTTCGGGACATTCAGGCTTTAGCGCAGCTGGTATGGCCATGATGGAGCTGTTGTCAGAAGACGCAGATCTCACCATTGTTGGCCGTCATCCCGATCCGATGCACTTTCCCAATGCTCTCCCTGGCTTGGAACGGCGTTGGCAGTCAGATCATGCAGAGAGTGCTTGGGACAAGCTTGCTCGAGACGCCTCGCTTTCGCGGCTTGGGATCCACTATGAACTCGATGGTTGGGGCGGCGAATTGCTCGGACAAGGCATTGCGCAGCATACGCATCGAAGTGTCTTCACGACGTCCGACAATCGAAGTCAAGATGATCTCGGCAGCTTCGATTGGATCCCCTGGCCAGATCATCTGGCTGCCAGAGGTGGCTGTGAATTTGAGGAAGTACTCGAAGCCAGGTTGCCAATCGTTCCTGCGGTCGGTGAGAATGATGGTGGTCGTATCATGTCGATCGCCTATGATCTGGAAACGCAAGCACCCTCAGAACCCTTCGGCAATTCCGTATCTGAGGAGATGACTGACGCCGAAATCCGGACAGTAGAAACGACGCCGAATATCGTTCACCGCCCCCACTACAGTGTTCAGTTGATGGCCGTTGTTGATAAGCAAAATGCGGTCTTAGGCTGGGATCGCCTTCGGCGCAGCCATGAAACTCAATTGGCGAATCTTGAAGCTACCATTGAGGAGGTTGGCCGGAGCGAACCCCTCTACAAGCTCCAAGTCGGTCAATTTTCTGAGCGTCGAGGTGCAGACACTCTTTGCCGGCAGCTTGCTGTAAGAAATGTCGATTGTTTCGTGGTTGAGCGGCAGCCTTACATTTTGGCGACGGCAAACTAAGGAGATAGAAGACCGGGCGATGATCTAAATGAGGAACCCTTTAGGGCACGACCTCGACATGCCATACAGGCATATGCGAGGTCGTGTCTTTGCACAATTCTCCTAATGCTGACACAAGATAGCATCAAACCAAGTTGCTCGATGGCCGCTTCGCTCGTCTAGGGTTTGAAGTCAGTGTTCGGGAGCACCATTTCCACGTGTGGCAGCGCAGATCTAGCGTTATGCCAACCGGCGGCAAAAGAGATGGCAATACATGCCGGTAGATAGAGCAATCGGGTTCAGGCGATGCGAGCTGACAGAGCATCAACTCTGCGAACCATGGGTGCCTTAACTTAGAATTAGAGTTCACCCATCGGTGCTAATAGCGACCTACCAAGTCCGGTAATGCTGCCGCCATGCCAAAAACGTTGCCGAACATCAGCCTTTGCTAGGTCGGACTTGGTCTCGAGTACACTCAGATCAGGAATGAAGACTCCCTTATTGTAGAGCTAGGGGAGAGATCGAAGGCTACGAGAGGTTCATTCCATTAACCCAATCACAAGTTTTGTCTGCTAGCCAATCCATTGTGTTTGTTCAAACGGTGGGTGAAGGTATGAACCGGCTTAGCATCGGCGGACGGATTTACTTGGCTGTTGGCGTGGTGGTGACGCTAATGGTTGCAATCTCAGCAATAAGCTACGTCGAGACGTCGACTCTTGCTGGTGTCTTTACAGATTATCGTTCGACGGCACGGCAAACGCTCTCAGCGAATGAACAGGTCGAAGACTTGTTCGAGGCGCGTCTGGCTGCCTTTGGCTACCGGATCAACCCGTCTGACGAGCGTGCTGCATCGGTTGAGCAAAACATCGACGAAATTCTTACGAACGGCAGTGTGGTTAGGGACCTTTTTGCCGACGATCCACGTAAGCAGAGTGCGCTGCGAAACATCGAAGAGTCGGCAGCCAAGTATAAGGCAGCATTCGATCGGATGACGCAGCTGCAAGAGCAGCGAAATGGGATCGTTGCGGAGATTGCGCGTCTTGGACCGAAAGCGCGCAAGCAACTGACTGCAATTATGGTCTCGGCCTACAGAGATGGCGATCCTGAGGCAGCCTACTACGCTGGTCTTGCGCAGCAGGAATTGATGCTCGGTCGATTTTACCAAGAGCGATTTCTACTGAGCAACGAAGACGAGGCCTATGAGAGCTCTAATGGTCATCTGACCGCAGCTAGAGAGCATCTCGACACCTTGCTCGGGGCTTTGGAAAACCCAGAACGGCGCAACAACGCAATGGCGTCGGTTACCGACATCGAGGAGTACTTGGTCAATGCCGACAAAGTAAGGTCGGTTATCCAGGAACGCAACGCTATCCGCACGAGCCAGCTCGATGTGATTGGTCCGAACATGCAAGCGACATATGAGCAAATTCTGGATGAGGTTGTCGACCGGCAAAACACCCTGGGACCAAGGGGATCAGAGACAGCTGAACGGATCCTCGTGGAAATTGGTTTTCTCTCGGTCTTCAGTTTTCTTGTCGGTATCGTTGTTGCAGGCTCAATAGCGCGCTGGACGTCGAGAAGTGTGCGATCGACGGCTGACGCTATGACCGAGCTCGCCAATGGCAACCTGAACGTTGCCATTGAAGGAGCTGAGCAAAGCCATGAATTGGGATCGATGGCCAAAGCCTTGAAGATCTTCAGAGACAACGCCCAGACCACCAGAAGGTTGCAAGAGGAAAAAGAGGCAAGCTCCAAAGCAGAAGCCCAAGCCAATGCCGAGCAGCGTCGACGCGACGAGGTCTTGGGTAGAGAGATCGTTGATCTGGTTGAGAGGGTGACGAGTGGCGACCTGACCAATCGCCTCAACACCCAAGGACGCGACGGTATTCTTGCCGAGGTCTGCAGCCAGATTAACCGTCTGGTGGATGGTTTGGAACTTGTGCTGAAAGACGTTAGCAACAAGATGGAAGCGTTGGCTGAAGGAGATTTGGGGCAGCGTATCACCGCCAACTATCAAGGTGCTTTTGGGGAACTCAAGACAAGTGTCAATCGAACCGCCGAGCAACTCGCCGGGATTGTGATCGAGATCCAATCGGCTGCCGGACAAATCAGGAGCGCTTCAGCGGAGATCAGTAGCGGTACCGAGGATCTGTCAAACCGCACAGAAAAGGCCGCTTCAAACTTGGAAGAGACCGCTGCGTCGATGGAGGAGATGTCGGCGACAGTCAAGCAAACCGCGCAAAACTCGACCGAGGCTAATCAACTCGCTGCGTCTGCCAATCAAGCGGCAGGTAAGGGCGGTTCGGTGGTTGAGGACGCCGTCAAGGCTATGGATGGTATTGAGAGCTCAGCTCGAAAGATTACCGACATCATTAGCGTCATTGATGAGATTGCCTTCCAGACCAATCTTCTCGCGCTGAACGCTAGTGTGGAAGCCGCGAGAGCTGGTGAAGCCGGCAAAGGGTTTGCCGTTGTTGCCCAGGAGGTTCGTCAGCTAGCCCAGCGTTCCGCACAGGCTTCTTCAGATATCAAGGTTCTGATCCATGACAGTAATGGTCAGGTGAAAAATGGTGTCGAACTAGTCAATCAAGCCGGGCAGTCACTTGCAGAGATTGTTGGTTCAATTGGCAAGGTCGCCGAGATCATTCAAGGAATCTCAAGTGCGTCGCAACAGCAGGCTGCGGGCGTGCAGGAGATCAATAGCTCGGTCGCTAATATGGATGAGATGACACAGCAGAATTCGGCATTGGTGGAACAAAGTGCTGCGTCGGCGCGTGCTCTTGGCGATCAGTCAACGAAGCTCACCGAGCTTATGGCGTACTTTAAGGTCGACGGTGCCGGCCAGGGAACAAAGCCAGCGCATCGAGCGAAACACCAGGCTCGTCCCGTGGCTCCATCAAGACAGATTAACGCGCCTTCTCCCGCCATGGCCGCTGCCAAAAACGATGGCTGGGATGAATTTTGAACAGCATAGCATGTTGCTCCGGCCTCTCGAAACACTGCTATATGAGAGGCCGGCCATGCGCGACCGACCACATGTCAAATAACGTTGTTGTGAGTTGATACTGGCTTGGTGGGTTAAGCTCGAGGAAAGACCGGGGGGATCATGTCGTCAGACGACGCTGGGCTCTTCATGGCATAGGACATATGCCGGCATTGGGCTGGCCCCGCAGGTCAGGTTGTGAACGGGCCCGGCTCGCCTGAGTAGCAGGGTGCAAACCAATCTAGTTCGAAAGCGGGTCTTCTTGTGATGCTTTCGATCCTGGTACCCGATAACCAATGCTGGACGTTGATGTTGTCCTGGTGTTATCACCCATGGCTAAAGAGATGGCGCAGATGTCATGTTGCCGTTGACATGGCAGGACTTCATCTTAACGGAGCTTGTTCAGCCGACCGCGCTCTGTCGGAACATCCGACGGGAGTGATCGCAAAGAGAATGCTTAGAACCGAGCGACGGTACGACTGACTTGCGGAACGTCCTTATTTGGTTTGTTCAATTTTGGTCACCATCCGATACTCATCGTAGGTGACAGTCACTTCGCGTTCAGTTCCGATTGATGCTTCAATTGGCGTACCAATGATTTCCCAAAGTCCGAGGCTCGCGACGTCAAGGGCACCGTGACCGATTGCTCTCAAACCATCTGGATCATTGCCCACGTCAAACTTGTAGGCGGCTTCTTGGACTCCGTCCGGAAGGTCGCTGACTTTGTAGGGGTGGCCCAACTGAACCTCGACATCGTCCCTTATCGCGCCGATTTTGACGACGCTGAGATCAGGCGTTTCGTTACCCGATAGGGCCATTCCAACGGAACACCCAGCGAGCAAAGTTGTCGTGAGTGTAACGGCTAGAATTCTGGTTCCGATCATTACGTGCTCCCCGTAAGTGCTTGTTTCGTCCAACTTGAAAGGACGTGTCCAGTAAGGACAACAATGCCTGAACGAGGCGTGAACAAGTTCCCAATCCATTGCACTGTCGGGTAAAGGGGGCATAAATCCTGAAAGCCGCCAAAGTGCGGACCCGTCACTTTGAATTGGAGGATCGATGCCTGGATGCTTTAGAGTCGCCTGTCTTGTAATTGTTACTAGCTTCATCAGCGGCTGCGCTGACTTTGCGACGCCGGTTGCTGTGTTAGCGCCAAAGCCGGAGCATGAGGGCAAGGAACCGACACAGATAGGTGTTGCTTGCGCTCACAAGATCTTTTGGGTCATCTCTTTTGGAGACTCGCATATTCGTGAGGCCAAAAAGAAGGGCGGGGTGGTTGATATAGTCACGGTCGAAGTCGTCAATAAGGTGTTCTTAGTCGACTCTTTCCCATTGAATTTCTACAAGCGACAATGCACTGAGGTCGCTGGATTTTCCTAAACACCTAAGTACTTTTTCAAAAGGCTTGGATCGTCTCTCAATGTTTCAGCATTGACGACGTCGCGGCTATAGCCGTTCTCTAAGAAGACCACGCGGTCGGCAATCGCCATCACTGTGTCAATTCGTTGCTCAACTAAGACGATCGCAACGCCTTGCTCGCGCATGGTTATGACAGAGTCTTGGATCAACTTTGTCATCGAGGGCTGTAAGCCCTCAGTAGGTTCATCAAGGAGTAGAACTGAAGGTTCGAGGGCAAGCGCTCGCGCTGTTGCCAACATTTGTTGCTCACCCCCTGAGAGGGTATCAGCGCGTTGTTCAAGGCGTTCAAGGAGACGAGGGAAAAGACGGAGGATTTTGTCCCTTGTCTCCCGGCCTTTGCGGCGAGCCATTAGGCCAATGTCGATGTTCTCGGCGACGGTAAGCTCAGCAAAGAGCCGTCTTCCTTGTGGAATATAGCCGATGCCGCGTTTTGGTCTCTCTTCCGGTGGCAATGTGCAGATGTCGTCGGCACCCAATAGGATGGTGCCAGCCTGAACAGAGACTAGGCCCATGATTGCTTTGAGCGTTGTCGTCTTGCCAGCACCGTTCCGACCGAGCAAGCATAGAACTTCACCCGGAAACACTTCGAGGGAGACCTCATGGAGCACTTTGACTGAGCCATAGCCAGCAGAAATGCCGTCAAGCTGGAGCATGAGCAGTCCCGAGATAAACGTCTTGGACAGTCTTGTCAGCACGGATCGCTTGGGGTGTTCCGGTAGCCAGGACGCGACCGCTGTCGAGGACGGTAATGGCATCGGCCAACGCCATGACCACATCCATGTTGTGCTCGATAAGAAGGATCGTCGTTTCGTTTCTGAGTTGGCCAATCAGAGCATTGAATCCGTCGATCTCGCTCTCGGCCAAGCCCTGAGTGGGTTCATCTAGGATGAGGAGACGGGGTTGTTGAGCAATACCCATGGCGATTTCCAACAGCCTTTGATGGCCATAGGCAAGATCGCCAGCGAGCTGACTTGCCCGGTTGGCGAGACCAACCCGATCGAGGATAGCGAGCACATCAGGCTCTGAGCGGTGCCGAAGGGCAAGAGCGATATTGTCGAATAGACTAAGACGAGCGTAGACCGCCGTAATCTGAAAGGTGTATGCCATGCCGAGGCGAATACGGGCGTCGGCGGCTAAGGCTGTGACGTTGGTGCCGTCGAATCGGATCTCGCCAGCACTTGGTGAGATTCGACCCGCAACCATACCGACGAAGGTACTCTTGCCGGCACCATTGGGCCCGATCAGAGCATGGACTTGCCCTTCAGGTAAGGAGAAGTCGACCCTATCGACGGCCGTGAGACCACCAAAATGGCGCGTGAGCGCCGTTGTCTCGAGCAGCCTCATGGCAGCCATTTAGCCCAGCGCCTCCTGACCTCACCCATGATTCCAGCGCGTGCAAACAAGACCAGAAGAACAAGTACGAGACCAACGACCATGAGGTATGCGTTGGTCAACCCGCTAGCATAGTCAACCAAATAGAACGTGAAGAAGGCACCGACGAAAGGTCCAACCGTGGTGCCTGCACCACCAAGAAGTACCCAAAGGAGCGGCAGAATTGAATATTGCACTGAGGCGAAGGTTGCCCCGACATAGCCAAAAAGGAGCCCATAGGCTGCGCCAGCGGCGCCAGAGATTGTGCCGGAAATCACCACGGCGGCGAACTTATGCTGGAAAACGTCATAGCCTAACATGGTCGTGCGCTCTTCGTTTTCACGGATTGCAATGAGAACGCTACCAAATCGCACATGCATCATGCGGGCGGTTGCAAGCAAGGCAGTGGAGAAGAGCAAGAGAGCAGCAAGATAGCGTATCGTCGGGTCAGTAAGATCAAGGGCGGCGATCGTCCGCGCCGCCTGCGGGATTACGAAACCCTCATCACCTCGTGTCCATGTACCAAAATAGAGGATGGTCAGAAAACATGCTTGAGCGAACATGAGAGTGACGATCATGAATGCGACGCCCAACGTGCGGAGGGCTAACACGGCGACCACTGCAGATAAGGTCAGAGCTGAGAGAAGACCGACACCGAAAGCCGGAACGGCTGAGATGCCACCATGATGCATAGCAAGACCGAGGCCATACATTCCGGCAGCAAAGAACATGGCATGCCCGAGACTGAGCAATCCAGTATAGCCGAACAAGACATTATACCCAATGGCGTACGTCGCCAGGACCAAGATACGGGCTAGGTTACCTTGATGATAGGCGGGCAAAAGAAAGCCTAGGCAAAATAGGATGACAATCAGCCCGAGATGAAGAGCAAGGGATCGCGCCGTGCTGTTCATGGCGCACTCTTCCCGTAGAGGCCTTGTGGTCTGAATACAAGGACGAGAGCCACCAACAAGGTTGCCAAGATCTTGGCAAGTGTTGGACTGAAGAATACCGAGATGATTCCGTCGGACATCCCGATCAGGAGGGCGGCTACCAGTGTGCCGCGAAGCGATCCTAGACCACCCAGGATAACGACGATGAAGCTGAGCAGTAGCGGATCGCCACCCATCAAATAATGTGCCTGCTGAATCGGTACGATCAACACGGCGGCGAGCGCTGCAAGTCCAGCACCGAAGGCGAAGACGAGGCTGTAAACCCGGTCGACCGGAATGGCGAAGGCACGTGCCGTCTCGCGGTCCAGCTGAGTGGCACGCATTAGGAGCCCTAGCTTGGTGCGCGATAGCAAAGCCCAAATACTCAGCAAGATCACCAAGGTGGCTACGATGACGAACAGCTTATAGCTGGTCGTGCTCAGGCCCCAGGGGTAATAGATGTCGAGTCCATTCTCACCGAAAGCAAACCAAGGAAGCGCAATACGGCTGTTGAACGGCGGTTCGACAGGCCGCGCTTCAGGGCCGTAGGACATAAGGACTGCTTGTTGGATGATATAGAGAAATCCAATGGTAGCGACGATGGTCGCCTCAGCATCGTAGCCGATGCGTTTGAGGACGAATCGATCCGCAACAATAGCAATGCTTCCGACAATCACAGGGGCGAGAATGATGGCCAAAAGAAACCCTAGGGCGGATTGGTCTCCGACATGCAACGCCACGAACCAGGCGATGACAGCGCCTAGCATAAAGAATTCGCCATGGGCGACATTAACGATGCGCATGACCCCAAAGACAAGGGACAAGCCAAGTGCGGTGAGCGCCAGCACAGATGCACCGACGGCTCCTTCAAGAGATGCGAGAAGCAGATGGGGGCCAAATTCCATGGGTAATCAAATCAAACGCTGAGGCAAATGCCTCAGCGCTGCAACAGATCGATTAGAATGACATGGAAGTGTAGTCGACTTCGTCAGGATAGAGCGTGTCCTCGATCGAAGCCGTGTGCACGCGTTCCAAACGTCCATCCTGGACGCGCGAGATGTATTGTAGACCAAAGACCTGATGGGTTTTGCCATTAAACAATTTCGGTCCTTGAGGATGGGCTGCACTCTCGGGCATGTCGGTCATGGCTTCGATTGCTTCGATTAGCTTTTGACGATCGGCCGGTCCCCCATAGTCTGCCGCTTCCATGCCAGACTTGATGATGTGCAAAGTTTCCCAACAACCGAACATGTGGGCGTAGGTTGACACATCTTTAGGATCAGATACTGACGCCCCATTCGTGTCGACACCAACAGCAAGACGATAGGCTTTGTCAAAGTCAGTTTGGTCTGCTTGGGCATACCGAGGGTTGCCCTCCCAGAAGTAGGTGCCTTCGAGGAATTCCAGACCTGGCGAGGACATATCGACTGCTTCGAGGCTGTCGATGAAGCCGAATATTTCTGGACGTGATGGGCCAAA
This sequence comes from Geminicoccaceae bacterium, assembly GCA_028285265.1. Classification (GTDB taxonomy): domain Bacteria; phylum Pseudomonadota; class Alphaproteobacteria; order Geminicoccales; family Geminicoccaceae; genus JANQPX01. Next base: position 136,458 of record JANQPX010000069.1, read on the forward strand.
AAACTCGCCCATCTCCTTCACAAATGTAAGGACTGCAGGGCCGACCATCACGTGGTAGACCACCTCCGTCTCGCGCGGAATCTTTGGAAAGTACTTGGTGAATGACGTCTCTGTCGGCGGAATCGCTATATGCTCTAAGACTTCACCACCCTGAGCCTCAATCGCGGCAGTGAAGTAGTCGCGATGATCATGGCCGAAGGCAAAATCAGGAAAGATCATCGTGACCTTTTTGCCGAGATTCTCACTGACGAAAGGTGCCATCGCCTGCACCTGGCTTTTTACATCCGTGATGCCAGGCTGCAATGTATAGCGGTTAAGTGCTCCGGAAGCGACGTGATGACCCTCGGAGACAACAAAGTAGGGAATCTTGAGCTCGCCTGCGGCCGGTGCTGAGCCAATGACGACATGGCTGAACAAGGTTCCAAAAGCGATGTCGCAGCCATGTTGATTGGCGAATTTTTCGACAACCTCGGCCCCTCGCTTGGGATCGGTACCGTCATCCTCTGCAATGATCTCAACGGGCCGTCCGTTGATGCCACCGGCATCGTTAATGGCTTTGGCAGCTGCAGCTGTAGTACGGCCATACCAGCGTCCATACGCAGCACCGATACCTGTCGAATGCTGTTGGAAGCCGATTTTGATCGGAGAGGAAGATTGCGCTTGCGCAAAGCGTGTTGTCAGAGGAAGCGTCGTCACCAGGCCGGCTGCCGCAGCGCCTTTGAGCAAGGTGCGGCGGGGTGTTGATTTTACCATCGTCTTTGTTCTCCCGTTGCAAGACGCCAAGCTTGGACATGGTCATCATCTTTTCCTGCCAGGTCCATTTTGTATAGGGGAGAATTGCCGAGACTGATTTGTCAATTCCCGCCTTTGGTTCGGGACGACGGGTTTCATGCGCCTCTCGGGGTCGCCAAGAGCCATAGACCGAGCAGCGTATAGCCAATCATGAAGAGGGAGAGCGGCAACGTTGCTAGCGCCGCGCGTTTAGTATTGGAGTGGATATCGAGCACCATTCGATGCGCGAGCATGACAGACCAGACATGGCCGATAACAACAGTACCAGCCTGCGTCAGCCATATGATCCTTACGCTGTCAATATGATTGAAAAAGCCAGTGGTCACGTAGAACGGCTGGATGCCTAGAAGATCAGCACCCGAGGCGAGCGGATCACTCACCGCTGCGAGTGCGTATTGGCTGTTCACCAGAAAGGCGGTCAGATAGTGAGCGATGTGATAGGCGAGGGCGATGGGTAGAAGGCTGAGCGCCAGCCTCGAAAAGGTTTCGATGAAGGTCATATCGCCTTTGGCGAGAATCATGCCAAGCCAGGTGGTTCCCACAAAGAGGGCAATGAGCAGGATGATCGCGCCGAAGAGTCCAAGAAGTGTAGACCAGACCACGGCGGAGCGTCCCGGGAACGCCAATGGATTAATCCCGATGTTGGCAAGCCACCAAAAGGTTTCGTTTAGACCATCAAAACTACCAACGGCGAGTAGCGTTAGAGCGAAGATGCCATGGGATAGTTTGGGGGTCCGCTCTAAAAGTCGCCAGCCAGGAAAGCCGAAGCCGCCTTTGGTGATGAGGCGAACGGGCGCCAGGGTTGCATAAGAGGCAAAGAGAACACTCCCGAGTTCGACCTGGCGTAGCCAGGCCGGTCCGAAGATTACTAAACCCGCCATGATCACAAGCCAATAGATGCCGATCAGTGACGCAAGACGAGCCGGGTCGTCTGGGGCTATATCGGCCAACAGAAAGGAAGCAAATCCGATCAACAGGATGACGGCTGGCCAGACTCCGAGCCAACGCGGCAGTCCAACGATCGGGCGAATGGGGCCCAAGAGGCGGTAGAGGCCAGTCCAGGGATTCAATGAACGCCAGACATCGCCCACGAAACCAGAGAGGCTAACAAGGCCGATCCAGCCGAGTGTCCAGAAGACAAGAGGCATGACATTCGATAGTGGATCTCGCGGTCCATTCAGGCCCACATAGATGAGACTGATCAAAAGGACCAGTGAGAATAAACTTGCAGTTGTCTGTGCCGACGAAAACGTTGGTATATGACATCGACGTGCTTGAAAGAGCGACTTGATCACATCGGCAGGAACAGCGAATAGCAAGAGCACCGTCAGTGCAACGACAGTGACTCCGGCGGCGGAATAAGCCTCGGTCGGCAAAAGGAGAACGAAGCCTTGCTCAGAAACATGGGCGAATGCCTCTGCTGGCAGGAAAGCCATGTTGACGGCCAATATTCGCTCCCGCAGTCTACTCATAATGTAGATGACCTGAGAGGCCCGCATTGAGAGCAGCGATTATTCTCAGTGGTCTCGGCTTGCTGGCTGGTGTCGTCTGGCTTGGAGTCGCGCCAGAGGATGACACTGATCATCTCCTGATAAGTGAAATCGTCGCCGCACCCTTGGATGGCGGCGGCGCTGCGGCATTCTTGACGATTGAGAATCGCGGAGCACCAGACCGCTTGATCGGCGTGGAGAGCCGTGTCGCAGAAGCGACTCTCTATAGCCCAGAGGACAAAATTGGCCCACCGGTTCCGGTAGGAGCGAGCGCGTTGGCGCCCGATAGTGCTCACATTCGCCTTCAAGGCCCCCTTGAGACGTTTCGCGATGGCGCTCTGATTCCTCTGACGCTTACCTTTGCAAACGCGGGGCAGATTACGACGAAAGCCAAAGTCACCGACCCCAAAGGCCAGGGAAGAGCTGAAGAAGTTGGTCTTTTCGGTATCGGGGAGATTTGTATTGTAGGAGAGGGCGAGCCGGCACCGACAATTGAACTTTCTGTCACGAGCCAGGGCGACGGGTGGCGTCTCTTGATCGAAACCGAGGAGTTTACCTTCTCCGAGGACTTTGTCGGTCTGTATCATGTACCGGGGATGGGGCATGGCCATCTCTATGTTGGTGGAATGAAGATGGGGCGGCTCTATGCAGCTGAAGCGTATATCGGTGCACTTCCCAAAGGACAGCATGAAATTCGAGTGACGCTCAACACCAATGACCACCGTGCCTATGTCGTGGACGACATACCGGTCACCGCTAAGGCAACGATTGAGGTCGAATAAGTTCATTCTACATGGTCTATTTTTGACAACACTGCCGACGGGGCAAGCCGGCATAGACCTTGGTCATCTGGAACCGGCCAGGTATCCCCTGGTCAGGTCGACCGCACAGGATCACGACGGTGATGAAGAACGAATCTCGCATACCTACGGATGTTTTGAAGACTGAGGAAGCAAAGAAGCGCTAAGCCACTTTGCATCGGTGGTGCATAGGACACCTTTGGGCCAACAAGACTAAGACCGCCCTTCAAAAAGATGCTTTAGGTCGACGACGACCGCCAAGTTGGGTGATCACCACAACAAACTATGGCCAATGATGGACACGGTTCTCGTGGATCTCGATGGCCAGTCAGGAGAATCCTTCGACGACAATCTTGCCCTTCGCCCTACCGGTTTCGATGAGGCGATGCGCTTCGCGCATTGTCTCTGCATTAATCGGCGAAAGCACTCGATCGAGTGTCGTTCGAATGCGGTCTGAATCGATCTCATCGGCGACCCAAGAGAGAAGGTTATGTTGCTCAATCATGTCGGATGTTTGGTGCATGGCGCGTGCGAACATAAACTCCCAATGTAGGCTTGCCGCTTTGGACTTCATAACGTCCATTGGCATTGGTAGATGGGTGTCGTCGATCGTGACGATCCCGCCTTGCGGCCGGATGAGCTCGACCGCGGTCTCCCAGTGGCGCATGTCGTTGAAGATCGCGACATGATCGACATGTTGTAGCCCTAACGCCTTGACTTGCAGGGTCATGTCTTCTCGGTGGTTGACTACATGATCTGCGCCGAGACTTTTCACCCATGAGGTCGTCTCCGGTCTGGACGCTGTAGCGACGACCGTAAGTCCGGCATTTTTGGCGAGTTGGATCCCAATGGAACCAACACCTCCGCCGGCACCGATGATCAAAATTGACTGCCCCTTGTTTTTGCCGTCACGATCGATGCCAAGGCGGTCGAAGAGGGATTCATAGGCCGTGATTGTCGTGAGCGGCAGGGCCGCTGCCTCGGCATAGCTAAGCGACGTCGGTTTCCTGCCGACGATGCGCTCATCGACCAGCTGGAATTCTGCATTGCAACCCGGACGGGTGATATCGCCGGCGTACCAAACCTCATCGCCTGGTTTGAACAAGGTCACTGCATCACCGACGGCTTCAACAACCCCGCTAGCGTCCCAACCGATGACCCGTGGAGGATTCTCGGTCACGCCTTCCTTGCCGCGACCGGCGCGGACTTTGGTATCGACGGGGTTCACTGCAATTGCCTGGACGGCGACCAGAACGTCCCGGTTCTCTGGTAAGGGTTTGGGTAGCGCAACATCCACAAAGGATGAAGGATTGTTGATCGGGAGGTAGTCTTTGATCGCGACCGCTTTCATTATCGTATCCTGCCTGGTTGCTTTCAGTCGACTTCGGACATTTCGTGGATGGTGAACGATCCGACAGCTTCTTTCATAGAGGTTATATAGACAAAAAGCTGGGGCGCATTCATGTGAACATCCCAGAGCTGCGGCTTTCACAATTGTCGGAATGACGAGAAAGGTCGGTGTCCTCCTCACGTTGGTGCAGATCATGCCGGATGCTGCCGGCTTCGGCGCAGGTTGTCTGGTTTGGCTTTCGAGTGTCCGGATTGAACGATGTCGGATTAGTCCTCCTTCGTAGATGTATCGAGGGCAACGAAGAGCGTTACGTTGGCGTTTTTCCTACCGGGAAACTACTCAGACGCTGCACATGATCGATGTATTTCATACCAATAAGTGCGCAGGTTTTGGCCACATGGGTAAAAAATGGATACTTCTGAAGTGGGCCATTTGGATCGTCAGCAGTGTCATGACGCCTACGGCTGCCGCGAGGGTTGTCCAGTTGACGCTGCTTTCGAGTTAATCATTGGGACATGGATGGAGTATGGCTCTATCTTCTTACGTTGCGAACGATGCCATTGAACGAACTCAAGCATCAAATCAAGAACATGGCGCAGCTTCGCGTGCATGAGGCGGACGGTCTCCTCAAACGCAAGGTCTAGGCCATCGTCCGACCAGCAGTAGGACTCAAAAAGGCAAGAGCCTTCGCTCGACGATCATGGCCGTCTGAGACCGGAGGAAAGAGAATGCCCTATGCTCTTTTCAGGCGGCGGTGGCCTTGGTTGGGTTTTCGGCTTTCTCAGGTAGGAGTGCAGGGAGAATAGGTAGCAACATTTTTGTAACGACAGGGATCAGCAGGAGACCAAGTGCAAAGCCAATAACGCCATCGATCGCGGCGGTGACAGTCCATGCAACAAAACCCTGAGCGACCCCCGCCATAGCAGCGGCCCCAGCAGCGATGTGGTGTATGGTTTCATACGGCCAGTGCCAGCCAAGTTCATGTAAGCCATGAATGACGATATTGCCACCAACCCAAAGCATTGCTGCCGTGCCGATGATTGAGATCATGACGAGCACTCCAGGCATCGCAGCGACGATACCTTTGCCAAGCGAACGCGTCATGGCAAGCTTGCCGGCTTGACGCATTTTCATGCCGAGATCGTCCGCTTTCACCAGGAGCGCAACGGCTCCATAGACGATCAGAGTAATACCAATTGCCACCGCGCCCAGGCTCGACGCTTTGACCCAAAAGGTATCGGCATCGATCGCGTTTAGAGCGATCGTCATGATTTCAGCAGACAGAATGAAGTCAGTCTTGATTGCTCCTTTGACTCGTTGCTCCTCGAGGTGAGCCGCGTCGAGTGTCGTCGCCTCTTGCGGACCAGTCTCCTTCTCGTGATGAAGCGCATGCCAGACTTTTTCCGCGCCTTCGAAGCAAAGATAAAGGCCGCCGATCATTAGGAGAGGTGTTAGCAACCACGGTAAAAATGCATCGAGAAGCAGCGCTAACGGCAGCAGAATCAGGAGTTTATTCATCAGCGATGCGCGAGCAATTTTCCAGACGATGGGCAGTTCGCGCGCTGCAGGCAAGCCGGTGACGTACTTAGGCGTAACTGCAGCATCGTCAATCACGACACCGACTGCCTTCGAACCTGCTTTGGCCGCCTGTGCGCCGATATCGTCAAGCTGGCTGCTCGCCAGTTTCACAATGGCACCGACATCATCCAGAAGGGAGAGAAGTCCGCTCATCCACGCCACCTAACCATGTTTCAACAGGTCAATCGCTCGAACGTACCGATAACATCCTATGGTGCCACGTTCAGCAAGGGATAGCGATGGTCTGATCGCCACACGTTGTTCCGGGGGCGACGCTACGGCACCATTTGGATCACACTCGGTTTCAGGGTCCGGCGAGGCACCAATATCCTTTACCCCGGGGATGTAAATCTTGGGTCAGCGCCTTAGAGCATGTCGATACAAGCATAGTTTCCGTCTCCTTTGATGGGCCTGATCATTGACCGATTGAAGGGGGCATCTAATATCCCTGTGGGCGTTTCTGTCACCGTCGTTAGTTGAGTGCCGAACCGTTCATTGACATTCGTGTCTCTGTGACCTACCTGGGAGTTTACCTAAAAGGGAGTGAGCCCCGGCCGCTCGCAAGCGAAAGCTCTGGCGAAGCTCATGGTGACAGCTTGATCCGCTGAATTCAGTGCATGCGGACTAGTGGCAATGCGAGCACCATTTTTGTCCTGCATGCGGGTACTGCATGAGGCATCATCATGAACAAGTCACTCCCTCCACAGTTTTCAATTCAAGCTTTGAAAACGCAGGCGAGACGTTTGCGTGCTCAACTCGGGTCTAAAGGACAAGCGATAACGCATAGCCATGCGTTGGAATTGTTGGCCCACCAATATGGACACAAGAATTGGAACACGCTGCGAGCCGTCGCGGAGGCTCATCCACCGTCGCGTACCCTCTCTCTTGGTGACCTTGTGCGCGGGCATTATCTCGGCCAACCGTTCCAAGGCCGAGTCATCGGTGTTCAAGCACTGACATCTCCGGACCACCGTCGGATAAGCCTGCAATTCAATGAACCTGTTGACGTGGTCACATTCGGCAGCTTCTCCAACCTTCGGCAGCGAGTCAGTTGCGTCATCGACAAGTCGGGAAGGTCCCTTAACAAGACGTCTGATGGTCGTCCGCATCTGTTGCTGGCAAATGTCAACGACGATGCTCCGATTTCACCCTGACCACAAACGGCTTATGTACAGCCAACGGGGTGCTGGAGCCGTGTTCTCCGGCCCCGTCTTTGTGGCAAGAACGCCGAGACCATCCGTGAAAAACAAATCGAATGTCCTTCGCGTTCTTGTGTTCTCGAATAGATAATCGCGTTGCGTTGGAGTCGTCTGGTCGTCCGCGTTCAGCATGAGGTTCAAACGGGGTAAGACCCATGAACCGCAATTCCGGGAGAACCGGGCCTTCGCGGCTTTTCTTTGGCCAGGTCCGGTCGATTGTTGAGGCATTGAGGTCACCGCCGATCCATTTCTCGGTCAAACGCTAATCTTTCCAACAGTGTTGTTGGGTCAGGCGTAGGTTCGATGACATCGCTCGATGCTACAATCGCTTAACAGCGAGGGTGGTTGTACTGCCTCAGCTTTCTCAGAATGCAGGCAGTCAGGCATCAAGCGCTCGCATAGCTGCTCCTGCTCATTTTCCGACGCGGTCATCACGCGATGTCACACTCAACGACTATCCAGCAAGAAGCATACTCGAGGCTATGGAAAGAACAAAAAAGTTTAGATAAATACGCTCAAAAGTGGTCGAAGAGGCTGGCTGGCACCCACTGTTGGGCGGTCAGCAACTTGCCTATCCAAGATCATTCTCCCCACGTGCCCTAAGGAGAGATGCTGGTGAGCGGACGAGGAGTTTCCAGACGTTGCCTACAATGGGCAGGACTAGTCGTCGGAACATTTTGCATCGTTTCGACATTCCGGACGGCCTCAGCTGAGGAGCCGTTCGTATTTCCTAACGAAGCCAGTATCGATAACGCCATGGCCACGCTGAATGAGAAGCTGGGTCACGATGCTGTCCGACCAGATCCGTGCAACCTTTACATACTTGACGACTTGCGCGGCAATGACCTGTTCGACGATCAGACGTTTCAATCCATGCATCAGGCGCTAGCAACAAATATTCTTGGGTTGGGGCGCGTCGATGACTGTTCCATCATGCCCCATACAGTGGCGCAAAGTGATGTCGTCACTTTCTTGGAGGAGCGACGTGCCGCTGGCAATGCAGGGCTGGCGCTCGTTTTAACCTACTACAAGCTGAGCGAAGGCGTGACGGTCTTTGCTAACCTTAGAGGCGTAGACGGTAACATTCTTGGCTCGTCTGGACGTTTCGACCTTCCTGTAGTGGCCAGCGCAAATCTTGACAATCCTGATGTAACGACCGGTGAGGTGACCGGGGGGACGTCAACAATAGGCCAGGCGAACCAGGCTGATGATTTGAAAGATGATCTAGCCGACAGAGCACCTTTCTCTCATCAGGATTCTATTGGCAACGAGCGGCAGCGGACGTTTGGCGGTGTCGAGGTCTCGGAGACGACCTACCGCCGAGAATTGGCCAATGGAGTGCGTGTCAAAAGTGCGCCCGAAAGTGTGTTTAACCTTCGCCGGGTTCAGGCAGGCGTCCCGCCATCAGTCAAAACCGTGCGTGTTATCGATGTGGATGGGCAGGATATCGAATTGATAACGGATATGGCCGAGAGCTTTCTCAGTACCATCGCTACCGCTAACGGCAGTTTTATCGAGTCAATCCAGTCAGACAACGGCAATCAAGGTGGTAAGCAGATCACCATTAACAGTGGGTCTCGAGAAGACGTCGGTACCATCGATATTCAGACAGAGAATACCCAAGCTGCCTTCGAGCGGATCCTCAACAATGAGGCCGACATTGTGGTCGTTCGGGAGCCGATCTCGGCAGTTGACGCCAGTCGGTTTGCCAACGCCTACGGAGTCAATATGCGCAGCCGTTATGCTGAGCGTGTTGTCGCTATTGCCGCGAGTGGCAAACAGAGTGTCGATTGTGGCATAAGCTATCAACAGAACGATATGGTCATGAGCACTGAAGACGATCCGTCGTCAGAGCGGGTCTATCTGTATGTCAACCCTGCAATCCCAGGAACAATGCGCGATCAATTTATCGATTTTGCTCTAACAGCTGAAGGGCAGACAGTGGTTGCGCGGCATGCTGTCGATCTCCGTTTGCAAGTGAGTGATGCTGGCTATGCTGCTTGGCGATATAGGGCTGCTGGAGAACAGGAAGCCGAGATTTACGACGTGCTGGAACGCTTTCGACGACTCATTCGGACGTCGCAACGTGTCTCGAGTACGTTCAGGTTTGATTTCGCGAGTGCCGATCTGGTTTTGGACGCTCGGAGCGAGCAAGATCTCGAAAATCTGATCGACCTTGTCAAGACCAGGGATATCGACAGTCGGCGCATCCTTCTCTTTGGATTTGCCGATTCATCAGGTGATGCAGACTTCAATGTTGGTCTGTCCCGAAACCGAGCCGACGCAGTGGCGATCCGGCTTCGGCTCGCGGGTATTCCCGTGCCGCCGCGGAATGTTCATGGCATTGGTGAAGACTCGCCTGTTGCGTGTAATCTTCAGCTCGATGGCGAACGCGATGAGACCGGGGCTCAAAAGAACAGGCGTGTGGAAGTCTGGATAGAGAGCTGACATCGACGGGCACAAGCGGTTTTTTTGGTGTCGTCACGCAAGGAATGAAGTGAATGAAGCAATCGACATTGGTTTTGCTAACCGCAGCAGTGGTGGCAACAACGTCTTGTGGTGCAGCCCTAGCCGCTGATCTGACATTAGGATTAATCAGCAATCGCACGGGACCTACATCCGACATTGGCATACCTCATGCTGATGGCGTGCTCGATGCATGGAAATGGCAGAACCAGCGAGGCGGTATCGGTGGTCATATGATCGAAATCGCCGAGATCGAATGTGGCTACAGCGTCGAATGCACGAGGGATGCGTTCACGTTTCTAGCCGAAGAGGAAGAGGTTCCGCTGATCCATGGCTTTGGAACGCCGGATAGTATCGCTGTGATTCCGCTCTCGAATCGGACACAAACGGTCTATATGCCATTGTCGTATGCTGAAGAGTTGGTTGATGCGGAGAACGCGCCCTACATGTTCGTAACGAATGCCGACTACAGTACAGCCGGAAGAAGCGCGGTCCGTTATGTTAAGGCTCAAGGCGGAAGTCTTGCTCTTGCCCGTTATCCTGAAGGATTCGGTATTGCTCCCATCCCAGCTATCAAGAACGAGGCGACTATCCTTGGAGTCGAAATTGCTGCTGAAATCGATCTCGACTACGTGCCGACCGATGCGGTCGAGGAAGTCCTGCAAATCAAAGAATCGGGCGCAACCCATATCTGGCTTGGAAACACCAATACGGCCATGAGCGTGCTTGCCGCAGAGCTTGAGCGGCAAAGCGTTTATGCGAAGATTATCGGCAATATCTATGCCGGTGATGAAGCCTTTATTGAAAATAGTGGCCTGCTCGCCGAGGGCCATCTGGCGATGTATGGGAGCGTCAGCCTAGGGGAGAATGATGCCCCGATGATCGACGAGATCAAGAAAGTGGGACATGGTGATATCAATAATACCCATTACATCAGGGGCTGGGCTCAGGGTCTGTTGGCCGGAGCTGCGATCGAGCAAGCCTTGTCGAATGCCAATGGGTTAGGTGAGCTGACAGGCGACACCTTACGTCAGGCGATGTATGAGCTCGACCAGCTTTCACCTGGAGGGTTGGTGCCGCCGGTTTCGTTTTCTCCTGACGACCATCGGCCCAATCTAGTCGGCGACGTGTATCGTGTTGAGAACGGACGTTGGGCGAAACACTGGCAGAATACACTCGCGCGCTAAGAATACGATCATCTTCATCGAGGCAACTGACCAATGGGTAAGACCCCATTCTCGATCTGGTGTCAGCCGCTCATCAGCAAGCGAGGTGGCCCCGCAAGGCCCAGCAGCAAGGATTGTCCGACGGCAATAAACGCAAAATGTGACAAGCCATGGAGCCCCCTCTGCCTGCAGAGATGTGCGCCAACGACTTTAGCTGCTTAGAAGACGACCACAGACCAGCGGAGATCGAGCTAGTTGACGGTAGCGCTCTGTTTAGGTCCATGTACTTGGGATCGAAGCAGAAGCCTCTCAAACGCGGCGTTTCGAAAGGACTCATCTTGTTGCAGCCGCTATGCCGCGGTCAGTCATTCCTATGGGGGGCATGAGAGCGCCTGAAGCACAGTCTCTTCTGCCCAGGATCGTAATCCCTTGAGATGAGCGACGTCGCGGTCCTGCCTGTGGGACAACATCCATAAAGGCTGCTCCAGCACGATGTTGCTCACTGGCCTTAGATCAGGATAGCTGTTGCCAACGACGCAAGGAAGCATGGCCCTTGCAGCGCCCGATGAAGCGATCTCCGCCAGAACATCAAAGTGATAAGCTCGAAAGCGAAAGCCTTTGCTGCCGGCGAGGGCGGCCATCGCGTCACTTCCGGTTGTCCGAACGAAATCCTCCATCAGCCCTGCCCAAGGGAGATTCCGAGGGGCGACGCCACGTCGACAATAGACGGCATATCGAACGGCGCCAATGCGCTTTGCTTCAACCTGGCTTCCCATCGTATTCAATGGCGGCCGCCGATCTTCAATCCTGATGGCAACGTCAGCCTCTCGTCGAGACAGGCTGACGTTGGTGCCTGTTCCCATGAGTTCGACGCGCACGCGATGAGCCTTCGTAAGCTGGAGAATGTTCGATGCAAAAAGATACTTCACGAGAAAGGGCGGTGCGGTCATCCGCAAATCTCGCCAGATCGCGCTACTCTCGGAAGAGATCGATTCCTGCTCGGCTGCTCGCAGTATCTCCGAAGCCGACTCGAGATGAGCAATCAAAGTCTCGCATTGATATGTAGGATGAAGCCGCCCCTCTTGCCGAAAAAACAAGGGATAATTCAGCTGCTGTTCGAGAAGCTTCAGCCGGCGGCCAATCGTTGTCGCATTCACCTGTAGGATCAAGGCAGCCTTTGCATAGGTTCCACTCCGAGAGACGGCAAGCAAAGTTTGCCACTGATCCCAATTGACCAAATGATTTCTCCTATTCTTTGGGCAGCAATTGAGGATCTCGGCTGCCTCGCCACAAGCATGCGTTTGTGCAGGTCAGACAGCAATAAATTTGTGTCGACATGCATCGATGTGGGCGCGATCGTCAAAAGACACAATGTTGGGAGTGAGCACAATGAATGATGAACGCATGCCTCGGCAGCATCTCGTGGCCGCAGTGACAACTACCCTGATCCTTACGATCACAGCACTAGCGCCGGCGCGTGCCAGCGACGTTCCGTCGGCAACCGATGTCGAGGCAGCTGTGGGTGATCACACCTATCAAGGCAGTATGAGTACGGCTGGCTCTGGCTTTGCTGAGTACTATCGGGCCGATGGCTCCATCATTGCAGATGGCTATTCTGGCAGCTGGCGAGCTGACGATGGTGCCATGTGTTTTACCTACGGTGACCAGCCTGAACGTTGTTTCGAGGTGAAATTCAATGGCCCCTCTATGGAGATGTATAGGGACGGAAAACTCGATGGGAATGGGATGCTTATTGAAGGAAATGTGAATGGTTTTTGAGCTTGACCAGGTGCAGTCCCCAAGACCCGCTCCCTTGTTCAGTCGAGAGGCGGCATCAGCGTTTCTCTGCTTCTAGATATGAATAAGCTCCTTCAGAGCTGCAAACCTGAATCTGCTCAGACGACTCTTGATAGTAACGAATAACAGCGAAGGTAGCCATGAGAAGCACCGTAGAGATGACAAAGTGACGGTGCGATGGGTTGGGGTTGTCTCATGGTTGGTGAAACAAGACGCATAATCAGCCCATATGAGTGACGTGATGTTCCCAATTGTACGCTGTGGCCAGAAGCGTCTAGCCACAGTTCGTTGTGCTCGACTGAGCCCCAAAGACTATCCTGCAGGAAGAGCACTCGTGTTGGCGAGAGATGATCGTGAAATCGAGCGTGTTCTGGCCGATGCGCGTTTTGGTGAGTCCATTGGTCTCGAGATTACACTGCCTGTATGGGTCCGGTTCATACCTCAACGTTTCTTCGGTCAAAGCTATGGTTTGGCGTTGGCACTTGCAGACAAGAGAACACGCTATTGCTCTTACTTTAACTCAGCTAGAGGCCGCCTAATTGCAACTGGGCATATGATCGAGGATGGTTGTGGCAAGGTCGGTGAGGTCGCTAAACTTCACGATTGCCTAGCCGCCATCGCTGCAGAAGTGCTGCCGGGCGATCATTTCGTCTTTCCAAAGGCAAATCTAAGACGGGTTTCGCCGATTGAAACTGTTTTACTCGAAGACCTTAAAAGAAAAGGCATTGAGGTGACCTGCATTGATCACTTTAATCAAATCAAGGAACTCTATACGTAGTCGATATGAGTGCTTTCGGTGGCATTGCTTGGACGAGTAAAACGCCCATAAACTTGATTAGCGCCCATGTCGATGCCAGGGCATCGACGGCATCGTTATCGTCATCATCCTGGTTGGTGGTGTCTGTATCGCCCAATATGTGAAATGCTGTTATGGAGCAGCGCTGAGTCCAGCAGAAACTTGACGGGAAGCGGGCTTTTCGAAAGAGGGATCGTGAACGGTATTCCCGCTCTCGAGCCGGTTGGCGAAGAATTCTCCCTTTTTGTCTAACATTGGTCCGAAGTGCGGAGAGAACCGGAATGGATTATTATGACATCGATGTCTATTCGCGGGAGGTAACGACGACATCTGATGTAGCGCAGCGATGGTTCGATCGCGGTCTCGTCTGGTGCTATGCCTATTTCCATGATGAGGCTATTGCCTGCTTCAAAAGAGCACTCGGAGAAGATCCAAGCTGTGCCATGGCTCTCTGGGGCATCGCTTATGCAACAGGACCAAACTACAATATGCCTTGGGATCGGCGTGATCCTGCAATGCGACGTGATTCGCTCGCGACAGCTTATGATGCGACCCAAGCGGCGTGGACATTCATTGACCAGGTCAGTTTACCTGAACGAGCATTGATTGAGGCATTGTTGCTGCGCTTCCCGCAGCGCGAACCTGAAGATCTCGAGACAATGCGCAGTTGGAACGACAGCTTCGCTTTGGCGATGAGAGATGTGCACCGTGCTTACCCCGATGATCTCGACGTCAGAACGGTCTATGTCGAGGCGATCATGAATCGAACGCCTTGGCAGATGTGGGATCAGGACACCGGTGAACCAGCCGAGAATGCCGATACACTCGAGGCCGCAGCGGTCATAGAAGCAGCGCTGGAGACACGTTCAGATGCAATGCGGCACCCGGGCCTCCTCCATCTCTATATTCACCTGATGGAGATGTCCCCAATCCCGGAAAAAGCACTGAAGGCCGGTGATGCTCTGCGCGATTTAGTTCCGGACGCCGGACATCTCATCCATATGCCTACTCACATCGACATTCAGTGCGGGCATTACGAGAATGTCGTTCGTTGGAACCTGCTTGCGACGAAGGTCGACAGGAAGGCGCTCGATCGCTCCGGTGTGTTTACCCTTTATACCGGGTACCGCATTCACAATTATCACTTCGCCGTTTACGGAGCGATGTTCCTTGGCCAGTTTTTGCCTGCTTGGAGTGCAGCCCGCGAACTCGTTGAAATCACTCCTGAGGAACTGCTGCGCGTTTCATCGCCACCCTTCGCGGACTTCTATGAGAGCTATATGGCGATCTGGGTTCATGTTCTCGTTCGATTTGGTCACTGGCGACAAATCCTTGACGAGTCACTACCTGACGACGCTGAGCTATATGCAGTGCTCACAACAACACTACATTATGCAAAAGGGATAGCTCATGCTGCTCTAGGTGAGGTCGAAGACGCTGAGTTGGAGCAATCTAACTTCCTCGCGGCCCGCGACCGGATGCCGGAAACGCGACGGATGCACAATGTTCTTTGTCTGGATCAGTTTGCTGTCGCTGAGGCCATGTTGGAAGGCGAGATTGAGTATAGAAAGGGGAACTTTGATAGAGCCTTCAAAAGACTGCGTGACGCGGTCGGACTTGAGGATTCGTTGCCGTATGATGAGCCCTGGGGATGGATGCAACCAACAAGGCACGCGCTCGGTGCCCTGTTACTCGAGCAGGGCCGGATCGATGAGGCAGAGGCTGTCTATCTTGAAGACCTCGGCCTTGGCGGCGACCTGAGTAGAGCACAAACACATCCTGACAACGTCTGGAGTTTGCGGGGCCTTCACACATGTTTGAGGGCGCGGGGTTCTGAGAATACGATGAAAGGCAAATTGATTGCGCAGCGGTTGGCTTTGGCAGAGAGCCGTGCTGATCGTCCGGTCGGTTTGTCTTGTTTTTGTGCGCAAGCGGCAGGGACTGAATGAGCTAAGCGATGCAAAATCGTTGTCCACAAGACCTGCATTTGGGGCGCACGGGCTTTGAGACCAGTCTGGCGTTGCGGGATGAAGAGTGGCGTTTTCGCTAATGAGATGGCCAAGTTTTGTTGAGAATGATCACGGTGTCATGGTCGTCTTGGCCACGCAGGATCAGATTGACAGGTCTGAGGAGGCGTCATGTTCTGGAGGCTGACTGTCGCATCCAGACTTCGACACGACGATTCTTAGCTCGGCCGGCCGGGTCCTCATTACAGGCGATGGGAAGTTCTTCACCGAAGCCATCAACCGCAGTTATCGGCACGCCAAACGTTGCGAGCTGATCGGCCACCGACTGCGCGCGCTGCCTTGATAGAGCCAGATTGGCATCGTAGGCGCCTGACGAATCAGCAAAGCCAAACACCAGCAACTCGGCTTCGCTTAACTTGTTCCCTTGAAGATAGCCGACCAATCGACTGAGATCGCGCTGGGCACGTTGATCGAGGCTGCCCTGACTGCTCATATCGTCGTTGCCAGAATCGAAACGAAACGTTGTCGATAAGCGCATTGCGCCCGCAGTTGCCTCCATGAACTGATAGAGTGGTTGGGTCTGTTGCACCAACTTGGTGGCCGCTTCGAGCCTTGCGGTCCGGTATTCCGTCGCATTTGACTTCTCGGCTTCGAGATTGAGTCCAACCCATCCTAAGGCCTGAAGGCGCTCTTGGCCCGCTTCACTTTGTGTGAATTCGATGAAGCGCTGCACGGCGCCAGAGGATCGCTTGAGTGATGGTGCCTCCATGAGGATTCGTCTAACGAGAGGGTATTCGCCAGCTTTCACGTTGAGGAATGAGGGCTGGTGAGGGATGCCACATTCAGCGATCGCTAAAGATTTCACGTTGTGGGGCTGATTGAGACCGACAACCCCCACTGAGTCGATGTTGCGAGCGACCGCGGCAACAACCTCTTCCTCAGAAGCTAGTTCCTGAACTGAGTCACAAAGCGTCAATTCAAAAGGGTCCAGTACGGTCGCTTTGAACGTTTGAAAGCTCTCCGAATTGAGATTTGGTACAAAAAGCTTAGGTTGGGCGGTCCGATCAGATTGTGGCGTTTCCTCTGTGCAAGCAAAGAGGTCAGCGACGGCACGGCGGTTCAAGACGTCTATCGGCCCATCAGGATGAGTGATCAGGGCTGCGCCATCCAAAGCCAGCAATAGGCGATTCTGGCCCTCCGCATTACGAGTTGGGCCTTGTGAGACAACCAGGCTCAGCTCATCTGCCGAATGATCTTTATCAGCAGCTTTCGACCTTGGAAGATCCACGGCCACCAGTTGTTCGCCGCTTTGGTTGTCCAGGATTTCAAACGCACGATCACCATCTTGGCCATCCGTCATCAGATGATCGGCACCAAGATAGTCTGCGTAGGCGAAAAGAAGGCCATTGATGAGGGATGCCGTTTCATCATCGGTCGCTCGTATCGCAAAGTCTGCGTCGAAGCGATCGAGACGTGGGCAAGGAGCACCCTTGCATTCAGCCTCATCAAGTCCAATGCGAAGCGCGCCGAGTGCGGTTTGCAGCACGTATGCACCGTCGGCAATTTCTATCAGGTCTCCCTTAACAACAGCACTGCCATCAAAGGCATGAAGCTCAACTTCTCGATTCTCTTGAGACCAAGCGAGTTCGCTTGCAACGCTCAATATGAACATCACACAAGCCAGGGTCAGCCATTGAAACCGAGGGCTTCTAAGCCTCGTTTGTCGTGCCTGATGCCCGCAAGTCGAAAGAGGCTGTATTGGCATTTTCTATTCCTGTAGACGTGCTCCGCTACCGACGACCCTGCTCCCCGTCCGCTTGGCGTTCAAAGACCTCGAGTTGATCCCGTTCGGTTGACTTTCGAGGCCTCAAAGATCGAGAGCTCCATTCGTCGGCTCTGTTCAGCTAAGAGCTAAAGCACTTGGTCGATATTCTCATAGAGACCGACAGCCTCATTCATGGTCTGGAGCAGAGGTTCGCTCATACGGGCGACCCGGGCAAGATCGCGGTCGGACAGAATTTCACCATCCGCTGCCCGATCTAATATTGCTTTGACCGGCTGCCAGAGTCCTTCAACTTCGAGGAGTTTACGATCAATTTCGCGTGTTGGTGCAGGGATAACGCCGACATCTTCATAGCCGTCGCGCAGCGCCGTCAAAGAGAGATCAAAGAGTTCTATGGTCTCATTAAGACGTTCGGCGTGAAGTGATGGGTCGGCCGCCGCCGCCATCATGCAGGCTTCTTTCACTGCTTTTTGAGTCAGCATGCGCTGTCTGCCAGCGACGTCGACAGTGATTGCTAGGCCAAGCGGAAGCTGCGGAACGACGGCGGCGTAGGCGCGTGCCGTCTTAAAGACGGCGATGTTCATATGTTTGAGAACATCGCGGCTCTCTGCGTCTAGGGATTCCAAATCCGCCTGTTCGACCAAGCCGGAGTCGACAGCGGTTTCAAGAAGGCCACTATATGTTGCCCAGGGACTGTCGATTGCGGAAAGCGCGTTTTGCACCGCTGGCAACTCTTCTGCTGACAAGCCGAGGTCTTCATCGCCGACGCGCAGTGCTGAGTCCGAACGCTGGAAAAGGTTGAAGGCTTGGGTCAACTGGTCGTATGTCGAGGCGAAACTGATGTCACGTGACAGGAGACAAGCGGCTTTCGCCATGCGTTGCGACAGCATACGCTGGCGGCCGGCAATATTGACCTTACGCGTTGCTTCAATGGCCGCTTGGTCATCGGGACTTTGAGCTGTAGCGATTGGGGCCGCCACAACCAGGGCGATGGCGACAGAACCAAAAGACAGAAGTTTCCTCATAACGTTCTCTTCTGAATTGTTCATACGGACGTCGACGCCAGTGTCTATAGCGAATCGAAAGGGATTAAAAGCAATTTACGAAAAGAGTCTGTATGAGAGAGGCGGTGCGCATCGGGATACGCTGGACGTTCATACAGAACAAAAAAATAACAACCTAATAGATCATACCCGAGCTGGCGCCTTCGTTCTTGGATCGTTGGGTATGCTGAGGCTGGATTATGACCTTTGACCATACGTGAAGGCGGATAAGCCGTAGCGCTTCGTGATCTTGGCAAAAAACGATAGTCAGGATAGGTCGCGTCCGAGGGTGATCCAACACTCCCAAGAAAGATGGTGACGGTGACTTTCGACATCCCTCATTCACTTCATGTTCGGTTGCCGAAAGCTGGAAAGGTTCGCATCGACCATCGGGAGCGTGTCATCACGTTGCCAACAACTGAACTCTGTTCCCTGAACACACAATGAACACAACGTTCATGTGAAGTTACATGTCACGGGTTTAGAAGTTTGAAGAGATAACGATGTGACAATTGACGGCACATGACTTGTGGCTGGAAACAGGGAAAGACCATGGACTCAGCGGTATTGATTCAAACGGTAAACCAAGCAGCAGCCCAAAAAATCTCCAGTCTCCGAGGTGTTTATGAACGACGAGACTTTGACGTTCGTCGGCAAGGTCCAATCGTTGAGGAGGTGGTGAATCGGCTGAGGCGGTTTGCTACCTTTAGCGAACCTAGCTGGTATCAGAACCCTGCCGAATGAAATGGCGTAGATCGGCTGACATCGAAGATGATGGCGGTGTCATTTAATGAAATGACGAAATATAGATGGATTTATCTTAAATATATTATCGTTCGATAAAGATAAGAAGGTAAGTTAATTTCTTTGTTAAATTTTCAATAAATATATCTTATATGATTATTTAAAGTAATTTTGTTTTGATTGATAAAAAAACCCAATTGAGTGCCCGGCTCTGACTCGAAGCAAATAGTATTGGTTTCCGTCAGATCGATATGATGCCTTTCCGCAAAGCGTGATAGACCAACCGCATTGGCCCATCGTCAATACGAAGAGGACCGGTGCCGTCCGTTGTTGGCCGCTTCTCTTTACTGGAATGCTGGAAGGAGGCCTTGTCTTATAAGATTGAGGGCGAGAAGCGTTATGATGAGCCGAAAAGCATGCTTTAGCGGGCTCAACGGTAGCCCGGACAAAAGCATCTTACCGATCCAACTACCCATCATCGTAGCAGCGACTAAGAAGCAAAGAAGATGGGAATAGGTCGCGAAGGAGAAGCCTAGGCCGACGAAAATTGGTATCTTGAGAGAGTGCTGATAGAGCATGCACCCGGCCAACGTGCCGATAACGCGTTGATGATTACCGTGACGTTGACCGATGACAGCTGCTACCAGCGGACTCGTTGCACCGACGAACATGGTGAGAAATGAGCTGATAGCGCCGCCTGCTGTTGCAAAGAGGCCTCTTTCGGGCGCAAGGCGCGCCAAAGGAATCCAGGTTGCGACAAGAATGAATGTCCCAAGCATGATACGGAGAAGATCTTCAGAAGGACTGATGGCACTGAGTGTCGAGGCTCCAGCTGCGAACCCCAGGAACCCGCCAAGACTGAATGGAGCAACAAATCGCCAATCTACGAGGTCGCGTAGAATCGTGGTTCGAATGGCATTGGCAGCCGTTTCGGTTACGGCGTGAATTGGCACGACGGCAGTTGGCGGCAGAAATGTTGCCATCGTGACAAATGTGATCGCGCCAGATGGGCCAATCGATGTGTTCCAAATAGAAACAAGGAATGCTACCACGACAATCAGTAGTTCAGGTGGCGTCAGAGCTAGAGCTTGCATTGAGTTGATCTCGTCACTCTCTTGATGAATGATCGTGCCGGCATGCAGCATCGCATTCAGCTTACCGTATTTTCTGAGTATGCCGAAGATTTCACGGGATGTGATGTGATGGTGCTCACCCTAAAGGCGTTCAAGCTTATCGGTATTGGTTTAGCCTTGGTTTGCACGTGAACGAATGAGACGTCACGACGGCGATTTATTCGCAACTGCTGTTGACCAGGCCGGCGATGTGAGCTCGCGAATTTGACGATTTCAAGATCGATCTGGAATGCACTCCCTTGAAAGAGAATGAGCGTGGGGAACGCGCAGGCGTCTATATTTTTAAGCTAACTTCGAAGCCTTCGTTTCCTCGGCCGATACAGATAATGATCTCGGGGCCAATCGGTCCCAACTGAGGCGTCGATATGAACGGCCTATGAAGAGTGGCTTCAGACAGGTTTCAGGTAGCGAAGCGTAAGACGGGGGTATCGAGGAGAACATGGATCCTCAGCTCATCAAATGGAGATATCTTATGAATCGCTCAATCGTCCTCGGTCTCGCCCTGATGACATTTGGATCGAGCGTCGCTGCTGCCTTCGAATCGACCCCTCGGATTGATCGCCGTCAAGATCGTCAAGAATGGCGTATCGTCAACGGTATCGAGGATGGAAGTCTGACGAAGCGCGAGGCAAGGCAGCTTCGTCGTGGAGCGCGCCAGATTAGGCTTATGGAGGAAATGGCGCTGATCGACCGCAAACTCCATCCTGCGGAAGTCGAGTTACTACATGATGCACTTAATGATTTGAGTGACCGTATCTACGAAGCCAAGCACAATAGCCAATACCATTATAGCTATCAGGGCAGGAAGAGCAGGTTGAAGGAGCGCGGCCAAGCTGATGAAGGGTGGGACCGACGCGACCGGAATCCAAGATATGGCCCACGCAATTTGATAGCAAAGGACGGTTGAGCTTTCGAGTTACCTAACATCAATGGATAACGTCACGGTGGCCGATGACTCATCAATGTTGGAGCCTGATCGAGCCAAAGGGCGGCCCTTCGCGTCAATTGCCCTACGGCAGCAGTCAGACTATCCAAATCGGTCACATATCGCTTGCCATTTTAGAAGCCTTTCGGGTGGAGGTGTAGTACGGTTGGACGGGTAAATGGCGTTTCCGACGATCAAGGGGACCCAAAGTGAGATCGCTGCAGCGCTTTTCCTTTGCAGAAACCGACGCGTTGGCGTTGAGGGCCAAGTTTCATCAGCAAGGATTCGATCTGCTTGTGACACGCCCCAAATGGAGCAAGGAGAAATGGTTGGTTGAACCCCTTTTTGAAACGTGGGCGACTGAGGCATCTTCCGGTGTTTTCAGCCCAGGTTCTGACAATGCAAATTAGGTGCTGAGGGCTAGCATACCCGAAAGCATAGGATGGCAGTATATCGGCGTTTGGTGGCAAGAAGCTCAATGTCCGCTTGCTTGCCACCGGCGACGCTGAGTGACGTTTCGAAGACGTTGATTTTAGAGAGTGAAGTGCCGGCCGAGCTTGCTCCCGAATTGAGCGCCCTCGCGCGATCACTTTCGGCCAGCGGGCCATGAACAACAGCTATTTGTCGATGCGGCGGGAAGACATAAACCTCACTGATTCGGGAGCCAGGGTGGCGTTGTCGTAGCCAATTGTTGGGCTGGAACTCTTCGGGCCCCGGAGCGGCGTCTGAACATAGGGAACGGTTCGTCGTTCAACTACCTTGAGTAGCTCAGTGTGATGAGCGGCTCCGGACAAGATTAAAGCTTCTGCTCCCACTCCCAGCAGTTTTTGTGCTGCCTTCAACTCCTCATGATGATCTGCATTGGAGATTGGAACCGCTAGCGAATAGTTGCGTCTCTCTAGAGCTTATTCGATTGCCGCAATATGTTTTGCGTATGCCGAAGGTTTCATTGTCGGAATGATTGCAGCAGTTGTGCGATCTGTTCGTTGTGGGTGCTCTCGCTCCAGGGTTAGGGGCATAGTCTAGCTTTTCACAACAGCTGAGGAATCATTCTCGTGCTGCTGGGCTGACATCGGTTGCGCCCGTCATGATTCCTCAGCCCTTGGGGATTGACCGACCTGTCTCTTGGGCAACATCTCGTATCCTTGCGACTCACTTCAAAGCTTACCCTTTGTCCAACATGATTATGGGGTGTTTTGACTTGACCTAGGAAAAGAGGAATCGAACAATGAAACGCGTTACATATGGGGGGTGACGTGCTTCAGATACCGCCGCTGGATCAATTGGGGCGTCGTCGTTATGTCGGACTGAAAACGCCAGACCGTCAGCGTCTCGATGTGTGTTGGGGCGAAGCAGGCAGCATATCAGTCGGGGCCGACGCCATCGTCTCGATCACCAATGTCGATGGTCGGGCATCCTGTCTTATCACTGCGTTAGGCGGCCATAAGCGCAATTTTACGGTCGCGCCTCTTGATGTACCTGGGGCTGTCGCAGTGCCGATCGATGCGACCTCATTCGACAGCAGTTGGTTAGAGTCCCAAGCTATGGCTCGCGGTGCCAAGCTAAACCAAGGGACATCCTATCGAATCTTTGACGGAGCTTGCGCCGCCGGAGGCGTTTTCCTCTTTAGGGTAAAGGAAGCGACTACGCTGTTCGTCATCTCGCCGGTGGTCACCGACTTCTTGTCAGAAGGTGGGGGCAGCCGATTTAGTGTGCGTACTCAAGAGGAAGAGCCATCAAAGTTCAGCTTAGGCCTGCCGGACCCCCTCGGACGAGTTTGCGACGAATGGCGGGTCAAACGCGGCACGGCGAAGGCGTATGAGGTCAAGAAAGGCCAATACATCCAAGTCATAGATGTTGATGGACAGCAATGTTCTGACTTTATGGCTATGCGCGTTGACGCTCTGGAACGTGGGCTGGAGCGCCATATCGATTCGACCGTGTCACGCACCATGGTGCGAGGAGCCTATCCACTGCCCGGTTTGCAGAACAAGTTTTTCGATCAAGACATACGACCTCTGCTCGCCGTACGCCAAGATACGGTCGGTCGGCATGATACCTTTGCGCTTGCCTGCACCGCGCGTGGCTATGAGGAACGAGGCTTTCCCGGACATCTCAACTGTTCTGATAACATCAGTGCTGTCTATGCAGACTTCGGAATCGGAAAACGGCGCGCCTGGCCAGCGATCAATTTTTTCTTCAATTCTTGGATCGACTGGGCTGATAACACCATTTCAGCCGATGAAGCATGGTCGCGACCCGGCGATTATGTCGTGCTCCAGGCTCTCACCGACCTCGTTTGTGTTTCGACCGCCTGTCCGGATGATGTCGACCCGATCAATGGTTGGAACCCAACCGATATCCACGTACGGATCTATGAGGAGGACTCATCCATTTCTCACTCCGTTTGTTGGCGAGATCAGCCCGATGACCCGGGGCGGTTAACCAAACACTCTGCTTTTCATAGCCGGACGTCAGCGCTGACGACCAATTTCGCGGTGTCGCGTGATCTCTGGTTGGCTACGCAATATGATGCGACAGGCGCCATCGAAGAATATTGGGCATGCCGCAGGCATGCAACGCTGCAGGACATGTCCAGTCTGCTGAAATTCGATGTGGTTGGGCCGGATGCGGAACAGTTGTTGCAGCACTGTTTGTCGCGGGATGTCTCAAAGCTTTCGCAGCATCGTGGCCTTTATGCTCTGATGTGCGATGAACGGGGCAGCGTTCTTGACGACGGCACGTTGTTTCGCCTCGAGCCCACCGCCTTCCGTTGGTGCTGCGGGTCCGGCAATTCAGCACTCCATCTCCGAGAGCAAGCCGACCGCTTGGGGCTCAGCGCCCATGTTCTGACCCTTGGTCACAAGATGGTAAATTTGGCACTGCAGGGGCCAAAGTCACGTGATATTTTGCGTGACGTTGTGTTTACCCAACCAGCACGACCATCCCTGGACAATCTCAAGTGGTTCGGCTTCACCATTGGTCGGTTGCATGATCGGGACGGTCCAGCCTTCATGCTCTGCCGAACCGGCTTTACCGGCGAACTCGGCTATGAGATTTTCTGTGATCGTAACGATGCAAACACGATCTGGGATGGTCTCATGATGGCTGGTAAAGCTCATCATCTCGTGGCGATGGGGAGTGATGCACTCTCGATGCTGCGCATTGAAGCAGGGTTGATGATTGAAGGCGCTGAGTTCGGGCCGGATGTCGATGCTTTGGAGGCTGGCCTCACATTCGCTGTCGATTTTAAGAAGGGGAACTTCATCGGCAGGGCGGCGCTTGAACGCAATGCGGCAGCTCCGCGAAGAAAGTTGATCGGGCTGCGTTTCGCCGGGAATGAAGCCCCCACTCATGGTGATGGCGTGTTCGTTGGACGCGAAAAAGTTGGCGTGATTACAAGTGGCTGTTACTCCCCGCAGCTCAGGCAGGGAATTGCGATGGCACGAGTTGCGATCGAGAACAGCGAGATCGGATCGGAGCTGGAGGCTGGCAAGCTTGATGGCCGGATGAAACGTCTGCCTGCTCTTGTTGCACCCTTGCCGTTTATTGATCCAAAGCGGGAGAAACCGAGATCGTAACCACAAGCTGTCAAGAGGTTGTCCGTTGTTAAAACGTGGCGGATGCCGGTGCCTATGATGGCGTTCGATAGCCACAGGATTTGAAGGGCTGGTTGAACCTTTCTGACTTATCACCATTTCACTGCTATTCTTGGGCGAAGGCGTATCATCTGTTCTGCAAGGGGCCAAAACGGATGCATTCTGACGCTATTTTCGAACACCATCGATGAAAGTCGTGGTGAATTCTAAAAGTTCGGCCTATGGAATGATGGCGGTGACGTCAAGCAGGCTCCCAGAGTACAGGAAGTGACAACAGGCCGCGAAACGCCCATCCGCCGACTTCTGGTGGCTTACTCTCGTCGAGACGCAGATCTTTCAAGCGATTAAAAAGACTTGGAAGCGCCACGTACGCAACAAGCGCTCTCGATGCCCAAGCGCCGGCGCAAAAGTGGGGACCGGCGCCAAACGGGATGCTCTTGGTTGTATCGCGTGAGAGGTCGTATCTATCCGGCTCTGAAAAGTAGGCCTCGTCCCGGTTGGCAGCACCGAACATGAAAAAGACCCGATCATCTGGTGCGAAATTGATGCCACGAAGGGTGTGGTGTTTAGCGACCCGTCTTGGTGACATGCCGATTGGAGAGATCCAACGGACATACTCATCAAAGACATGGGTCCAGTTCCGTTCGCCTCTAACGACCTTGGAGTATTGATCCGGATGCGATAGCAATGCCCATGTGGCACCTGCGATCGCATCACGGGGTTCATTTTGACCACCGCTGATGACGAGCTTGATGTTCGCGCGGATCTGATCCATCGGCATGTCGGCACGAAGCATCACGCTCAACAAGCTTTGATCTTGCGTTTCTTCCCTTCGGCTAACCGCAGCATCAATCGCTGCATCGATACTGGCTGTCGCTTGATGACATCTCGCCTCAACTGCATGATCACCGCCGTAATTTGCGATGCCGTCGATCATCGCCTGCGACCAAGCATCCATGTCTTGAGGATTTGCCGCGATCAAGCCTGTGATTGACTTTAATGCCTCCGCCGAGAGCGGGAGCGCATAATCCTTGACGAGGTCCGCTGTCCCCTTTGGTTCTAGATGCTGCAAGAGATGATCGGCGGCGTTCTGAAACTGTGATCGCCAACATTCACTTACGGCCTTAGGGGATAGAGCAGGAAAAATGATGCGGCGTTCAACGAGATGGGCTTCGCCGTCCTTCCGCATCAGATTCTGTCCCATCAGTCGATTCATAAGGCCTTCAGGTTGATGGGAGCTAAAGACCTCGATGTTGGGTTCAGCCTCGACGATGTCGTCTCGCCGGGTCAAAAGGATGGCGTCGAGTTGAGGGACATAAGCGATAGGAGCCTGCTGTCGCATTTTGCTAAGGGTTGGATAGGGGTCCTGCCAAAACGCTGCTACATCGATGTCAAAGCGGGGAGGTGACGCCATCATTCGTTCCTCAAACTTGTCTGCCAATCAGACGTCGGCCGAATGCACAGATGTAAGACTACCATCACAATTGGCGGGTGGGGAACGGGGCAAGCGACATGATCCAGTCGCCGCCGGATTCAATTCGCTATCGGATATCCAATTCGATGTTCGGAATCGACATCTGGTTTCAAGGGAGACAATACGCTGATCGGTCGTACTTGCATCAACGGAAGGCGTGACTAGAGATGTCGACACCATAAGATGACTAGAAAAGAAACCCAACAACGCTCAAATACTGAAACTGTTGCGCAATTCAGCCGACGGGGTATTGATGTGACGACTGTGCATCTTGGATCGAATTGAGAGAGATTCTGGCCAGATTGAATCGGAGAGGCTTAGTTCGATACCGATCATCGAGCATGCTTGGCTTGATGCTGGTCGTTACGTTTGTGTTGTTCGCCGCCGGGGTCAGTCTTCCAATTCTGGAAACCAGATTCCTGCTATCGTCCGAACAGCATTCATTGATCGGAGTGGTCTATGGGCTATTCCAGGCAAGAGATTTTTTCTTGGCCGCTGTCATTTTTGTCTTTTCGATCATTCTGCCATTTTTCAAGATCTTGATGCTTGGAATCGCATACAAAGGCCCGGCGGGGATAGTGCCAACACGCCTACAGTGGCTTCTTGAAGCTGTGAGCAAATGGGCGATGTTGGATGTCCTTTTAGTGGCCTTATTCATTTTTAGTCTGAAGTCTACTCCCTTTGCTGGTGCGTTCGCGATGCCTGGAATTTATCTCTTCACATTGGCGGCATTACTCTCACACTACCTATGTAGTCGTGTTTTGGCTTCGCTGCAGGGCAAACAAGCCCAACCGAGGCCGAAGCGAGGTAATCAAGATCATGGATAACTCTTTTCCCAAAGCATAAACAGTTGATGTAGGCCATGCGGCAGCCGCTCGCGGTCTGCGCCAATTGGTTGGACTCAGACCAAAGGCCGCCTTGGCTTTCTAGGGAAGCCTGGTGCTAGGTATATTGTGATCTGGGGCCACTTTGATGACGAAGTGCAGAAAAAAGCAGAAGGGCATCATTGCCGATTTATGGGGGGAAAGCGCTGGCATCGTGTAGGGATTGAGCCGGAAGCCAGACGATCGGAAGGAAGACTTCGCCACCAACGAGGGAGGTTTGTAGTGTTTGTCAGTGTCAACGGTGCGAGACTCTTTTTCGATGTTGAAGGCTCAGGCCTCGTTCCAGACGGTTCTGTCATGACCGAAAAGCCCGTCGTTGTGTTGGTTCATGGTGGTCCAGGCTTGGATCACTCGCACTACAGGCCGGGGTTATCTCCTTTGAGTGAATTCGCCCAGCTTGTTTACTACGATCATCGGGGCAATGGACGGAGTGATTTATGTGACAGCACGACATGGAACCTTGCACAGTGGGGGGATGATTTGCGTGGTCTCTGTGAGACTCTCGGAATTGAAAAGCCCATTGTTATTGGCACATCATTTGGCGGTTTCGTCGTGCAATCCTACGCCACTAGATACCCAGATCATCCATCGAAAATAGTCTTAGTAAGTACGGCTGCTCACATGGATTACGAAGCGGTATATCATGCGTTCGAACGGCTGGGTGGGAGACATATCCGAGACATAGCGAGAAGCTATTGGGAGAATCCGTCGGCGGACAAAAGAGCCAAGTATCGCGATCAGTGCGTACCATTTTATCAGGTCAAAAGAGATAGCATGTTGGACGTGTTATCGCGAGCATTGATAAAGGACGATACCGCACTTTGGTTCAACGGCCGCCAAAATGAACAAGGCCGAATGGATTTTCGCGATGATCTATCGCAGATCATCTGTCCCGTGCTCATTCTAGCTGGCGATTTGGATCCCATCACTCCGCCGGAGTTTAGTGAAGTGATCAAAAGCTGCATCAGGGACGATCTTGTCACCCTGCATAGGTTTACTAATTGTGGCCATGGAATTGTTGCTGATGAGCCGAATAATGCTCTTCAGCTAATAAAGCAGTTTATTCTTTCATCATAATGAAAATCCTCATTGGTTCGAAGCGCTCACAGATAAAATCGGTTTGGTCTCATTTCTTCTCATTGTTTTGGCTGATTGGAAGTTTATTGTGATGGAATTGATATTTGCATTTTTTGTCGGTATAGATCAATTGCTAATTCAAATCTAAAGATAAAAGTGTATTGTTGAGCAGTTATATTGATATCATTATTTGTAATGAAATTCAGGCGTGAGCGTATTTTCTTAATACAGAGCGATCAAAATAGACGAACTCCGCCTCGGCGCGACCAGCAATAGCGGTGCTAAGGCCGAGGTCAACGAACGGATGATCGAACCCTGCAAAAGCATGAAGACAGGAGATAGCCTTCTCCACACAATCACCTTCCGCCTGACCGACAGCGCGACCCGAAGCCATTATGAAAACTGCGCGACCAGTCCGGGTCATTATTTCAACTCGTCAAGCAACGGTGACCTCTGACAGGTCTTTGTCGAAATTGCCAACAAACTCAGTAACCTCCAGATTGCCGAGCGATTAATGCGGACGAAACAGTGTTGCTGGCTCTCCGCATAAAACAAGAGGCGACTGTCTGGTCGTTTTCATGAATGTTTAAGTTTTCTCCGGTATGAGGATTTAGTCTTGGCCCGTTAGCCAATCCAAAGGTGACTACACAGGACCGGGTCGAAAGGTGACGGTTCAAAGAATGAGAGAGAGAGAGAGAGTTCAGAGCTTATTGGAGTTTAGCCAAATGCTATTCTTCGAAGATTTTGTTCCGGTCACTTAAATCTCAGAAAGTTTAAAACGGTCGAGGCTTGATGTGATACCTGACTTCTCGATACATTCTTACCAGACCCTTCGATAAATGCGGAAATCGTATGAGAGCCTTCGCGGAAGCCGAGCTCGAATTCTGCGAATGACATCATGGATGGCTGCGACCGTCGCGACGATTGTGGCGATTTCAGTGCCAGCTAACTTCTACAACGCGAAACATCAGTATTACCAAGGTTTGTTGGACGCTGAGGTTGAGCTTGTAAGCCAGAGTATTGAGGTTCTTGCCGCGAGATATCCTTTGACTTGGAAGGATAAATCGGACGAGCTGAACCAGATTATCAAAGACTTACCTCGAACAGGTACTGCTGGGCGGCGGGAACTTGCGGTTCTTTCAGGCGAGAAGTGGATTGCTGGAACTCTTATGTCTCCAGAACGCTCTGTTGCCAATTGGGCCATCGCCAGAACATCGTATCCTGTCTATCTAGACGGTCACGAATTTGGTCGTGTAGAAGCGCAGGTCTCACTTGGCTCCGTTGCGGCACACACGCTACTCGTGGCGATGTTTGCGGCTGTGTTTGGGATCGCATCATTCGTGGTTCTAAGGCGCTTTCCACTGCGAGCACTTCAAGAAGCTCTTGAAGAGGTGAACTACCTTGCCAGCCATGACCAGCTGACAGATCTACCAAATCGAACACTTTTCCATGATCGATTACAACAGGCGCTCGCTGATGGGGAGCGTCGCGGGACTCGGGTGGCCATCCTTTGCCTTGATCTGGACCACTTTAAAGACGTCAATGATAGTCTTGGCCACTCGATGGGAGATGAACTCCTCCAACAGGTAACGACGCGTTTACGTAATCTCTTGCGAAAGAGCGATACGCTGGCGCGTCTTGGAGGCGACGAGTTTGCTATCGTGCAGACGAGTGCTGATAGTCTCGAAGATGCGGCAACACTGGCGCAACGGATCATTGAGGCGGTTGCTCATCCATTTTCGCTTAATGGACATGACGTGTCGATCAGCAGCAGTGTCGGCATTACTGTTTTCCCAGATGACCATTGCAGTGCCGACCACTTGTTGAGACATGCCGATCTGGCGCTTTATCGTGCAAAGTCGGAAGGTCGTGGCACATTTTGTTTCTTCGAAGAAGAGATGAACATTCAATTGCAGCGAAGGAAAGCACTCGAAAGAGATTTAAGGACTGCGATTTCTGAAGAGCAATTCGAGCTATTTTATCAGCCTCAGATCGGTCTCAACGATGATCAGGTTGCTGGTGTTGAGGCACTCATTCGCTGGCACCACCCTGAGCGCGGGATCATCTCGCCCGATATGTTCATTCCTCTTGTTGAAGAGACAGGATTGATTATCCCAATTACGGAATGGGCGCTGCGACAAGCCTGTTCGCAAGCCAAGGATTGGGCGGATCTTCGTGTGGCGGTGAACTTATCACCGGCAGCTTTCAAACATCCGGACCTAATTGGGTTGGTTTCAGGCATCCTCGAGGATACTCAGTTGGATCCAGCGAGACTAGAAATAGAGATTACTGAAACATCCCTCATGCAGGATACGCAAAAAACCCTGGCGACACTTAGAGGCCTGAAGGATCTTGGTATTCAAGTTGCTATGGACGATTTCGGGACGGGTTATTCAAGCCTCAGTTATTTGCAGCGTTTCCCTTTCGACAAGATTAAGATCGATCGCTCGTTTATCGCCAATATCTCCGACCAAAAGGAAAAAGGCGCAATTATTGAAGCCATTATCAAGATGAGCCAAAGTCTAGGCATGGTCACAAATGCTGAGGGTGTGGAGACTGATGATCAGGCCTCGTTTTTGATTGGGCAGGGGTGTGATCAGGTTCAAGGCTTTTATTATGCGCATCCTATGCGGGCCGCCGAAATCAGTGCGATCTCGAAGATGTCAGGCCACGAGATGTCGACGGTCCGGCATGAGGCGAAGACCCGACATGCTTCTTAGTCGAGCTTATGTGGATGGGATTTGCGCCGACCTGCTATTCGACAGGAATTAGTGCAGGCTCAATTCCGTGGCTTGATCATGACGAGGGTACAAATCGGCACATATCTTGTCATCGAAGCATTCGCCAAGTGCGATCGCTTGAACCTCAAGCAGCCATTTTTCATCGAACGTGCCCGCAATAACAACAGTTGCAGCACTTTGCCTGATTCGGAAGCCGCTGAACCGGGATGGCAAGGCCCATTCATGATGCTGAATTGTGAACCTAGCGACGTATGAGGTGAGCAAGTCTTATCGGACGGGGCGACGTACGGACGGGGAATTGGTTGCTCGCTTGTCCGCTGAAAATAGTCAACTGGACGGGTATGAATCAGAGGTTCGTGTCGCGGCTGCCTCTGCTGCATTTTTGGATTGATCGACTATCGGTCAACTATCTGCACGCCGGAACACCTTTGGAAGTCTTCCTTCATTCGTTCTGGTTTGTGGCGGGGCCCGATCCGATGTCAGCTAGGGGAACGGCGAGGCGGCATCTGAAAGAGTGGGCGTTCAAGTGTTAGGCATGATCTTAGAGTCGTATCATCGACACGATGTGAGCCTCAGGTCGCCGCGATCAAAAAAAAGTGATCATATATGCAAATAGATCCTTGCATCGGTGAAAAGCTATCCCGAACATCCATAATATCGGAGTCAGATTTGGTGAAGCGACATGAAAGGTTCACCCATTGCTGCCTTGACCTTCTTGGTCGGGCTAATCCTCATTCCCGCAGCTTTGACCTACGGGTTCGTATATGGCGTCCTTCGGATTTCCGACAAAGCCGTCTTGTTCTATCGCGAGGAAGTTCAAAACGTCCAGGCAGCCAATCACGACGCCTCGAGCGATGAGGCGAAAGATTTGAGATGTTGGTTTTTCAGCGGTAACGGAGTGGTTGAGCGCAAATTCTCCCATGAAGAGTTGTCTTATGAAGACACCGGCTTTCTTCAAAATGGTAGCTGCCCATTTTGGATAGATGCCTCCTGAAAAGGGCCAGACGGCATGTCCACTGTCTTTATACAAGGGCGTCTCATTCAGCATTGACGATAGGGCGCGAGGATTTGCGTGGTCGTTTCGTGAACGATCGACGGCCTTTGGCAGACGCCGTGTGCGGTCGTAACAATGCACCCGCGCGACATGAAAAAGAACGCCATCGCTACCGAAGAAATAAATCCTTTTAATGGTCTAGGACTGTGGGGAGACACTCATAGTCGCGTCCCGATGTGGCGCCGATTAGGTATTGAGGTGACCAGTTCTCATCCCTCCCATCCATCCGTCGATCCTTGCGCAGGTCCTTTAGGAGATAGCGTAGTTCTTTCTTACGACCAAGAGAGCCTCTGACTGCACGTCATTGGGCCTCGGCAAGGTTCTATTCAATGGCTCTAGAGACTGCTCCGTCTGGCACGGATGACTCGCGTCTAGTCACTGTCCAGATTCGCTGCTGGGCAGAGTGACGTGAACTTGCCTATGGAATCCAAGTAGGCGGCGTCGCGACATTTCCTGAAATTTTGCAAGTATTGGGTGATGGGAAGGCCCAAAGGTTTGGGGGGACAACGGGGAGACGTTTTGGATCTCGGATACTGAAGAAAGACCCAGGTTCCAGCGCACGCCCGATGTACGGAGAGGCCAGTCTTTCGACGTGCCAATAGAGGTGCTGGTGCTCCTAAGTCCATTTGCGAGCATGCGATTCAGTCAAATGGGTAAGCCCTGGCTGCGACGTCTCATCCCGTACAATTTGATACATACTCAACAAAGTTCTGTTACAGGCATTCGTTATTCCATCGGATGTATCGATGGAGATTAAGCGATGATTAGTTTTCGTAAGCGCCTGCTCGGCTTTGTCACCATGTTTCTAAGCGGGATTAGCATGGCGATCGGTTCGGTTTCGGATGGTACAGCACAGGAAGCATCAACGAAGGCTCTTGCCAAGCAAGTCGCTGAAAGCCTGGATGTGATAGACCGAAGAGATGCGATCTTGCGTAGTCGCTCCGGCTCTTGTTTCGATCATGTTTCAGCGAGTCGAGCTGACGCGAGAGACATACAACGCGATCGATCATTTCTCTCTTCAGTTTTGATCCAGGCCGAAGCTGGGGGGTGTAGTGTTGTCTCGAACAACATTCCCAATCATGATTTCAATGACGAATCAGCTGACTTTCGACACCCCGTTTCTGAAATATTGCAGACCTTCTTTATTCCAGGCCACCCGACGATAAAGGATCCACCTACTGCGCTGACGCAGCGCATGTTTGATGCTGTTATGCTAAATGGCGTTCCCCTCGATATCTTGTCAGCGGGTTGCTATCGGCCAAACGACCGTCGAGCTGACGGTGATGGGAATGTAGCCGTTGGATGTAGCGCTGATGACAAGTGGCTGCTTGATCCGCTTGGTACCACGCACAAGTTTGGCGCTGACGCACATAATGCCCATACGCAGCCTGATGGCATGTACCACTATCATGGCGATCCTATGGCACTCTTCGACGACGAACCCGGTCCCGATGGATCGCCAGTCATCGGATTTGCCGCCGATGGTTTTCCGATCTTTGGCAGCTATTTCAAGGATGAAACGGGAACAGTCCGAAAAGCGATATCAAGCTATAAGCTAAGGTCAGGGCAGCGTCCGAGTTCGGCTTCCGATCCTGGTGGAACGTTCAATGGGATGTATATCGACGACTGGGTTTTTGCGGGGACGGGTGATCTGGATGCCTGCAATGGGATGATCGTTGATGGCCAATACGGCTACTACGTCACGGACAGCTATCCCTGGATTCTCGCTTGTTTGCGCGGAACACCGGATCCGTCATTTTTCAAACAACGGCGGTCGCAACGCCGCTGAGTCTGCAACACGGAGAACCCCAACAACGTCCCACTTTCCACGTGGGCGGCTGACTTAGCAGCTCAAAGGATCCGCAACCATGTCAGTTCTTCGCACCTTGATTGTTGTCGTTTCGATGATCATTCCCAATCTGGCCGGAGCCAGCCCAAATATCTTGCTAATCATTGCCGATGATATGGGCTTGGATGCGACGCCCTGTTACGCCGTTGGTAAGAATCCCGCGCGGATGACAAATTTGCAGCACCTCTGTGCTGAGGGCATGGTCTTCGAGAATGCTTATGCGGCTCCAACATGTTCGCCGACGCGTGCGATGATCATGACTGGGAAATACGGATTTGAAACTGGCGTTGGAGGCGCGATAACGCCGGAAAACGGCCGCGGCTTGTCGTCAGATGAGACCAGTCTATTCGATCTTATGAGTGAAATTGGTTACGAAAGTGCGGTGATCGGCAAATGGCATCTCGCCGGCAACAATATCGATCTCAATCATCCCGCAAGCTTAGGTGTTTCCGACTTTTTCGGTCCCTTTTCTGGCGCTGCCAGGGATTACCATCAGTGGGAGGCTGTGGAGAATGGCAAGGAAATACTTGTCTCTGGATATGCAACAACGGTGCTCACGGACCGCGCAATCAGATGGATCGATGGGCAATCATCGCCTTGGTTCCTATGGCTTGCTTATAACGCACCGCATGCACCATTTCATCTACCTCCGGCTGATCTTCATAGCTATGGTGATTTACCTGCCGATCGGCGGTCGATAAGGCGGAACCCGATCACTTACTACAATGCTGCGCTGGAAGCGCTCGATACCGAGTTGGGGAGATTACTCGGCTCGATTCCTGGCGACGTTATGGACAACACCATCGTTATCTTTGTCGGCGATAATGGCACACCTAATCAGATTGCCGGGGAACTTTATGGTCCGCGAGGTGCAAAAGGTGGAATCTATGAAGGGGGAACGCATGTACCGCTAATTGTTAGCGGGGTTGGTGTTCAATCTGGACGCAGCCAAGCGCTCGTCGGTGTCGTCGATCTCTTTGCAACAATCTCAAGCCTTGCTGGAGCCCGTAAGATGCACACCCACTCGATCGACCAGAGTCCTGTTTTCGCAGGTCTAGAAGGTGCCCGAGCCTATGTGTATATCGAACACTTCAGCGAAGAGGCACCTAGAGGATCAGGTAGTCTTGGTTGGGCCGTTCGTGATGATCGCTACAAGTTGGTGAAAGTCGACGGCGAAGCAGAAATGCTTTTCGATATCTGGTCAGATCCTTTCGAACAAAAAGATCTACTATCATCGACTGACGGCATTGAGATAAAAAGCAGACAATCCAAGCTGAAATCGATTGCGGAGGGCCTCAGGCAATGAGGCATGACAAAGAGTTTGCTATGGAAGATTGGGCAACGATTTCATTTGAGAGTAGGAAGAATCTGTTGTTTGGATAGCAATTCTCTTCCTTGTTCCAAGGTGAGCCTGGACGGGTGACCTGTCGTGTATCTGCATCTCTCAAAGGAGTGGGGTGACAAGACTACCGATCACTCGAGACGATCGAAGTAGCCTGTCGCTTCGGGATAACAGGCTATTCCGGGATAGATGTCGGTCGCTGCAATCCACATAGCCATGGCTCCAGCTGAGAACGATAGCAGATAGCTCATTGACCAACATGCTCCTCATCGCTGATCTCCAAGTGATAAACATAGATTTGTTAAGAATCACTGAAGGATTAAGAATAATGCCTGCCAGTGGCCTTTTAAGACCTAGTGGGAGGCCAACGAGGTTAGACAATCGGATGAGATGGGCCCGCTAGGGATCGTTGTTTGTGCTTAGGCGGATGATCGAACGATTGTGCGCATCGGCCAGGCTTCTCGGCGTTCTAGGACTTGTACGTTGTCACCAACCTGGACCGAACCTCTCGTTCGCGCGATGATATTCCAGCCGAACAAGAAGCCTTTAACGCGGTTATCTGCAGAACGTCGTATGCGCTTTAGGGTTCTCGTGGGTTGATTGTCGCTGCGTGCTTCACCGGTCCTTTGATCAATCTCAGGTACATTACAGCGGTTACAAGGTTTAACGGCATCAAAGACCAGGTCGCCGATCTGGATGACCTTCCAACAATCCTCCTCCCAATCCGAAGAGCCTTCCACGACGAGGTTTGGTCGAAACCTATCCATGGAGACGGGATTGTCCCCCTGATCCGTGATCTTCCTATTGAGGGCCGCCAGTGATGCTGTAGAGGTGAGGAGAATAGGATAGCCATCCGCGAAGCTGACAGGTGCGCCGTCACCAGCCCACTCTGGGTTCGAGAAACGATGAGCCTGATCATCCATAAAAACAAGTTTGACACTGCGGTTCAGAAAGTTGCTCAAACTCTCATCTATCGTCATGTCAGCCTCAACAGCATTGACGATAGATCGCCACACCCGAACTGTCGCACGCTTCGAGCCATCCGGCCTTGTAATCTTCGCAGGAGCACTACCTGGCAGATTGATGACCAATCCATCGCCTATCGTTTCAGCCTTTATCTGGGCAAGGCGAGGGTCCTCGCGTTGAGTGATGAATCTGCCGCTGGCGTCGACGATCATCCAGCGTCGGTCTTCCTCAAGACCTCTTGCTTCAACGCCACTAAATATCAAGGAGGAGCCCTGACACCCCTTGATGGGATAAATCGCAAGAGACGTTACCTTCATGAGCGCGCCACTGAATGCCCTGCCTTGATGACGGTCAGCAACCACATGGAACGTGACCGATCCGCCAAGTTAACATGATGACCGCGACTGTAGTTAATATTAGTCGTCTTCTCGGGAGGTTGCTTAGGGTGCCAGAGCGATGGTCACACGTGACACGCCATAGAAGAAATTCAGATCGGAATAACCCCGTCGACGAGCGAAATGTCGAAACCGAGTAGTTTCCAAACCAGAGTCAACGGAGTGCCCTGAGGACGAGCCCCATAATCCGCTCACCAACGGCATGGCGAAAATCATTATAGTTGCCAGCCAAGACGGTAATGGATAGTGCAAGCTCGGGAAGAACAAAGATGCGCTGGTCGCCATTGCCGACGGCACGGATCACTTTGACCCCAGTCTCGAGTGTGCCTGGATACCAAAAATAGCCGTAACCATAGACCCCAGGTGGTCCCCAAGGGTTATCATAAACATGACGAGCAGTGGACGCTGCTACCCAAGTGGTGGGCACGATTTGATCACCTTTCCATTGGCCATCATGGAGAAAGACAGAGCTAAACTTCGCTAGATCTCGTGCGCGAAGGCGCAGCCCCGAAGCTGCACTGGGAGACCTGCTTGGATCCCAAGCGCCTGATCGGTGCCAAGTGTATTCTGTAATGCCGAGCGGGCCAAATAAGACCTCCTCAGCATATTGATCAATGGTCTTGTCAGTAAGCGATTCGATCACCGCTGCGGCGACCTGCGTCAACCCTCCATTATAATACCAACGTTCCCCCGGCGTATCCCGAACGTTCCGCGACAGCACGAATCCGATCGGATCATCGGTTTGATAGAGTTGGATCTCATCATTCCTGTGATCGGTGTAGGGTACCTCCATTTCATTCCATTCGAGACCTGCCGTCATGGTCAAGACATGGTGCAACGTTACGGTGTCAAGCCCGCCCCCAAAATCCTGGCGATCGGGAAAAAAGCTGGCTATTGGACGCGTAAGTGCGTCTTCACCTTCATCGCCGAGTGCAATACCGAGCAGTGCTGATGTGACGCTCTTGGTGACTGAGCGCAGATCGTGTTGTGTCGCGTGGCCATGGCTGACGCGACCAAGGTGCTGACCCCAGTTCTCGTCCTCTCCGGGCCAATAATGTTCGAAGACGAGGAAGCCATCGCGTTCAATAAGGACCGCATGGACATTCGGCAGCGTTCCCTCGTCAACTTGCGACACCAGAGCCGCGAGGCCATCGGGGGCGAAACCGGCTTCAGAAGGCTTAGCAACAGCCCAGCCATCATCGAGATCATCAGGCATTTGATTGAGATCCTGCGCGAATGTTGTTGTTGGCAGGCAAAGCACTGTAAACCCAATGACTGCGTTGAGGCGCTTGAGCATTCAAATCTCCTCTTCTCAAAGAGCAACTTAGACGGTAGGCGGAGCAGTGTCATCGGATCGATATCTGAATTTCAATCACTTCGGTCCCTGTATGCAGATCAAGCCTTTGTCATCATCATGCTCGATCCGTTGGGCATCGAGCATGCGATGTCCCCAATTCGCTGCTCATGCGGCAGTGGTTGGTTCTGGAGGAACCTGCGTAACGGTTTGCCTTAGGGTGGATGCTTTGTTGACCCCATTTGCGGCGGGGCATGGCTGGGATCTTGATCCTGCAGATCTTTACTGCAGAACAACCTTCAGGTCGGTATTCGGCAGTTTGGGTAAGGGCAATAGTTCGTAGAAAATTGCGCGACGCCTTTCGACGAAACTTTCGGTCCAACATGTGAATCGAGCGTGAATGCCAAAATCCACGATGGGCAAAAAAGTACGACATGCACCACTCACTGTAATCGGCGCTGGTGCGAGGTGCGCAAACTTATGCGGTGAACAGATCATGGAATGCGTCGATCTGCTGATCGGCAACGCTGCCTTTGGTCGTGACGATTGAGACTTCTCGCTGGAGGGGGGGGGATCCGGTTGCAGCAATAACAACCCCATCGTCTGCATAGCGCTCAACGTCAGGTCGCGGGAGAATTGTCAGGCCGATCCCTGAGTTGACGCACTCCACGATTGCTTCCACGCTATCGAGGATCATTGTGCCCCGCTGAGGGTAACCTCGCCCTGTAAGATGACTAGAGACCAATCGACCAATTCCAGAGTTCGGCATGAACAAAACGAACGGAAGTTCTCTCATGCACGCATCAATATCCAGCTCTGCATAGTCGGCCGGCAGCGCATAGACGAGTTCCTCCGTTCGGATGGTCGAGTAGCACAGTTTGGGATTATCGGCACCTGAACGAGTGACCACGGCGGCGTCGAGTTGGCCTGTCGCGACCCGATTTTGCAGTGTTTCGGACAGGCCCGTTTCGATAACGAAACTCGCTGCAGCAGCCCTTGCACGGGCCTTTGCAAGGAAGGTCGGAAGCAGTCGCACGCTGGCGGTGACAATGAAACCGATATGGTAAGTGCCCCGCAGTGCACCGCGGACCCGGGTAAGAGCAAGGAGTTCATCTTGTGCGGAGACGATCCTTCGGGCGGATTGGGCCAAATCGCGCCCTAACGGCGTCAACTGCGGTGGACGCATCGTTCGATCGAAGATCTGGACGTCGAGGTCACGTTCCAAGGCCTTCATCTGCATGGAAACCGCAGACAACGTCATATTCAGCCGCCTCGCAACCACTGAAAACGAGCCAAGTTCTTCGATCGCCAGTAGAGTTCTGTAGCTTTCAAGGTTCATAAGTTCAGCATAGCAAAACTTGATGTCCAATTTAATTCGATTGTATTGAAGTCGGGCTCCTCTACGGTTGGTGCATGGAACACGACACCACGAACTATCAGGCCATCGCCCGAGACCTCGCCCGGGAGTTTGCCCCACGCGCCGCTCACTGGGATAGAACAAGAAGCTATTGTTGGCAAAATGTTGCTGAACTTGCTGACAGAGGGCTGATGGGCATGACGATCCCAGAAGCTTACGGCGGCCAAGGCGCCTCGTACTATGATGTGGTCTTGGTGGTCGAAGAAATCGCAAAAGTTTGTGCGCTTACCGCCCGTATCGTTGTTGAGGCGAACATGGGAGGCATCAGCGCAGTCATGGCCTACGGCACGCCTGAACAAAAGGCCTTTTGTGCTCCGATTGTCCGGGCTGGCGACAAGCCGGCGATCTGCATTACCGAACCTGGGGCTGGTAGCGCAGCGACGGAAATGACCACGACAGCGCGGCGAGTCGGAGACAGATATATTCTGAACGGGCGCAAGCATTGGATTACAGGCGGCGGTGTTTCGAAACTGCACCTTGTGTTCGCACGGGTCCTGAATGAGTACGGCGTCGAGGAGGGAATTGGCGGCTTTATTGTATATCGTGACACAGAGCGCGATGTTCAGCCCGATGGTTTTGAGATCGTACGGCATGAGCGCACACTGGGGCTCTGCGGTATGCCTGAGGCTGAACTTGTCTTCAACGATGTCGAGGTCGACTCCGCTCTAGCGTTGATCCCGCCATCTGGCTTTCGCCACGGTTTTGCCGA
The DNA here is from genome assembly GCA_028285265.1 of Geminicoccaceae bacterium. Taxonomy (GTDB): domain Bacteria; phylum Pseudomonadota; class Alphaproteobacteria; order Geminicoccales; family Geminicoccaceae; genus JANQPX01. The sequence continues at coordinate 176,289 of JANQPX010000069.1, forward strand.
CTTGATGGCCGCCTATAATAGTCAGCGTGTTGGGGCGGGAAGTGTGGCGTTGGGATTGGCAGCGGGTGCACTCGACCATGCGAAGCGGTACCTACTAAGCCGACATCAATTTGGTCGACCTATCGCTGAATTTCAGGGGCTGCAGTGGATGCTGGCTGACATGGATGTCGGCGTTCAAGCATCGCGTTTATTGCTTCATGAAGCTGCAAAGTCCAGCGGATCAGGTGATCATCCGTTTCCCGACATGACCAAAGCTGCTCGAGCTAAGCTTTTCGCATCCGAGACGGCCATCAAAGTTGTGAACGATGCGTTACAGATGTTTGGAGCAAGGGGATATGGCGATCAAGAACCGCTGGAGCGGATGTATCGCGATGTTCGTATGTTCACCATCGGTGGCGGGACGGCCCAGATTTTGCGGACGCAGATCGCTGGCAATATTCTCGGTATGCGAACACCGCAAACGCGATCGGGATATAGCCGGGGTCTCGGCGTACCCTTAGATATCGAAGCTGCTGAGTAGGCTTACGCTGCTCACGATCCAACTTCAGCGTCTGGTGAGGGTCGCCGGCTAAGCCGACGTTACCGCACCGAAGAAGCAAAGATTGTGCAGTTTTCCGCAAGGAAACTTGTGAATCCCCCCCTTTTCTCAACCGATTCGATGGCCTTTTGACCACCGGAGAGGGGCAGCTGAATCTCACTTCGTCAGAGGATCGATCGGTGAAGCATCGGAGACGATGCGGCCTCATGATGATCGCTTAAGGACAACACTGATTGTCACGCGCTTTACGTCATCTGAGCCAACGGATCATGAAGATCTCATATTGACAAAACTAGTTTTATGGTGATATTGGATGATGAACGATGTCGGGACCCTTCGGGCTTGAGGTGCTTGGCTCTTTTGACCGATGCTCGCTTGCTCTCGTTGATTCGATATCGCGGCAGTGATGGTCTTTGGACGATCGGTAATGACAGATCTTCTAATATCTGTTCTTTCGATCTCGGACATCACGTCATCAAGTTGAAGAAGGATGATGAGGTCGTTCAGCAACTCTGGAGCACAGCAAGATATCGGGGCGTTAGTTTGTTTGGTCGGGAGCATGGCTCAGACGTCGAGAGCTCGTTCTGAAGGTCAAGCGCTCTGGAAGACTTGTAAGCTATTGGAAGGTGAGTGATGACAAGCCTTACTCAGTTCCGACCAAACGCGCTGGCCCTTCTGGGAGAGTTTTGGCGCGAACATCGCGTTTGGTTGATGTCAGGATTGATCGTCGTCCTGCTCGCCGTGTTCAACCCTGCTCAGGCAACCAACAGCGTGTCCTTTGCGCTCGACGCTTTACTGCACACGGGACCTTATCTTCTGGTTTCCATTGCAATCGCCGCTTGGGCCGGAGCTACAGGGGCCGACAATCTCGTTGCCAAGGCTTTTACGGGTGCGCCACTCCTAATGATTGGGCTAGGAGCGCTTGCCGGCGGGTTGTCTCCATTCTGTTCTTGTGGGGTTATTCCCCTGATTGCGGCCCTTTTATCGATGGGTGTACCGCTCTCTGCTGTGATGGCTTTTTGGCTGGCGTCACCGATCATGGATCCATCGATGTTCTTGTTGACGGCTGGCGTGCTTGGTCTCGAATTCGCGGTGGCAAAGACATTCGCGGCCATCGGACTCGGCATCTTCGGTGGGCTCGTCGTCTACCTTTTGAGCAATGGTGGAGCTCTAGCCAATCCGCTTCGTGAAGGAGTAGGAAATGGCGGCTGCGGTGGTGCAAAGATGCGAGCCCCGAAGCCAGTGTTTTGGCACTTTTGGTCAGAGCAAGAGCGACGTGCAAAATTCATCAGAATAGCGGTGACGACCACGTTGTTTCTGGCGAAATGGCTTCTCCTAGCCTTTTTGCTGGAGAGCCTCATGCTCGCTTGGATTCCAGCGGAGACGGTGACGGCTGCACTTGGCAATGATGGGCTGATGCCGATCGTAACCGCAACATTGGTCGGCGTGCCGGCTTATCTCAATGGTTATGCTGCTCTACCTCTGGTCGGTGGTTTGATCGAACAAGGTATGGCTCCTGGTGCTGGGATGGCCTTCCTCGTGGCTGGTGGGGTAACCTCCATTCCAGCGGCTATGGCCGTCTGGGCGCTGGCTCGTTCTCCGGTCTTTATGCTCTATATCGTGTTGTCGCTCATGGGTGCCTTCGGTTCAGGTCTGGCCTTTCTGCTATGGCAGTCGATTTGATGGGAACCTCCTCAGGACACGTGAGATAGCGAAGGCGCTGTACGCGGCACTTCGGTAGACTCAGATTGAGAGGCACGCATGTGATGAATGCAGCGCAAAAGCTTCGCCCATGCATGGTTTCTGTCTGGACGGGAAGAAGAGGTGGGCACTTATGCAATTCTATTTGAACGGCTTCAGTCCTGGTGATCCCACGATAGCGACACCGCAGAATCGACGCGGCACGCAGCGCCCACGAACAAGCCAAGCTGAAGAGATCGACGTATTAATTGTCGGTTGCGGTCCCGCAGGTCTAACCCTTGCCGCGCAGCTGGCGTCCTTTCCCGATATTCACACACGGATTGTTGATAAGAAATCTGGCCCGCTCGAGCTTGGACAGGCCGATGGTATCGCCTGTCGCACTATGGAGATGTTTCAGGCCTTTGGCTTTGCGGAGCGCCTGATGAAAGAAGCGTATTGGGTCAATGAGACCGTCTTTTGGAAGCCAGATGACGCGAACCGCAAGAGGATAGTGCGCGCTGGACGTGTTCAGGACGTCGAAGACGGACTCTCGGAAATGCCTCATGTCATCCTGAACCAGGCACGAGTACACGATTTTTACCTCGAGGTCATGCGGCATGCGCCCACTCGGCTCGTGCCTGATTATGATCTGCAATTGGTTGATCTAGAAATCTCTTCTGCCACATCATCTCATCCGGTGACAGTTCGTTTGGAGCGACTGGACCCTGGCCGTCAGGGCCAGGTAGAAATGGTCAAGGCTCGATATGTTGTCGGCTGCGATGGTGCTCGTAGTGCAGTAAGGCAGTCTCTTGGCCGGGAGCTACGTGGCGACTCAGCCAATCAAGCTTGGGGGGTTATGGACGTCCTAGCCATTACCGATTTCCCGGATGTTCGATTGAAAGCGGCTGTTCAGTCTGCGAGTTCGGGCAACCTCCTGATCATTCCGCGTGAGGGTGGATACTTGATCCGGATTTATGTGGAACTTGACGAGCTGAACGAAAACGAGCGAATCACAAACCGGCAGCTCACCGTTGATCATATCATCGATGCGGCGAAACGGATCCTGGTCCCATTTACCCTCGATGTGAAAGAAGTTGTTTGGTGGTCAGTCTACGAAATTGGTCAGCGGCTATGCGACAGTTTTGACAACGTATCCGGTGATAATTCAAACACGAGAGTGCCGTCTGTTTTTATCGCTGGCGATGCCTGTCATACACACAGCCCGAAGGCTGGCCAGGGCATGAACGTGTCCATGCAGGATAGCTTTAATCTTGGCTGGAAGTTGGCTTCTGTTCTCCAAGGCCAATGCGTGCCTGAGCTTCTCCATAGCTATTCGGAGGAACGTCAAGCGATCGCTGAGGAGCTGATCGACTTCGATCGGGAATGGGCGAAAATGTTTAGTGATCCACCGAAGGACGATACTGGCCTGGGCGTCGATCCGGCTGAGTTCCAGCGCTACTTTGTGAAGCAAGGGCGTTTTACAGCAGGAACCGCTACGCGCTATGAAACATCGTTAATTACCGGCGAATCTACATACCAGTCGTTGGCCAAGGGGTTCCCCGTCGGCATGCGGTTTCATTCGGCGCCTGTTATCCGTCTTGCCGATGCTAAACCACTGAGTCTCGGCCATGTGATCGAAGCCGACGGCCGTTGGCGCCTATTTGCATTCTGCGACCTGGAAGCACCGTCATCTGCTATCGCGTCGCTCTGTGCTTTTCTGGCGAATTCCCCCACGTCTCCGATTAGGCGATATACTGAGGACAGTGAGGATATCGACAGCGTCATCGATGTACGTGCTGTTTTCCAGCAGGATCATAGGGTTTTAGAAAGCGACGCAATGCCGCCACTCCTTCAGCCGAAAAAGGGGCGCTACGGCCTTCAAGATTACGAAAAAATGTTCTGCCCTGATCTTAGAAGTGGTCATGACATTTTCGACATGCGCGGCATTGATCGGCAAAGAGGCTGCTTGGTTGTTGTGCGGCCGGATCAGTATGTCGCTCATATCCTCCCCCTTGATGCCTATGAAGAACTCGGCTCCTTTTTTGATCGATTTATGCTGGCGTAGCGTGCCCTTTGAGCTGGTTGACATAGCAGCCATAAGTCGCTCGTACAGAGTCTACCTTTGCGACGGCTGATGCGTTGGTGGCATATCAGCCTATCACGACACTTTTACGGCAAGTGGCGGGAGACAATGACCGTTCTTCATCCCATGCGGGGCTCTGCCGAAGCATCGAGCCTGTTGCGTCGGGTTTGTTCGACAAGATCAAGGCGGCACTGAGGCAGATATGAAGATCAGCTGAAACGCAGTCGTTGAGATAGATCGAAAAATCACCCCCCTAACTCTGTGAGGCAAGGCATCGTCGGATGTTGAGGAAGATCTGGATCTGGTCGATGCCATGGCTGCGCCGAGCGAACCCACAAGCTGCCTTGGCTTTGATAGTCCGACGGATCGTCAAAAGTGCCAACCTTGATCGATCGCAACTCCGGCGCTTGGCTGTTCCAGCTAAACAGATGAACGCCGCAAGTCGGGCAAAACTGACGGTAAACTGTATTCCCACTTGCTACATCAAGGCAAAACGTTGAAAGCATTCCTTCGATGACAATCAATGCATCGGCTGGGAACATGAGCCCGTGGGCGGGGGCGCCTCCTGAGATATGTTGGCAATCGCGGCAATAACATGCGCCGCCAATAATCGGATCGCCGTTGACTTGATACCGGATAGCTCTACACAAGCAGCCACCCTCTCTAAGTCGGGTCATTATCGATCTCCTTGTGACGATACTGTTCAATCATCGTTGCGATGACGGCTCTTGCAATCGTAACGTCATCAGGCGACAGGTGTGCTGCGACACCGGACGTCACCTGGTGCTCGCCCATCAGGACGCGAGTAATCAACTCCAAACCAGAAGGCGTTAGTGCGATCATGGATGACCGCCGATGCGCTGCATTCCGGCGTCGCTCGACCAATCCCTTCAGCGTAAGCTCGTCGACAGTTTTCTGTACAAACTGACGTGGTGCGATCAGCGCATCTGCAATCCGTGGTACGGGCAAGGGACCATTGTCATAGATCTGCTCGAGAACAGCTCGTCCCGTGACCGTGAGATCGGTACCTTCCAAGCCGCGCACTACGGCACCTTCAAGCGCCTTATAGACCGGGCGGATCAGTCGGATGAGTTCGTAAAGATTTTTAGCATCGTTCATGACATTATTGATGTCATAATGACATGTAAGATGTCAAGTCACTTCATGGCTATCGCAAATGCGATCGCATGCCAACAAGCCAGAGTCGATGCGTTGGCATCGACAATTCGATATTGAAAGCGGCAGGAGGGATACCTGTTCGTGATGGATGAATGACAGTCTCGATTGTCCGCAGGATCAAAACCGTGGCCGGCTTCCGGCCGGTTCGCGTTCGCAGCGCTGTCTGTCTACGACAAGCGTTGGATGAACCTGGCAATCAGTGGTGAGGGGCGCTCCATGACAACAAAACAGTCATTGCTCCCCCTGCCACGGCATCACATGGTTCATGTTCCTTGGACTTCGCTTATAGTCGAGGAAAGATGGAGAGTATGATGACCAATCCGCTACTGCAGCCCTGGGACGGCGCTTATGATTTGCCCGATTTTGCGGCAATCAAAACTGAGCATTTTCGAACAGCCTTCGATCAGGCGATAGCCGAGGCCGAAGCGGACTTCAATACAATTGCGAACAACCCAAAACCAGCCAGCTTCGAAAATACGGTCGAGGCGCTGGAGCGTCATGGTCGCCTGTTGTCGAGGGTGGCAACCGTCTTTTTCAACAGAGCGAGTGCCGATACCAACCCGGAGATTCAGGCGCTTGAACGTGAAATCACGCCAAAGCTCAGCGAGCTCCATGCTCGCAAAATGGCCAATGCAAAGATTTTTTCGCGCCTGGATGACCTGATGGCTTCGGCTGACAGTTTTGATCCAGAACAGTTGCGCGTTCTCGAGTTGATGCACCGCATGTACATCAAAGGAGGGGCGCGGCTCGACGATATCGGCAAGGCTCGCATGGAGTCGATCATGGTGCGGCTTTCTGAGCTCGGTACCGAATTCGGCCAAAATGTCCTGAGTGACGAAGCTACATGGTCGATGAGTCTGGCCGAGTCGGATCTGCAGGGGATGCCCACTTTCTTAATCGATGCCGCGTGGGATGAGGCCAAGCGGCGCGGCCGCGATGGCTATGTGATCACCCTTGCCCGTTCCTTGCTGGAGCCGTTTTTGACATTCTCCGATCGTCGCGACCTTCGCGAACGCGCCTTTCGCGCCTGGGCAGACCGTGGGGAGAGTCGCAATTGGCCGCTGATTGCTGAGACCGTCAAGTTGCGTGCTGAACGTGCGCAACTTCTGGGCTTCGAGAATTTCGCCTCCTTTAAGCTCCATGATCAGATGGCTCGATCACCTGACCGGGTTCGCGATCTCCTTATGGCCGTTTGGTCCCCAGCCCGTCAAAGGGCGCTTGAAGAACAAGAGTCCCTGACCGCATTGGCGGTACGCGACGGCATCAATGGGCTGCTCGCACCTTGGGATTGGCGTTACTATGCGGAAAAGGAGCGAAAGCGCCGATACGATTTGGATGAAGCTGAGATTAAACCCTATCTCACCTTGGAAAACATGATAGCGGCAGCGTTCGATGTTGCCGGTCGGTTGTTCTCGCTGACTTTTGAGGAAGTCGATATCACATTGCCGCATCCTGATGCTCGTGCTTGGGAAGTACGACATAGCGGTGATCTAATTGGGCTGTTTGTTGGTGACTACTTTGCCCGGCCTTCCAAGCGTTCAGGTGCTTGGGCTAGCGCTCTTCGTAGCCAGCAAAAGCTGTGGAGCCCTGGCACCCCAGTGATCACCAACACATGTAACTTTGTGAAGGGCAATCCTACCCTCTTAAGCTGGACAGATGCCCGTACCTTGTTCCACGAATTTGGGCATGCGTTACATGGCCTGATGTCGGATGTTACCTATCCTTTTGTTGCAGGTACGTCGGTGGCGCGCGATTTTGTTGAGCTGCCAAGTCAGCTTTATGAACGCTGGCTTCCCGTCCCAGAGATCCTCGCAAAGCATGCGCACCATATTGAGACCGGTGACCCAATGCCGAAGGAGATGATCGATCGAATCATTGCGGCAGAGACCTATGGTCAGGGCTTCAAAACAGTAGAGTACACTGCTTGCGCGCTTGTGGATCTCGAGATGCACTCCCTGAAGAGTGCTGAAAACTTCGAAGGGAAGATTTTCGAGGCGCAGATATTGTCGAAGATCGATATGCCGGAAGCAATTATTATGCGTCACCGGACGCCGCATTTTCAACACGTGTTTTCAGGTGATGGGTATTCCGCCGGCTACTACAGCTATCTATGGTCGGAGGTAATGGATGCCGACGCGTTTAATGCGTTCCTCGAAGCCGGTGACCCGTTTGATGCATCCACTGCAAAGCGCCTCGAGAAAACAATCTACTCCACCGGCGGCAGTGCTCCGCCAGAAGATGCATATACGGCTTTTCGGGGCCGGTTACCCAGTATTGATGCTCTCCTCGAGGGACGTGGCTTACAGAGCTAGTGGTAGAAAGGGTGTCTCTTTTTCCGGTAGAGATGACAAGAGGTTGAAGCCTTGAACTCTTTCAGTTTTGGCTGAAAGCTGCTGGGTTTGCGATCTTTTGTGCAGCCTGATTGAAGGGCGAGGCCCCCCTTGTCTCAGTGCAGTTTTTTCAGGCGATAGCTACCGGTGGATCGATCGGCAGGAGATACATCAAAGGCGATGGTCTTTAAGTTTTCGTTCAAGCCTCATTCTGTCGTTCACAGCTTGGCTTTCTGCCGATACAGGCGAGACTTAACTGCCTACAGAGCAAGTTGTGTTCGATTGGTAGGCATCGAGCATATGTCAGCGCAGAGTCGAGAAATAGGCTGCGAGCTTTAGCTGGCGTCATGCGATGGATTCGCCACTTTAGGTGCACGTAAAATCCTAAAGGCGAATTACGGGTAAAGCACGCAAGTAGGACGCCATTAGGTCTGAGAACACGCACCATTTCGCTTAACGCAACGCTAGGGCAGGGTAAATGCTCCAGCACATGGGAAGTCATTACAAGATCGAACGTCTTGTCATTGTAAGGAAGTTTGCGCACATCACTTTGACAGAGCGATACCACTGAATCAACGTCGCGAAGATTGTACCTCGCAAGCTCGAGCATACGAGGGGAGAGGTCGATACCGCTGAGCTCGAGCGGAGTGCTACAGACGCGTGTGAGTGCGATCGTAAGCGCACCTGTACCAATTCCGCAATCCAGAACACGAAGGGGCTTATCTCGAGCGCTTCTTACATCATCGGGTAGGGCTCGACATAAGAGTTTCTCGTAGGCGCTTGGGAAGCTTAAGCGATGAAGTAACCGGCTCCAAAGTGGCGCAGCTTTGTCGTAGTTGTGACGAAGTTCGAGTGTCGTGAAAGCCCGGCGATCGATGGAGATGCGCCATGATCCAAACCAACGGGAATAAACAGGAATTGTTTTCCTTTGACGTAGTACAGTAAGGGGTTCGCTTGGGAAGTCCATCGCATCAACACCGACCGATTTGGCTTCTACAGAATTAAGTCGATATGGCGACGCCACGCGGAGTGATGTTGGAAGTTCTTGTGATGCGACCAAGCCAACATCATGTGGACTGAGCGATCGGGCGAAAGATCAATCGCGAATCGACCTGTACTATGAGCTGGAAGACTGAATGCTAGGGTGGAGCGGCCATAGCGAATCTCGCCTTGAAGATCACGGATATCTGAGAGACCGCCGAGGCCTCTGATCGGGTGATGATTAGGTGGATCGGCGATATGCCATTGGGCCAAGGTGATGTTGTGGTTGATGACACCAATGACAAAACGTGTGCCTCGCAACGTTGCTTCGTTATTGAACCCGACGGCGAGCCATCCTTCTGTCGGTGCCGATAGTTCGCCGAACAGCCGCGCATCCTGATGCCACCAAGCAAATGTTGTGTCATCGAGTTCCACGCGACGACGCGGGGGTGTTTCATTGACAGCCATGGCGTTGGGCGTTGAGAGGGCAACAGTTGCGAGAAACGTTCGACGGTGCATTGAAGGACCTCGCCTATTGAATTAGATTGTCAAGCACATTGACTATATTGAGCGGAAGACATGAAAGTCAAGAAACAAGACGGTCAAGAAGTTAGACAAAATGTAGACTCACCACCCAGCATCGATCATGTTGGTTGGCGTCTCTGGTGTGCTTCACAGGCTTGGAAAGAACAGTTTGTAGCGGGGATGCTCGCTTCTGGACATCATTGGTATGCCGAGGCACGGTCGAGCATCATTCCCTATCTCGATCGGAAGGGAACGCGCCAAGGGGTCTTGGTGCAACGTATGGGGCTTAGCAAGCAAGCCGTACAGCAACTCATTGACGATCTTGAGAAGGAAGGCATCGTTGAACGGCGTCCTGACCCTGAGGATCGCCGGAGTAAGATTGTCGCGTTCACGACAAAGGGGCTGAAGGCGCAATCCGATGCCAACAGGGTGAAACGCGAGGTCGAGGCGACTTTTCGTGCCAAGCTCGGTGAGGAGGATTTTGACAAGTTTGACGATCTGCTACGTCGACTGAGCTATGACTGACACCATGCAGCAAAGTGCGCTTGATCAAGCTGCGTAGGCCTTACAGTCGATGCATGCCACTTGATCAGCCAAGACTCTGCCATGACAAATTTGTCAGGACCAATCGAGACCAGCGGCTTCGATTGGTGTCAAAATTTGGATTTGACTTTATGCGTTGACGTCGACAACGCACCGTCCCTTGACCTGACCTTTTAAGATTGACGTACCGAGCTTTGGTAGGTCTTCGAGCGTGGCCGGTTGCACCATGGCTTCGAGCTTGTCCATCGGTAGATCCGACACTAGCCGCTGCCAGGCACGATTCCGATTCTCATATGGTTGCATGACCGAATCGATACCGAGCAGATTAATGCCTCGCAGGAGGAATGGTACGACCGTTACTCCGTCGAGCGCAGCACCGCCAGCAAGACCAACGGCTGAAACAGAACTTCCATAAGTCATTTGCGTCAGAACCTTAGCCAACATCTTTCCACCGACGGCGTCGACGCATCCTGCCCATTGTTCGCGTTCGAGAGGTTTGCCTGATGGCTCAGCTAAATCGGAACGTGGAATGATTGTTGTTGCTCCAAGATCCCTCAGATAACTCTCTTGTTCTGGGCGTCCGGTAACAGCAGCAATTTCATATCCGAGCTTCTCGAAAACCGCTGTCGCAACCGAACCGACGCCGCCGGCGGCGCCGGTGACCAAGACGGTTCCATTGTCTGGCTTAAGACCATGATCCTCGAGTGCCATGATAGCTAACATCGCTGTGAAACCTGCCGTGCCGATAGCCATCGCCTGGCGAGTGGTCATCCCATCCGGCAATCGGACGAGCCAATCGGCCTTGACTCGTGCCTTTTGCGCATAGCCACCCCACCACACTTCGCCAACACGCCAGCCGGTGAGGACGACTTTGTCCCCGGCTTTGTAACGTGCGTCGTCAGAGGCTTCCACGGTGCCGGCAAAGTCGATGCCCGGAACATGCGGGAACTGGCGCACCAGACCACCTTTGCCGCCTATGCAAAGGCCGTCCTTGTAGTTCACGGTCGAGTAGTCGATCGCAACGGTCACCTCACCGTCGGCAGGAAGCTGATCTTCGCCGATTTGCCGAATAGTTTGGGTTATTGTTCCATCTTCGGCTCTGTCGACGACGAGAGCATTAAACATGGTGCTGGTCCTTTTGATGTTGTGCATCCTGGTCGCTTAGACAGGCTTAGGTCTGCTTGAGACTGCGTGCCCGCTGGCGTAGCACAAATTTCTGGATCTTGCCGGTTGCTGTTTTTGGAAGCTCGTCAAAAATGACATGCTTTGGTGTTTTAAAGCCAGCAAGGCGTGCGCGGCAATGAGCAATGATTTCATGCTCTGTCGCTGTCACATCTGGCTTTAACTCAACAAAGGCACACGGAGTTTCACCCCACTTTTCGCTGGGGCGAGCGACAACCGCACAAACGGAAACGGCAGGATGCTGATAGATGGCGTTTTCGACCTCAACTGACGAGATGTTTTCACCACCTGAAATGATGACATCCTTTAGGCGATCCTTAATCTCGATATAGCCATTTGGATGGACGACGGCGATGTCACCGGAGCGAAAGGCACCTTCTGCAAAGGACGCTGCGGTAGCCTCAGGGTCGCGGTAATAGCCCTTCATTACGGTGTTGCCACGAATGACAATTTCACCTTCCGATTCAGCATCGGCGGGAACAGGGTCACGTGTTATAACATTGACGACTTGGACTTCTTCGGTGACAGGAAATCGCACGCCTTGCCGCGCTTTAATGGCCGCTTGCTCTGATGCGGGAAGTTGATTCCACTCATCACGCCAGACACATTCGACGACATGACCGAACGTCTCGGTTAGCCCGTAGACCTGCAGCACATCGAAGCCGAGGGCATTCATCTTTTGCAGGATCGCAGCGGGTGGTGGCGCGCCGGCGGTCATCACCTTAACCGGATGGTCGATGGCCTGCCGTTGCTCTTCGGGCGCGTTGACCAACATGCCCAGAACCACAGGAGCTGCGCCAAAATGTGTGATCTTGTGCTGGTTGATAGCCCCGAATATCGCTTCTGCCGAGATAATCCTATTGCAAATGATGGTGCCAGCGCAGGCTGCCATTGTCCAAGCATGTCCCCAGCCATTGCAATGGAACATTGGGACCGTGTAGAGATACCGTGGATGTGCCGGGAGGCTCCAGCCTGCAATTGTGCCAAGTGCCATAAGATAAGAGCCACGATGATGGTAGACCACACCCTTTGGCCGTCCTGATGTACCTGACGTATAGTTCAGCGTGATTGCATCCCACTCGTCCCTTGGTAGCGCCCAATCCTGAAGCGCCGGCCCCGTTTCCAGCAGGGATTCGTAGTCGAGTTGGCCTAGACGCTCACTAGAAGCCCCTGGTCCCTCGATTTGTGTATCGACGATGTCGACGACGACGATATCTTGCCGATCAAGGCGAGCCAATGCGTCTTTCACGGCGTTTGAGAAGAGCATGTCCGTGATCAAGACGCGCGTTTCAGCATGGTCGAGAATATACGCAATCGTCTCGGGATCGAGACGGGAGTTAATCGTATTGAGAACTGCCCCTATCATTGGAACACCGAAATGTGCTTCGACCATTTCAGGTGTGTTCGCAGCGATGATCGAAACGACATCTCCCTGATCTACGCCTAGAGCTCGAAGCCCGCCGCCGAGTTGTGCGCAACGGTCATGAAGCTGCCGCCAAGTGTAACGTCGCGTGCCGTAGATCACAGCGTCACGATCACCGAAGACATCTCTACTACGGGCAAGAAAGGATAGCGGCGACAGTGGAACGTGGTTAGCTGCCTGCTTCTCCATACCTTCAAACGCCTGATTTGACACCATTTCTCCTTTAGTTCGAACGTCCTTCAGATGAAAGGTAGCTCACATATCTCGGCCTTCTCCAAGCCATTTGGTGTATCTACGTCGACTTTTGTCCCTGGATGCCAATGCGATGCTTTGATCATCCCGATCGCAACATTGACACCAAGCGCCGGGGACCAGGCTGCCGATGTAACCTCGCCGATCGATTTTCCATCCGCAGATACTGCCCAACGATCTTGGCAGTTTGCGATAGGGTCTCCTTCGATCTTGAGACCGCGGATCTGGCGGCTAAGTCCCTCGGTGTGACTTCGGCGGAGCGCGTCTCGGCCGATACAATCAATCTCATCGATGGACGCACAGAACTTGCCAAGACCGCACTCATAGGGTGTATCGGCACGGGTCATATCGGCGCCATAGGACAAAAGCCCCCCCTCAATTCTTTCGATCACATTAGGGCAGCCTGCACGCACGTCGAGATCGTACCCTTGAGCAAAGAGTGCGTCCCAAAGTGGTTCGGCAATTTCATCACCGTCGACGTAGATCTCGAAACCTCCTTGCTTCGAATAGCCAGAACGGGCGATGATCAGATCCTGACCTTCGAAAGGCAAAACACGAAAGCGGAAAAAGCCGATTTCCCGGATGTCATCGCCGAAGACCCGAGCCATCAAGTCGTCCGACTTTGGCCCCTGTACAGCGAGTGGAAAGATATCTGGCTCCTCCACCTGAACGTCGAGACGAAGACCATAAGCTATCCCTTCGATCCAGAGTCGGAGGTCGGAGTCGGCGATTGAGATCCAGTAGTGATCATCGGCGAGTCTCAGGGTCAATGGGTCGTTGAGCATACCGCCCTGGGTATCCAGCATCGGCGTGTAATAGCACTGTCCGATGCTCAACCTCGACAGATTACGTGGTGTGAGCTTCTGCACCAGCTTTGTCGCGTCAGGTCCTCTCATCGCGACTTGCCGTTCGCAGGAGACGTCCCACACCTGGACGCTACGTTTCAGATGGTGATAGTCGGCTTCGATCGATTCGAAAACGGTCGGCAACAGCATGTGGTTGTAGACAGAGTAGCTTTTGACCCCTTGGCTCTCAACCTTGCCGCTAAACGGCGTGCGCCTCACACGGTTACTCATTGAAAGGTGCGGTGTACTGACGCTCGTTGCCTTTTCCTTTTGGGCCGCGAAGGGTTTTGGATGATGCGGCTGATTGGCTGCATCGAAGAATGGATGAAGGCCTGTAGGATCAGCAAGCATGTCCCTAGCGGCCTGTTCAGCATGGAATGGCATCGGCATTTCTCTACCCCCTACAGTCGATCTGGGAGATCTCAGCGCCTCGACCCTCTAAGTCCCACACGTGGCCGAAGGCGCGAACCCGTCCTTGATTAGCGCTAGCGATGTTAGTGTTCGGGTCCATCCAAAATTGCGTATTGACGACCTTGATCTCGGTCTGAGCGTCCTCGCCTGCAATTTGGTCAAGCTGGCCAATGTTTTTTTGCCTATGATGAACGACCACAAATGCCACAAGAAGCGCTGAACTCATAAGAACGGCTGGAACACATGCGACCCAAACCTATCCCGCTACAACGAAACCCATCAGTCGTTGCATTAGCCCCCATCAGTTTGTTCTTGGTTATGAATAGGAATATGATGTTGCTGAATGGCTATGCGAAGTTCTAATAGACTCATGATGTCATCAAAAAACTTGATGATGAGATGCGCGATCTGCCCCCGCTAAAGGCCCTGCGAGCCTTTGAAGCTTGCTATCGTCTGCGCAGCTTTACGCGCGCTGCCAGCACACTCAATGTTGGGCAGCCGGCGATCAGTCACCAGATCCGTGTTTTGGAACGAGACTTGGGTGTAGAACTCTTTGAGAAGCGAGGATCGGCCATCCACGCGACTGAGGCAGCCGACACGCTCTATTCGGTAATCTCACCCGCATTCTTCAGTATCGTCGAGGCGAGTCGTGCGCTTCGCAGAGCAGGTTCTAAAAGGGATGTAAGACTGGCGACCTATTCAGGCATCGCCGCCTACTGGATCTCGCCGCGTCTTGCCAAGCTACGTGAGCAACTGCCTGACCTCACGGTGCGAATCGTCACGGCTGATCTTGATGAAGACATCATGCTGGGTGATGTAGACTGCGCAATTTTGTTCGGACGGGGGAACTGGCCTGGGGCTGATGCTGAACTCCTAATTCCCGAAGAAGTCGTTCCCATAGGCTCGCCATCAGTGGCAGCTGAGCTCGGTCCTATCTCACCAGAGAAGCTCATCAGGAACGGACCACTCATCCACCTGGAAGACCCGCAACGGCGCTGGTACAGCTGGGAGGATTGGCGAGATCACTTTGCCAAAGGTGTCATGAAAATCGATCGAGCTGTGACAGTTACCAATCATGGGCTCGCGATTCATCAAGCGCTAGCCGGTCAGGGTATTGCACTCGCCTGGAGGGAGGTTGTCATGACCTTGATCGAAGGCGGAAGTGTGATCGCCCTACATGATACGCCGCTCGTTTCCGATCGCGGATACTGGTTGGTGGCACGCCGCGGCTTTCTTGACACCGACCACGGCAAAGCTTTGCACCATGCTTTGGCCAAATCAGCCTAGGGCCCCGATCCTGACCAGATCGAGCCCCCTATCTCATCATCGATCTCAAAAAGAGGCGGTTAGGAGACAAACTTCGTAGAGACAATGTCTCCCTGGATAAGCTCAGCTCTTGCGAGGATGAGATCACAGTCGATTCCCTCAACGGCATGGGGTGGGGCATCCTCAAGCGAACGTCCATCCTGTGCGCATTCTGCTGGCATGCCAGACTAAAGGGAGTCCGTAGTCGCTTCATCACAACATGAATGCGCCTCATTAGATCTCCTCTCTCGAGGGCACCGACATGGCTCAGTGTCATTAGCGTCGCGACCAGGCGATCGAATCTACCGATTAGCAACGCAGCATGAAATGCATCAGGCGACCGAAGTCTTAAATCAAAAACTTGGGGGGTAGAGGATTGCGCCGGATGGATCGTCATACCTTCTAAAGTTTCAATGATCTGCAAACTGACCATTTCTTCGCTTCTCAAGACTTGTTCCGCATGCTCCAACGCCGCCCGGACAGGTGGGCTAAAGCTGTCAGCATCAGGGCCAAATGTGACGTCTTCGAGAGCCTTGGCAAAAGCGAAGAGGCCAGGAATTCCGGATTTGTTCCCTGAGCGGCGGCGACCCATTATAAGCTGAGCCGCTTGTATCGTATGAACCTTTAATGACACGGCCCCGCGCAGAGGACCAGGTCGACTGTGCCCACGTCCACCCTTGAGCTCTTTCGCGTCCGAAATCTGTTTTTTATCTTGTTTTGGCATGCCCTAAACTCTCGATTTAGACGTTGATTTGGGAACGAGTTCCATTACTTTTGCGTTGGTTCGCTACAACCTGTTCAGGTTGGTAAGCGAGCCTGTTTCGTAGAACAGTCTTCCAATTCACTGGATTCGGCAGATCCAAAGTGATGGCTTTAGCCAAGTCCTCCCTCTAGGTTAGAAGGCAGTTGTTGTTGGCATGGCACGATGCCGACTCCATGATTGGAATGCTCTCGGGTGTTAAAGACACCTGAAATGCCGAAATTATTGCGGCATATTTCATTTTTTTTCTTTTTGCTGACGAGAGAAGGGCGTCACGTCGCCTCGGCTCTTGTAAGAATTGCAGCGAAGCTTGCCGTAAAAAAGGGAGCCATATGACCACTATGATCAATCGTGAAGGTTGATTTCATGTCCAATTTTTCACTTTGATCTTCCACCGAACGCGACGGTGGGCGAGTGCGTGAGAACGTCTGAGGAAGCCTGAGCAGGAAACCTTCTGGCTAGCCATCACCGAGGCAGATCATCCCGAGCAGCATCGAATTTCCAGATAAGATCTGGTCTGCATCGGCGCTACGAAGCCTTCGCCTGCTTCCTCACATCTTTGCCGAACCGGTTATGATACTAGGGCCTCGGGGCACCGAGCGCGATCAACATCAATGTCAATCCCAAAAGTCCTTTGGAATGGGCAGCCAATGTTGGTGGACCTTGAAATGTCACGATCTCAAAGATCGCTTGGGGAGATGGTGGCGCCTTGATGACCATCTGCCAGGCCAACCCATCAAACACCATGAGGTAGTAGGTGTAGTATGCTTGAGGCGAGAGCCAAACAAAGAGGTAGAAAAGGCTTGCCGCGATAGCCGCCCGTATGAGGCGACCTTGTGGCACCATAAGCTGCCATGCAATCAAGAACACGCCTCCAGCAAGTCCTGTGGAAACGAGGATCAGGCCAAGCTGCTCCGGGTAGGTCAGCGTGTGAAATGTATCATCAGCATACATTATGACGGTTGGTAGCATTTCCTGCCTGTTTGCGAGAAGCGTTGTCTGGATGAGCACGTCGTCTCTCATTCGATCACAATGGCGTTCAGTCGGTTGTGTGGGGACAAACTGCATCGCATGGTGGTAGTCGGTTGTCGCCTGAGCTTAACAACCCCTCACCACCAAGGAGATCCTTCAATGCGACTCTCGATATTATCATGTGCTTTCGTCGTGAGCTTGATCGCGCTTCCGCTCGAAGCTGGCGAAGCCCTGAAGGGAACATTTGAGGGTGCAAGCAACCATGTAACCTCAGGAACAGTTCACGTTACCACTGACAGCATCGACTTCCATGATGACTTCTCATTCGACGGAGCTCCCGATCCAAAGATTGGCTTGGGCAAAGACGGTGAGTTCGACACGTCAACAATCATAGAGCCGCTTAAGGCCAATAATGGTGCGCAGAGTTATGCGATACCCGATAGCGTTGATCTCAAGGCCTACAACGAGGTCTATGTTTGGTGCGAGAAATATTCAGTACCCCTCGGCGTCGCCAAGCTTCAGTAGCCATATCGCCCTTTCGCGAGGAGAGTTAGTATGCAGGCCGATGAACTTCGCACGCTCCAGGCCCCGTTCAAGCAGCGTTATCAAGACAATCCCGATGCAGCTGTGATCACGTTACAGGCCTCTGGTGAGATCGGTGAAGGTGTAACCTGTTCGGTTCAGACAGGTAAGGCGCTTGTCGACGCCGGCCTCCATCCTGCTACAGGTGGTACGGGCCTGCATGCGTGTTCTGGTGACATGCTACTGGAGGCCCTTGTCGCGTGTGCCGGTGTAACGCTGAATGCCGTTGCAACGGCACTCGAGATCGAGCTGAAGCGAGGGCATGTAACAGCTGAAGGCGATATCGACATGCGGGGCACACTAGGTGTCGCCAAGGAGGCGCCGGTAGGTTTCAGAAGTATTCGTCTGAGCTTCGAGTTGGAGAGTGATGCATCTGAAGATCAGATTGCATTGCTGAAGAAACTTACAGAACGCTACTGTGTCGTCTATCAGACCCTGAGGCAGTCCCCTCCCATTGAGAGTACTATGAAGAGCATCGGCCAATAGAGGCCCCGATCATAGCCAAGATCATCTTTGATTGTTGATTATGACGATTGTGCCCGCCTCCCATACGGATGGCAGATCTCGAAAGGCGCCTTTTGTATCCTCCTATTTCGGCATTCGGCCGCTTTGAAGGAGGTGTTGGGACGTATCTGCTCATTTGTAGTTCCGTTGCCGTCGCAGAAATCTGACCAAGGATCATTCCGATCTCAGCAAGACGCATCGATCTCTCATCTGAAGAGATTGAGGAGGATAAATAAGAGGGGCAAAATTTAGAAAAAACTCAGCAAGACTTCGGAAGATGTCACGCTGGTTTCGCGATAACCTGCCAACTATCGCTTTGTGACTGTACCGTATGCGTTCTTGATGAGCTTTGACTGCCGGAGTGATCGTGATCTGAAGCCAGTTGGCATTCTTGTCATTGATGATGAGAGGAGTGTGCGCGAACTTCTCCCTCTTCAACTTAAAGAGCTGGATTGTGTTGTTGACGTCGCCCTTAATGGTACGCTTGGCGAACAACTCATGCGCTCGAATGTCTATGACCTGGTCATTCTCGATTTGATGTTGCCTGACATTGACGGTTTGGAACTCTGCCGTCGCATGCGGGCTCGCATGGATCTGACCCCGCTTCTGATTCTGTCAGCGAAATCGAGTGAACATGACCGTGTTTTGGGCTTGGAAATGGGGGCGGATGACTATCTCTCAAAGCCCTACAGTGCGATCGAATTGCTTGCTAGGGTCAAGGCGCTATTACGAAGAGCAAATAAGCTAACAAAAAGCAGAATAGATTCCGCCAGTGAATGCGTGCATGTTGGAAGTCTAGCGATCGACGTTGGCAAACGTGCTGTAAAGATCGACGGTCGTTCGGTCGAACTTACTGTGAGGGAGTTTGACCTGCTAACACAATTGGCTAAATATCCAGGGCGTGTCTACACCAGGTCTCAATTACTCGATTTGGTATGGGGGCACGACAACGGTAGCTTCGAGCATACCGTGAGCTGTCACATTAATCGGCTTCGGCGCAAGATAGAGCGAAATCAGAGCAGTCCAGAACTGATCCTGACTGTCTGGGGGATTGGGTATAAGCTGAACGAACACCAAGCTCCGTAGACGGTTATCGTTTCTCGTGAGGCAGAAGATGGCGATGATCGTTTGGCGATTAGGGACAGCTTCTCGCAAGAGCTGATCGGTATGTTTCGACCTGACAATCGCCGTTCGGGCATCTGACATTGAGAGAAGGGATGGCACGAACCTCAAATACAGATTGAGGAGTGCGTTATCCTATTGGCCTTCAAAAGAAATCCGCTTCCGTCGAGTTCATGGACAAATGCGGCGATTGTCCCCGGTGTCTGAAGTTGATAGCTCGATGGGGCGTCATCGCGCGTTATCATTGGCGACGAGTTTCTCGTAGTTGGCTTGGAGAGGCTTTGCGAATATCGCTAAGATATGGCCCGAATGGCAGGGACGGCCAAAGCGACCCCTCTTTCCTCCCTATTTGTCACGGTCAGTTGCCTATTTGCCGACGATCCCGTCGATTGGAGACGGTCAATCTTTAGGGCATGTTCCGCTAAGTTATTGATCCTTCTCGCCATGTCTTCAGGGAATGACCCTATAGGACCTAGATCGGTCATACGTGCGGACGTCGAACCAAGGTCAAAAGATACATGGAGGTGTGCACCCCTTAGGCCGGATGTTCAACGGTGCTGCTCTCAATACAACGAGGGATAAAGCCACATGGATTGCTGATCAGCGATCATTGACGCGGAGTAGCAGCGCTTCAGCTAGTCTACCTTATAAAATGTGAGCGGCTTGGTGTTTGCTCTACCCAACAGCCTTTTAGCTTCCAAGTCGAGTTGAACAGTCTTCATCCACCAGCCGGCCTTTTCGCCATCCGGGAACAGATCTTCTGGAAGATGCGGGAGAAGCTTCACCTTGGCTTCCTTGGCGGATATGCCAGGTTGTCCTTTGGGCATAACCTTAAGGATTGCCTGGCGCATGGCTGTGTATTTCGCTTTATTCACCCGTGACGTGCGACCTGGCGTGTTAACGTTCTCAACCTCGATTTTTTCATCAACTTTAGACATGGATGGATCCAGAGAAGGGCATTCCGTCGAAGCAAAAACCAATCGATCTTTTGTAAATTGATCGCGGCACATTGAAAATCGATAATATGCCGATGATCTTCCCCAAAAGGACGATCTGACGAGTTAAACGATAGGTGCTGTTTCAAAGTGGGCACAGGGCAAGTGATGAGCTCGGATCGATGCCCCCATGAAATAGGGGGCGACCATGCGACCTGTGATGAAGTCGCCGTTGCTCCGCCGCGGTGTTTATCGGAATGATGGTTCTCTTTATTCCGAGGATACTGTTTTGCCACGGTTCGAATCGGTTCACGGAAGCTGCCGAAGCCTTGAAACGGGATGTGCGTTGCTTTGATGACCAAGCCGGGGATGGTCATAACTCAAGTGGCAAAAGCGGCGTGAATCTCGTCCTGGGCCGGATCCCAAGAGGCGGGGACGGGTAGGGAACCGGACCCTTAGAGAACCACAAATGATTGTAGCATCTGTCGGTCCCAAAGAGTCACAGCGTGAGAGGCATTTTTGCGTTCTCTCAATGAATTCCGATCCAGACACGCTTGTTCAGCAAGACGGCTGGTAGGGTCCGTTTCAGAAGCACATGATTGCAGCAACAGGAAAAAGCGTTCTCAGGCCTTCATGAGGAGGTGAGCTGGCAGCGGGCGTATGAAGTGGTTCGGACTGATCAGCATCACGCTACAGGCTGAACTCTCAGATGTACATATTCCGAAAAACCATTTAAAAAACAGGACAAATTGATGCTAAATGACGCTTTCGCGTAGGTTCTCGATTGCTGAAGAGGGGGCCGCAAGTAGTTGAGGGCACGCCATTCTTCGGTCAGACATTCAGGCACTTCGTGGTCTAGCCGTCCTTCTTGTTGTCATCTATCACGCGGACATCCTTCCGATTCCTGCGGGATTTCTTGGTGTCGATATCTTTTTCGTCATCTCCGGTTATCTGATAACCGGCCTGATTGTCAGATCTGACTTCCGGCTCTCCGACTTTTACTGGCGTCGCATGAAGCGATTGCTTCCCGCCGCTTATACGGTTTTTCTTATCACAGCGATCCTAGCTGAGATGATTTTGACACAAGCGGATCAGTCTGCATTTGCGAACCAACTTTTGGGCGCCCTAACGTTCACCGGCAATTTCGCGCTTCTCGGACAGAGCGGCTATTTCGACGGAGAGGCAGCAGCAAAGCCCTTACTCCACGTTTGGTCACTCGCCATCGAAGAGCAGTACTATCTGGTTCTCCCGCCATTACTGCTTTTGATCCCCAAGCGGCAATGGCGCCTGACGATTGTCATGCTGGCCATAGCGAGCTTTGTCGCCTGTATCTTGATCGCGCACAGGAAGCCAGACATTGCATTCTACATTCTCCCAACTCGCCTTTGGGAGCTGGCAATCGGGTCGATCGGGGTCATCCTCTTGCAGAATACGAAGATCCCGGATTGGCTCTATTGGCCGGCGTTGCTTAGCTTAATTGTCATTCCATTTTTTCCGTCGACACTTCCGCATCCTGGATTGGACGCATGTGTCGTCTGCGTAGCGACATTGATTGTCATTCTTGCGAAACGGTCAACTCTTGACCGATCAGGTCTCAACTTTGTTGGCGACATATCCTATTCGCTCTATCTCGTGCATTGGCCGATTTTGGCCTTTGCTACCAATATTTGGTTGAATGACGTTCCATTCGCCGTCCGCATTGCTTGTGTGTTACTAACTTTTATTTGTAGTTTCTTCTTGTACCGATATATCGAGAATCCAATAAGACGGTCCCCTGTAGGTCCGAGTCGGACCCTTATCGCAACGACTGTTGCTGTCACGGTGCTTATTGCGGTGCTTCCCTATGTCGGCAAACCCCATGAGGTGGACTTTGCCCACCTCATGCGTCCAAATGTTGGCTTCGCTACAGTGTGTGATGCGAAACGAGTGCAATATCAACCGAGAGCCGAGTGTCGGAATAGCAGCGAACCCAAGATCATGGTGTGGGGCGATTCGTACGCGATGCACCTTGTCGCTGGTCTTGCCGAGACGTTTGAGGACTCCCTTGTGCAGGCTACGCGAAGCGCCTGTGGACCCGTTCTTGATGTTGCACCGATCGAACGAGATCCGTCGTCCCGAAATCGCTATCGCAATGCCAGGGAATGTATCGAGTTTAACCGATCTGTTCTTGCCCATCTTGAGAGCAATCCTGAAATCGAGACAGTCCTCCTCTCAGGTAAGTTTTCGCTTTACCTCGACAATCCGCGTTTCACTAATCTCCGTTCGGACGATGGAATTGTCGATCCATCTGTCGCGTCGGCGACGGATGCATTGAAGGCTACCGTTGCTCGGCTTCGATCCATCGGTAAGAACGTGGCTATCATTTCACCGCCGCCCCAAGCTGACTTTAATGTTGGACATTGCCTTGAGCGAGAAGCCACCGGGAAGGTTTTGGCCCAGACCTGTGTCATTCCAGCGAATATGCATGAGACCAATAGTGAGGAGCTTGCTGAACTCTTTAGCCGTGTGCCGGTCGATGTCATCGCACTCGATGAGCTTCTGTGTGACGCTGTCGCGTGCTCGACGACGCTAGAAGGCGTGCCGCTCTATAGGGATGAAGGCCATCTAACTTACCTCGGCTCTAAGGCCCTCGCGCAGCGTCTTGAGGTCGCGGGTAAACTGGCCCAGTTCACGCCAACGAGAGAGGGGTTATTCGCGCGGTGAGCAGGCGGGCATTGGTTTTCTCCTGATTGGGTGAGTGAACACCCGCAGCATGCCTAATCCAGCAGAAGCCGATGATAAGGAACGGCATTCAGGCCTTGGCCATAGTGGCAATGAAGAGGCTTTAGTTGTGATTTGCGTCAGCGCCACCACTCAGTCATGTCGCCAGCTGCTGGATTTACGACTGCCTGATTGAAGGGGGGCGACTTTGGCTTGAACCTCTCAGAAAGGAAGAAGTCTGATGGGTAGCTGCACTTAGGTGGATGCGCTTGGTTGGTTCATTCAACGCATCGTCACTGCCCAAAAACCAAGATGACGTGACGACAGCTTGGTTGAGTCAAGCCGTCGTCCGAACTTGTGACGCAGATATTGGGTAACAAAACCGTCGATCCAAGTAGACTCCACGCGCGTTATTCTTTCGTCACGTCGCGAACTCGGCATGGCTTTCAGAGGTTGCGGGGTAAAGACCAAAGATTTGCCGCCCCGCAATAACCTGTTCCTCGACGAAGTCTTCATAGGCCGTCATCTCGAAGGCCTCTTCCGCGATTTCACCTGCGAGATGCGCTGGTACACAAACGACGCCATCACCGTCGCCGACCATGATGTCGCCTGGGAAAACCGGTGCATCACCGCTGCCGATTGGCACATTGATGTCCATAGCATGATTGATGGTGAGATTTGTCGGTGCTGATGGACGATGATGGAAAACGGGAAAGCTGAGTTTGGCGATTCCGGGTGCGTCACGGAAACTGCCATCGGTCACGACCCCAGCTGCGCCGTGGGTCATCATTCGCTTAATCAACATGCTACCTGCTGAAGTGGCACGTGCATCCTTGCGGCTGTCATAGATCATGACATGGCCTGGGGAGATCTCCTGAACAGCTTTTCGCTGAGGATGCTCCCAATCCTCAATAACGCCTATCGGGCTTAAGTCTTCACGCGCAGGAATAGCGAAGTGTATAGGCTTCACCGACCATACGTGGAGCATTGGGGTTACTGAGCCCAACGTGCTGTATGAATTGATTGCGTAGCCCTCTTTTGAAAAGACAGGTCGTGAGCGTGGCGACACTTATCTGCTTGAGCTTGTCTCGGTGGTCGTCGGTTAAACGATCGGACATCGGTGGGAGTCTCCAGGTTGCTGCTCATGAACAAGATCGAATCTGGCAAGCCTCAAGGTAGTCTTTTGAACGATCGATCTCGGCCATATCAGGTAATACATCGACCAAAAGGTCTTGTTGATGTCGATCTTGAATTGGCGTCATGACGATCGGTGATGAACAGATCGGCTGCATAGGCTCCATCCCTGAATGGCAACAGCCGCTTTGGATTTAGCGCCGGGTAAGGTTCCACGAGCGTTGCGATGACATGCTTGTCAACCCTGGCGATGTAAGCTGCTAGATGCCAGCCCTTCGGTCGATCATCGATTGCCTCAGCATTTGATACCGATGAACGTGCCGCTGGCGTCAACGCTGACCTACCAAACGAGGTACAGACGAATTGGTCATAGATGCCGGTTGCGTTCGGAGGGCAGGTGGGTTTTGCTGTTGCGCGACGGTCGATATTGTTCAGTGCGCTGTCCAGTCTTCACGAGCTGGTCCTCGGTCGACAAGGCAAGCGCCGTGTTTCCGCCCAGCTGGATGACAATCCCTACATCAGAAAGCAATGCTCCCGAGGCAGCATTCGGCAGGAGATGCAAGCGGGCTCATTGAGACAAGTTTTCGTAATGCACCGACAATCGGATGGCCAAATCAGGTTGCGGCAATAAGATCGGATGCAGGAGCTAGGACGTCTTGCTGTCGTGGTGCAGGTGTTGAACGGTCTCTTCTCAGGAGGACAGACTTTGGCTCTAAGCGAACGCCAAAAGATGGAGACGGGGCAGTGGTATTGCTGTCTTGACCCAGAGCTTGAGTCATTGCGAATGCGCGCAAGAGAAGCCGTGCATGAACACAACACTACGCCGCCAGGGCGCCGCGGTTCAGTCGGGCCGGCTTTGCTCGAGCTCTTTGGAGAAACCGCCGGTGATTTGATGATCGAAGCTCCCTTTCATTGTGCTTATGGCTTCAACATCGAGCTTGGAACAGGAGTCTATCTCAACGCTGGTTGTGTAATCCTTGACACGGCTAGCGTTCGTATCGGCTCCCAAACAATGCTGGGTCCGCATGTCCAGATCTACTGTGCCGAACATCACCGAGATCCAGGCAAGAGGAAACATGGATTGGAAATTGCACGGCCTGTCGATATTGGTCAAAATGTCTGGATTGGCGGTGGTGCGATTATCCTTGGCGGCGTTTGTGTCGGTGATAACTCGATCATCGGGGCTGGATCGATCGTAACCCGAGATGTTGCGGCATCAACGATCGTGAAGGGCAATCCAGCTTGCTCGTAATCTGGTCAACACCATAGCCTCGTTGGCACACGAGACTGTATCAAGGTGTGTTCTGATGCGGAGTACACGCCAGCTCAGTGTGTGCCGTTAATGTCCTGCTCCCAGCCAATTGCTTGGCGCATGAAACTGAATCCAAGCGCTATAAAGGCAGCACGTTCACGATTGTCTTTGCCGTAGCCATGGCCGCCGGCGGCAGGCTCGTAGAAATGAGCTTCGTAGCCCATGGCTTGTAGCTTGGCTGCCATCTTTCTTGCATGGCCTGGATGAACGCGATCGTCGCGCCTGGTCGTGGCAAGTAGAATGGGAGGATATCGCTGATCTGGCATTGCGGTGTGGTAGGCGGAATAGTGTTGTAGAAATGACCAGTCCTCGTCCACGTCTGGATCACCATATTCGGCAACCCAACTGGCACCCGCGAGTAGCTTGGTGTAACGGCGCATGTCGACCAGTGGGATGGTGCAGAAAAGCGCACCAAATCGCTCAGGATATCGGGTTAGCATGTTGGTGATGAGGATGCCACCATTGGAGCCGCCTTCGGCTGCAATCCGATCGGGAACAGTCACGCCACGTTTGACTAGGTCAGCTGCGACGGCCGCGAAATCATCATGTGAGCGTGGTTTGTTTTCGCGTCGGCCTGCATCGTGCCAGGCGGTACCAAATTCTCCCCCACCACGAATGTTGGCGACCACGCCGACGCCGCCACGTTCTAGCCATATTTTGCCGAACGCCCCGCGATAGCTTGGAAGAATTGGATGTCCAAAACCGCCGTATGCTGTCATGTGAACGGGCGGATTGTCCTTTGCCTTCGCTGGCCCTGTCTGAATATAGGGAATGCGCTCGCCATCGACAGACACTGCCTCATGTCGGGTGGCGACGAGGCCAGATGAATCGAAGATTGTCGGTGCTTTTTTGAGAACGACTGGTGCCTTGCCTGGCTCCATTAAGGAGAAGCTAGGTGGGGACAACGGCGTTTCCACGGAACCGATCAAGTCGCCATTGGAATCGTCACCGTGGTCATCGAATTGCCAGACATTGGCGACCCCTATATTGGGAAGATCGGTCTGGACACTTCGACGCCATTCGGTCTGATCGGGGGTCCAATACTCATAGACAGATACGAGATCGTCGAGAATGGCCACAACGAGCCGTCGGCCACACCAGTAAAAACCACTCAGAGACCGACGCTCGCCTGCCTCGAAGAGGATCTGAAAATTGCGACAACCTTTCAGGAATGACGAAAAACTTATGCCAAGCAATGTATCGGCCTGATAAGTCTTATCACCTACAGTCCAAGCCTGACGCGGTCTTACGGCTAGCCAGCCACGCTCCGTGTCAAACCAGGCATCCGTTGGTAGATCGATTGCTATATTGGGGCCATGGCGGTCGCCGAGGTGCCAGCGCGTGTTGAAAAAATCTAGCTTTTCGGCGTACCAGACTTGCTCTTCATTCGTGGTTCGATCGACATCTGCCCACGCCGCCATATGGCTGGGGGCGGTCTCGAAAAGGTTGGGCGCACTCTCAATGGGCTTGCCACGCTGCCAGAGTCTAACCGTGCGACTGTATCCCGACGATGTCACCTTATCATCCCCACCATAGGCACTTGAGAGCAAGAGATGATCGCGATCCAGCCAGTCGACTCCGCCTTTCGCTTCAGGAAGGAAAAAGCCTCCTTCCACCATGCAGCGATTGAGGACGTCGAACTCGCGTAGCACGACAGCGTCGCTACCACCGCGAGACAATCGGAGAATCGCGCGATCATGCTCGGGCGGTAGCGTGACGGCACCAGCCCAGATCCAGTCTTCGTCTTCGGCCTCAGCTAGCGCATCGAGATCGAGCAGCACGTCCCAGTCTGTATGCGCACTTCGGTAGCTCTCCATCGTTGTGCGGCGAAACAGCCCGCGCGGATGATCAGCATCGGTCCATAGATTATACAGCAGGCCTCCTCGACGGTTCACATAGGGTATCCTGTCAGGCCTATCAAAAATTTCGGTGAGTAATGCTTGATCAGCGTCAAAGGTTGTGCCGCCGAACCGTGCCAACGTCGATTTGTGTTGTCTTGCGACCCAATCGAGAGCGTCTTCACCCTCGACATCTTCGAGCCAAAGGTAAGGGTCGTCGTCTGGAGCAACGAGTGTAGGGCGAAAATCAATACTACCCATGGGCCTTTAATTCCCTTCGCATCTGGCAAACGATAGGAGATTGCCAGATTTTTCTTCTAGTACGCCAGCATCAGAAAGCGCTGTCGGTCTGAGAACAAGCTGTTGTGCGGATATTCGATAGACTGAAGCTCGTCATGATGTTGCATTGGGAGCGAGGGAGCACAAAAGACGATGCCAATGTATCTCGTTCGTGAACTGTAACGTGTCTTTGAGCATAAAGATTTACGAATAATCACTTTTGGTGGAGGGCTGAACTGCTTTGGGCAGTTTGCCGAAAACGAGCCTCAACATCCAAGGTAAAACCCGTATGGCTCCCTCCCGATAGATCAAAAAAGAAAAAGGCAGCGATTCTCAACTTTTCTGGCTTTGGCGATATCGTCGCGGGGTCGTCGCGTACTGCCGCTGAAAATGAGTGGTCATATGACTTTGCGATGCAAATCCACAATCGCGTGCGATAAAGGCTATCGGAAGAGTCGTCTTAGCCAGCAGGTTCTTTGCTCGCGTCATCCGTCTATCGAGGACGAATGCGTGGGGGGTTCTGCCAAAGGCACTCCTAAATGCTCGGGCGAAGTGATACGTCGATAGGCAGGCAATCGCAGCAAGTTCTGGCAGTGCTAAATCCTTAGCCAGATTCGACTCAACATAGTCAATGACCCGAGTGAGACGGGGATCACTTGCCCCGGTGAGATTTGTGGATGAGGGCCCACCGACTTTTCGCAGCAATGAAGCTACAATTGACTGAACAGCGCCATCAAAAAACAGTTGAGAGACATGATCGCCGCTTGCTGATTCAGTCCAAAGACGCGTCACGAGATCGGAGACAAGTTGATCACGGAAACGTTCGAGATATAGGGGCTCGAGCATGGTCTCCACAATTGCGGGATGATGCGGAACCCATTTATCAAGCTGATCGAGTGGCATGGACAGAATGAGGAGCTTTCGGGGGCTATCGGCACGGAAAGCAACCTCTGCCCTTGGTGGGTTAACGACGATGTCCCCTGACATCGCTTGGTAACCTCTCCAGCCGGAACCCGAGTTGTGGCGGATATGGCAGTCCGCTTTTAAGAAGCAAACGATAAAGATATCCTCGGTCGCCGGGACAATATTTTCATCAGCTTGGTGATGAAGGCGTATCAGCGTTGCTGATTTGCCTTCAATCGCGCGCATTTCCTGTTTGCGGACACGGAACGGACGCTGCCGCACATAGTCGGTGAAGCTGTGAAAAGAACGTTCGCTGGGCCTCATTGATGGACTCCCGGCAGCGTTTCAAGGCGGCATCGACTTCGTTTGCACCGAACGGTGTTGGTTGGCTCAGAATGCCAGCAGTAGAATGAGACTTATAGTCTTAGAACTGAACAAGATCATGAAAAAACCGCGCAAATTTTCGAAAGACTGTTCACAATCTATCGCATAATCTTCACCGATGGGCTTGCCATATTCGGAGAATTCGCGCGGAAATGGAAACTTGGGGTGATCATGTTCTTTTTACACTGTTTACAATCGACGGATGTGCTGCGTGCCTTTTACTAGTGACGAACATCTTGCTCACGTCTTGAATGGACAAGAGCTTGACGGGAGCGACATGCGATCGCTGAGACTCTGCCGAAGGGCGATTGATGTTGTCTCTTTGTCGACGGCGCAACTGGTTCCCAAGCGTCGTCGATCAAGCGCTCGCTTAGGCTTTTTGCGGTGGCATTGTTGTTGGTTGTCTTGTCTGTTAGCGCTGGGCCTATTCACTTCAAACGAGGCTTATGCCGACGACCGGCATGCGGGCTATTACTACCCGGAACCCGTGAGTTCAGAAGTCTACAGGTCTGAAGTGCCTGGTATTCCCGGTGCCAATCGTGAACGCAGGATTGGGTTCATCGTTACGATCATAAATGCCATGTTTGAGAAGCCCTATCCGCCGCGCATCGCCATTTTTGCCAAAGGTGCTGACGCTGAAAAACTCCTGATTGTCGCTCTTGAGAATGGAGTCCTAGACACAATCTACCGGGCGCGCGCCCATCTCGCGATGCTGACGTCATTGGCGCGTGGCACACCGATCTTCAAGCGGGTTGGTGCCGCCGATCTGAATTTTTTCGACCTCCTGAAGATGCTCGGATTTCGCCAAGTCACGATTAGCGATGGCGTTGCTTTTTCTCACCAAATCAAGGTTGAATAGATGCGAGTGGTCTCGGTCCTTGTGATTTGCGCAAGCGTTCTTATCGGCTGCAACACCGTCAATACGCGCTCGGATCCGACTCTTGAGGCCCAAACAATTGTGGATGAGGCCCATATCGTCGTCGAACGATTTATGAAGAGCGACAAAGCCGATTCGATCAAGGCCTTGATCGAATCGGCCAAGGGGGTGATCGTCTATCCTAACATCGTTAAGGCTGCATTTTTCGTCGGTGGTGAAGGCGGTACGGGAGTTCTCCTTGGTCGTCTCCATAATGGCGTATGGTCGAGCCCAGCATTCTATTCCTTCGGTGCAGCGAGTTATGGCCTGCAGTTTGGCGCTGAGCAATCGAATGTACTGCTGGTTGTTACCAACGATGCGACGCTTGATCGTCTAACTGAAGGTGGTGTGGAGCTTGGCGCGACCGCGAGTGTCGCTGCAGGGACTGAAGGGTTCAAGGGGCAGGTCTCGAGCGATCAGCTCCAGGACATCTACTACTTTGTCGAGGTGGAACGTGGACTGTTTGCGGGCGTCAATCTTAAAGGGGCCACGGCAGTGCCGCGTGATGGCCTCAATGCAGCATATTACGGGAAGAGCGTTACGCCCCGTGAGATCGTCATCGATGGTAGCGAACACAATCCAGCAGCAGCCGGCTTAAAGGCAGCGCTTTCGGATTCCTAGGGCAGTCGAGACCAACCGAGCAATCGGAAGTCTTGACGCTGCCGACTATTCGTCGAACTCAGGAAAAGATTGAGAATTCATGTCAGCTATCCCGTTGAGCGAACGCCTGCTCGGCTGGGTATTCGCCAGAATCAACCGGCGACGCCCATGGTACACCATGCCGACCGCGAAACTGCAGATCGCCAATCTGGTCGGCTTACGTGGTCAAATGCGCGAGAAGAATCTTTACGACACCTATCGTCGTCGAGTCACCGACTCAACACCAATTCCTGAAGAGTTTCAGGAAGTCAGGACGTCCGACGGCAGCTACAACGACCCAAGAGATCCCTCCGTCGGCCAGGCCGGCACGCGCTTCGGAAGAAATGTGCCGCTAAGCCAGGCACGGCCTGCCAGTGATCAAGACATGCTCGCGCCGGATCCTCGCGAAATCAGCAACCGGCTGTTAGCAAGGCAGACCTTCTTACCCGCATCCTCTATCAACGTGTTAGCAGCGGCATGGCTGCAATTCATGGTCCATGACTGGTTTGGTCACGGCAAGAATCTGAAGCATAACCCAATAAAGGTCGAAATCGACCCTGACGACGGATGGCATGAGCGCCCGATGCGCGTTCCGCGCACACAGTTCGCGCCCCACGAGGATGAGCCAACCAGAGCATCACGTGATGCCTATCGAAACGTGATGACACACTGGTGGGATGGATCGCAGATTTATGGCAGTTCGCAGGCTGAACAGGACGCGATGCGCCAGTTCGAGGATGGCCTGGTCAGGATTAAGGACGATGGTCACCTCGAGCTGGATGCCGACGGGATCGAACTCAGTGGCCTCAATGACAACTGGTGGCTTGGGCTTTCTCTGCTGCACACGCTTTTTCATCGCGAACATAACGCGATCTGTCGTGAGCTCAAAAGTGCATATCCCGATCGTGACGACGAATGGTTGTTTCAGAAGGCCCGCCTCATCAATGCTGCACTTCTGGCCAAGATTCATACGATTGAATGGACGCCCGCTCTTCTCGATACACCCGCACTCTGGGGCGCCATGCGTGGCAATTGGTGGGGAATTCTCGGTGAAGGTATTCACCGGCGCTATGGGCGAGTCAGCAAGAACGAGGTCCTCAGTGGAATCATGGGATCGGATCTGAATCACCACGCAGTTCCTTTTGCCATGACGGAGGAGTTCGTTGCGGTCTATCGCATGCATCCATTGATACCCGATCGCTTTTCCATGCGGCGACGGGCCGATGATGCGACCATTACCGAACTTAGCCTGAAAGACATCGCCGCGCGCAACACCCATGGCGTTTACCATCAGGCGTCGTTCGAGGATTCCCTCTATTCCCTTGGAACCGAACCACCCGGGGCCATCTGCCTCGGCAACTATCCGAATGAGCTGCGCCGCTTTACCCGCCAAGATGACGGCGATACCGTAGATATCGCTAGCATCGATGTCATCCGCGATCGCGAGCGAGGCGTGCCGCGCTACAACCAGTTTCGCCGATTGCTTGGCATGCCACCGTTGACCTCGATCGAGACGCTGACATCAGATCGTCATTGGCGGCGGGAGTTGAATGAAATCTATGACGGCGATATCGAGAAGGTCGACCCTATGATCGGTATGTATGCCGAAGCACCGCCACCAGGCTTTGCGTTCAGCGACACTGCGTTCCGCATTTTTATTCTGATGGCGTCGCGACGTCTTAAGTCCGATCGCTTCTTCACAAGCGACTATCGCCCCGGAGTCTATACGCCGGAGGGCATGGCATGGGTTACGAATAACGATTTCAAGGACGTCATCATTCGGCATTGTCCATCGCTTGCGTCGGCTATCGAAGGGATACGCAACCCCTTCTTTCCATGGCGTAAGGGAAGATCAGCATGATGTTACTATGAACCAAGTCACGCCAAGACAGGAACTTGGCGACCCAACATCTCAGCGACAATCTAGTCGCACATTGCGGGCTATCGACTTCTTCAACGAGATCGACGATGCAACATTGATCTTGTTGGAACGGCATTTGACTCGTCTTGCGATCCGCGCAGGTGGGCAGCTGTTCGCTGAGGGTGATGAAAGTGATGCCCTCTATATCGTAATCGCAGGTCGCCTTGAAATTCGTGTAGCCGATGCCGGCGCCGATGATGGCATGCGTCCGGTTGCGCAGATCGGTGCGGGCGAAGTTGTTGGAGAATTGGGGGTCCTTACCGGCGAGCGTCGGAGTGCCGGAGTTTGGGCGGTGCGAGATACCGAGTTGATTATGCTCGGGCGAATGGCGTTCGAGACGCTGATGACAGAAAGCCCAAAGTCGATCATATCGCTTACACGTTTGATCGCACGGCGTTTGGTCAATGAGACGAAAAGCCGAAAAGCACAACCCGCGATAAGCACTGTGTGCTTGGTTCCTCTGTCTCCTGCGGTGAACCTCGACATATTGCGTGACGTGATCGCCTCGGGGTTGGACGAGATCGGGACGCTTAAGGTCGTAGAGTCCGATTGCGCCGATCACACGTCAGATTGGTTCCATCGTGAGGAGGAACATCATGACAGTCTGCTCTATGTGGCTGAAGCTGGTTGTTCCGGATGGACGCAGCTTTGCATTCGTCAGTCCGACCTCATCCTGTTAGTCGTCGAACCAGGCGATCCAAGGCCAGACAACAAGGTGATCGACTATCTGAACGCGTTCGCGGGCGGCCGTATTTGTCATCTCGTTACGCTGCAAAAAGCCGATCGAGACCTCCCTGATCCTGCACCCGGTTGGACCCATCAGATCTCGGTGCGCACCCGGTGGAACATTGCACTCAGCACTGAGGAGGGCCGGGGGCGCCTCGCTCGTATTGCCAGTGGACGTACGGTCGCTTTGGTTCTTTCTGGTGGGGGTGCACGCGGCTTCGCTCATCTTGGGGTGGTGAAAGCAATTCAGGAGCAAGGAATCCCGATCGATCAGATCGGGGGGACAAGCATGGGAGCGTTGCTGGCAGGCGGTATTGCCATGGGGTGGAGTGTGGAAGTCTTTCGAAAACGCCTTTACGCCACGTTTATCGACGTTAACCCTGTCGGCGATTATACGATTCCGCTGCACTCCTTTGCCCGAGGGCGCCGACTTTCCAGGTTATTGCGCGAGCACTTCAGGGATGCTGAAGCCCGCTCGCTTTGGTTGCCGTTCTTCTGCACAGCAAGCAACCTCACGCGAGGTGACGCTGTTCGCCTCGATAAAGGTCCAGTTTGGCGTATGATCCGCGCGAGCCTCTCGATCCCGGGCCTGGTGCCGCCGGTATTGAATGGTCGTGACGTTATGGTTGATGGGGGGCTGATCAACAACTTGCCAGTCGATGAGATGGTCAAGGTCAATCTCGGCCCGGTGATTGGTGTGGATGTTGGGCGCGCTGAGGGCAGCTTCACGCTCGATCCCGAGGTCTGTGAAGCAGGAAGTGAGCGCCTATTACCGTCAATGAGCGCGCCGTCGATTGTTGGCGTCCTGATGCGCTCTGCCACCGTCGCCGGTGAGACTAACAATCGTGGCGCTGAAGACGTTGCCGATCACGTCCTTTATCCCGATGTCTCAGGGGTCAGTATTTTGAACTGGAAGGCGATCGATGAGATGATCGATCGTGGCTTTGAATGTGTGAACGTCACTGAGACGCGAGCCCAATTGACAGCTCTTTGTTCTTCCTACGACATTTCCCCACGCTAGCCTTTGATGTGTCGGTAGACGGGAAGATTGAAGGCGCGCCTGCTTGGCCGCCCGTCAGTTGAAAGACGGGTCGGCCCCAATTCAGCGCGAAAAGAGAGCGTTGTTCGCAGCTGGCAGTTTGTGGATTCCAGACCGCGCACCGCTGCCGATAGATGCCGCAGTATTGTTGAAGGTGGCTTGGGATTTCCAAGAGACCTAGGCGTCGTCAACGCCCTGTTCCGGGCCTGGACCTTGTCCGAGAGATGGCTTCCTTCTTAGGCCTCATTGTCCTTAAACATCTGAGCAAGTCCGTTGTCACAGGGATGGCCGAGCGATATCCTTACCCCTAAGGGCGAGCACACCAATCGCCGAAGTCCAATCGAACCGTTTACGCGCAGAGCCGAGTCAAACCATGAAATTGCTCGTCTTCCAACACATCGAATGCGAACATCCTGGGTCAATGAGACAACTGCTATCCAGCGATGGCATTGATTGGGATGTCGTCGAGCTCGATGCTGGAGAGGACATTCCGCCGCTTGAGGACTATGACGCTTTATGGGTCATGGGCGGGCCAATGGATGTATGGGAGGTGGAAAAGCATCCCTGGTTGGTAGCTGAAAAGGCTGCAATACGAACTTGGGTCCGTGAGATGAAGAAGCCGTATTTGGGTCTTTGTTTAGGTCATCAACTGCTTGCCGACGCGCTTGGCGGCATCTGCGGGCCACAGAGACCACCCGAGATCGGCATTCTAGACATCGAATTGACGCAGGACGGGCAAATGGATTCACTTTTTGCTGGCCTGCCATTGCGACAGAAGTGCTTGCAGTGGCATTCCGTCCAGGTCGTAACGCCCCCAAATGACACAACCATTCTGGCCAAATCGATCGCTTGTCCCGTCCAAGCAATGCGTGTCGACCGCTGCGCTTGGTCAATGCAGTATCATGTTGAGGTGGAATCGGACACCGTCGCCAATTGGGCCGACATACCTGCCTATCACGATGCATTGATCGACACGCTTGGTCCTGAGGGATTTGCCTTAATGGCCGAAGGAGCAAAAGAGCATCTGGGTGATTTCGAGGGATATGCTGGGACGATCTATAGAAATTTCATGTCCGCCGTAACAAAGACCGACTGCTAAACAACAATACTAAAAGCAGCGCTCGAAAACGCTCTTGGCGCTAATCAGCTATGGTCCAACGATCGTGTTGTTGGCTCTGCGGAGTCACGCACGTCCGTCAAGGGCATGTGGCACTGGCCTCAAGCGACCAAAGACCTAAATCGTAGTCAGCCAGTCTCATATAGACGTCGTTTTTTATCAGTTTTGGCAGCACGTTTCATTGTTCACCTGCCCAACTATGGTTTAAGAATCCTGCAGATGAATCTGTTGTCGATAGCCATGGTCGCTCATGTCCTGGGAGGAATACACGTTATGCCTAAAGCACTCATCAAAGCGTCATTGATTGGGGCCGTGGGGCTATCGGCTCTATCGACCTCCGCACTTGCCGATTTCCGCCTGACGATCTTGCACGTGAATGATACCCATGCCCGTTTCGAACCGATCAACAAATATAATTCTACCTGCAGCGACGAAGATAATGCGGCTGGTGAGTGCTTTGGTGGTCTCGCGCGTCTCGAAACCGCGATCGAACAACGCCGGGAAGCACTGACCGCCGAAGGTCGCAATGTATTGACGTTGCATGCCGGAGATCAGTTTCAGGGGTCGCTCTTTTACACAACCTATAAGGGGGAACTGAGTGCAGAGCTGATGAATCAGTTCGGATTCGATGCCATGGCAGTTGGTAATCATGAGTTCGATGATGGACCCGAAGCGCTCGCCGCATTCGTTGACCAAGTCGCCTTTCCCGTGCTTTTCGCTAACACCGACCTGCAAAATGAACCGTTGTTGGCGGGTAAGGTTCCAGCGTATGTGACAAAGGAGCTAAGCGGTGAGACGGTTGGTATTATCGGTGTGCTTGCCGAAGATACGAATGAAACGTCGAGCCCTGGACCCAATGTGCCATTCATTCGTGCAGAAGATGTTCTACCTGGGTTGATCGAAACGCTAAGCGCGGACGGAATCGACAAGATAATTGTGTTGTCGCATGCGGGGCTCGGTCGCGACATGGAAATTGCTGCAGCCGTCGATGGGATTGATGCCATCATCGGCGGTCACAGCCACACGCTCTTGTCCAACACGATCGAAGATGCTGAGGGCCCCTATCCAACGATGGTGACGTCGCCCGATGGTACGGCTGTCCCAATCGTTCAGGCTTTTGCCTACACCAAATATTTGGGCGAGCTGGAATTGGTCTTCGATGAAAACGGCGAGGTCACGGAAGCGGTGGGTGACCTGATGACATTGGATGCAAGTGTTGACGAAGATGAGGCAATAGCGACCCGCATTGATGAAGCTGGCGCGCCGCTTGAGGAGATCAAGAAGGAGGTTGTCGGTGAGGCCGCTCAAGCGATTGATGGTGATCGGGCCAGCTGTCGTGCTGTCGAGTGCGCTATGGGCGTGTTGGTGACCGATGCGATGCTCGACAGGGTTGCTGATCAAGGTGTTACGATTGCCATTCAGAATGGTGGCGGACTCCGCGCGTCTATCGATGCAGGCCCAATTACAATGGGTGAAGTTCTGACGGTGCTTCCGTTTCAGAACACATTAGCGACCTTCGAGCTCACGGGAGCAGGTATTGTCGCGGCTCTCGAGAACGGTGTTAGCCAGATAGAGGAGGGGGCCGGCAGGTTCCCGCAAGTGGCGGGCCTTCGTTACAGCTTCGATCCTAACGACCAACCCGGCCAACGAATCCGCAGTGTTGAAGTCGAGCAGGACGATGGTAGCTTCGAGCCGATCGATGAGGCGGCAAACTTTCTGGTGGTGACTAACAATTATATGCGTGCTGGTGGTGACGGCTATGCGGTCTTTCGTGACGATGCGGTCAACGCTTACGACTTCGGCCCAAATCTCGAAGAGGTCGTCGCAGACTATCTCGGTGAGAATCAGCCTTATGAACCTCGGCTCGAAGATCGTGTTTTAGTCGACGAGTGAGGTTGAAGGTCGACTAGGAAAGAAACGTCGGGTCGAATGCCGCAATGAATTTGTCGAGATTCTCGGCATAGTTAGAGATAGAGTTCTGATGCCTGACTGGCGCGTATCTTTCTATCGATTGAGGGCTCAGTCCCGTTTCGCGTCAGCTATTCTGGCCTCAGTGTTCCTGCTCATTGCGGGGTTGCATTTGGCTGGCTGCGCTAGGGTAACCTCCGCTGGTCATGAGATCTCTTTTCCCTTTGCAGTCAACCTACCTTTGGCTGCAATTGACTACTCGACGGCTGAGTGTATGGCGAGAGAACTCTGCGTTCGTGATTACTTTCTTAGAGTAACCTTGGGCAATAACTACGAGCGCCACAGAGACGAAACGTTGGAACCTCTGATTACGAAAGCGGTTCGACCGGTCCGAATTACTGTAATCGTGTCAGATGACACCTCGAAGACCATCGCCAATAGAGTAACAGACACTCTAGAAACGACCATCGCCATCGCGAGAGCGGCTGACGTCGATCTACACTTCTGGGACCGCGACCCCGTGGTCCCGGCAAACCTTTTTATCTTTGTCAGTCATGATGTTGCGCTCGACCAAGAGGATTCGTTTGCTGATCCCATATCACGATTGGATCGCGGCGTTGCGATTTACGAAGAATTACGTGGAACAGTTGAGCGGCCTAATGAAGATTGTGCGTTTGTCTCCCTGAGTGCGGATGGAAGAACTCAGGCAATTCCGGGAGATCAGCAGGATGGTGGCTTGAAACTCGGAGTGGCTCTCATCCCGACTACCTTAGATCGCAAGGCATTCCATGGCTGCCTTGTTGAGGAGACTCTCCAGATCCTGGGATTGAGCTATGATTTTCGAGGCGTCGTACGATCGACGTTTAAGGATGCTTGGAATGGGCCATCGTCACCGACAGTCTTCGACTTCATGTTGTTGCGGCTTCTGTATCACCCTCTCATGGAACCAGGAATGACAGAGGACAACGTTACGGACATTTTTTCAAAGGCTTACAGTACGATCATTAGCTCTCAACCCAGCTGCGAATCTGTTGACGATTGCCTAGAAGTCGAGAGCTGAGTTGGATTGATTTAGGCCGCCGTTTGGAGCAAGCGTTAGGTCATGCATGAGCCGTGTTGTGCCATTTTGGCTTTGGGGCGGTACAAGAGATGCAGCCTGCGAACTAACCGGCTTTGCTCTAGGCTTGACGGTCTCGAGCGGCATCCATTTGTCCCAAATACACAGCAAGTTGATTGGCGAATCTTGCTGAGGCTACGGGCAGGGCGCGGCCTTTCATCTGCCCCAGGAGTAGGTGGCCGACCGGCACGTCACGCCGGGAAATCTCCTTAAAGACGAGATCTCTGTCAGAGCTGCCTTCAAGACCGATCGGTATTTGAAAACCAACAGCACCTTCATGCTTGACGTAGTGGCGCATGAACTCGAAGGAGTCGGCTTCGAGGATGGGTGTGAGTTGACGGGAGCCGTCGCGCACTGCGATTTCCAGGAGGTGGCGAACGCCTAGCTGTGCCGTCGGTAGTATGTGTGGGGTCTCGAGACAGTCCCGCAAGCGGATCTCAGTCTTGTCGGCAAGTGGATGGCTTTTGGACATCACAACATGAATAGGTTGCGGGACCGAGAGCAGAACTTCGAACTCGACCATGTGAACGGGTTCGAACACCAAGGCAAGATCGCTGCTAAATGTGCTGAGATCGCGCTCGGCTGCTGCTCGGTCACGGACATTGACCGAGAAGGTCACGCCTGGATGCTCCTTCCGATAGCACGCGATTTGTAGGGGTAAGAAATAAGGTTGGAGTGCTTGAGAACAGGCGATAGAAACATGACCACGGCGTACGCCTGAGAGATCGGCGACTTGGGAGCGTACCCGCTCAAGATCGGAAACCTGGCCCCGGAAATGCTGAAGCAGGAGCTCACCTGCTGGATTGAGGCGCACGCCACGCGGCAAACGCTCGAAGATCTCCGCGCCGAACTCGTCCTCGAACCGTCGGATGCGCCTGTTCAGCGCCGAGGCAGTTAGGTTCATGTCTTCCGCGGCTTTTCGGATCGATCCGGCTCGCATGACCGCTTCGATCAATTGAAAGGTGCGAAGGTGCTGCAGTGATGGTCTCCAGTCGTATGCGGTGCCTTTAATTCACCGCTTCTATGAAAAAATAGCAATAGAAGTACACACCCTAACATCGCACTGTAGGAGCAGTAATGAACAAACGTGCCGCTTAGGTGGTACCGAGCATAGGGACGAACGAAGACATGGAGACGTCGAGGCGCGGATTTATCAAGGCGGGTGGTGCAGGCATCTTGACGGCGTCTTCGCTGCCCTTTTTGAAAGTCTTACCAGCTTCAGCTGCCGGAGACGATGTGATCGTTGCCGTCACCGGTCAGACCATCAATAGCCTCGATATCCACCGCACTGGGACTAATCGACCGAGCTACCAAGTCGCCGTGAATTGCTATGATCGCCTGGTGTCATTTGGCACCAAAGAAGCACCTGAAGGGGGGCTCTCTTATGACTATTCGGTGATCGAGCCGGAACTCGCCGAAAGTTGGGCGATTTCGGATGACGGCCTTGTGATGACGTTCAAGCTTAAGCCTAAGGCAACCTTCTGGGATGGCCGGAAGGTGACGGCTGCTGATGTCAAATGGTCTTTCGATCGCGCTGTATCGGTCGGCGGCTTTCCGACCGTCCAAATGAAAGCGGGCGGATTGGTTGGTCCTGACCAGTTCGAAGCGGTCGATGACGAGACCTTCGTGATCACGCTTGAGCGTGCATCAAAGCTCTCGCTTCCCGACCTTGCCGTGCCGGTGCCGATGATTATCAATTCAGAGGTCGCCATGGCAAACGCCACCGAAGACGATCCTTGGGCGATGGAGTATTTGCACCAGAATCCAGCCGGTTCGGGCGCATTCAAAGTCGCAGCCTGGAAGCCGGGCGAACAGCTGGTCTATGAACGCAACGATGCGTGGGTCGGTGGGCCGCTTCCCGCGATTCAGCGGGTGGTGCTTCGCGAAGTTCCGAGCCCGGCGACGCGGCGGGCTTTGATTGAGCGCGGTGACGTCCAGCTTTCCTTCAACATCCCAAACAAGGATGCGAAGGAACTCGCTGACAAGATGGACGTGGTCTCGACACCGATCGAGAATTGCATCCACTGTATTGGCCTGAACTACACATTCGAACCATTCCAGGACCCAGACGTCAGAAAGGCCATCGCCTACGCGATCCCCTACGAAGAGATTTTCCAAACCGCTGCTTATGGACGTGGAACGCCGCTTTGGGGCGGTTCAGCTGGTGGCGATGACATCGCCTGGCCACGCAAAACGCCCTACAGCAACGACATGGATAGGGCGCGTGAGCATCTCGAAAAATCGGGCTTTGCCAGCGGCTTTGACGTTCCGTTCTCGATTAGCCTTGGTCAGGCGGACTGGATGGAGCCGACAGCTCTGCTTGTCCAAGACAGTCTCGGCAAGCTTGGTATCAAGGTCTCCATCGATAAGATCCCAGGTGCCAACTGGCGTACGGCAAATCTCGTGGAGAAACGCCTGCCTATGCATCTCGAAAATTTCGGTGGATGGCTGAACTACCCCTGCTACTACTTTTTCTGGGCCTATAAAGAAGGCCATCTCTTCAACTCGTCGAACTATGCTAATTCCGAAGTCGAAACGCTTGTGGACGAGAGTTTGCACCTGCCGATCGACCATCCGGACTACGCTCCAAAGATTAAGCGTCTCTTCGAGATCGCGTTTGAAGATCTACCGCGCATTCCCCTTTGGCAGCCGGCCCTCAACGTCGCGCTGAACGGGGCTAGTGACTACGAGTTCTGGTTCCACCGTCAGCTCGATGCGCGAAGCCTGAAAGGCGCCTGATCGACCATGCCACTTCGGGCCCTGCTCCTCCGCGTGTTGCAGGCCGTTCCCGTCGTCATCGGGGTCGTCATCGTCAGCTTTGTCCTGACCCGGGCCCTGCCTGGCGACCCCGCTGTCTACTTCGCCGGAGCGGCGGCTGATGAGGCCTCGATCCAAGAGATCCGTGAAGCGCTCGGGCTTGACAGGCCGATGCTGGAGCAGTTCTTGATCTATGTCCGTGATCTCCTCAGTGGCGACCTCGGTCGGTCGATCTCTACCGGTCAGCCGGTGTCTGCCGATCTGGCAAGCCGACTGCCGGCCTCTCTGGAATTGACGCTAACCGCGCTCCTCTTGTCCTGTGCTATCGCGATTCCGCTTGGCGTGCTTGCCGCGACAAGGCCTGGTTCGATGATCGATCATCTCTGTCGCGTCTTAGTGACAGCTGGTGTATCCCTTCCGACTTTCTTCACCGGAATTGTCCTGATCTATGTCTTTTACTATCTTCTGGGTTGGGCGCCGTCCCCGTTGGGCAGACTTGACTTCATCTACATTGCGCCCGACCATGTCACCGGGTTTTATTTGATTGACGCTGCGATAGCTGGCGATGGCGAAACCTGGCTTGCGGCTCTCAAACAGCTGGTTTTGCCCGCGGCAACGCTTGCCCTCTTTACACTTGCCCCAATCGCACGCATGACGCGCGCCGCCATGTTATCGGCGCTGTCCTCTGACTTCATCCGCACCGCCCGCGCGGCGGGTCTTGAACAACGCACGATTCTGTTTGGCTACGCCTTTCGAAACGCGCTTCTTCCGGTCATTACGACGCTCGGTATGGTGTTTTCCTTTACCCTCGGTGCCAATGTTTTGGTTGAAAAAGTGTTCGCATGGCCCGGCATTGGATCCTATGCAGTCGAAGCGCTGGTGGTTTCCGATTATGCTGCCGTGCAGGGCTTCGTTCTGGCCATGGCTTTGCTGTTCGTGGTCCTGAATCTGCTGATCGATCTCACCTACACATTGATCGACCCGCGCATTGGCTTCGAGGCTCGCTAATGGGTGCAGCACGCGCGAGCATTGAGTCGATACACCAGCCCGGTGTCATCGATCATGTGTTCTACGTTCTGCGTTCGAACCCGGTCACCATGGCCGCATTTGGCATGCTTGCTGTGCTTGTGCTGGCTGCTTTGGCTGGGCCTAGTATTATACCTTACGATCCCCTCACGACCAATGCCGCCAAAGCCCTGCAGCCTCCCTCCTTCGAACATTGGTTTGGCACGGATAATCTTGGCCGTGACGTCTTTAGCCGCGTGGTGATTGCGACCCGACTTGATCTTACTATCTCAGTCGCAGCCGTCATGCTTTCCTTCGTGATCGGCTCGCTTCTTGGGGCCGTTGCAGGCTATTGGGGCGGCTGGATCGACGCGGTCCTGAACCGTGTGCTCGACACGATTATGGCATTCCCGCTTTTTGTTCTCGCCATGGGCATCGTTGCCGCGCTAGGCAACACCATCGAGAACATCATCTACGCCACCGCAATTATTAATATTCCATTCTACGCCCGCCTGGTGCGCGCTGAAGTCAACATCCGTCGCGAGGCCGGCTTCGCGCTCGCCGCAAAACTTGCGGGCAACAGCGATCTCCGCGTCCTCGCCTTCCACATTTTTCCGAACGCACTTCCACCGATGATGGTCCAAGTCTCACTGAATCTTGGATGGGCGATCCTAAATGCTGCAGGGCTCAGTTTCATCGGTCTCGGCGTACGTCCGCCGACGGCTGAGTGGGGAATCATGGTTGCTGAGGGGGCTAATTTTATTGTTTCGGGCGAATGGTGGCTCGCGGTCTTTCCTGGCTTAGCTCTGATCCTTGCGGTCTTTACGTTCAATCTCCTCGGTGACGGTCTTCGTGACATGGTCGATCCGAGACGGCGTACCTGAGATGCTCAGCATCAAAGATCTCGCCGTAGCATTTCAGACCCGGCGCGGGCAGGTGGATGCGGTGCGCGGCGTGAGTTTGACGGTGGCGCGCGGCGAAACGCTCGGCATTGTCGGCGAGAGTGGCTCTGGCAAGTCCGTCACTTCCTATGCGCTCATGCGCATTCTTGACGTCGGCGGAGAGATCAAGGCGGGTGAGATCACCTTTGATGGTCTCGATCTCCGGAGGGCTGCCGAGCGCCAAATGCGCGACATCCGCGGTCGTGAGATCTCGATGATTTTTCAAAATCCGCGCGCTGCCCTCAACCCGATCCGTAAGGTTGGGCATCAGATCGAGGACGTTCTTGTTCGTCATGCGCGCGCGACGCACAGGG
The DNA here is from genome assembly GCA_028285265.1 of Geminicoccaceae bacterium. GTDB lineage: Bacteria > Pseudomonadota > Alphaproteobacteria > Geminicoccales > Geminicoccaceae > JANQPX01. The sequence goes on from JANQPX010000069.1 coordinate 219,391, forward strand.
ACGCAAAGGTCAAAGCGATTGAAGCTCTTGAACAGGTGCGTATTCGCGACGCTGCCGAACGCTACCATGCTTATCCCTTCGAGCTTTCCGGTGGTATGTGCCAACGTGTCGTGATCGCCATCGCCCTTGCTTGCGACCCCCGTCTTCTAATCGCCGATGAGCCGACCACCGGGCTCGACATCACAACGCAAAAATCGGTGATGGATTTGACCGCCGATCTGATCCGGGCTCGCGAGATGAGCGCTATTCTCATTACACACGATCTTGGTCTCGCCGCCCAATATTGCGATCGCATCGCCGTGATGAAGGACGGCCGGATCGTCGAAGTCGGTGCTCCAAATTCGCTCTTCACGATGCCATCGCATGGCTACACCCGAAAATTGGTGGACGCCACGCCGCGCCAAGGCGTGTCCGTGAGGAGCTTGCTGCCGCCCGATGAACGGGCGCCGATGGCCGTTCGTCGGGTGAGCGGTGATGTTGCGCTTGAAGTCGTCGATCTGGTCAAGACTTTTGCGGGCAAATCGGGCGCCATTCACGCGGTGAAAGGGGTGTCCTTCAGTGTGCACGAGGGTGAAACTGTCGGCCTGGTCGGTGAAAGCGGTTCTGGCAAGTCGACGACATCTTCCATGATCGCGCGTCTCTTAGATCCCACGTCGGGTGGTATTCTTTTTTTTGGAGAGGATATCGGCACCGTCCCCAGCCGCAGGTTTGCGCGCGATCGCCGGCGAAAGAACATCCAGATGGTCTTTCAGGACGCGACCGATAGCTTAAATCCGCGCCACACAGCCCGCCAGGCGATTGAGCAACCGCTGCGCCGTCTTTCCTCACTTGAGCGCGCTGCGCGGCACTCACGCATTGAAGAACTCGCGGAGTTGGTTGGTTTCCCACAGTCGTTGCTCGAACGCTTTCCTCATCAGCTTTCTGGCGGCCAGAAGGCGCGCGTCGGCATCGCGCGGGCAATCGCCTTGAATCCGACTTTTTTGATTCTGGACGAGCCGACGGCAGCTCTCGATGTCTCCATTCAGGCGGTTGTTCTGAACCTGCTGATCGACCTCCAGGCCAAGCTGGACATGACATATCTCTTCGTTAGTCACGACCTGCATGTCTTACGCCTCCTTTGCGATCAAGTCATCGTCATGCGGGATGGGTGTATCGTTGAGCAAGGACCGACTGAAAGCATCATGTCCGAGCCTGCGAATGCCTATACACGGGACCTGATCACCGCTGCTCCCAAACCACCGATCATTACTGAAGGTGATGCTGACGCTATGAGGGACGCTTCATGATCGATTTGCCATTCACCATTCCGTCGCTTCGCGATGCGTATGCTGCGGGAGCCAAGCCAGAGGACGTGATTGGTGAAGTCTACCGTCGGATTGCAACTGTCGATGATTCCGGAATTTTTATCCACTTGCTCCGCATTGATGAGGTCATAGCAGCTGCGCGAAGTCTGGGCGCCTTCGACCCCAGCATGCCGCTCTACGGCATCCCCTTTGTGACAAAGGACAATATCGACGCCTCAGGTTATCCTACGACCGCTGCCTGTCCGGCCTACACCTACACTCCTACGAGGGACGCCTTCGTTGTCGACAAATTGCGTGCCGCCGGTGCGCTTTTGATCGGCAAGACCAATCTCGATCAGTTTGCGACCGGCCTAGTCGGTGTGCGTTCTCCTTACCCGCCACCAAAAAACGCCATTGATCCAGCTATCGTGCCAGGCGGTTCGTCTTCAGGCTCCGCCGTTGCCGTCGCCCATGGGATTGTCAGCTTTGCCCTCGGCACGGACACAGCAGGCTCCGGTCGTGTGCCAGCTGCCTTGAACAATATCGTCGGCCTCAAGCCAACACTCGGAGCGCTATCAGCAGGGGGCGTCGTGCCGGCTTGCCGCACATTGGACACGATCTCCATTTTTGCCCTCACCGTCGACGACGCCTATGACGTGTACCGCACGGCCGCTGTCTACGATCCCGACGATGCCTTCGCGCGCCGGGTCCAATCCTACGCATTGAGTGCGCCGCCCTCTTTCCGGCTAGGCGTTCCCTCACGCGAGACCATCGAGTTCTTCGGTGACAATGACCAGGCCGAAGACTTTCTCGAAACGGTAGAGCGGCTACGCGGCCTCGGTGCTAAGGTGATGCCACTCGACTTTGAACCTTTCTTCGAGTTGGCCGCCATGCTCTATCAAGGTGCCTGGGTGGCTGAACGCTTCACTGTGATCGAAGCACTTCTTGCCGACGATCCCGAGAAGGTCCACCCGGTCACGCGGCAGATTATCGGTCGGGCATCTGACTTGTCAGCTGCCGATGCATTTCGTGATGCCTATCGCCTTCAGGAGCTAAAAAGGCTAGTCCAGCCGGGCCTCGAGAAAATCGACCTGCTTGCCGTGCCGAGCATTCCGACCTTCTACACGATCGACGAACTCGTTGCAGATCCGATCGTCCCTAATAACCGCTTGGGCATTTACACCAACTTTGTCAATCTTCTCGATCTTGCCGGCATTGCCGTGCCGACCGGGCCGCGCGGCGATGGACGTCCCGGTAGTATTACGCTCCTCGCTGAACGAGGACAGGACGGTCTGACCGCCTCGATTGCAAGAAAGCTCCATGCCAAGTCCGACGATCGTCTGGGGGCTACCAGCTGGCGCCAGCCGCCGCTTCATCAGTCAACGATGTCCGCGTCCAGCGATGAGATCGAGATCGCTGTTTGTGGTGCACACATGTCCGGCTTGCCCTTGAACTCAGAACTGACCGAACGGGGAGGGCGTTTTCTTCGAGCCGACGAGACAGCACCTAGCTATCGCCTCTATGCCTTGTCGGGAGGCCCACCGGTACGGCCTGGGTTGATGCGTGTACCGAACGACGAAGGGCGATCGATCAAGCTCGAAGTCTGGGCACTGCCGACAGGCGCGGTCGGTTCGTTCTTAAAATCCATCCCGTCGCCATTGGGGCTTGGCAGCATCGAACTTGTCAACGGGCGTGTGACCATAGGATTCCTTTGCGAGCAGGCCGGCACGCCGGGAGCCATTGACATCTCAGCCTTCGGCGGCTGGCGCCGCTATCTGCAGGAGCGGACTTCATGACGTCTTCTCTGCACAGAATCGCAGCAAAACAGGCCAAGCCTTGCTGCTGCATCGAGCAGAAGACGTTGGTTCGGCCTCGTTCTGGGACCAGAAGCTTTGGCCCGGATCTTGCGCAACCCAATCACTAGGAACGAGCGAACTGTTCGGCATTGAGCCAATAGCCACGGCATAAGGGAGAACCACCATGACCTCATTTGTTAGACACAACCGCCGCCGCGTGCTTCAAGGCATGGGTGCCGCTGCACTCGCCAGCACGGTGACCAGCCCCTTTGCTGCGCGTCCGGCTCACGCCGCTGGCATCACCGTCAGCTTTATCTATGTCGGACCGAAGGACGACTACGGCTATAACCAAGCGCATGCTGAAGGCGCTTCTGTGCTGAAGGAGATTGAAGGCGTTACGCTAATCGAAGAAGAGAACGTACCAGAGACCGTTGATGTCGAAAAGTCGATGGAGAGTATGATCAATTTCGATGGTGCAACACTCCTCTTTCCGACATCCTTTGGTTACTTCGATCCTCATATGATCAAGATGTGTGAGAAGTATCCAGACCTGCAGTTCCGCCATTGTGGTGGCCTTTGGCAGGACGGCACGCATCCCGCAAATGCCGGCTCTTACTTCGGCTATATCGGCATGGCGCAGTACCTGAATGGCATCGTCGCCGGATACACAACCAAGTCAAAAAAGCTTGGCTTCGTGGCGGCAAAGCCGATTCCACAAGTACTCCTCAATATCAACAGCTTTACCCTCGGGGCCAAGAGTGTCGATCCCGAGATCACCACGCAGGTAATCTTTACCGGTGAATGGTCGCTCGCAGTCAAAGAAGCAGAGGCCACCAATGCACTCGCTGATCAGGGCATCGACGTCGTAACTTGCCATGTCGACGGTCCAAAGGTCGTGATCGAAACTGCCGAGCGCCGCGGCATGTTCACCTGCGGTTATCACGCCGACCAGTCCGCTCTTGCGCCGAAGGGCTATCTTACCGGGGCAGAATGGAACTGGGCGACCGTCTACAAGGACTTCATCGAGAAGGCGATGGCTGGCGAAGCGATCGCCAACTTTACCCGTGGCGGTTTGGCCGAAGGCTTCGTCAAGACCAGTGCTTACGGTCCCGCAGTGAGCGCAGAAGCCGCTGCCAAGACCGATGAGGTTAAGGCCGAAATCATGAAAGGCGATTTTAGCGTGATCAAGGGTCCCCTCAACGACAATACCGGAAAGGAGGTCGTGCCCGCCGGCACGGCCCATGTCGAAACTGCGATCGAATTAGAGAGCATGGACTATCTCGTCGAAGGCGTTATCGGCTCAACCTCCTAGGCGCAGGTTCGGCCTCGGGACGAGTTTCGCTGGCTTGTCAGCGGTGGGGTGCGGGGCCGACGGTCTGAGGAAATGTTGTGATGGCCTTAGCATTGTCGGACAAAGAGGGGATCAGCGGCACCAGCATTGGCGGTGACGCCTGGGTACGTCTCAAACAAGCGGCTGAGGCATTGGTCATTCCCCTCGCCGCCCTCCTGGTGTCAGCTATCTTGTTCGGCCTTTTCATCGCAGCACTCGGCAAATCACCTGTTGAACTCTATCAGCTCATGTTCAAAGGCGGCTTCGGCACGTGGTTCTCGTGGCAGAACACGCTGTCACGCGCCGCACCGCTGTTGCTGACAGCACTATGTGTTGCCATCCCAGCTCAGCTCGGTCTGGTCGTTATTGGCGGGGAGGGAGCGTTAGTGCTTGGGGGACTCGCAGCCGCTGCCGTGGCAATGCCGATGCAGGGTGCAGTGCCACTCCTGGTGATTGTCGCTATGGCGATCTCAGCCATGGTGATCGGCGCTGCCTGGATCGGCATAGTCGGAGCCCTTCGCCACTACCGAGGCGTCAATGAGACCATCGCTAGTCTCCTTCTCGCCTATATCGCGATTGCGCTTTTCAATCACATTGTCGAAGGGCCGCTTCGTGACCCCGCCAGCTTGAACAAACCTGCGACCGCCCATATTGGCGAGGGCAACATGCTCGGCACACTCCCCGGCATGGACATCCATGCCGGTCTCGCCATCGGCATGATTGCCTGCGTCATCCTTTGGGTAATGATGGCGCGTACGACCTTCGGCTTTGCCGCACGAATCACGGGAGGCAATGTCCGCGCCGCCCAGCTCCAGGGGCTCCCGGTCGGTCGCCTGATCCTGATCTCCTCCGCTATCGCCGGCGCTTGCGCCGGCCTTGCCGGGATGGTTGAGGTGGCTGCCGTTCATGGCCGGGCGAATGCATCACTGATCGTGGGATATGGTTATGCCGGTATCCTGATCGCTTTCCTTGCGCGCCATAATCCACTCGCCATTATTCCCGTTGCCATTCTCATGGGGGGTATAGATGCCAGCGGCGGATTGATCCAGCGGCGTATGGATCTTCCCGACGCTACCGTCTTGGTGCTGCAGGGAATCATCTTCATCGTGATTCTCCTGTGCGAGACGTTGTATGGCCGTTTTCGTATCTTCCAGCCGAAAGAGGTGGGAAGGTGAACGAAACCGAGCTTGGCCTCTGGGGCGTTCCGCTCGCTATCCTTGCCGGCGCGATCAGAGTCAGTACGCCGTTTCTGTTCGTCAGCCTTGGCGAATGCCTGACCGAAAAGAGCGGGCGTATCAATCTCGGCCTCGAAGGGACGCTGGTGATGGGTGCGATGGGCGGTTACGCCATTTCCTACCACACCGGTTCACCATGGTTGGGTGTGCTATTCGCAGGTGTTATCGGTTCGCTCTTCGGGGCTCTCCATGGATACATCTGTAAGTTTCCAAGGGTGAACGATATCGCCGTTGGTATCGCGCTTATGATGTTTGGCACCGGACTCGCCTTTTTCTTTGGCAAGCCCTACATCCAGCCGACTGCTCCGATCCTTCCATCCATTCCCTTCGGATTTTGGTCGGAAAGTTCACAGGTACGCGTTGCTCTTGAGGTCAATGCGCTCTTTATCATCGGCATCCTGATCGCTGTCCTCATGTGGTGGTCGTTTGCCAATACCCGCCTTGGGCTAGTCGTGCGGATGACCGGGGACAGTGCTGATGCCGCGCGCGCCATGGGATACTCGGTGGATCGAGTGCGACTCCTCTCCACCATGGCCGGTGGGTTCCTGGCTGGCATCGGTGGGTCTTTCCTGTCTCTTTACTACCCTGGCAGCTGGAATGAGGGTCTTTCCTCCGGGCAAGGCTTGATCGCTGTCGCTCTTGTCATCTTTGCTCGCTGGAATCCCTTTTACTGCTTTTTCGCTGCTCTGTTGTTCGGCGGGGCAGGCGCATTAGGCCCAGCATTGCAATCGGTTGGTATAACCGAGGGATATTACCTCTTCTACGCCGCTCCCTACGTGCTGACGCTTGCCATCATGATCATCACCACCTCGCCCAAGCGCAGTTTGATCGGCGCGCCTGGTGAATTGTCGATAACCAAATGAAGTGAATGGAGGCTCTACATGAGTGGCCTTGGCGGACTGAATAAATCACCAAATGGTGTGGTCATCGGCATGGTGCAGCTGCAGCTACCGACAGTGGGTAATAGAGACGATCTCGCAGCCCAGACCGAAAAGATCTGCGGCCTCGTCAAGAAGGCGCGTGACGGGATGCCGACCATGGACCTGGTAGTGTTTCCGGAATATGCGCTCCACGGTCTGTCCATGGACACCAGTCCCGAGATCATGTGCAGCATGGACGGCCCAGAGGTCGCCGCGTTCAAGCAAGCCTGCATTGACAGCAGCATCTGGGGTTGCTTCTCGCTGATGGAGTTCAATCCCGATGGCAATCCCTACAATTCGGGGATCATCATCGACGATCAGGGTGAGCTTCGCCTCTATTATCGGAAGCTCCATCCTTGGGTTCCGGTCGAACCCTGGGAGCCTGGCGATCTTGGTATTCCTGTCTGCAATGGGCCGAAGGGCTCGAAGCTTGCTCTCATCATCTGCCATGACGGCATGTTCCCGGAAATGGCCCGGGAGTGCGCTTATAAAGGGGCGGAAATCATGATCCGCACCGCCGGTTACACGGCACCGATAAGGCATGCATGGAAAATCACCAATCAAGCCAACGCGTTTTGTAATCTGATGGCGACGGCGAACGTCTGTATGTGCGGTACGGACGGCACCTTCAACTCCATGGGCGAAGGCATGATCTGCCAGTTCGACGGAACCGTGCTCGCTGAAGGCGGTGGGGTTCCTGACGAGATCATTACGGCAGAAGTCCGCCCGGACCTGATACGTGAGGCGCGCATCGAATGGGGTGTCGAGAACAACATTTACCAGCTAGGACATCGCGGCTTCACCGCGGTGTTGGGCGGCGCGAAGGACTGCCCTTATACGTTCATGCAGGACTTGGTCGCTGAGCAATATGCGCTTCCGTGGGAAGACGCAGTCAAGGTGACGGACGGTACATCCTGTGGGTTTGCCACGCCAAACCGCGTCTATAAGCAGACAACAGGCTAGGGATGACGACGATGACGACAGAAAAAACCATCCCTGCCGATCCCTATCCTTGGCCGTATAATGGTGATCTGAAACCGGAAAACACGGCGCTGATCGTGATCGACATGCAAACCGACTTTTGTGGCAAGGGCGGCTATGTCGATGCGATGGGCTATGACCTTTCGCTGACCCAAGCACCGATCGAGCCGATCAAGGCAGTCCTCGATGCGATGCGTGCTGGTGGCTTCCACATTATCCATACGCGCGAAGGCCATCGTCCCGATCTTTCGGATCTACCTGCCAACAAACGGTGGCGGTCTCAGCAGATCGGCGCCGGCATCGGCGATCCTGGTCCATGCGGCAAGATCCTGGTGCGCGGTGAAAAAGGCTGGGACATTATCCCTGAGCTCTATCCTGAACCCGGCGAGCCAATTATCGACAAGCCGGGCAAGGGGAGTTTTTGCGCGACTGATCTGGACATGATGCTTCGCCAGCGCGGGATCGCCAATATCGTGCTGACCGGCATCACCACCGATGTCTGTGTGCACACCACGATGCGCGAAGCTAATGATCGTGGCTATGAATGCCTTTTGCTCGAAGACTGTTGTGGAGCAACCGACGCCGGCAACCATCAGGCGGCGATCAAGATGGTCAAGATGCAGGGCGGTGTCTTCGGGACGGTCTCGACCTCGAGAGTTCTGATCGAAGGGCTCAACAGCTGATGAGTGCCATCGGGCTGCAAACTGCCGGTCTTACAAAACACTTCGGCACGTTCACGGCCCTTGACGACGTGTCGATACGCATCGCACCAGGCAGCGTACACGCGCTTCTTGGCGAGAATGGTGCTGGCAAGTCGACACTCGTCAAATGCATCATGGGCTATTATCAAGCTGATGCAGGGTCGGTCCTTTTGGATGGCAAGACCGTCCAAATCGCTAATCCTCGTGATGCTCACGCCACTGGTATCGGGATGGTCTACCAGCACTTTACGCTGGTGCCGTCGATGACCGTCGCTGAAAACCTGATGATGGCACGTGCCGATGTACCAACGATCATCGACTGGAGAGCTGCTACCAAAGACATTGACGACTTCATGAGCGGCATGCCGTTTAGCGTGCCGCTGAGCAGCCGGGTGGATGATCTCTCTGCAGGGGAACGTCAAAAAACTGAGATCCTGAAACAGCTCTATCTCGACAGCCGTTTTCTCATCCTCGATGAGCCGACCTCGGTCCTTACGCCCGACGAGGCGGATGAAATGCTTACCCTTCTGCGCGCGATGACCGAAGCGAATCGCCTCACTGTTTTGATCATCACTCACAAGTTCCGCGAAGTGCAGGGTTATGCCGACGAGGTGACAATTCTCCGTCGCGGCCTGCACGTCGGTGACGGTCACGTCGCAGATCTCAGCACTGACGACATGGCGGCGATGATGATCGGATCTGCCGACCTTCCGGCAAGTGGCGAGCGGGTAGGGGAGCCGTCGATCGCGCCCCGAATGGTGATTCGGGACCTAAGCGCTGCCGACGACAGCGGCATGCCCAGTCTCGCGATCGACCGCATTGAAGTCCACAGCCGCGAGGTTGTGGGTATCGCTGGGATTTCCGGCAATGGGCAAAAGGAACTTGTCGAGGTCCTCGGCGGTCAGCGGCAGCCGATAGCGGGTGAAGTGATCGTCGGCGGCGAATCCTATGGCGCTACAAGGGCCGAGGCCATGGCGCTCAAAGTTCGCTGTCTGCCGGAAGAGCCACTGCGAAACGCCTCAGTTGCCCGCATGTCTGTGGCCGAGAACCTCTCCTTCCGCACGTTCGATCGCGAGCAAAGGGAGGAGGACCATAGCGTTGATCGTGCCACCTTCTGGCTTGACCTTGGAGGCCTTGCCAGCCTTGCCCACTCCCTCATTCGCCGCTATGGCATCAAGGCAGCATCGAAGGACGCGCCGATTTCAACGCTATCTGGCGGTAATGTCCAACGCACGGTGTTGGCACGCGAGCTTTCGGGCGATGTCAGTCTCCTGATTGCGGCTAATCCATGCTTCGGTCTCGACTTTGCTGCTGTGGCCGAGATCCGTTCCCAGATCATCGCCGCTCGCAATAAGGGCACTGCGGTACTTCTGATAAGCGAAGATCTGGATGAGCTTCTTGAACTGTCTGACCGGATCCTCGTTATGAGCGAAGGCCGGATCGTCTACCAAACTTTGATCCAAGACGCCAATCGACAAGCCATTGGCAGCCATATGTCGGGGGCGATCATGCCGCTAGGACCACCATCAATAGGCCCGAGGGCATGACCCGCATTGACGCTCGACCGTTTGACTTTGAGTTTCCGTTGAACGGGCTTGCGCTGATCGTCATCGATATGCAACGGGACTTCGTCGAGCCTGGCGGATTTGGTGAAAGTTTGGGCAATGACGTCAACCGACTCCAGGCGATCGTGCCGACGGTCGCCAAGCTGCTCGCTGGCTGTCGCGCAGTAGGCATTCCCATCATCCATACGCGGGAGTGCCATCAGCCCGACCTTTCTGACTGTCCGCCCGCCAAGCTGAGGCGGGGTGATCCAACATTGCGTATCGGCGCCTCTGGACCGATGGGGCGGCTTCTGATCCGGGGCGAGCCCGGGACTGACATTGTTCCTGCCCTAGCTCCGATTGAAGGAGAGGTCGTGATCGACAAACCCGGGAAGGGAGCTTTTTATGCCACAAGCCTTGAAAAGACCCTCGTCGACCTACGAGCCACACATATCGCCTTCGCTGGCGTGACCACTGAGGTCTGTGTGCAGACCACCATGCGCGAGGCCAATGATCGCGGATTCGACTGTCTGCTCCTGGAAGATGCGACAGAGAGTTATTTCCCAACCTTCAAGCAGGCAACGCTCGACATGATTCGAGCACAAGGAGCGATCGTTGGCTGGTCGACGACAACCGATCAATTTCTGGATGCTTTAGCATGATGGAAAATCAGCTACGCACACTAACCCTCGGCCTCATACCCAATGGCTGGCAGGGCTTGACCTTTGAACCCTTCCGAGAGGGTATTCAGATCCATCGGCTCTATGGTGATGGGCGAGAGGGAGCCACCGCTGCGATCCTTCGATATGCGCCTGGGGCCACTGTCCCCATGCATGAGCATATCGGATATGAGCACATCTTGATGTTGGACGGCGGTCAGGAGGACGAACAGGGGAACTATGGGCCGGGCGCCTTAGTTGTGAACCCGCCCGGTTCGCGACACAGTGTCAGAAGCCCGGAAGGCTGCATCGCCCTTCTGATCTGGGAAAGACCAGTGCGCTTTGTCGATGGCGCTGTCTGATGCGCCGAGCCTTCGTCCATTGCATTCCCACTGGAGGACCTGAAGATGTCGGCGGCCTCATCGAGCGCGTCAATACGGGCAGGATTGTGCCGACTGCAATCAAGGCAATTCTCGGCAAGACCGAGGGCAATGGATGTGTCAACGACTTCACCCGTGGCTATGCAGTTCAGTCCCTGCGCGCGTCACTTTCGCCATGGCTGGATTCCGATGAGCTAGACCAGATCGCCATGATTATGTCGGGTGGTACTGAAGGCGGTCTGTCTCCTCACATCCTCGTGTTCGAAGCACGCGAGGTCGACGGCTCAAAGGCTGGCGGTGAGGACACCATGGCGCTTGCCCTCGCCGTCGCACAGACTGCTCCCATGCGTCCGGAAATGATCGGCAGAGCTATGCAATCGCAAGTGATCGCCGATGCTGTGCGTGCTTCGATGACGGAGGCGCGCATCGATCGTCCGGAGAATGTTCACTATGTGCAGGTCAAATGTCCGTTGCTGACAGCCACTCGGATTGACGACGCAGCGGCTCGTGCTGAGAGCGTGGCAACGACTGATACGCTTAAATCCATGGGCCTTTCACGGGGGGCGTCGGCCCTTGGCGTTGCCTTGGCTTTGGGCGAGGTTGATCCCGAATCCGTCACCGATGAGGCCATCGCCGGGGATATGTCGCTTTACTCGACCCGTGCTAGCTGCTCTGCAGGCGTTGAACTCATGAACAATGAAATTTTGGTGATCGGCAATAGTTCAAGCTGGGCAGGGGATCTCGTGATCAGCCATGACGTCATGGCCGATGCCATCGATAGCCAGGCTATCTACCGTGCGCTCGAGGCGATCGGCCTCAATGTCAATCGCCAACTCAGTCACACCCAACAGACAATGTTGAAGGCCGTGCTGGCAAAGGCCGAGGCAGATCCTCAAGGCGCTATCCGGGGCGCGCGCCATACCATGCTTGACGACAGCGACATTTCGTCAACCCGACATGCCCGAGCCCTTGTCGGCGGTGTTCTCGCCGGCATCCTTGGCCAAACTGACCTCTTCATCTCAGGCGGGGCTGAGCACCAGGGCCCGCCCGGCGGCGGTCCAATCGCCATCATCGGACATCTGGACTGAAGGGGGAGAATTGAGGTGCTATTGAGCGCGATCGAGAAGGAAACTGTCGTTTTGGAATCAATCGCGTTGGTCGATCTATGTCTCAGATAGAAATCTGTTGCAGCTGATTTGACGTCGGCCTCTTCACGACACAAGGTGAAGCGGAGCTGTTGTATCGCCTTGATTTCAGCCTGGACAGCAGGGTCGTCGTTGCGCTGTATTTTGAGTCTTGTCTGTAAAATACAGCTGGTTACGGATTTCGATGCTCAACCACTGTGCAGGTGGCGGACCTGTCACTGTCTCAGGTGCCAAGATTAAATTAGAGGGATGGCGATCCATCTTGCAAGGCGAGCACTGCCTGAACATCAAATGCCGGTGTTTCAATGAGCTAAGAGTCCAAATTTGGCGGAGGGAGAGTCCGCCTCATATGTGTTTCCCGCTGTTGCGCAGTTGTTCATTTATTAAAACAATTTCAATGTGTTAAACAAGTTTATTGTTTCATACTATATCTGACGATATCTTGCTATTTCAAATTTTTTGGTGGGTGAAATGGTGGGTATCTATGGGCAAAGCAGGTAGGCATCCAGACAAGGTGTTGAGCGCAGCGAAGGTCCGAGCTGTTAGCAAACCTGGTCGCTACGCTGATGGCGGAGGCCTCTATCTTGAAGTTGATCCGTCCGGTGCCAAACGTTGGTTTTTGCGAACTATTGTGCAGGGTCGAAGATGCCATATTGGCCTTGGCGGCTTGTCGGTCGTATCTTTAGCTGAGGCGCGCGAGGCTGCCTTGGCTATGCGGAAAGTCGCCAAAGCCGGTGGTGACCCTCTCGCTGATCGACGTAAGGCGAAACGCATAGTGCCGAGCTTCGAAGACGCGTCGCGCAAGGTTCATGAGGAGCATGCGCCTGCCTGGAAGAATGCCAAGCATGGCCAGCAGTGGATCAATACGCTCCGGGATTATGCCTTTCCGATCATCGGCAAACGTCGCGTCGATCAAATCGACAGCGCAGACATTCTAAAGGTACTGTCTCCGATCTGGTTGGCAAAGCCGGAAACGGCGCGTCGCGTACGCCAGCGCATAAAGACTGTGTTGGACTGGTGCCGCGCTAATCACTTTCGCTCGGGCGAGAATCCTATCGAAGGCATCTCGAAGGCCCTGCCGAAACAACCCAAGAAAGATGGTCATCATGCGGCACTTCCCTACACTGAGGTTGCGAGCTTCATAACCCGTCTCCGAGATTGCAATGCTGGTGAAGTCGTCAAGCTTGCTTTCGAACTCACCATTCTCACGGCTGCTCGTACCGGTGAGGTGCTGGGTGCGCGTTGGAAGGAAATTGAAGGCGGTGTCTGGACAGTGCCAGCTGAGCGTATGAAGACCGGACGAGAGCATCGCGTTCCCTTGTCGCCTCGTTGTGTTGAAATTCTGGATGCGGCCAAGTCGTTCAGCAGTGAGGGCGACTACGTCTTTCCGGGGCAATCGGGTGGCAAACCCTTGAGCAACATGTCATTTTTAATGACACTCCGTCGCATGAACCTGAAGATCACTGGTCATGGGTTTCGGTCCGCCTTTCGAGACTGGGCGGCGGAGCGTACGAACTTCCCTCGCGACGTCTGTGAAATGGCGCTCGCCCATACGATTAGAGACAAGACCGAGGCGGCTTACCGGCGAGGCGACCTATTTGAGAAACGTCGACAGCTCATGGAGGCGTGGGCGAGTTATGCGACGGCGGATTCTGGCAGAGTCGTCGACCTGCCCGCTTGAGACAGCCATCTAGCTCCAGGCTCGCAGCCCCATGCGATTGATGGCCGGCCATCGTGCTCGTCGTGTTGTTGATCTGACCGGAATTGAAATATAGTTTCGCGAAGTCAACGAACAATCGAGAGTTCAGGGGTTTGACGCGCCGCTTCATTTTCACCATCACTCTTGTGGCATCGGGCTGGTTAAGCCTGATAGCCAATGCTGCTCCCGGCATTGATGAGCCGTTCTTGAGGCTGACCACTGATAAAACCTGGGGTCAGCGCTTGGCTGATGCTGTCGGCTTCGATGGGTTTTCCAAAAGCTATGCCCTGGTCATTGGCATCAGCGACTATGAAGGCGGTTATGACGATCTGCCGACGGGCAACGACGCCAGGCGCATGGCCGATTTTCTCTTCAATGAGGCTGGTTTCGACCACGTGCATCTCCTGACGGAGGACAAGGTGACCAAGGCTCGGGTCGCCGAATTGATGAGCGATGAGTTCCCGGAATTGCTAGACGGAAATGATCGTTTTTTCTTTTACTGGTCCGGCCACGGGGACACGCGCTCGGTCGCCAGCGGCGAGGGCAAGGCGGGCTATCTGCCGTTGAGCGACACGCCGTCCCAGAGATGGTCGCGCATGATCGCGATGCGCGATGTGCGAGAGTGGAACCGCTTTTTGCCGGCAAAGAAGAGCCTGTTCCTGCTCGACGCCTGCTTCAGTGGCCTTGCCGGCTTTGTCCAGCAGTCACCGACGCCGCGCGATTGGAAGATCGAGCAGCTCTCGCAGGATAGCCACCACGTGATGAGCGCCGGCACGGAGAACGAAAAAACGATCGCGAGCGACCGTTGGGGCGGCAGCCTGTTCACCACGGCCGTCCTCGATGGGCTGCGTGGCGCCGCCGACGCCGCCAGCGGCTTTGAGAAGGACGACATCATCTCGCTCACCGAACTCAAGGCCTATGTCCAGGAACGCGTGTTGTTCGAGCGCCGAACCATCGGCTACCAAAACCAGATTACGCCGCAGGTGCGGGATTTGCGGCACAACACGGGCGAGTTCTTCTTCCTGTCGAGCCGTGCGGTCGATGTTGCCCGCGTCGATCCTTCGGCGACTGAAGGCGATCGATCGTTCACTGAGCAGAGCGGCGAGACGGACAGCGCGGCTCAGCCACAATTGACGCCCGAGCAGGTCGAATCCTCTTTGAATCTGGATAAAGCAGCCATTCAGCGCTCGCTGTCGGCTCTCGGCTACAATGTCGGTCCCGCTGACGGCATTCTCGGCCCGCGCAGCCGGGTGAACATTCGGGCGTGGCAATCGGCAAATGGTTTCGGTTCCACCAGCTACTTGACGGCGGAGCAGTATCAACGGTTGTTGCGTGATGCCGAAGAGCGTCTTGCCCAAGCTCCCGTGGTCCGAGAGCTGCCGGCCAGCGATCCATCGCCCATCGAACCCGCTTTTGGCCTTCCCTCTTATGAGCCGCTCATCAGCTTTCGCGATTGTGGTGTTTGTCCGGAAATGGTGGTCATCCCGTCGGGCGCTTTCTTCATGGGATCGCGCGAGTCGGAGCCCGACAGCTTTGATGACGAGCGGCCGCGTCATCGTGTGACTGTCGAGTCCTTCGCCATCGGCAAGTATGAAGTGACCTTCGACGAGTGGGATGCCTGTGTTACTGCCGGCGGGTGCGAGCATCGGCCGGAGGACCTAGGTTGGGGCCGTGGCAAGCAGCCAGTGATCAATGTGAGCTGGGAGGATGCGAAGCAGTATGTCGGTTGGTTGAGCCGTGAGACCGGTCAAATCTACCGCCTGCCGAGCGAGGCTGAATGGGAATATGCGGCGCGCGCCTTGCCGACATCGGAAGGGGCGAACGCGCCTGCCTACGCGTTCGGCGGCAACATTGCCGAGGATCAGGCGAATTTCGGCGGCAATGTTGGGCGCACTACCGAGGTTGGCAGCTATCCCGCGAACACTTGGGGCCTGCACGACATGCATGGCAATGTTTGGGAGTGGGTTGAGGATTCATGGCATGACACCTATGACGGTGCACCCACCGACGGTCGCGCCTGGGCTGAAGGAAATGATTCCGCTCGGGTGCTTCGCGGCGGCTCCTGGTATAACAAACCTAGGAACCTGCGCTCCGCGGATCGCTTCAGGTACGTGCCCGACTACCGGTACGGCAGCAGCGGCTTCCGTGTTGCCAGGACGCTTACCCCTTGAGTCTTTATCTGGGGTCTGGGGCAGAGACCGAGCCGAAATTTTTTTGGAGACTTGGGCCTTGAGTCATCGACAAGACCTGGTGTTGAAGAAGCCATGAGTTCGTGACGCGCTAGGAATGCATAAAGGCAGCACCATCGAGCGAGCCTTGAAGCGGCCAGCCTTGGCCGTTTGGCTGTTCGTGCTTGCGCTTCTTCTACCCTCGCTCGCCGTCGCTGACGGCATCGACGAACCCTTCAAGAAGCCGGAAACGGCCGAGAGCTGGAGCTGGGGTCAGCTTTTCAGCTGGGCGACGGGGCAGGATGACTTTCGCTCAGGCAAATCCTATGCGCTGGTGATCGGGATCAGCGCCTACAGCAATGGCATCACGCCGCTGCAATACACCCGGAACGACCCGATCCGCATGCGTGATTTTCTCCTCGACGAGGAGGGGTTCGACTACGTCCATGTCCTGACAGAAGAGAAGGCGACCTTCCGGCGTATCCGTCAGTTGATGGAGGACGAGCTGCCGGCGTTGATTGGCGAGAACGACCGGTTTCTGTTCTATTGGTCCGGCCACGGCATCGACTTCAGGGATGGGACCGGACGCGCACGCGGCTATCTTCCCCTGGCGACCAGCGGTCCGAGCCAGCGCTCGTCGATGGTCAGCATGGCGCAGCTGGATGCCTGGGACGACTTTATTCATGCCCGCCACGCGCTCTATCTGCTGGACGCCTGCGCCAGTGGACTTGCGAGCTACGAGGTTCAGGGCGAGGAGGATTTCGAAGGCCTGGACAACGCGACCCTGGAACGCCTGTCCAAGCCCGGCCGCCATCTGATCACCGCTGGCACCGGCGAGCAGAAGACCATCGCCTCAGCGCGTTGGGATGGCAGTGTCTTCACCGATTCGATCCTTCGGGCGGCGCGTGGTGAGGCCGATGCCGGCACCGCCGCCGACCCAGCGGACGGCGTAGTCAGCCTGCCGGAACTTCTTGAATATGTGACCAAGCGTGTCGACCGCGAACGCCGTGTTGCGGAGTTCGAAACGGCGATCACGCCGAAATGGGAGAACCTGCGCGACGACAATGAAGGCGGCTTTTTCTTCATCACCAAGGACAAAAAGACCGAAACGGCGAGAGCGGAGGGTGTCCAGCCGACCGGCGAGCTGAAGGATGGCCGGCCGCTGGTGGTCGAGGTGCAGGGCGAGCCGATCGAGCCCGGCGGTTGTGATGTCGAGACGGATCGCCTGCTTTGGGACACCATTCGCAACGAGACTGAGCCCGCCTATTTCGAAGAATACCTGAGGCGCGCTGAAGCCGGCGAGATCTGCGGAAGGTTTGTTGAGATTGCCAGGCTCAAGGTGGAAGCAGCCGCCGGACCGCCGCCGGAGCCGTCACGGACCGAAGTCGAGCAGGACCCGAGGCGGGTCAAGGAGACGCAGGAGCTGTTGACCGCGCTCGGCTACGAGCCTGGTCCTGCGGATGGGATCATGGGGGGGCGTACGCGAAAGGCACTTGTTCTGTTCCAGAACAGCACAGCTTTGGAGCCGACTGGACGACTTACCGTCGACGTCGAGATCGCGATTGCGAAGGCGCATGCGGAACTCGTTGACTCCAGCAACGCTGCAGTGCAATCGTCGGCGCCAAAAGATGAAAGTGAGACCAGTACAATTGCTCCAAAAAAGGATTTGTCCGCAACAAAACCCGCGGAAGTCATAGACCTGAAGCAGAATATCCGTTGGAAGATGCATCGTGCTTTTGGGTCTAATGTTGCTCTTCTCGGCGATCTCGGCACATCTGTCCCGGAAGAAATCGAGCGGCGCACTAACGGCAGGTTCGCAGTTGAACACTTCGAGCCAGGAACGATTGTCGGCGGCTACGAATATCTTGATGCACTTAGCGCCGGAACTCTCGACGCAGCGTTTGGGAGCTCTAATGGGCACGTTGAACGGAATCCAGCGTTTGGCCTGCTGAACACTATTCCTTTTGCTGATCCGGATCGAATGCATCGCTGGATTCTCAGCAGTGAATGGCAAGGGTTGGCCGATGAAATGTATTCGAAGTGGAACACGAAGAGCTTACCTTGTGGCTTTATAGGCTCAGAAGGGGCCGGCTGGTTTCGCAGGGTCATAAGAACCCCTGCCGATCTGCAAGGCTTGAAAATGCGCTTCTTCGGTCTTGGAGCGAGGACAATTCAACGTTTAGGAGTGTCAACGTTTGAAATCGCAGCTGGTGATATCTTTCCCGCCCTAGAGACTGGCGCAATTGATGCAGCAGAATTCAGCACTCCGTATATTGATATAGACTACGGCTTCTACCAGATAGCCAAAAATTACTATTATCCAAGCTGGCATCAGCCATTCCTATTTTTCGAGTTGGCAATCAATTTGAACCGTTGGAATGATATCGGCATTGAAGCTCAAAATTTGATTATCGATATCTGCAAAAAGAATATTGAATATGGACGTCAGGAAGATCGCAAGAGAATTCCGGTTGCTCTCAACGAACTCCGCTCAAATGGTGTAACGGTTCGCGAGCTTCCGCGATCGATATGGATGGCTGCTGAAGCAGTCTGGGGTGAATTGATCGAGGAGGAGATGACGGCAAATTCTTCACTAAGGAAAATCTATCAAAGCTATAGTCGGCACGAGTGAGGATCGATTTATGGGGCGTTGGATCTTGTTTCTCGTGGCGTTGGTGATCGGCCTCGCCGCGCTCTGGTACTATTTCAGCCTGCAGCCGCCGGCTGGCGTCGAGATGATGGGTGATGACGACGCGACGTTGCAGTGGGTTGCCTTGGCGACCGCCGTGGTGTCTTTGCTGACGTCGATGGTGTCGTTGGTCAAGGAAGTCGTGAGCGCTCGGAAATCCTGATTGGTGGTTCGTCTCTTTCGCCAAGGTGTCTTAGCTCTTTGGGCCGTTTTTGCTCTGGCAGGGGACCCAGCGCTCGCCGGTATCGATCAAGGCTATCCGAAAGAAGAAGGCCGGCAAAGCTGGGGGGAGATTTTCGGCTGGACGTTTGGCCGAGAGGAAGTCGGCAAAGCCTACGCCCTTATCGTTGGCATCAGCCAGTACAAAGGCTTCAAGGATCTTGAAGAGACAAGCGGTGACCCCGAGCGCATGCGGAAATTTCTCCTAAATGACGCCGGCTTCGATTACGTTCACGTTCTTACCGATGAGAAGGTAACGCGAGACCGGTTACGGACACTGATTCAGGACGAGTTTCGCGAGCGCGTCGGGCCTGATGACCGTTTCGTTCTCTATTGGTCCGGCCATGGAGTCCCCGTAGAAGCCAACTCAAGGCAGCTCGGCTACTTGCCTCTGACCGAGAGCGCAGAGAGCTCCATTGCGTCAATGCTGGCCATGCGTGATCTGCTCTCCTGGGCCGAGCATGTTGAGGCCAAGCAAGCGCTCCATGTTCTCGACACCTGTTTCAGTGGGCTGGCGCGCCTGCCGACCACGCAAAAGGCGCGCCGTGATCTGACCGTCGATCTCTTGAACAAGTCAGCTCGACATTTGCTGACCGCGACGACGGGTTCAGGCCAAACGATTGCTTCTCGCGAGTGGGCGGGCGGTATTTTCACGGAAGCCTTCATCGCCGGTGCCCGCGGTGACGCTGATCGATCCGGCGACGGTGTCGTCAATATGCTTGAGCTTGAGGACTTTGTACGCGATCGGGTCAACGCGAAGCGCAGCTTCGCCGAGTGGCCGGACGAGATCAAACCGAAAAGCTATGATCTTCAGGAGAATGCGGGCGAGTTCTTCTTTATCACCTCGTCAAAGAAACGCGAGGTCGCGCGCGTTGATGAGGACGTGGCGATCGAGGCCGGCATGCCGATTGTGCTGCTCGGGCCTGGCGAGAACGCACCCATCAATGTTCAGTGTGATGCCGTTGCCGATGTGAGTTTTTGGGAAAGTATCCGAAGCAAGACGAATGCGAGCTACTTCGAGGCCTATCTCGAACGCGTTGATTCTGGTGATCTCTGCGGGCGTTTTGCCGCTTTAGCCAGAATTGAGCTTGAAAGACTGCGCCAAGAGTCAGGCGACGGCCCAGTCGACATCGAAGCTCCAGTGGCGCTTTCCCGAGAGCTGGTTATCCAAATCCAGGGCATGCTGAAGGAGCTCGGTTTCGATCCGGGTACGATCGACGGCGATTTCGGGCCACGAACGCGATCGGCGGTGGCTGGTTTCCAACGCTCGATCAATGCGCCGGCGACGGGGCAGATCACCGAAGATGATCAGGTGGCGCTTGCGAAAGCCTATTCCGATCAGCGATCCCAGCAACGTGCTGATGCTGCAGGCCCTGACGGCGGCGGAAGCGGGGCGGGATTGGGGCGCGACTTCGCGGGATCCAGCTTTCGCGACTGTCCAGAGTGTCCCGAGATGGTTGTGATCCCCGCCGGTTCATTCGTGATGGGCTCACCGGACGATGAAGAAGGGCGCGATATTGACGAAGCGCCGCGAATTGAAGTGACCATACCCGCTCCGTTTGCTCTTGGACGGTATGAGATTACGCGAGCTCAATTTCGCGGGTTTGTCTCGGAAAGCCGCTATGAGAGCGAAGGCTGTCGCTACCGTTCAAATCGGGAATGGTTGCCAGATTCCAGCAGAAGCTGGGAAAATCCTGGCTTCGACCAAGGTCCCGATCATCCCGCGACATGCATAAGCTGGAATGATGCAAAGGCCTATGTCAGGTGGCTGAACAACAAAGTGAAAAAGTCAATCGGTGTCGAGGTCGAGTATCGTCTCCCGAGCGAAGCTGAGTGGGAGTATAGTGCACGAGGTGGCGTGGACGCGCCCTATTTTTGGGGTGATGATCCTGACGCTGGTTGTGACTATGCAAACGGTCACGACAATTCTGTCCCAAAGGATAAAAAAGATGGGCCAAGTATGAACTGCAGCGATCAGCATGCGTTCACCGCACGTGCCGGGACATTCAGGCCTAATGCTTTCGGTCTGTACGATATGAGCGGCAATGTATGGGAATGGGTGGAGGATAGTTGGCAGGACGAATACACAGCGATTCGCACCGACGGCCGTTCTTGGGAACAAGGCGACGCTTCTCTTCGTGTGCTCAGAGGTGGCGCGTGGTTCGGCGAACCGCGAAACATGAGGTCGGCTAATCGCAATCGTCGCTACGTGGGAGCGAGATACGATATCTATGGCTTTCGAGTTGCCAGGACGCTTGCCCCATGAATACTTATCTCTTTAACTCGGGGCTTTTAAAGGTATAGTGCAGCTTTGTTTACGATTTTCTTGAGATTTATTGGAAAGCATGCAGATCATGGTGCAGCCTATTGGAGGACATTTTTGCAAGACCGTCAGAATTGCGTCTTGGTCTTTTCTCCGGCCAATCGGTGCGTTGCTCCTCTTCTTTCACATGGCGTTCCCAGCCTCGGCACAGACGACGATTTCCATCACGCATCCCGCCGACAGGACTGGCATCGTCGAGCAAGGTCTCGCTGCGCTTGCCCGCGATCTGACCGAGGCAAGCAATGGTTCGGTCGACCTGCAGCCGGTGAGCGTGCCGACGGACGATGCCCGGCGGAGCGTCCAGTTGGTTTACGACGGCGAGGCGGCGCTGGCGCTCCTGCCGATCGGCGAAGCAGTAGAGCTTAGCGAAAAGTTCGCTGTCTTCGAGAGGCCGTTCCTGTTCGACAACCTCGACGCCGTCGGACGCTTTGTCGACAGCGAACAGGGGCGGGTGGTCCTGGACAGCCTCCGCGAATACGGGCTGCTCGGCTTCGGGCTCCTGCATCAGGACCTTCGCGATCTTGCGGGCGCCGATCTGTCGGCCGACCCCGGTAGCCTGCAGGGACGGCAACTCGGCGTGGATGAGCGCATCGATATCCGTCCATTCGATGAGGCAGGTGCTAGCTCACAGCCGATGCTGCCGGCTGCAATGGCGGACGCCCTCACCGAGGGTCAGATCGATGCCGTCGAAGTCACGACGCCCACCGTCGCCGCCGACGCGACATTGCAGAACCAGCAACGACTCCTTCTGACCGACCATCGCTACGATGGCTGGGTCTTGGTCGCCAACCGTGACTGGCTCGAAAATCTATCAGAGGACAGTCGAGCCGCCTTTCGTGTAACCGTAGTTGACACGCTGGCACAGTTAAATGCCGAGGCTACAGAGCGCGTCGTGTCGGTGCTCGCCTCCTTGCGCGACGATGGCATGGACGTCATTGAGCTGGACTTCGCCATCAAGGATCAATGGCGAGCCGCCATGGCCGACAGCCTGACACGTTACGAGGATCTGGTCACTGGCGAGATCGTCACCGCAGCCAGGCGCGCCAATATCTCATCTTTAAGTGGGGAGCCTGTTGATCCTCCCGACACCGGCCCAGTCGTCCTTGATGGGGATGACCAGGCGAAGCGTCGCACCTACTCAACGCTTCCTTGGAATGTTGGCGGCCAAACCGACTACACGCCCGTCCAGCTGTTTTTTGGGACCGATCGACGAAATGCCGGAAATCAGGAGGTGCCAGATTCGACGGCGCACGCAGTGGCGACTTGAAGCTCGGCAGTGTGATCGTCACGGTGCCAAAGAAACATGATCCTGGTGAAATCGAACGACCGTCGTCTTTTCGCGTGGTGCGGCTGATCTTCGGCGGCGAAAACCCGAAAGACCACATTGTGATGCAGACGCCCGTTCTGCAGACAAAGGCCGACTTCACTGCAGACCTTCATGCGATCGTGAACAAATCGAGTGGCAGGAAACAGGCTTTCGTCTTCGTTCACGGCTTCAACGTGACTTTCGAAGAAGCGGCATGGCGCACTGCTCAGATTACCTACGATCTAAGGTTCGATGGTGCGTCGTTATTCTACAGCTGGCCCTCCAGGGGAGATACTGAGGACTACATTTACGATCAGGACAGCGCTCGCCAGGCACGAGACACGCTGGAAGACTTTCTTGAGTTGGTCCGAACGCAGTCTGGTGCAGAAGTCGTCCATCTCATCGGCCACAGCATGGGCACAAATCCGCTGATGGAGGCGGTGGCCGGGATGTGGGAAGACCGGGATGGCGACGATCCGATTTTCAATCAGTTCATCTTGGCTGCCGCCGACATCGATCGCGATGTGTTTTTCGACCTGGCAAGGCAGGTCGAGGGCGCCGCCTCGGCTTTCACCCTATACGCGTCCGGAAAGGATCGGGCGCTAAAGGTATCCGAAGACATTCGCATGGGCAGCGCGCCACGCATCGGCTTCGTGCCTGACGGCGGCCCGACCGTCCATCCTGTTATCGATACGATCGATGCAACCGAGCTCGACACTGATTTCTTCAGCCTCAGACATAGCGGCTATGCCGAGCACGCAGAACTCATGGACGACATTAGTCTGCTGTTTGTTGAAGGACTTCGTCCGCCTGATCAGCGGACACCTTATATGAAACCAAAGGCTCATCGAGAGGGTGGCAGCTATTGGGTCTACGAACGCTAATCGCGCCATACCACAACCCCGCCCCAATAGCGGGCACCCGTCTCTCGGAATGGTTGTTTTGCTGTTTCATTCCGAAGGGCAGGGATGTGCTTCCGATGGTGTTCAGCTTCACACGCGAGGGGTCACTGGTTCAATCCCAGTATCGCCCACCATAGTTTTCAATGACTTAGCGGTAATCGTAAAATTCGGATTCGTTCTGGGGTCACCACTGGGGTCACCAGATGGGCTTTTTCTGAGACTCGAAGTCCAAGTTCAATGTAAGCGCTTCGGCGATCCCCTATGCGGCTTGGCTTGACGCGACCGCGAAGTTGCATGGCATGAGTTCGGCGATGCGGCTTTTGGGATGGCCGTCGATCAGCGCTTGGAGCGTATTGGTCAGGTAGCTGACCGGATCGACGTCGCACGTCTTGCAATTGGCGATGAGGCTGGCGAGCAGCGCCCAGTTTTCCGCGCCGACCTCGTGTCCGGCAAAGAGTGCATTCTTCCGAGTAAGAGCAATTTTTCTGATCTGGTTTTCGACCGGGTTGGTGTCCAGTTCCAGGCGGCCGTCCCCCAGGAACCGCGTCAGGCCGGACCTGTGCGCCAGGGTATAGCGTATGTCTTCGGCCAGCTTGGAGGATTTCGGGATGCGCGAGAGTTGTGCTTCAAGCCAGGGGCGGAAGGCCTCGATGATCGGTGCGGAGAGTTCGCGCCTCGCGGCGAGCCGCGCATGCGGCGCGGATCCGCGAACCGTTTTCTCGATGGCATAGAGCTCGGCGATCTGACGCAATGTCTCCTCAGCGATCGGAGAGCCATCCTTTTCCAAGCGCTTCACGAAGCGCCGCCGTGCATGCGTCCAGCAATGGACGAGCGTCCACGGCCCCTCGGGTCGATCGACCTTGGTGAGCTTGTCGTAGGCGTCATAGCCGTCGCATTGAACGAACTGACCATGATAACCCTCGAGGAAGCGGAGCGCATGTACGGCCCCTCGGCCAGGGGCGTAGTGGAACATCACGATCGGCGGGTCGGCGCCGCCGTGGCCGCGGTCATCCGAGACGATGGCCCAGAAAAAGCCGGTCTTGGTTTTTCGGCGTCCGGGATCGAGCACCGGCGCTCGTGTCTCATCCATGAAGACCCGATCCGCGCTTTTTAGTCTTTGCCGCAGATGATCGACGACGGGACGCAGATGGAAGCAGGCGCGCCCAACCCAGTTGCCGAGTGTTGCCCGGTCCAATGTTATCCCTTGTCGGGCGTAGATTTCGGCTTGGCGGTAGAACGGGACGTGGTCACCGAACTTGGCCACCATGACCTGCGCGATGAGCGCTTCAGTCGGCAGGCCGCCGGGCACGACATGTTCCGGAGCATGAGCCTGGACCACCGCCCCGGAGCAACGCCGGCAAGCGTATTTCGGACGGCGGGTGACGATCACACGGAACTGAGCCGGTATGACGTCCAGTCTTTCGGAGACATCCTCGCCGATTTGGCCATCTCGCCACAACCACAAGGACAGAGCGTCGTCCCGGGTTCGATGACCCGCTCGATCCGCGGCAGATGTTTCGGGAGATGACCGCGGTTGCGATTGGTCTTGCCGCCCTTGCTGGTTCCCTTGCCTTTTAGCGCGTCCTTCGCCTTCTCTTGGGCGGCTTCGAGTACACCTTGCGCGACTTCGATGTCTTCGAGCGGCAGATTGAACTGCTCCGGATCGAGCTTCTCGGACTTCAACCCAAACTTCTCCCGGCGCAGTTCACTGACAACACTTTCCAGCCGTCTTTGCGCCTCGACCGCATCCGCCAAGGCCGCCTCGGTTTCAGCGAGGCGGGCCTTCAAGCGAGCGTTTTCTTCGGCCAGATCGGTCTCGGTCATGGCCGGGATCATGCACATGGAACACGCCGCCGCCATCCGCAAAGCAGCACCGAGTCACTTCGACGCAGCTATCCCGCCCGTACCGGCCGCTGCACAGCTTCGGGACGAACAAGACGCCAGTCGAGACCCTCAAACAACGCCGAGAACTGCGCAGGAGACATCGTCATCACACCGTCGCGCACCGCAGGCCAGACGAACTTCGCACCCTCCAGGCGCTTGTGTACCAGAACAATGCCGGTCTGGTCCCAGACCAGCACCTTGATCCGGTCGGCACGCTTGGAACGAAACACGAAAGCTGCACCGCTGAACGGATCGAGCCCCATCGTCTCCTGCACGACAAGCGCCAAACCATCGATGCCCTTCCTGAAGTCCGTAGGGCGCGTGGCCACATAGATGCGCAAGCCACCGGCCGGCGAGATCATGGCGATGCCGCCCGGATCGCGCGGATCGTTTTCGTCAATTGAGCGTCGTCGATATCGGCCGACACCCGCAGCGTCACGCCATCGACCACCAGCTCGATCTTACCCGGCTTCGCCGTGACACCGCGCTTCTTCGGGCGATGCGAACGACATGTCGGCTTTGGCTCGACGACGAGCGCCGCGAACATCGGCTCCTTTGCCGTCTCGGCGGGCAAAGCCAGCACCCCAGCCTTCAGCTTCTTCCGCCAATCATAGACCTGCCAGCGCGTCACCTCGTGCCGACGCGCTACCTCGGCAACCCGAACACCCGGCACCAAACTTTCCGCCGCGATCCGCGCCCGTTCTGCTTCACTTCGATTTCGCCGGCCGGATCGCCCCTCAAGAACCTCGATCCTGCCAGCAAAGCCATCTCTTGAGCCGCCTAAAGAGACGTCCATTTAGCCGTCCAATCCTGTCTCTTATCGACAGGACGTTTCGCACAAACAGCATCAGAGCGGCAGGAGGGGAGCGGCGAAGCGCTTACAGTTCAATCCAAAGCGGGCGAAGAGTATTGGACGTTTGTTGCGCTTAGGCAACACATTTGGAAAAAATGGCACCCATCTGCCCCGTCGGTTTGTATATGTCTCATTGCATAATGGTCGGCTTAGCATCAGCAGAACCGCAGTTAAAAAAAAGATACGTTCATCAATCGAAGAAATCTGTGAGTTTGGCGTTTAGGCTAGATAGGTCTTGGTCTCTCCTGTGGAATTCGGTCGCTGCTGATAGTTTGGATGCTCTCTCATAGTGGCGTTTTGCACCGGCGATATCGCCCGTTGAAAATGCTAGAAGTCCAAACTCGATTTCAGCATCACATTGAAGAAGAGGCAGGTGGGCTTGTTTAGCGGTGTTTAGGACACGCGCCAAATCTGTGGCAGCGTCAGAAAAATTCTCGGTGGCTCGGAAATATGCTGCGCGAGCTACTAAGGCGCGACACATTTCTTCGGTACTGTCATTCTGCTCAAGTATCGCAACCGCTTCATCAAGCGCCGCATCAGCCTCGTGAAAATCACCTAATTGCATTGCGGCACGGCCGATTATTACCTTAGCCAGCAAACTGAAAACTGTGTTGTCGCCGAATCTCTGCTTTGCCTCTTCCACCAACCTAACAGCTCGCTGATAAGCCTCGTTGATGAGACCGAGATCTAGCAAGAGATCGCAATAACGATAGCCATCATCCAATTCGAGATAAGGCCGTGCAGGGTCAAATTCAGCTTGCAGCGTCTCAGCCTCCTTAAAGTATGAGGATGCTGCGTTCAACTGGCCTAATTGATGGTATACAGTCGCGATTGCGACAAGGCTCCATATATGACTCAAATTAGTGGGACGATCGCTACCAGCCATGACTAGGCTTGTTTTAGCGAAGCTTAGCGCATCCTCTAAGCGGCCGGATTTTAGGTGTATATCAGAAATTTTTCGAGCAATGGACGAGCCTAAGCCTGGCACTTCTTCTTTTTCACGAGCCTGTTCGAGAGCTTCCATAAGATCGGACAGGAGAGAATCAGTTTCTGAATTCTCGCTTTGATCAACAACACCCTCAGTCGTTCCTTGCGAAAAACTGTTTATGTCATCAATGTCGGTGTTGTCTTGATCATCATTATCGTGAGAAGCGAGAACATATCTTTGGACAAGACTTTCGAGTGGAATCTCCCAACGCTCGTGGAAGAGGCGCACCATTTCTAGGTCTAGAGCTATCTCTCGAGATAAGACCTGTTTGAACTTTTCTTCGGGAATTCCAGCCTCTACAGCGAATGCGGCGTGGCTCAACCCAAGTTGCTTTCTCCTGAACTCTAGAGCTGTTAGCGGATCTGGCGGTTGGGTTGCGTACAATTCTCGCTCATAGTGGCTTACAACGAGCGATAGATACTCTAGTTCCAGAGCCTCCTCACTGTCAGAAGGTGCGTCCATTAGCGCTTCGATTCTCGCTAGAGCGCCTCTATGTTCTTCTTCGGAGCGGATCAGCATCGCCACAGCCCTTCGAACCCTAGTTGCACCCTCCACTTTCGCAAATTACACTACCGATTGTATAAATACTGTCAGTGTCCCATAGTTTATCTTCACCTTAAGATCGTAGCTATTCGGGCCAATGTCAAAAACCACTACAGAAGAAGAAGCAAATTGCGCACTTGGGTAGTGCTTTGAGATATCGCGGGGGGATCGCCAACGTGCCATTCTAGCCTCCGATAACCATGCTTGCAGCTCACGAGCCGCGGCCCCATGCCTTTGAATTACATCAACAATTTTCTTCTCGTTTACGATAAGCATCGAGGTGAATGTTTTAAAGCCATGTTCTACACATAGAATTGGTTCTTTTGATCACTTATGGATGATAAGTCCAGTGGCTCAGAGACCGTTATATCTTTCCACTTCCAGATGTTTATGGCTGTCATTGCGAGAGAGAGACAAAAAAGAGGTATGATCACACGCCTGTGGATGGAGTATGCCCATTCGGTTTGTTGTGATGGGGGCGATCGACCGGATAGAGTTTCGCTCTCTTTTACGCCTGCCACAAAAAAAGTCATTAGAAGCCGAGCGATACTGTAGGTAACCAAAAACAAGACCATCAAAAAAGGCCACCAGCTTGCTTCGGTCCATCCAATTAGGACCTTCCAAACTTCCACCACCCGACATGATTCTTCCGGGCAAGCTTGTGTCAATTGACCCACGCCAATTCCAGAAGATTGAAGATACGAAATTAGTGTTAACCCGAAAGCTTTGACAGCGAGCGGCGAAATTGCGATTAATGCAAACGCTATTTTTAGAAAGAACCGATAGCCAGTATAAATTCTTTTGAGCTGTATCCATCTTTCGTTGCACCAAGGTGAGAAGATCGTACCTTCTGTCCAAGTTGAGTCCAGAACAACATTTCTCGTTTTCTCCATATTTGCTTTGCTTAGATGCGCATTCTTGAGATTTGCGTTCAGGAACTCGGACCCAGATAGATTCACGCCAATAAGCTGCGCGCTCTCAAGATCTGCATCCGAGAAATCTGCATCAACTAGCTCCGTGGCGATGTTGCCGTTGGAGAAATTTGCTTCGAACAGATAGGTGTTACGAAATTTGGCTTCTTGCATCTTGCAGCCTTCAAATTTCGAACCAGGCATTTCTGCCCCATTGAAGATTGTCCCCTGAAGTGAAGAATTTATGAAACTGCAAGACGAGCAATCAATGCCATCTTCAAATACAGATTCATCCATTATACATTCGATGAATTCTACATCTGTGAGTGGATTATTGTTATTAAAATTGAATTTTCGAAAATTTTTCTTGTGAAAAGATGCTCTTTTTCCTTGATTCTTGTCAGTAAGCCATCTTTCATGTTGTTGGATTGATTCTTTAAACTCTATAATTGTTATGTTCGGAATTTCTTCCATATTCGTCTCAAAAAGAGCTTTCTCGAATGCGTGATTGTACAAGTTTTGGCTGTCTTGAAGAGGTCGCCCAACCTGCAACGCTGCCAAAGCTTTCGTTCAGCCTTTGGGTTTGTTGCGCTGGCGCAGACACAGAGATCTTCGATTGATTAGTGTCCTAGCGATTCCATGCTTAGGTGCCAAGAGTTAACTGGATCGACGTAAAGGCTCCATCATATGGGTCTGTGCGTCTAATGCGGACCATCATGCGATTTTTGAGGATGGTAACCCCATTAGAATAGCAAACGGTACGATCCGAGAGTTTCACGAAGGTTGATGATCCCATAGTAGCGGCTGTCGAAGCCGTTGGGGACCGTGTCCGAGAACATGAAGAATTCTCGCTCGCGAAGCAAGCGACACGAGTGCCAGACCGGCAAGTGTCTACCTCGACTGTCAGACTCCGCAACAGGTGCCAACCAAACTCCATTGATTTCGAGGCCGTTCACCGGGTCGTTGCAGACCTGGTCGCCGGGGCCGGCAGCCACCGGCTTGATGAACAGATATGCGGAAGGAACGTGAGAGCCATCGCGTTCCTGTAAGCGTCGAGCAATGGCAGGCGCGGGAAAGGCAACGATCGAGCCAACTCGCACCGGCTCGACGCTGCGCATGTAGAGACCAGCCGGCAGACTGGCGCTGCTCGGATAGAGGAAGAGCGGGGCGTTGAGCGAACGGATGGTGATGAGCGTGAACGCCAGGGCGATCACCGCGCCAGCACCGATCCAGCGTCTAGGTCTCATAGCGATAGCTGTCGACAAGCTTGTCGGCGATGGGCTGGAGCCTTTCGAACCGATCGAAGCCGATCAGGACATATTGGTAGGCCTCATCCTTCCAGTCGACGAGATTGAGGTCATCGCCATTTCGGCTCTCGGTCGGAGATTGCTCCTGGCCGCCAGGATTGGGCATGAAGCAGAAACCCGTCAGCCGGCCAAGGCGGTCGTGATAGGCGAGCTGGGCGACGGGCATGCCGTTGACGAAAAACAGGCGGCCACCGATGAACCTCAGATCATGATCGGTCAGATCGGGGACGGTGACCGCGCGATCGAGGCTTCGGCTCAGCCAGGTCAGAAGAGGGCCGATCTGGTCGGCTCTGAATTCCACCTCTTTCATGCTGCCGGCATAGCCGCGGTGATAGCCGGCGATCTGATTGAGCCAGCTGGCTCGTTCAGTCAGCGAGGCCAGCTGCTGCTCGGTTGTGATTAGCGTGCGGTTTCGGGCGGCAAGTTGTTGTGTAAGCCGGTTCTGGCCTGCTTCGAGTTCGGCGATTTCTTTTTGAGCGGCATCGAGGTCGGACTCTGCCTCGGCTCGGCTGGCGTAGATGCTGTCGAGTTCGGCGGTCAGTCGCTGGATCTCTGTATTGGCCTCGTCCTGTCGCGTCGCCTGGGTTTCGGCCAGCTGGCGCAATTCCTGATCGAGGCCGGCGATCTTCGTCGACAATTGCTCACGCTCGGCCTCCAGGTCGGCGACGATGCTCTTGCTGTCCGTAAGCTTTTCTTCTGCTGTCGCCCGTGCAGCACTGGCATCAGCGAGCTGTCGCTCCAACGCTTCGATCTCGTCGGTCAGCAACGACTCTTGCTCTGACGCCTTCGCTGCAGAATCTGATGCGGTCTGCAGGGCGACAGCCAGCTGTTGCTGCAGGTCGCTTCGTTGAGTTTCGAGGCTAGCAAGATTGTCGGTGGCGACGGCGAGCTCGGTCTCCGCAGCCTGCTGCGCATCGCTTGCTGTCGCCAGCTGCGTTTCCAGCGCTTCAATATCGATAGCGAGCTGTCGCTGTCGCCTGTTAGCCCGCTCGGCAGCGACAGCGGCGTCGTTGTTGAGCTTGGCAAGCTGCGCCTGAAGATCTTGCTGGCTGGCTTCCAGGCTCTCTGTCGTTTGATCGGCCTCTGCTAAAGCACGCTTCGCATTCTCATGCGATGCGTTGGCGATATCGAGAGCGGCCTGCCGATCCCGAACTTGATCCGTTAGCTCGGCGATCCTTTGCTGCTGTCGCTCGCCAGCGGCAGTGAGTTCATCGACCTCGGCTACGAGCTGTCGCTCATCGTTCTGCATATCGACGAAGATGATGCCCGATATGAACGCGACAGCGACAATCGATGCCGCAAGAAGCCACCAGGACGGACGATTGTTCCGGCTCGACGTTTCAAAAGGAATGACCTTGGCCTCGGCCGCCTCATTCGGATCTTTGCCCCAAGCATCGGGATCAGCGATCAGGCCTTGGACGTAATTCTGTAGCTTGGCCGGCACCTCGATCTCAGCGTCACGCATGGCCGGGAAACATGTCTCTTCCAACCAAGCCTTGCCTTCGGCATTGTCGGCAACGATTTTGGCCAGGGCCTCATTGGCCTCGATCGCAGCGTCAATCTTCGCCGTCGTGTCTGGATCGAGCTGTTCGTCCAGATACCGCGTGATCAGCCCGTCGATCTCCATGACGATCTCGGGATCGAGCTTCCCGTCGGCATAGGCATCAAGATGTTTCAAGAGATGTTGGGTCATGATTTCGCTCCGAGGAGCCTCTTCGCGGCCTCTCGCGCTCGTTTGATCCGGCTCATCACGGTGCCTTGCGGAATATCGAGAATCTTTGCGGCCTCAGCGTAAGAGTAGCCTTCGAGGCCCACCACCAGCAGCACTTCTCGATGTTCCGGGATCATCTCAGGCCAGATCTTGTTGATATCCTTCAGCATCAGCAAGGCCTCGATCCTGCTCGTCGCCACTTTGTCGGCGATGAGGGTCGTATCGACATCGACACCTTGTCTTGTGTGCTCCCGCCTGAGCTCGTCACGCGCCTGGGAAAAGGTGATGCGACGAATCCAGGTATCGAACCCGGTGCCTTCCCATTGATGCCAATATTTGATGACTTGCTCGCAGGTGAGCTGCACGATGTCGTCGGGGTCAATCGGTCGGCCGGACGCATACCAGCCTGCGAGCTTGTAGAGCCGCGGCATGTTCTCCAGCAGTCGGCGTTCGACTTCTTGCTTTTTGGACCCCATGAGCAACAGTTCGGACCATGCGCATCGTTAAGGTTACCCGCGCGCGGGTGTGATCCGACCATGCCAACACCACGGAGTTTGTGGGGCTGGATCGTGATGAGGCGGCACGTGGATACGCCGTTTTTCGTCGTCTTCGCAGCGCTCATACGATCTCGCCTTTCCGCACCAATATGCGCTTCACGCTGTTCCCCCGGTTCTTGTTGACGTACACGGCCTGGCCCATGGGCTGGTTCTTGATCGTGTCGGCGTGGATGATGAACCCCTTTGTGCGGCGGACCGAACCGAGGCCGGTAGAGCCGATGTGATCGACCTGGGCGGTATGCTCGATCCGATCCTCGGTGCCGATGGTGTCGACCACACTCATGGCGTCTTCGGCAGCGTTCAGTCGATGGATGACGTAGCTGTTGCAGCTGCCGAAGACCTGTCGCGTGAAATGATCGGGGCTGTCGGCGGCAGCTCGGCCGATATCGGCGACGCTTTGGGTCGCAAGCACGGCTCTGACGCCGACGCTTCGGCCCATATTGATGAGGTTCAGCACCTGATCGCCGGCAAAGACGCTGAACTCATCGAAGACGGTATAGAGCGGCACCTGGCTTCGTTCGTCTTTGGGAAGGCGATCGGCAGCTGTCGCTTTTAGGTCGTTGATCACCAGCTTGCCGAGCGTTTTGGCGAAAGCCGGAAACTGCAAGGCTGGTAGGCAGAAGTATACGACAGCTCGCTCCTCGACAGCGCGAAGCAGCTCCAGAACCTGTCGTTTCGGAGCGGCGTTGGCCGTGTCGAAGAGATGGCCGATTTCGGAACGCGCAAGTGTCCTGAGCTCACCTCTAAGGCTCTCGATATCTTCCTTCTCGGCTTGTTTCTGATCGCTAACCTCGGAAAGCAGGTCCTTATGATTGTCGAGCCGGGGCCTTTTTCCTTTGATCAGCTTTTCCAACCTGGCCGTGCTCATGTACCCGCTCGCCGAAGCGAGATCAGTATGGACGTTGCAGGCGTCCAACACTTTGAAGACGGTCTGCATGTAGCCTTCAGCGAGCTTCAGATAATGGTCCTCGGACCATTCTCGAAGGCCGATGATCCGGTCCTTCTTCGATGAGAAGCCGCCATCTGCTAACGGGTTGTAGAGACAGCTGTCGCCGTTCATGGCGAATAGATAGGTAGGCCGGCCCCGCGCTGTCGCATAGGAGATTACGCGCTGCGCTAAGGCATAGTCGCCCTTGCCGTCGACATAGACCATGGGGAGCTGTCGTTGAATGGCGCTTTCGACGACGTTCAAAATGGCGACGGTTTTGCCGCTGCCGATCGTGCCCAGCACCAGCGTATGCTGCTTGGCGTCCGCATCGGTGAGATGGACCGGCTTGCCATTTGTCTGGTCCACGCCGATCAAGCTGCCGCCGTCGATCGCAGCAGGCTGACGGTTCGCAAGAAAACGCCTGAAGCGCGCGCGGAGGCTGGTCGATCGTTTGCTGGCGGCTCGGCCATGAGCAACCTGCTTGAGCGGGCTCTTGGTGAAGAGTGTCCATGCTGTCCAATAAAGGCCGCCCGCGGCGATGCCGAGCGGCGCAAAGAACGACCATGCAGGGCGATGCCAGATCATCTGGCGAAAGAGCTGGAGGAGGCCTTCGGTATCCCAGCGAAAGCCGGCGAACAGATAATCGCGATAGATCTCCGCCATGGCATGCAGCGGCTCGCTGAACCAGCCATGACTGCGCCACAGGGCAAAACCCAGTCCGGCCCCGGTGGCGCTGATCATGATGCCGCCGATCACATGCAGGCCGAAAAGCATAGCCGCGACAAAGACGATCGTGGCGGCCGCAAGTCCCACCGGCCCGAGCATGGCCATGGAACCTAGAATCCAAAGCACAGCCATCACAGCCATGAGCTGCTCGTCCTTCTTGGCGCTGACGCTCACGAGCGCGGCTGCCATGGCTTGACCTTGAACAGGCGTTCACCGTCGACGATCGACGTAAGTCTCCGACGAATCTGGTCGCTGGTGACAAAGTACCAGACCGCGCTTAGATCACGGTCCAGATAGCCCTCGACGATGCCTTCAAGCCGCTCGCGGCCTTTGAGCGTGAGCTCCAGCTCGATGGCGATCGGCTTCTTGCTTTTGACCTTCAACAGGCCGTCCGGCACATGACCTTCGGCACCAACACCCTTGATCGCTCGCTGTTCGCGAAGCCGACGTTCGGGTGTGAATTGCCCCTTGGTCTTCGTGATCAGGTCATGGGCCAGATCGACCATCATCCAATGATGGCGATAGGTGGCCGGGCTGATCGTCTCCGGGCACGAAAGCGTATCGCCCGAGACCTGCTGCCCTAGCGCCGACAGCCAGTAGGCTCGCTCGGCACCGTGAAACAGCCGCTGCCTTGTGACATAGCCCCCCTCATGCAGGAGCCCCATCCGCCGATGGCCCGCCTGCAGACAGGTTCCCATCCAATCGGCCGCCTGCCGAGCGGTCACGAAGCCATGACCATTGATCCATCGGAGCAGCTCCAGATCCCGTTCGGTCAAGCGCATCGCTCTCCCTCCGAAGAATTTTCGCTATCTCCTAGATGAATGAGAGGCCTATTTTATTCCCCGCCTTCTCACTTTTTTGCCTTTGAAGCTCGTTTTTGTTCCTGTCTGTATCTTTTCCTCACTACCCAATTCCAATCCATTCTCTGTTGTTTTTCCTATGTTTCTGCCTTCGTCTCCTTGTTTGTTGGCTCCCATAACCGCCTGAACCACCAAGAATCCCACCCCGACAGCACCTTGACCTCAGTCGCACCAGTTCACGTAGTGAGAGTGAGGTCAAGGTGCTGTCGGGGTGGGAAAGCCAAACAATATCAGACGGTTATGGGAGCCAACCTGTCGAATCCCGTTTTCGACACCCTTTTCGCAGGTTTGAGCAGCCAGCTGTCGGTCGAGAATTCTCGAATTTCGTCCCGATCTGCCCATCTTCCCGAACGGGATGGTGTGGCTGATCTGCATCGATCTGCACGCTTATCTTCCCGATCGGGAAGTTACTCATTGATATCTGCAACGCCAAAGCCTATCTTCCCGATCGGGAAGAAAATGACATGACACCTAAAGACATCGGTCAAATCGTTCGTGCCGAGCGAAAGGCACAGGGCCTGCGGCAGGATCAGCTTGCTGCGGCCGCAGGCGTTGGCGTTCGCTTTCTCGCCGAGTTAGAGGCGGGAAAGCCGACGGCACAGATCGGGAAAGCCTTGGCCGTCCTCGATACACTTGGCTGTCGCCTTGCCATCAGCGCGCCGCATGTACCACCGGGAGCGAGCGTATGACCGCCTCACTGACGGTGTGGTGGGATGGGCGCGACGTCGGGTTTCTTTCACTCGACAGCCATGGCGAGATGCACTTTGCCTATAGCGACACGTGGCTTGCGGATGAGACCACACCACCTGTCTCGTTCTCCTTGCCAAAACGTCAGCAATCCTTCAGCCGGCGAGAAGCGCGGCCGTTTTTCGAAGGCCTTCTGCCGGAAGAGGAGCAGCGCGAAGCGATCGCTGCGGCGCTCGGCATTTCGAAGGGCAACGAGTTCAGACTTCTCGAAAGCCTGGGCGGCGAGGTTGCCGGCGCGCTGACACTTTGGCCGACAGGCGAGGCGCTGCCGAACACGCAAGATGCGAAAGCCAACACGCCTCTGACAGAGGCCGAGCTCATCGCCTTACTCGATCGTCTGCCCAAGCGTCCGTTCCTCGCCGGCGAACGCGGTCTCAGATTGTCGCTCGCCGGCGCGCAGTCCAAGCTGCCGGTCGTCCTGGTCGAAGATCAGATCGCGCTACCAGCGCCAGGCCAGCCGACGACCCATATTCTAAAGCCGCCCATCGCCCGCTTCGAAAGCACGACGGAAAACGAAGCCTTTGCCATGCGCCTGGCGTCCAAGCTCGGCCTTGATGTTGCTGCGGTCGAAATCCGCGCCGTCGCAGGCCGCCCCTATTTGCTGGTCGAGCGTTACGACCGTAGCGTCGACAGCGAAGGTCAGGTTCGCCGTCTCCATCAGGAGGATTTTTGCCAAGCCCTCGGCGTCTTCACCGAACGCAAATATGCCAGCGAAGGCGGCCCGACGTTCAAAACCAGCTTCGATTTGGTGCGCCGCGCCTGCACCCGACCCGCAGTCGAGCTATTGAAGCTCCTCGATGCGGCGATCGTTCAGGTCTTGATCGGCAACGCCGACGCCCATGGCAAGAACTACAGTCTTCTGCATCGAGACGACGGCATCGTCCTTGCGCCGCTCTACGATCTTCTCTGCACGGTCGCCTATCCCGACCTGTCGCCCACCTTCGCCATGAAGATCGCCCGTCGCGGAACACTGGCCGAATTGAAACCGGGTGACTGGGAGAGCTTTGCCAAGGAAGCGGGCTTGGCACCTCCTTTTGTGCGGCGGCGCATTGCGGAGCTGGCGAATTCCGCACTGGAGCATCGGACGCAGGTCGTGGGAGAATTGATTCGATCGCCAGCAAGTGAAAAATCGCTTCAAGAATACGGAAACCGAATCCGAGAGCGAGCGGAGAAGTTAGCTAAGGCGGATTGAGGGCTGCCACAACCCGCGAACTTAAGCCCGAAATTCCGTATCTTTTGATCCCCTACTCCCATCATCAGAATCAAAAGCGTGCCGACCTGGCTTGTGCGGCATCCTCAGGACTTTGTCGTTGATATCTTTTCGCAAACGCAACACTGCCCAACCGCGCAGAGCGCAGCACTCAGCTGATGCGAGCATCAATGTTCGGTAAGCTTCTTATCGCCAATGAAGTCCCATCCACCGCGAACACGCCTCTTTCATCGGCCTGCCTAAGGACCGAGTGAAAAGATTTGACATTCAATAGATTGGGATTAAAAAGGACAAAATAGGACAAATTAGGAGTGTGTTATGGCGGTCTCCAAGCCCTCGTTTCTCCGACCGGTCGAGCATCACGTGCATGTTGAAGGTGAACGTTGCCCATGGTGTGAGCAACCTATCACCCATAAGAAATTCAAGGAAATTCAGGCGGAAATTGAGGCGAAGGAGCGCGCACGTTCAGCAGACCATGAACGCCAGCTCAAGGCAGAGCTTGCTAAGCAGAGAGCCGAGGCCGACGCTAAGGCAAAGGCTAACATCGAACGTGAGCGCAAGGTAGCGGCGGCTAGAGAAGTTGTCGTGCGGGAAGAGGCCAAGAAGGCTGCAGAGCAGGCTTTGAACACCGAGCTAGCTAAAGCGAAGCAAGCAAAAGCGGCTGCAGAAGATCAACTCAAGAAGCAGAAAGCTGAACACGCCGCCGAGGCTAATCGTCGTTTGCTGGAACAACGAGAAGTTCTCGATAAGGCAAAGGCGACAGAACTTAGCGCCGAACGCGCCAAGGCCTTTGCTGATCGCCAGAAGCTTGAATCGCAGCTCGAAGACATGAAGCGTAAGCTCCAGAAAAAGACAGCTGAGGAGCTCGGCGAAGGCGCGGAAGTTGATATCTACGAGACGCTTCGCGCCGAATTCGACGACGACAAGATCAAGCGGATCGATAAAGGGGTAGCTGGCGTCGACATCATTCACGACGTGACGCACAACGGCAAGATTTGCGGCCGGATCGTGTACGATTCGAAAAATAGAACCACTTGGCGGCACACCTATGTAGCGAAGTTGCGCGAGGATCAGCTTGCTGCCAATGCAGATCATGCGATTTTGCCAAGCCGCGTTTTTCCCAGCGGCGCGCAGCAGCTTCACGTGCAGGACGGCGTGATAATCATAAACCCGGCCCGAGTTGCTGCGCTGGTCGGTCTGCTTCGGAAGCACGTAATCCAGACGTACTCGCTAAGGCTGAGCGCTCGAGATCGGGACCAGAAGACCGTCGCACTTTATGACTTCATCAATTCCGAACGATGCGCTCAGTTGTTTGAGCGGGCCGAGACCTTGACGGACGAAATGCTGGACCTGGAAGTCAAGGAAAAGAAAGCTCACGACGCAACGTGGAAACGCCGTGGCGAATTAATCAGGTTAGTGCAAAAAGCGCACGGTGATATCACCACCGAAATCGATAGGATCGTGGCGGCGGATGGCGAAGATGGCTGAAGACGCATTACGGCGCCCCGATTCGGATGCCGTGCAACATAACGTCGTCGGGCTGCAGGAACGTCGCCTTGGTCGAACGATCTTGCGCACTTATCGCACTAGAGTTGATGTCGATGTTGTTGTTCCGAACGATCGACAACCACGACTCGGGCCAAAAGAGGATGATGAACTCCAGCGCCAGATAGAAGCCAATGAGGGTCTATTTGAGCCTTTGCTGGTAGAGCCTCATCCGGAACTGCCGCAGAAGTACCGAATTATTGATGGCGATAGACGCTGGACGAACTCCGTAGCCTTGGTGAGCCGAGGTAAGGAGCAGTATCGACAAATTCCGGTTGAGATAACAGATCGCACACTCGTCGACGAAGAGCGTTTGCGTGTGTGGATCTACATTCACCGCCAACGAAAAGAGTGGGATGCCAAGGAAAAAGAAATGGTCGCCTATCGCTTAGTCGACCTGTTAGGTCGGGCTAGTGCCGCGAATATCCTTGGGATTACGGTTCGAGAACTCGATAAGCTCGTCGATGTCTTTGAGCTATCGGAGAAATTCACAAACCTTCGGGAGCCTGGGGCGGCCATCACATGGGCGCGAGAGCTTATGGGTGTAAGCAAGAAACTGCTGACACCCTCTTTGCTTGATGCGGTGGTGGCCAAAGTTGGTCAAAAACGCATCACGAATTCAAAAGATTTGCGCAAACTCCGAAGAATTCTACGCGATCCGGTGGCTAAAGATCATTTCCTTACCGACGAAGGTGACATCGCATCTTCCATGCTTTGTATTGCGCCAGCCGAAAGAGACACAAAGACAGGGCTTGTTGGTGAGCTCGATGCAGCGATGGATGCGATGCGACGGGTACCATGGACGACCCTGGAGGAGCTGAAAGGAAATCACGAATTATTGCAACGGATCGATGCAGCGGAGGCCCTACTCAGAAACCTTCGGAAAACTCTGTCGTCATAAATCCACCAAAGATTGATTAGAGGCCCAGATCAAATTTGATTCAACCAGAGAATATTGAAATGCGGAGATTATCAACCTTAGATATAAAATAAGATGCGTAACTGCCGCTTCAGCAGTTTGGCGATCATGAAGCCTTACGAAGCCATGAAAGGATAAGGAAAGATGGTTGACCTGATTTCTTTTTCAGAAGCAGTTGAAGATTCAGAGAAATATTCAAAACGCCATCTATTAATTGGAAATGGCTTTAGCATCGCATGTCGCCCCGACATATTTCATTATGGCTCGCTTTTCAACGAGGCTGACTTTTCTCGAAATCCTGATCTTTCACTTGTTTTCGAAGCATTGGGCACGCAAGACTTCGAGATTGCCATTCGCAATCTCGAAGCTGGTGCAAAACTGACACCAATCTACGCGCCGTCTCATCAAGACGCTTCCATACGCATGACGGAGGATGCTGCAGCTCTAAAAGAAATCTTATTGATGACGATTGCAGGCAATCACCCGGATGTACCAGGGGATATTCCAGATGAGCAGTTTTGGGCATGCCGCAGATTTTTAAGTTCTTTTCTCGGTCCGAACAACGACGGACAGGTTTATACGCTCAACTATGACCTGCTATTGTATTGGACTTTGATGCATGAAGGTGCGCCCTTCGACGACCCAGTCCAGCTCTCCACCAATGATGGCTTTGGGAACGACGAAAGCGATCCCAATGCGGACTATGTTGTATGGCAAGGTGAGACAGGTGCACATAGTGCCAAAGTGCACTTCCTCCATGGAGCGTTGCATCTCTTTGATGCAGGGAATGAACTACAGAAATTCACTTGGATCAGAACCAATGATCGATTGATCGATCAGGCAAGAGCGGCAATTGGCGACAACAAGTTTCCTCTTTTCGTAGCTGAAGGTTCGAGTGCCCAAAAGAAGTCTAAGATCCGTCACAACGCCTATCTTTATCAGGGCTTTAAGCAGCTGACCGCAAATGCCAGGCAGGGGCGGCACTGCTTTTTTGTTCATGGTCATTCGCTCGCGGCGAATGACGATCATATCCTAATCCGATTGGGCAGAGGTCGCTTCGGGAAGCTCTACGTCAGCCTCTTCGGTGATCCCAGATCCGATGGGAATAGACAAATCATCGCTAAAGCGAACCAATTGGCGGGCCTGAGAGAAGATCGGTATCCCATGGAGTTGGCCTTTTACGATGCCCAAACTGCGAATGTGTGGGGATGATAGTGGCTCATAAGACATAACAGAGTGTCACTAATTGTGCGGCCTAAGCATTCCAGCCAAGAATAATTGACAGCGCCACATGGTGGATGCTGAGAAGCCGGCGTGGATGATGATCTCCATCAGGAGTTTTCTGGGTATATCGCCGAAGCGTTCGAACTGGGGGCGTTTGATCGGGCGCAGGATTTGGAGGTGGATGCACCGTTTTAGCGTTTCCTGCTCTGTGATCCAGCGGACCGTTTCATCTTCGGCCATGATCGCCTCGATCTCGGCAGTCACCGTTTCGTCAGCATCGCCATCGGCATAGATCATGATCTTGCCGAGGAGGTCCTCGTCCAAATGATCCGGATCGGAGTCAATGTGAGATGGTGCCGTGCGGACGGCGAGCTCGTCGGCGGACTGTCTATAGATCCTGACCAGCCGGATTATGTCGTTGCGAGATAGCCATGAGAGCTCGTGCTGTTGCGTGATCAATCCCGGCACATCGTAGATTCGAGGCACGACGGGTGGCTGTTCGCATACCTTTTTGATGTCAACGGCGAGATCGCCGAGAATGCGGTCTTTAGCAAACACGGCATCCATCTCGGCAATGATGCTCTCTTCCAACTCATCGTCGGCGAAGATGCAGCGGTGGGATATTGGTGAGGGTTTAAGGCCGGGTCGAGGATCATAGATTGCGGAGGGCTTCACCAGGACATTGGTCGTCATTTTCTATGCTCCCTCGTAAGGCTCAAGGATCATGTCCTTGTTGACCAGGATGTTGAGCTTGAAGCCCGGACGAATGGTGATGGTGGGCTGGACGTCGAGTTGGCGATCGACGATCTGGCTGCCGATTGTCGCCGCTTGTTGAGCGGCGCTGTCGCCGAGGTCGTCGACGAAGCTGTTTTCTTGTGCGCTGTCGGTGGCGAGATTGGCGCCGGCAGAGATCACTGAAGAAAGAATGACCGCGCCGATCAGGCGGCCGAGATGGTGATCGACCTGATCGGCGAGACCGGCGTAACCGGCTTCATCGGTCCCAACCATCGTTTCGAGCTGAACGCTGCTGCCGTTTGGCATGATCAGCCGATCCCAGACGATCTGCGCCCGTTCCTGCGCAAAACCAACGTCGGCGTTGTAGCGACCCAAAATCCGAGCGCCCTGAGGAATCAGAAGATGATTGCCGGTGACCGTGTCGTAGATATGCTCGGTCACCTGTCCGACGATCTCGCCGGGAAGGTCGCTGTTGAGACCGGTGATCAGGGCGGCGGGGATGACCGTGCCAGCCTTGACTTCGTAGGCGGAGAGCGGCGGCTGCAGGCCGCTTTGGAGATAGGCGCGATCGTCCGGCTGGCGTTGCAAAAAGGATTCTTGTTGTTCAGCGGCCGAGGGCTGCCGGCCAGGAATGAGATCTCGCGGCGAAGGAAAATCGAGATTGAGACCATCGAGGCCGCTCAGCTGTCGCCGCTCCAGACCAGCTGTCGGTGTCTGCTGTCGGAGCGCCAGTGCGCCGCTCGGGAACAAAGGTGACCGGAACGCATCAGCTTCTTCTTGCGTCAGCTGATCCACGGCTGGTGTTGACGATGATCGTCGTGGTTCTGGATCGCGGTTCTCGGCGCTCTTCGGCTCCTCGACGATCCTTGGTTCAGCGGCAGCTGTTTTCGTGACGTCGGTGTAGCTGAATTCTGGGATGGTGCCGGCTGTCAGCGGCTGAAAGATCAGCGTTTCTTCTCGCTGCTCGATTTGCGCATGATCAAGATTTCCGGTGATGCCGCGAAGACCTTGGGTGAGACCGAATGCGATAGCGACCGTAAGGCCGACACCAACCATCAGTACCGTCTGACGATTGAGGCGGACCGACTTTCTCTGCCTGACGGTCACTGCTCCCACTCGTTCGCTTTGGTTGTGACGCGACGGCAAACTGTCGTCTGGGCTCTGCTGTTTTTCGGCAGACCGATTGTCTTCGATAGTCAGCTCTTCCTCAACAGCTATCGGCTCCCCTGTCACCGATGGCAGCTTTCCCTTTGCAGCGGCCATTGTCAGGAGTGCATCGCGCCGACTGGCCGGCACACCTTTCTTTCGCCATTGTCGAACCGCACTCGGATTGATATCGAGCTCGGCCGCCACCCTAGGGACGCCGATCTGCTCGACCAAATCAAGCAGATCGGTACGTTCGCGACGTTCGGGGCTGTCGTCACTCTCGTGCATAGCTCACATCCGGTGATTGCCGTTCATACCGTTGTGACTGGCACGGTCGTGCTGTTCGCCATGGTCGTCAGGATCGCGACGGAGGCTCTTGCGCTCGCGAGGCTGACTAAAGAAGCGCTTCCAGGAGAAGCCGCCGCCGTTCTTGGCGATCTGGACCGTCGTGTCGGCAAGCCTGAGTTCGGCAATTTCGAATAGGCGATCGACCACGTAGTAGTTCTGCCTAACGCGGTAGTTCACGAGCTGCCCGCTGCCATTCTCGTCGGCAAGGAAAAGCGGCGGCGCCTCGTTGGCGCCGAGGTCTTTGGGGAACTCGATATAGACCTTGGCACCATCATCGAAGGCGCGTATTGGGCGCCAGCGGGCCTGATCCCCCTTGATTGCATAATCGAAATTCAGTTGATCGATCGGTACGCCGATGACGATGGTATCGGCATATTCTTTGTTGACGGCCTCGATCACCTCGACCTGCTTCGAGATGTCGTCGAGTGGATAGGTCCAGGCGATGACCGCATTATAGATGTCGCGCTTATGGCTCTCAGCCTGCACGACGTAGACGCGCTTGTCGGTCGTGATCACCAGATTGGTGGAGAGCCCTGCTTTGACCGGCTTGACCAAGAGGCGCGTTTGATTGCCATCGGTCACATCGCCGACGACCCAGCGGGCGGTATCGCCGAGCGCGTAGTTGACCAGCGTCTCGCCAGGCTGCAGTTCGACCACGCTGATGAATCCGGGCGCGGCATGAAGCTCGAAGAGCGAACCTCGTTGATAGGGAAAATATTGGGTGGCGTTGACGAAGCCGTCAGGTGCAGAAGCGATCACCGAATTGCGATAGGCCTGTTCGATCGCCGTCAATCCATCAGGCACCGACTTCTCATCGTCACCATCATCGGTGAGAGATTTCTGCACCTGACGAAAGATCGGCACCGATGCCAGGTCGATCTTGGCTTCGATCACGGGTGGTTCGCTCGGCTCGGCCCGAACGAAGCTCACAGGCTTTTGTTGATCGTGTGCACATGCTGTGACGAAGGCGGCGACACTCATTAGAAGGAAACGGCGCGTTGTTTTGTCGAAGACTCTACTGGTCATGATGCGCTCTCCTCGGTGGTGAAGTCGGGCTGGAGAAAGATCGATGTGATCATCAGCCCGAGCGGGTTGATTTGGATTTGCCTTGGTGTTTCCGGAGGGAGAAAGTCCACCGCGACATTGGCGGTATAGCTTTGTCGGTTTTGCTGGCGGCCGTCGGTGAACGTGGTTTCGTGCCAGCGGATTTGAAAACTGTCCTTTGACTGGCGGGTGACCGAGACGATCTCGACAGTCACTGCCTGCTTGCCGAGAGTTTCAGGATTGAAGGCATCGACATCACGGGCGTAGGCGTCGATTTCAGCTTTCGCACTGACGGGCACGAACTGATAGGCTTGATCCCAGTTGGTGCGCAGCACCACGGGATCGATGCTTTTCGCGCGGGTGAGCTGCACCCAGCGTCCGATCATGTGGCTGATAAGGGCATCATTTGGCCGGACGGGCGCGCCAAGCTGCCGATGACGCAAAGGCTCGCCGGTGCGGCTGTCGATTTCGACCACATGGACAGCAGCTGTTGGTCGCTGGCTTGCGGTGAACAGTGCACCTGCTGTCGCGGCGACAGCAATTCCTGTCGCGACGAAGGTCATGATGCGCCAGCTTGAGGTTTCGCGACCGGCATTGAGCCATCGCTGTTCCATGGCAGCCAGTTGCTTGGCATAGCGACTGGCATCGGCTGTCTTGGCTGCGAAGTTCTTGGGTGGATCGGTGAAGGTCT
Source organism: Geminicoccaceae bacterium (assembly GCA_028285265.1). Classification (GTDB taxonomy): domain Bacteria; phylum Pseudomonadota; class Alphaproteobacteria; order Geminicoccales; family Geminicoccaceae; genus JANQPX01. The sequence continues at coordinate 263,548 of JANQPX010000069.1, forward strand.
GTGCCATTGTCAGGCTTCCAACTTACGATCCGAAAGGTCGATGTTGACGCTGCCGCCGCTGCCATCGCTTCTCGGGATGGCAACACCAGCAGCGAGTCCGGCTCGGCCGAGACTGCGGCTGGCTCCGGCGACATCGGATCGACTTTTCGATGCGGTCGATGGAGCAGCGCGTCCGCCAGCTGTCGGTGCTACCGCCCCTGATTTTGCAGCTGACGCGGCAGCATTGGATGACTGTTGGGCGCTTGTCGCCTGAAGCTGCAACTCGCCCTTTGCCTGGCCGGCGCGAGCGATCTGGCTGACGCCAGCACCCCCAAGTCGACCTGCGGCACGACCGGTCTTCAGTGCAGCGCCTCCGGCATAGGCCGCTGCAACACCGGCACCGACCGCGGTGACGACGGTCTGCGCAATGGCGCCAACGCCGAGGGACGGACCGCCGCTGATCATCGATGCAGCGAGGCCGGGTGCCCGAATTGCCAACATCAGAAACGTCAAAGAGACGCCGATGGCGGCGAAGCCCTCGGTCGATGTGATTTCCTCGCTCAACGTCAGTGTCGAGACGAAGGCGACTGCGAAACTGACGACAACGGCGATGACGAACACTTTGAGGCCCGCGGCGATCACATAGCCAAGTGCGCCCTTGGCGAGCGATGTCGTCCGGTCGAGCAGGGCGAAGGGCAGTAGGATGAATCCGCCGAGCGTCACCAGCTTGAATTCGATGAGCAGCATGAAAACCTGAAGCGCGATCAGGATGAACGAGAGCGCCAACACTAGGGACGCACCGACCAAGAGAAGAAAAGTGCCGATTTCGCTGCTGAACAGACCGCCGATTTCGTTCGCGCGTTCTAGGAGTTGATCGGCGAGATTGACGCCAAGCCCGGCAATTCGGCTCGGCTCGAACAGATCGGCGACGCTCAAGGTCACGGTCGAGAGACCACCCGTCTGCAAGCCGAGCAGGCCGAAGCTGTTGATCACGATATTGGTGAAGGGCAGCCAGTTGGTCAGGATGAAGATCATGAACCCGACCAGCAGGATCTTCTTGAGCAGAAATTCCAGTCCGACCGACGTGTTGCCGAAGGCATAAGTGGCACCGGTGAAGACGATCGAGAGCACCAAGAAGGTCTGGAACAGAAACCGAACGTTGCCGTCCAGAATGGGAATGGCGGCGTTCAATGCCGTATCGAAAAATGCCAGGATCTGGTCCAGGACCTGCAGCGATTCCATCGCTATTGCTCCCAGCCCTGCGGCACGTAGCCGTTGCCGCCGTAGTCGATTTCGTCGCCGTCGTGAAAACGGTCGCGGAACGCTTCAGCGGCCTTCTCGCGCGCGGCTTCCTGAGCGATCTTCAACGCCTCGACCCGCTGCGCTGCCACCTGCGAACCCTGGATCTGGGCGAGGATCGCAACGATCTGGCCGGAAAGCTGATTGCCAACCTGTATCGCCTCAGTCTGACCACCTGCAAGCGTCGACTCAGCAAGGCTGTTTTCGACGTCGTTCAGAATGGCTTCGATCGCCTCGACGCTCACGGACTGCGTCGCGACGGCGATACGGCTGGCGCTGATAAGGTTGTTGCTCTGCTGCTGAACCAGCCCGACCAGATCCTCAAAGCTTTCGATGGCGTCGAACACCTCGGGGTAGACTTCGCGAAACTGCTCTAGGGCTTCGAGTTCCTCGAACACGATGCCGACCACCTCGCTATTTAGGACGCGGGTGACATCACCGAGGGCAGCCTGTATCTGCGGCGACAACGTGAAATCGGTGCCCGTCACCGCCTGCAAGGCGAGCTCGATTTGGCGAAGGGTGCGGATGCCCTCTTCAATCGCCTCGAACACCTGCAGGATGTTCTGCGCGAGATTGGCAGGGTCGATGACCGCCAGCTGCGCGTCGGCTGTAGGGATTGCCGTCAACAGTCCAACAGCCGCGACAGTAGCGAGCAGTGTCTTTCTCATGTCAGGATGCCTCCCGGAGTTCGGTTCGAGATGGATCGGTGATGTCGCGAAGCAACGCGGCCTCCTCAGCGAGGCCTTTGGCCTCAAGCCAGCGTGCGGCGAAGCCGCTCGCATCTTCATTCGCCAGGAGGTGGTCCATCAGTTTCTGATCAGCGGGCGTGCTGGCACCGCAGAACGTTTTCGCGACCATGCCGAGCGAAAGCGAGAACAGTCGGTTCCCACGCGGGCTGACCATGTAATAGTCGGATTTAGGTGTCGCCTCGGCGATCAGATCGATCTGACGAGGATTCAGGCCGAAGCGCTGATAGAAGTTCTTGAGGGCTTCTTCCCGAGCGCGCTGATTGGGAAGGAAAACCCGCTGCGGACAGCTGTCGATGATGGTCGCGGCGATCGAACTCTGCTCGACATCGGCAAGGCTCTGGGTGGCGAAAAGAACGCTGACATTCTTCTTGCGGAGCGTCTTCAGCCAGTCCTTGATCTGCGTAGCGAACAGGCTGTTGTCCAGAAACAGCCAGGCTTCATCCAGAATCAGCAGGGTCGGCTCGCCCGTGAAATCCTGTTCCAGTCGGTGGAAGATGGTGAGCAGTGTCGGCGTGATGGCGCCGGGCAGATCGACCAGAGTTTCCATGTCGAAGCAGCGCCAGGAAGCCGTGTTCCACTCACTTGTCGAGGCGTCCAATAGCGCGCCATAGGCACCCTCTAAGGTAAAAGGTTGAAGCGCCCTTCTGACGTCCTGGTCCTGAACCAAAGACGTCAGAAGGGTCAGCGTCCGCTGCTCATTCGGGAAACCCGCAAGCGAGCCGAGTGCTGACCAGAGCGAGTCCCGAAGCGTCGGCGTCAGGCTGATGCCTTCCTGATTGAGGACATTGGCTAGCCAGGCTTCGGCGAAACTGCGCTCACTACGCTGATCGATCTCGGCGAGCGGCTGCAGCGTCATCGCATCCGGATCGCCGAGGCGGCAATAGCGGCCGCCGACCGCATGGGTGATGGCCTGCGCCGAACTGCCCTTGTCGAAGATCACCACTTTTGCCTGGTCGTAGCGGAGAAATTGCGCGGCTATCAGTGCCAGCAATGTCGACTTGCCGGCGCCTGTGGGGCCGACGACCATGGTGTGGCCGACGTCGCCAGTGTGCAGGTTGAGATAGAAAGGCGTGGCACCCTGGGTCTCACCGACCAACAGTGCAGGCGCATCAAGATGCTGATTTCGGCGTTCACCCGCCCAGACTGCGGACAGCGGCAGCATGTGGGTGAGGTTGAGCGACGAGACAATCGGTCGTCGGACGTTTCGAAAATTGTGGCCGGGCAAGGACGAGAGCCATGCGTCCGTTGCATTGAAACTCTCTTCCTTCGAGACGAAGCCCAGCCCGTCGATCTCGCACTTGACCAAGGCAAGCTTCTCGGCGGCGAGTTCGCGATCCTGATCCCAGACCATGACGACCGGCGTGAAATAGCCAAAGCCGACCGACTCCTCGGCGAGCTCGGTCAGTGCCGCGTCGGCGTCGGCCGCCTTGTTCAAAGCATCAGTATTGATGAGCGCACTCTCTTCTCTAGAAAGCATCTCCATTAGGAGACGACCGAGACTTTTTCGTTTCGCGAACCATTGCCGCTGCACGCGGCTTAGTTCGGTCTCGGCATCCTGCTTGTTCAGAAAAAGAAAACGCGACGTCCATCGGTATTCGAAAGGCAGGCTGTTCAGCCGGTCGAGCAGTGCCGGTATTGTTTCGGTTGGAAATCCATGAACGGCGAGCAGCTTGATCCAGCGATCGCCGAGCATCGGCTCCAGGCCCGGCAACAAATCGGTGTCATAGAGAAAGGAGTCGAACAGTTGCACGCCTTCGGGCGGTCGAACGTCGATATGAGACCAGGAAAGGCAGTCATGGAGATAGGTGAGTGTCGCACCGTCATCGAGCGGCTCGATCATCGGCAGCACCGTGCCGAGCAGATCGGTGATCTGTCGGACCGTCTCCCGGTAGGCGGCAATCTGCTCCTCGATCCGGCGATTTTTTCCCGCCGGTTTGTTCTCGAACAACCAACTTGACGCCGTTGCCGATCGGTCTTCGGGCAGAAGGTAGGACAATGTCAGGAAGAAGGTGCTTGTGAGTTTGGTGCGGCTATCGCCGAAGAGCTGACGTCGCTCCTCATCGATCAACCAAGCGGCCGGCGGCTCCTGGATCACATCGGGATAGTCGTTCGAAACATAGCGTCTGGCCTCGACATGCAAGGCCCAACCAGAGCCGAGGCGACGAAGCGCGTTGTTGACCCGTGCCATGGTCGCGGCGAGCTCGGCGGTGGTCGAGCTGTCGAGATCCGGGCCACGAAATCGAAAGGTCGTCTGGAGCGAGCCATCCTTGTTCAGCACAATGCCGGGAGCAACGAACACGCCCCAGACGATCAGATCGGAAAGACGACCATGGTTCTTGTTGTCAGAAGTCATGGCGTCAGGCCTCGTAGAAGGGCTTTTCGTGGAGATGCCGCTTCAAAACGTCGAGCCACCAGGCATCATGCCGTGTCAGCCAGACCGCGATGCCGTGTGCAAAAAGACCGATCGGTAGTGCCAGCCAGAGCTGGCGCAGGCCAAACCCGATCGCCGCGCAAAGCGTCACGTTCAGGATCGCGAAGGCACGGGGCGTGCCGGCCAAAAGAATCGGCGTGGTCAGGCTGGTGTGCAGCGGCACAGCGATATCGTCAGGCTCGGCCATCAGAACGTCGCCGCGCCGGCAAAACCGAAGAACTGGGGAAAGAAGCTGACCGCAGCAACCGCGACCGAAAGGCCGAACACCGCCTGCAGCAGCTGCTTGGCACCCGCGCTGACTTCGGTAAGCGCCATCATCAAGCCGGCGACCACGATCGCAATGATCAAAAACGTCTGGAGGACCGGACCGGTCAGGCTGTTGGTGATGGTCTCAAGCGGTTGCTCCCAAGGAAGGCCGCTTTGGGCTGCCTTTGCTTGACCAGCGGATAGGGCAAGCGAGCTCGATGCTGCAATGATGAACTTCATCATGACGGTATCCTCTCAGGGCTGGGTGAAGGCTGCGCCGAAACAACTTCGGCGGTCAGGGTGAGATTGCGGGTTCGATAGGCACCTTGCTCATAGCCATCGACAGCGACGACCTCCTCGATCCGCCGTCCCTCGGGACGGCGGCGGATATGAACGACTAGATCGATCGCCTGACCGATCAGCCGGCGCGGCACCTGGCCGGTCACCTCGCTAAGCAAGTCTTCCAATCGGTGCAGCGCGTCTCTGCCGCTGTTGGCGTGGACAGTGCCGAGACCACCGTCGTGACCGGTGTTCCAGGCCTTCAGCATCTCCAGAGCAGCAGCGCCGTCCCGGATCTCGCCGACTACGATCCGGTCAGGCCGAAGACGAAGGGTTGTCTGCACGAGATCGCGGATCGTGACTTTGGGCTCGGTCCGTTTTGTCAGGAGCTGGACTTTGTCCTCGGCGGCGCATTGCAGTTCCACCGTGTCCTCGATCAGGATGACTCGGTCATCTGCGATGACGGGCTCGGCAAGTAGGGCGTTTAGTAGGGTTGTTTTGCCGCTCGACGTGCCGCCGCTGACCAAGATATTCTTGCGCTCGGCAAGGGCTGTGCGGATCAGATCCAAGCACTGAGCATTCGCGACGCCATCGGCGACATAGTCATCGAGACGGAAGATGACCGTCGGGCGTTTTCTGATGGTGAAGGTCGGCGCTTTCGCCAAAGGTGGCAGCACCCCTTGAAAGCGCTCTCCGGTCAGCGGGATGATCCCGGCAACCAGCGGACGGTCTTCGCTCACCGTCTCGCCGATGTGGTGGGCGACCAACCGAATGATGGCTTCACCGGCGGCCGGATGAAGTTTGCTCTCAGTCTGAACACGACCACGACGAAGCGTATCCAGCCACACCTGGCCGGACGCGTTGACGATCACTTCGATCACATCCGGATTGGCGAGAGCATCGCGGATGGCGCCGCCTAGACGGTCATGAAAAGCTTTGATCAGACGCTGCTCGGTTATCTGGAGCATGAGCGCTCTCCTCCGATTTGCCTGATCTCCTAGATGAATGAGCGGCGTGTTTTATTCCCGAGGAAGAGAAATTTTTTGAATTTTCTCGCGTAATGATCGCAATTCGACATCGACCAAAGCAGACAATTGCTGCAACGGTTGAAACCGCATCCAAGGAAGAATGCTGACAGCATCACGGCCGATCCGAGCATCAAGGCAGTCCGACATTCGTCGGTGATCAGATCATCAGCCTTGCCCCTCGGCCCTTCGCCGTGGGTTGGACTTGGCATATTTTCTTGTTGGCACGGGTGACCTTGACATCCGCAGACGTCGATCGTTCACTTGAAGCGATCGACGATCGGCAAAAAAAGCGGCGCCCCTTGGGCTGCAGGAGGATATCGGGAGTGGTCAAAGCGGCCTGCCCAACTATTGCCACAAATGTTCTTCAAGGTTGCTAGTGAGGGTAGCCAGCTGCTAGCTACACATCGCCGGCAGCCGGAGAATCCGCCCGCTTATTATGTTTGAAGAGAAGTGAATGATATTGACAGGACATAGACGATCAACGATCGGATTAATTATTGCCTAAGTTCAGCATCATTTCCCAAATAGATCTATATTGGGTGCAAATATCATCGTATAATGGGAATTAGATAATGAATTTTTTACCCGGATGCGTATTTTGTGTACTAAGAGATGATCCAGATCTATCGTCCGAACTGTGGAATCAGCCATTATATGAGGGAAAGTTTCATTATATCGTACCAGGCCTGGGCTCGCTCGTACCTGGCTATTTGCTGCTTGTGACCCATGATCATTTTCAGAATTTTTCATGTTTGCCTAGCGAAGCTCATCGCGAGTTTCGAGCATTGAAGCTAGCCATTTTCAACTGGACGCGGTTAGTCTATGGTTCTTGCACTGTTTTCGAACATGGTTCCTTCGGGGACGGAAGTGGTGGGTGTATTGATCACGCTCATCTACATTTTCTTGGTGCAGATATTGATTTAGCAGGACATATTGACCAAATAATTGGCGAAAGATATTCGATAAATTCTCCAATCTTGATTTCAGAAGAATCAAGAAACTATTTATACATTCGTCAAAATAGTAATAAAAGCGCAGTTTACTATCCGGAAAAGGATCTCGAAAGGCAATATCTAAGAAAAATCTGCGCTAAATTACTTGGAAAACCAGAATTTTGGGATTATCGGTTTCACTTCTTTGAGGAAAATATACACCACACGATCCGCTCGTTTACGAATAACCCTCCTAATATTAAAATTTCTTAGGCATAGCTCAGTTTCTCTGTTTTATGCAAAGATCTTCAATTCCTTCGGAACAGCTGAACAAGCAGCGTTTCGATTCGCATACACATTCCATTACTTAAGGCGACGCGCTACGAACCAAGGATACTGAGAATTAGATTGCGATTCATCAATTACGTTAAAATTTTCGATGCTAATGGTATCAGCTAAAGCGCGGGTATTGAAGTGTTCTTTATATATTATAAATTCCTCATTTAAATTTTTTCTATTTTGCAACTTCTTTCTTCCAATCCCAGCAAAGGTTTCGTGTTCAACCTGGCCAGAGTCTGCAACTAGTAATAGACCACCTGATTTTGTCAACTTTGAAAGCCTATGCATTGCTTGCTGTTGCAGCTGCCGCGGTAGCAAACTTAGGAAAAAGAAAACGATGATGCAGTCATAGTGCTTTCTTGCATTACCGGTCTTGCTAAATAAGTGCTTATCGCTAAAAAAATTGGTGTGTATAAGTTTTAAACCTTCGCGCTCACCAAGAAGTTTGATTGCTTGCTTCAGCATAGGAGAACTTAGTTCGATACCTACAACATCGTTAGAAAAATTACATAACTGTTCGGTCCAATAACCACTCCCTGACCCAATCTCTAAGATTGATCCCGAGACGTATTTTTGAATGAGCTGATGGAGCTCATCCTTTCCCCTCAGTCGATTCCCGACCAAATTGTCCTGGACGATTGTCCTGTGCCGAGATGCAATTGAATCAAAATATTCGTGCATAACTCTCATCTGCTTTTCCTGGCCGTGCTCGGTGTATACACGCTCAATATACTCGACGGCTTCTCGCATTGTTCCAGCGATGAAATCTGCATAAGCATGGATAAAAATTCGCTCAGAAAAATCAGTGTTTCCAACGATCGCAATAATGGGAACTTTATAGATATGTGCATGAGCCATCTCAAACACACATCCAACGTATCGGTAATCAGGTCGCGAGAGATCTACTAGAAATATGTCAGATTTCTTCAATAACTCCAGATCTCTGGCCGCTATCTCATAGGCTTCATGGGCAACATTGCGCGGCCTCGATGCTGCAGGATTTACGATCTTGCAAGCGAGGCCTGAAAGCATTCTGGCACATTTCTGATCTGCTTCGATCAACTCTTCATCGGGGACAGCATCCATCGCACGTCCATAATAAACCGACAGGCTCATCATATTGGGCCTTTCGCTTGTTGTGCTCCGTCGCCAGTGTGAGCGGAGTTTGCCTCAATAGGTCTTGGCGGTTCTGCAGTGCTCACTGCCCACATAAACCTAAATTGATCATACAACAGTTCATATACTTCAGATCGTCGGTGAAAGACGAGCAAAGGTAAGCTAGCAGGTACTCTTTGCGAAAGTATATTAGGTGTATAGAAGACCTTGTCCGGGAACATGACCATAGTGAAATACGGCGCATGGTGATATTCGCCAGACGTGATAGAGCTTCTTGCCATGGCCTTTGCGTTAAGTTCTCTGATTCCTGCACGTGTGCTGTGAAGATCAGTAATAACACGAAGCTGCGCTGACGGGTGTGAAGTGTTTTGAGGGAAGTTGTTCAAAAACTGATGATACATATCGTATTCGAGCTTCGACCAATCACTAGATCCCCCAACTTTCCATTCTCCGTCGGAGGCGCGCTCTTCTACAAAAGAACGAACGGGTAATTCGTTGTTGCCGTCTGGGGAGCAATAGATGACTCGAATATTTGCGTCTCTCTTTGGATCAGCTAGCAACCTTCGAATCGGTTCATGAAAGCGGCTATTTGAGGCTAGAAATAGCCGTAGCGAGGCCCCAGCTATCTGAATCTCACCATCCACATGTGCATTAAAAGCTGCTTCAATCTCCTCTTCGCTTTCTCGATTCCTTGATGAGTAGAATTTCAAGAGTCCTGCCTCACTGAATTCTCTGCTAAGCATCCAAAGTTCTGAGTAGCCAGATCGCCGTTTTAACCAGTCAACCATCCAACCCACGGAAAGGGTGAAGAAGAAAGCGCCTCCTAATTGTGCAGCAATAGTTGCGATGAGGCGTTGCATATCTGTCAGATTAACTTGGAGGGAATATACAAGCCCTCCAATCAATAGGAGAAGCGAGGTTGTCGCAATGCCTCGTAGCGCAAGTTTGTATTTGGTGCCGAGATCCATATCCATTTTTCTAATCTTTCGAGCGAACCCGCATGTTCTTAAGTGAAAAGTTTAGATACGCAGTCGAACTAAGACTTTGTTCATACATTGCAAGCAGCATACCCAAGGAAAATGCAGTAAGCTGACCCACAATGAACGTACTAGTTGGTTTGTTCCCGCGCCTCCCCATTTTCATTGCTAACTCACGCGCAGGGGGGGACGGGCCGATAACCTTTGTGACCTTTTCTGTCGCATCTTCAATCGATCGACCGAGCATCAGCGCTTCGCCATGTCCTATGCCCAAGGCGGTCAGTTTGTCGTGTTGTTTAGTAGCAGCAGGATGATCTCTTTTCGCTACCAAAATGATGTCAGCAGGCCTGCGCGAAAGGGGCTCATGTAAAGATTCGATCAAGTTATTATGTTCACGTGTACCAAGTAACGCTGATGATGTAAGCGATATTCGATCATTTGGGGGCAAGCTTTGATTTAAGTGTACCTCCAATTGTCGAACGTGAGACGGAAGAAAAGCGAGTCGCTCGTCGAATGGTAGACAAACGCGAGCATCGGCATCAAGAAAATGATCGTACCAGAAACGTATTAGCGCCATAATCAGAGGAATATTCTCACTCGTCCGAGCCTTTCGCGTATGCTCATCCATGAAATGACCGCCAGCACAAAACTCAATGTAGTTCTCAAATCCTGAGGAGACTGCCAAGGGAATAGCTCCTATTCCCCATAGGAAATGGTCATCAGACATCCAAGAGGGTACAGGAACTGCCTCACGAAAACTTCCAGCAGATAGTCGTTTCCGTGCCGCTGGAACCACCGGTAAGAGATGTCTTTGTGAAGCTTTTTCACCCTCCAATCCAGCTCCTAACAGTTTGTCTATCTTTTCTGCGATTTTTGTAAGTCGTTTGATATCAACGGTGCCTAAGATGACTACCAAAGTGGTTTCAAGTACACTTTCGTGCTTATCGAGAATCTTGGCGTCTATAGCCTCTCGATCTGAACATTCAATCATGCACGGTATAATATCCGAATCTCGTATGACTTCGGCAACCATTTTCAACGAGTCGGCCCATTGCTCGTTTTCGACGAAACAAAGGATGTGCCGAAACTTCTCTCCAGTACACGCTGTCCACAGCCCAGATCGAACGCGGCGGCAGATCTCTTTGATGCGCGAGAAGAATTCCGTCGCTTCACGCGATTCTTCTACATTGGTTTTTCCCGACAAGTCATCCATATGTGAGCGGAAAAACACATGTGGTAGCTGAAATGGGTCGGCTTGAGAACGTGCGTAGTCGGAAAGTGATGATTTGCGGCCAAGATCTAAGAGTGACTCCATAATCTGCGTCGAAAGCAGATTTTTGGAGTAATCAAAGAAAAGTTTATCTGAAACTTCAACAGAATACAGCTCAGCTCGTTGGGGGGTTTTTGCAAACTCCTCGGCGAGCCGAAGTGATTTGGCTTCATGAACAAGGCCTTGAAGATGAGACCATACTTCATTCAAATTATTGTTGTCAGGTCGCATCGACACGGCGGCTCCGAAGTCCAAACGATTCTCGAACTGGCCATTGAACATTTACGCATATAGTGGTCATGTATCTATGTTCCACGGGCAAGGAGAACCGAGGATCGATCACGGACATTTCTTACACAGGGATTTGATCCTGGATCAACACCAGTAAGCCTTGAGTAAATGAATGTTATGTCCGCAAATAGTTGCCCTATAATTGCAGAATGCTCTATGGTCATTCGGTTCTCTATGCTGATCAATAGTGTTGGCATTAGGCTGCTGAACTCGTCATAGTTTGCCAATGCTAGTACGTTTTCAACGTCAGCAATGCTAAGACCGATGTGTTTAGAGTTCACTGGTCTTATCTCATTACTAACCAGTGGGTGCGAAGGTTCTCGCTGCTTTTTATTGACTATGAAGATAGACATAGTTGAATCCGCGTTGCCAAGAAGGCCTTCTATAGTCATATGTGAATCTCTTGGTAGACCTTGAAAAGTTGACATCATAAGAAGATTTGACGATTTGTTGACTCCTTCATTCCAGAACTGTTCTAATTCATGGCCTAAAAATTTTGTATATGGGTCATTCGTTGCATTATAAATCAACTTTCTCTGATCGCGTTTTTGAGCTTGCCTAATGAGGCCGCCTAGTAGGAGGGGAAGTGAATTGGTGTCATCGAAATTGAAAGCATCGATTGCGGATTGAATGGTGTTCCAATAGCTTTCAACGTCCATTCCACAGCACAGCATCGGAGCAAGGACTATTGGAGTTTTGTTTCTGCCATATCTTCCGGAAACTTGATCTGGAAGATCTAAAACTAAATTATTGTCTCTTTGTCCGAGTTGCTTCAGTGGGCCTTGGTTGGCAAATACTATGCGAGGTAGAAGTGGGTCGGTGAATTCATGCAACTTTATCGTCTCTTCTGTGACACCGCTCCTGGAAAACTCAAGAAAGATCGTATTGGACGTCGTTGCATCTGATGGCAGAATACTAAGATCCGCAGGATGGGTAATAAGTAGCCACTTAGGTCCTTTTTCATATGTGTTGTGCCAGTGTGCCAAGAAATGGCAGAATTGTTCGTTTGCACCGATACCTGTGGTGACGATGTATTCTGGTCCTGAGTCGCCAAAATGCTGATCTAAATATTGCGTAATTAATTGAGCATCGGTTTCCATGAAATTTGAAAAATACGTGCCGACGTTGTCCCGGTACAGAGCTGCGAATGGATCTTCATTAAGCTTTGACGCAAGTTGCGAGATTTCGGCTGATGTTTCTTCGTCGAGCTCGCGATGGTCAGATTGGCCAGCAGACCATTTGGCTGAGAAGATCTCCCTGAAGGGACTGAGTTCCACATTGTCCAACGATCCACGTTCAGATGTAGCGATTTCACGTGTGGATTTGTTCCCGACCTGACGCAAAGGGATATCAAAACCCCTCCGTTGAAGCACTTGCCCAACCTGCTCCGCAGGAATTCTGAGAACTTCGGAAGTATTTTGGATGAGAAGCCCTGTGTCGATCGACGCGCGTATCGCGTGAGAGAGAAGCTCTGCGTCAACGGTTCTATTCCCAGCTTCCTTTATCAGCTCTTCAGTGAGGCCTTTAAGCTCAAACTCATTTGGGTTGTTCATATGGGCTCCGATTTCATCCTATTGCTGCATTGAATGAGGAGTTGCATAGCCAACAGAGGCTTTCCTCAGCCAAACACCACTGTGGGATAGCACCAAAGTCTATCAAACCCTAGGCTTTTCGAAGGTAGTTTCGCGGTAGTCGAAGCTCAACGGAAAGAGGTGCCCTCCCTCCAGCTGTGGGCTCTGCGGAAAATTTTCGCTTTCTGGGGAATAAAATGCCCGTCTCATTCATCTAAGAGAAAAGGCGTTGTGCAGCCAGCGACGCCATTATTGGATGATCGAACGTGGAGCGCAGACATGTCCCAGCTGAGCGAAGTTCGCTACATTCGCCCGAGAGAGTTGAAGGCTCGGTATGGAATTGATCGGGTGACGGCTTGGCGTTGGAGTCGGGAGGGGAAGAACGGATTTCCTCGGGCCATTCGGCTTTCGCCGAACATCAGCGTCTACGATGCCTCAGAGATCGAGGCTTGGTTTGAACGCCAACGCCGTCATTGCGATGCCGATGAACCTTGACGAAAAGGTACTGGCGCAAACTCTGAGATGATCGAGCCAGTATTGGAATCATGCGGATAGTCCCTCCCGAGAAGGACACATTGCCACCTTCGATCTTCGGATCAACTTCGCTGCGCAAATTCTGGCGCTGCTGCTGACGGCCTTCATTATCGTCGGCCTTAACAGCTATGCTCTGCCGTCAGGCTAGCGGAACCGTCTTCAGATGCGCCTCCAACGCAGCAATCATATCGCGCGTCAGCGGCAGGTTGCCCTTCTCGGCCCTCCAGTGCTCGTGAAAGAGCGCCGTGGTCTCGCGCGCGGTGTCGAGCACGAGCTTTTCGGGCATGAGCGCCTTTGCAGCAAGATGAACGAGCTCGTCCTCATCGAAGCCTTCAAAGCGCTTTGTCCTGCTGAATTTCAGCGCCGCGTTCTTATCGGGCAGGAAGGCTATCGTTGAGATAAGATCATAGGCTGGCGCGAGCGCGGCATGGCGACGGTCCGGATAGATCATGGACCAGTTCTTAAGGTGCATGTCAGCATTGCCGATCAGCGCATTAAAGACCAGGCGGCGAATAAACTCGGCCATATCCACGTCGCTACCTTCCGCGGCGATGACCCTGGCAATGCTGCGGTAGCTCGCCCTTTGATATTTCTCCTCAGGATAGACCCCGAATATCTGAGCGAAATCCTCCATATGCACCGCCTCATCCCCGAGCCGGTCAAAGCGCTCCACGGCAAGCGCCTTGCCGGTAAGCCGCTCGATCCCGGCGGGCATATTGGCGATGACGCTGACATCAACAAGCTCTGTGCGCGGCACCGTGATCCCGATCGTGCCGGCAAGCGCCATCATCGAAAATTCGTTTTCGGGTACGCCGGCAAACTGCTGTGAGGGCAGCTTGACGATACATGAGCCGCCGACACCGCGCGCCGGGATCGTGAGCCCGCCGCGCGCTTCATGGATCGCCGAGAATTTCATCTGTACGCCGGCAAGCGAAAAGCGAAACGCTCCGCCTACGCGATTATCTTCGTGCTCGTCCCCCCCGCCGTGACCGGCATGGGGCGGCAGCGCATCACCGTCTGCGGGCATGACGGTGAGCGCGCCCGGCAGATCCTGCCCCAACATCCAGAGCAAAGAAAACTCACGCTGCGGGTTCACTCCGTTGCGCTCGGCGAGATAGGTACGCATATGCCCTTCAGGTAGCAGGTTCGAAAAAAACGGTGGCAGCTTGATGCGCGAAGGCTTGTGCTCCGTGATGAGTTCGCCGAATTCATCCTTGAAGCCAAGGCTGAGCACCGGGCGGCTTTCGTTCTCGATATAGGCTTCTGTAAAGACAAAGATCGTGCGCTCGCCGGCCCGCGTGAGCGTGCCGATGGGCTCGCCATAAAGCAGCACATCGAGAACGTTGACCTCAGCCATCGTCGTCCTCCGCATCAAGACTGTAGGCCGGACGCACGAAATCCGCCTGCGGTTCGCGGGCATGAACAAGCTGGTTGCGCAGCTCGCGGATCGTATCGGCGGCCTCGCGGATAAGCCCCTTGTTCTCGGGATGATCGAGATAGAGCTTCATTGCCTGCATCGCGGATTTAAGGCTCGTTAGCTGCGCGCTGGAGAGACCGACCTGCGGGAGCAGGAATAGGTTATGGCGAAGCGCATCGGCCTCCTTCTCGCCAAGGGGCTCGCCGGAAGAATTGATGACAAGCTCGGCAACGTTCCTGATTTCTTTGATGACAGAATGCGCCCTGGGATCGGCGGCGGCGCGCTCCTGCGCGCCGCTCCTGACAATCGAGCGAACGGCCGGCATGATCTTGCGCGGCACAAGCGCAAGCTCCAGATCGAGAACGCGGGCGAGTGAAATCAGGCTTGAGAGCCGCAGATCGACCGCGCCGCTCTCGATCTTCGAGATATGGCTCTGCGGCACCCCAGCCCGGCTGCTGAGATCGCGCTGGCTCAGGCCCTTGGCCTCGCGAGCGGCCTTTAGTGCCTCGGCGATACATTCAGTTGTGTAGCTCATGTCGATATGCCTTTACATATCAAAGAACGTTTTTGATCTATTTATGCATATCACGCAATTTGATGTGGCGCAAGATTTGATCTGTTTTAATATATCAAAAATATAATCGCGATCTATTTTAATAGATCAATGGCGCTGCCAAATGACCTCTCGCGGCAGACCCAGCTCCAAGGCAAGTTACCTTTAGTATCACGAGTCGTCAGCGAATAGATCGAGCCAACAAGGAGTAGATGACGTCTGTTCACGCTAATGAGTCGGACTCGTCAACGCTACCAGCATCCATCCCCGCAAGCTGGGTCACATGCTCTGCCCATCTATTGAGCGCTTCTCGCTTTTCCAAGGCGTATGTTGCTCGATTGTAAACTCCAGCGACACCTGCCTTATGGCCGCTTACATGGTTGACGACAGCCTCGATGACGTGAGGCTGGACGCCGAGTTCGGCCATTCCTGTGACCGACGTTCGGCGCAGATCATGAAGCACCCAGGCGGGCATCGGCTCAACGTCATCGGACGGTTGATCCGAAGCTGCAGCTTGACGCTTTCTGTCTTCCAGGATTAGCGCATCGATTCGTCGCTTGGTCTTTGAAAATCCGCTGATCGTTCGTTCCGATGTCTTCTTGGCGCTGGGGAATACCCTGTTCGCCAGTCTCGGCGTCTTCTCCAGAATTGCCATCGCCAAAGCCGACAGAGGGATGTCGTGAGGACGGCCATTCTTCGTTCGATCGGCTGGCAAGCTCCAGAGCTGCTTGTCGAAATCGATCTCGGCCCAAAGCAGACCGGCAACCTCGTTGCGCCGCTGGCCGGTTAGAATCAGAAGTTGGACGAACGGCCCGAATGGGTAGCCAAGCTGAGACGCCGCCTGCCAGACTTCAGCAAGCTCTTCGTCGGAGAGCACACGATCACGCGACTTATCCTTCGCAGGCTTGTCAACGCCGGCCGTCGGGTCTTGGTCAACGTAGCCGCGCCGCAAAGCCCAGCGGAACAGCTGACCGGCGAGTTGGTGTGATTGGTTGGCCATACGTTGGCGACCAGCATCCATCTCACGGTCGAGGAGCTTCAGCACATCTGGCTTGGTGATCTGCCGGATGGGGCGACCTCGCCATCGTGAGATAAGTTTGTTCTTGATGATTGCCTCAGTCGCCTGCCATCGCTTCTGTCTGGGTTTCAGGAAACGCAGCACAAACTCGGCGGCGACGTCCTCGAAGACGTCAGGGGCTCGCTCTGCCTCCTTCTTTTTCTCGGCAGCCGGATCTTTGCCAGTCATCGCCTCGAACAAGGCGTCCTTCGCACGCTTCCGCGCTTCAGCCACGCCAACGGCCGGCCAGTTTCCGAGCGTCACTCGTTGCTAGAGCCTGCTCGCGCCGGCGATCCGATAAATGAGCGACCAGCTTCGCTTATCGCGATCCGTGATGCGAAAACGTAGGCCCGGCACGATGGCATCGGCAATCTCGATCCGCCCCTTAGCTGGTGCACTGATCCGCTGAATGCCGGCCTCGGTTAGACGCTTTGCGCCTCTTTTTTTTGCTCCTGGTTCTTCAGCCATTTCTGGAGGTTCTCTGGTTGAAACTCGGTAGTGGCAGTGGGCGATCGCTATGATGTCCTGATACATCAAAACACATCTGGGGTCACCGCTGGGGTCACCAAATTTGCTGATTTTGGGTGAAATCGCCTGAATCAATGTGAAACGGTGATGTTGAAAAAAATCAATTAAAACAACATATTAAAGGTGATAATTGCATCCATATGAAACAGCTAAAAACATAGGAGCAGGCGATTCACACGCGAATGCTCCAATGTTTCTGAGCGGTTCAGATCGTTTCAAGTTTTCACGAGAGAGTGCCGTGCAAAATCCAGAGCTAGCCTGCTCACCGGATTGCGCCTGTTTCGCGAAGGCGGCTACGCAAAGCAGCAGGAATGCTCGGTAACCGTCTGTCTAGATAACCTATTGGTACCGGATTTATTTTGGTGGGAAAAATGGTGGGTGAAATTGAATCTAAAAGAATTTATCGTTTGAAATCAATAGATTGAACTAGTTAATTGGCGGAGGGAGAGGGATTCGAACCCTCGGTACGGTCGCCCGTACAACGGTTTTCGAGACCGCCCCGTTCAACCACTCCGGCACCCCTCCACAGGCACACCTGAACAAAGTCTCCAGGGTGAACAGGCGCTTACCATAGTTTCGCCTGCATAGCCAGACAATAGAACAGTTAACGAACATCAGCCCCTTTTGAGGGGCCATTGCACTCAAATTGCACTCAGAAAATTTCAATATGGAGAAAGAATAATGGCTGCTCTCGCCATCGCTGGCTTAGCTTTTGGTGCTCTAGGCACAGTTTCCAGCATCTACGGACAATACCAACAGGGCAAGGCCCAGAAAAAGGCTGCTAAAGCTCAAGCCGCTCAGGCAAAGAAGAATGCAGGTTTAGCCCTTCAAGCCGCTCTGGAAGCAGAGAGCGCTGGTGTCTTCAACATTGGTCGTCGGCAACTGGTCGGAGCACAGGAGGTTGGCGCTAGTCGTGCCTCAGCTGCTGCTCGTGGAGTTATGGTCGACCGTGGCAGTGCTGCTGCACATGTTCAGGACCTCCGAGATGCTACCCAGGCCGATGTCTATCAGATAGCCAAAGACGCTCAAACAGAGGCTAGGGACATCCGCGCTCGGGCAGAGGAGTTCTCAGCAGAAGCTAAACTGTCCAGAAGCAGGGCTAAGTCGGCTACCAGCGCTGCTGCCTTATCAGGACTAGCCACAGGGCTCAACGGCCTCTCTACCGTGGCCAGCAAATGGCAGACGTACAGTCAGGCTACGTCTAGCGTCAATACAAACTCGGGGCTTGTCTGATGCCGTTGGTCCCAAGGCGTAATGCCAGAGGTGGTGGTCTCGGTGGAGTTACCCGAGTTCGCCATAGCGCTGCTGATCATGGCGGTCAGGAAGCTGCTGCTCTTACCAATTTAGGAACTGCTGTAGCCAATGTTGGTGGACAGGCGATAGACCATGCCACCGAGATTGAGGAAAGACACAACCGGACGGAGGCCGAGCGTATTCGTCTGGAAACCCAAAGGGAGCTGAACGATCTTCAGGACCTGTACAGGCAGGACCAGGGAAAGAACGCTGTCGACCGTCATGGCGAATATCTGAAGGAGCTGGAGCGTATTCAGTCTTCTGCTTCCGTTAAGAGCCCACGTCAGCAAGTTAAGGACATGGTGGAGTTCGTCGTTGCAGGGGATGTGGAAGCCCAAAGGGCGGATCTAACCCGTCATGTCTCTAAACAGCAAACTGCCTACGAGATCCAGACTAAGCGCTCCATTCTCGACATGGCCGTGAAGAACGCTGTCCGTAACAAGGACAACATGAATGCTCTGGCTCATGAGCTTGGGGACGCCAATGCTGCCATTGACCAACTGTCGGAGATGTACGGCTGGGATGCTGACACTGTTGGGCTAGCTAAGCTTGAGCAGTCGACAAAGATGCATGAAGCCATCATCAACAATCACATTGCCAATGGTGACCTACAGGCGGCCATGGAGCACTTCGAGATGTTCCACGAGGACGGCATTGACCCCGAGAGATGGGACAGTCTCGTTCTCAAGGTGAGCAAGTCCAACGAAGTCAGTGCCACCGTAGCGTACAAAGAAGCTGGTCGTGTGATGAAGTTCATGGACGAGTTCAACAGGGCTCCTGATGAATTTGCTTCAACCCTAGCCACCCTCCAGAGCGTTGGAACTCCCACGGCACAGGACTGGGCTAGGCAGCTCATTCTTCGTCAAGAGGCTGTTGATCGGGTCAATGATGTGACAGCTGCAAATTCCCTAGCCGATCAAGAAGCTATTCTTTCGGAGGAGAAGTCCATTGCCAGCAGCACCATTGAGCTTGGATATGTCTCAGCTCTAGAAGATCATATCCACGCCACCCGTAAGGCTGTGAAGAATGGCACCTATCTGGATCTACTATCAGATCGTGGTCATGCTCCTAGCCAGTTCTCTCCGCTGGAGATGGGCAATCTCACTCGGGAGACCCTGACAGACAGAGCTAGTGTGGTGGACAGGGAGAGCGAGGCTCTAGGTGTAGACATCGACTTCTTCACAGCTTCTGAGCAGGCAAAATTCAATGCTGGCTACGAGGCAATGGACATTGTTAAGCGTGTAAAGACTATCGGTCGACTGAAGGAGAACACCTCTCCGGCTCATTTCAAATCTGTCCTCCGTGGTCTCAGTGCAGATAGCGGCTCGATGGCTGTGGCAGCAGAGAAGGCGGTGTACGATCCCAAACAAGCCGTTGCCATTATGGATGGTATGGCCACCCAGAAGCAGAACAAGGAGTTCAACCCAAAGCCTGCTCTTGTAGCTGCCCAGAAGAAGAAGCTGGCTCGTACATTCCCCATGAGCCCAGAAATCATTGCTCCCATGTCAGATGCAGCAGAAGCGCTGTATGTCCATAACAGGGCTAAGGGCAACAACTCCTACACCATGGACGATGCCGTCAACGAGTTATTCCCCACCGTGACACACAACGGGAATACGGTGTTGAGACCTACCTCCATGGATGATGGGGAGTGGGTAACATTCACCGAGGGCCTGACCACAGACAGACTGACTGAGCTTGGAAATGGAACACCTCAATATGAGGACGGCACTCCATTTGATGCTGAGCTTCTTAACCCAGGCTTCTTCGACTTCTTCGGGACATCTGCGCAGCTAGTCACTCGTGGCACTAACCAATACGCCATTGTGGTGGAGGGCTTGGGCTTTGTTCGTACAGAAGACGGAAAGGTATACACCCTCACTGTTGAGGACTGATAATGTTTGACGACAAAGAATTTGATAGAAGGGCAGCTGAAGTTGGATTTGCTCAGTCTCGCCCTAGAGGGGGGTTAGATGACCTCGGTATTCGGTTCCAGGAAACCTTTGAGCAACGAACTATCTTCGCTGAGGAGCGGGAACGAACCCGTCACTACGAAGAGCAGCAAGAAATCATTTCTCAAGCCCTGGGGAGAAGCATCCCCTATCCAGATCAAAGGCTGATTACTAGTATTGGTCCGATAGAAGGGCTGCATGTAGAACACAGCGGCGTGTCTATCGAACAGGCAGAGGCTGAATATTATGCCGAGCTAGCTGAAGTCGCTGACCAGCTCCCAGAAGGTGTGGTGTTCTCCCCGGAAGAGAGGGACCGCCTAATTGGAGTGCAGAGGAAAGCACTTCGAGATGAGGCTGATGAGGTCAGATCCAACACCAGCGGAGTAGTGGCTAATGTTGCAGGCTTTGTAGCTGACGCAGCAGGCCAACTCGCTGACCCAGTGCTAGCTCCCGCTCTTGTAATAGGCGCTCCTGCCCGTGCTGGTACAACCCTCGCTAGTCGTGTCCTCACCACAGCTATAACAGAGGCGGGAATTGGAGCTTCCATTGAGGCTCTCATTCAAGCTGATGTACAGCATGGCAGGCAAAGCTTCGGTGAAGAGGCGGATCTCGAGGAGGCCCTTGAGAGTGTACTCATTGCCGGTGGGGCGGGTGCTGTGCTCGGAGGCACCATCACTGCACTACAGGGCTTGTACAGGCGCTACAGAGCCACTGAGCAAGCATTCACTGAGGCAGTGGACAACGGGACTATCAAACCGACTGCTGAACAGAGAGCTTCTGTCCGTGATGTGCAGGAAGCTGTGCATGAGTTCGACACCAACATCTTCCCATCCACTCCAGCGGGTATGGCTGCTCATCAACGAGCATTTGCCCAAGCCTACGAGGCCGTACAACGTGGAGAGCAGGTGCAGTTGGACTTCGGTCCTAGCCTGATCAACATCCCCAGCCGAGGGAGGCCAGAATTTACAGGCAGTCTGTCTATCGGAGGGGTGAGTGCCAACGAGATCTTGGCAACGGAAGCCTTCCAAGGATTTGCTCGTAACATCCACAAGATGTCTGATGAACGAGTAGCAGATATTCTCTCATCAGTGCAGGCAAAGAACCCTCCCATCGAGGACCTGTCTGACTTCCTGTTAGCACAAGGTGGTGTCAGCTACAGGGAGTTCGGCCGTAGAGGTAGGCCCACTAAGCTGTTTGCCATTGAGGGAATGGCTTTGGAGGATGCTGTTAGGCTTGCCCAACGTGAGGGATTTCCTGTCCGTGATGTTGATGACCTGAAATCTAAACTTGCTGTGGGTGCAGAGCCGACAGTGAGGCAAGAGAACCTCATTGACCTTCGATCGACACAACAGGCTGCAAGGCTCAGAGCAGGTCTCAGAGCGGCAGGGATTGACTTCAGCGGAAATGACATCCCCGAGTTCAGGAGAAGCGTTCAGCGGGCACTGGAGAGCCAGCAAGAGGCTGTTTCTAAACAAGAAGTGGCACCACCTACGGCGTTCTCTGCTTCATTAGACGAAGCACAGGCGTTGTCTGTTGCTGAACTGGCAGAGACCGAGAACCCAACAGTCTTTGTCGACGATGGCAATGGACAGCAGGTGGGGAAACCTCTGGCTGATATTTTACAAGAACATGATGAGTTGGAGGTCGGCACAGAGGTCGTTGGTGTCTGCCTGGGGAGATTAGAATGAGTATTCGTAATTGCATTGACGAGGCAGTGGCTGGAGGGGATCTCAATAGCGATGTTGCTGTTGCTCTCCGTGGCATGCTTGACCAGATCATCAAAGACAATCCTGGGTCTGGGCGGGTATGGGAAAGGAACGTAGCCAACAAGCTCCAGCGTGAGTGGGATCGTTTTGCTCAGAACAAAAAGAGACAGAACGTTAAGCAGGCTGCTGCACAGAAAGACATTGGTGATCGACTGAAGGCAGCTAAGGCCGAGGGGAAGAATGTCTCCAAGGCAGCTAGGGCTGTCCTCACCTTCGATGCTAGCAATGAGTTCAGTGGACCGAATGTCTATAGCCGGTATGAAGTGCTACGAGGTGATGCCTATTCCCACATGGCTGACTTCCTGGAGCAGAACAAGTCCAGCTTAGCCGGTATCAAGCAGAACAAGGGCTCCATGCCCAAGGTTGTTGCTGCCCTGTTTGGGGAAGCCAGTGATGGGCCAAGCAAAGCCGCTGCTGATGCCATCATTACTGGTCGCAACTTCCTTGTAGAAAGGTTCAACGAGGCAGGCGGTAACATTGAGATCCGTCAGAATTGGGGATGGGTGCAGAGCCACAATGCCAATCTCATCTCCAGTGCTGGAAAGGATGCCTGGAAGAAGAGAGTTCTCACCCTCGTAGACAGAGATCGCATGAGGAATATAGACGATGAGGTGATGTCCGATGGAGATCTCAATACCTTCCTCGATGAGATGTACGACGACATTGTAGCCGAGGAGATTGGTAGCTTCAGATCAGGTGTGAACCCCAGGTCTGGAAACCGGGCTCTCAATTTCAAAGGCAGCAAAGCTTGGCTCGAATACAACAGGGAATTCGGAAGTGGTGAGCCGTTCGATGCCATCGTCAATGAGATGGACAGGCTGGCTCTAGACACTGCTGCCATGGAGATCATGGGGCCTAGCCCACGAGCAACCCTGGAGATGATGAAGCGCACCACTGACGAGCTGGAGGGTGCTGAACTCAATGTAGGCAAAGAACTGATCTCGCTGGACAGCTTGTTCGAAGAGGTCATTGAACCAGCTCAACCATTCTCTAGGAGTGGAGCATCTAGGTGGATGCAGGGCCTTCGTGGCCTGATGACCATGAGCAGGCTTGGATCGTCTGTGTTCTCTGCCGTGTATGGCGATACAGCCACCTCCCGTCGCACTGCAGTGCTGAATGGCATGGGAGCTAACAGACGCACCGGTGCTCAAATGAAGATGGCATTTGGTGGTGTAGAGAACAGACGGGATGCAGCTCGTATGGGTTATGTGTCTGAGATTTGGCTCAATAGCTCCATGGCTCAGCAGAGATTGCAGGGCGAGCTTGTGAAGAGCGGTTTGTTTTCTCGCACTCTGCCCGAGTTCACCCTCCGTGCGTCTGGTACTAGTGGCTGGACCGAGGCTCAACGTCTGTCCTTCATGAAGGAAACCGAAGGATTGATGACGGATATGAGCGAGCATGGTTGGGATGAACTTGCAGATGTGAACTCAGACTTCCGTGGGTTCCTAGAGCGCTACGGAGTGGATGCAGGGGATTGGGAGAGGTATCGAGACACGCCTATCTGGTCTGACAATGAGTTCCAGGCTGAGTTTAGGCGCCCTCGTGATGTATGGGCTCGGGTGAAGAATGACAGCTCCATGTCCATCGAGGAGAAGAGAGCTCATTTCGACACGGCCATGAAACTCCAGGAGATGATTAGGGCAGAGAGCTATTTCGACACTGTTCAATCAACTCCGACAGCTAGGGCAGGGGTGAGAGCACGAGCACCAAAGGGTGGCTTCATGGATCAAGTGGTGCTTAAGAATGCCACGCTCTGGAAGAGCTTCACCATCAGCTATTCCCACCTCTATGCGAGCAGGTTGGCTGGAATTGGTAGGACCCGAGGACTTGCCTCAGCAGCTGGGTTTGCTGTGCCTCTCCTTGTTGCAATGACTGTAGCTGGAGGGGCTCGTAACTGGGCTGTACAGATTGCAGCAGGCAAAGATCCCCAAGACATGGACGATGGAGCGTTCTTCACAGATGCGCTGTTTGCCGGAGGAGCCTTAGGTATTCCCGGTGACATTGCTGATCAGATCAACAGGAAGGGGTTCCAAGGACTAGTGGAGTTCCTGGTTGGGCCTGTCGTCACTGGACCGGCAAAGGATGCATTTCGTTTAGCAGCAGACTTTGCAGATGGAGATGAGGACGGAAACATAACCATCCCTGCTGTTACACGTGACTTGTTGGAGGTAGCAAATCCCCTAAGCACTCTTTGGTACACACGACTGGCTAACGAGAAGTTGGTTATGGACACCGTGGAGAGGGCCATTGATCCAGAGGCATTCGAATTGAGAATGCACAACAGGAGGTCCTGGGCTGAACGAGAGGGCATGAGCTATTGGTCGGAGCCCGGAGACAGCTTGTCCAATGCCAGAACGCCTGAAGCACCCGAGCTGCCTGATGTGTCTGTAGTTTCGGAGGCTGGAGCCGCTGAACCTAAGTTGGGGGGCTTTGCTAGACACCCGAGCAATGCCGCGAAGACCTTTCCGAGAATTGGTGGGTTCACGAGGCTGCAGTAGGCTTGGCGTCCTTTCCCGAAGCTCTTGACCGATCCCATCTAACACCCTATGTAGACTTTTAACAAAGGCTATGTAGAGATCGAACCTTGTCCAAAGACCCACGTCTCACCATGACCACAATGAAGGTGCTGAGCGCGTTCTGCGAAGATCCTAAGGCCGAGATGAGCGGCAGGGAGATTGGCAAGAAGATACGGATGCGCTCAGGAACTTTGTATCCAATCCTCATTCGCCTAGAAAATGCCGGATGGCTGAAGAGCCGATGGGAGGACATTGACCCTAAAGAAGAGGGCAGGCCGAGGAGACGCTTCTACACCATCACCGGCCTTGGTTGTCAGAAGACCCAGGATGCTCTGAATGATGTAGGCCAGATGTTCGGGGTGCCAGCATGGACTTCATGAAGAACATTCTCGGCGGCTTCATCATTGTGGCTATCTGCGGCTTCTGGCCTGGAACCAGGTGGATCGCTGAGCAAGCCATTGAGCGTGCCGTGAGGAGGCTGCCTGAAACACACAGGGAGGCGATGCGCGAGGAGTGGTATGCAGAGCTGGATGTCTATCCGGGGGGCTTCTGGACACTGTGTTGGGCATTGGATCTGGTGAGAGGGGCGTCCACCCTCGCCATTGAATTAGAACAGGCGGAGGCGTCACAGACAGAAGCTAAGGAGGCGGCTGAGGCGACAGAGCAGCAGGAGGAAGCGCCTGAGCCAGTTTTGAAGGGCACGCAGGCAGAAGTGGAATTCGTACGCCGTTGGATCGGAGACCAGAGCAATTGGGAGGACGTCTCCGGTCGGAGAATAACTAAAGAACTTCGCAAGAAGTTGATAGAGGCTGGCTACCAATTAGCCCCGGAGACCAAGGTGCCTCATTCGAGCAATAATAAGAGTATAGACTTTGAGAAGTATTGTGAAGAAATATTGAAGAAGGCTCAAAAGTCAGAGCCTTGACCAAAAGGAAATGCATGTCAGGCGCAAGAGCCAGACCTTTGATCAAATGTATTTCTATTTAGTGGGGTAGCCCCTCCTCCCCGTACACCCCTTGCTCTCCTGTCAGAAATCTGGGAACCCACTTTGGGGGGTGACGGGTGGTGGTGAATGGGGGAGTACCCTCGTGTACAAGAGCTAAATCATGGCTCTTCAGGTGGGCTACCCCCTATGTATCTGAACATGCCCATTTTTGCCCACACGTTAGCCCAATTCCCAATACCATAGCACATTCATTCGCATAAGGATTTACAATGAAATCTGCCCACGAATTGGTGGCTTCATTAGAGGGATTACTGGTTGAAGCCCGCCGCCTTGTCCATGAGCATTCTCAGGTGAAACGTACGCCTAGACAGCTTGCTATGGATAGGGGCGAGAAGACATACGAAGGAAAGCCCTGCAGGGATCTTTCTCATGTCAACGAGAATGGAACGACCACCAGGCTTGTATCAAACAGGGGATGCAGAGAATGCAACAGGCTCGGCCTGGAGAGGTGGAAGAGGCAACGGGAAGAGCACCTGCAAGCTTACGAAGCCCTATATAACAAAACCGTATAACACAGGTGTCTTTCCCTCTCTCGGTCTCTTTTAGAACGGCGAGATGATACGAGGGAGCAGACTTGCGACCGAGTAGAGGGAGGGGTTCGAGCAAAGAATAGCTATCTAATCTAGCCCCCTTCGTTCTCTCCTTCGCTAGCTAGCTCAGTCGCTCATCTCAGCGGTCTAAGCCCCCGTTTTCCAAAAATGAAAATCAAAAATTGGAAAACGGCTTCGTAACTCATTGAAAATAATACAGTTTTTTGCCCTTTCCTTAAAGGAAGGGGTAGAGACTTAAATTACTTGAACAGGGCACTGATTATTGCGCCCAACCTATAGGAGAAAGGAATGATCAAAGTAGTAGATGCTCTCATGGGTGAGGGCAAGACGACGAAACTTATGGACATCATGAATAGTCGTCCTCAGGACAAGTGGATTTACATCAGTCCGTTTCTAGATGAGGTGGAGGAGCGTCTCCCCAGAGAATGCCCTTCTTTGTCGTTCAAGAGCCCTCAGCAGGTCAACGGCAAGAAGTATTGGGGACTGGACTATCTCATCGAAGAAGGAGCCAACATCGGTTCCACCCATGCCCTGTTCAGCAAAGTGGATATCCGTCTGATACAGGCGCTCAAAGGCAAGGGCTACAATCTCATTATTGATGAGGCTCTTGATGTCGTGGGGCTGTCCGATATCCCCTACAAGGACATTCAGCACTTCATCGACACAGGTCATGTCTATTTGGATGAGAGATCCTTCGTCAGGTGGAACCACGAAAGATGCCCTAACGACGTGCTGTCCCGCTATCCAGATCTCCCCCACCTCTGTGACAACGGCAATCTATGTATTGTCCGTGATAAGGTGGTGATGTGGCAATTCCCCCATGAATTCCTTAGTGGGTTCGACGAGGTGTTCATCGCCACGTACATGTTCGAAGGCCAGGCCATGGCCACCTACCTGAAGATGTATGATATCGACTACGAGATGCTGTCTCTAGATGATGAGGGAAATCTGGTGCCATACGACGAGGTAGACACGCACCAGAAGAAGCTCGATCTAGCAAGCCGAATACACATCTACCATGACCGTGTTCTCACCCCCATGGGGAAGAAGAGCGGCAAGAGTTATCCGTTCTCCAAAGGGTGGTACAGCCGGATGAGGAAGTTGGACAACGGTGCTCTCACCCAAATCAAGAAGCGGCTGGAGACGTTCTTCAAAATGGCTCGCACAAAGCCAGAGGACAACATGGTGGGGGTGTTTGATGCATTCTGGGCAGATATCAAGGGAGTGCGGTATGGCATCCAGAGCAAGAGTGGTGTGCCCATCAATGCCAGAGCCAGCAACGAGTGGATGAACAAAAAGGCCTTAGCATACATGGTGGACATTCATCCCCATGCCATGGTGAGCAGCTACTTCGAAGAGCAGGGCATCCATATGCGAGGAGATCTTTACGCTCTGCAAACCCTAGTCCAGTGGATATGGAGGAGTGCCATCAGGGACAAGGACTACACGGGCAAGGTGCAACTTGTCCTCCCATCAGAGCGGATGAATTCCATCGTCTCGGCTTGGATCAAGCACGAAGACAGAGACATTGTTGCCGGTATCAATCTCGATCCGTTCGATAGGACAAGGAAGGCAGCTTGATACCGACGCGGAGGTTATTTGGTGCTAGATCAGAAAGCGGCCCTGAAACGCAGGGCTAAATCATTAATCTTCCGTTTCCTGACGGGCCACTTTCTGATCAGCGGCCATCTTTTCCATGACCTGATCTAGGAACTTCAGCTCGTCCGGTAATTCGACACGCCTCTTCTTCTTTGTGTAGTGAGCGCGATTATAGAGGTCGGAGACTATAGACGTTGTGACCATAGAGAAACGAGCTTTTGGTTGGTCCGCTCGGGATTTGTGGCCCTTGGGAAGCTCATCGAGCTTGCGCATTCCTGTCTTTAGTTCTGAGCACCAAGAAGAAATGTCGTTGTCTTCAAAGGAGCACTCGAAACTGTGCGCAAACTTGTTTCGGATCTTTCTCACAAAGTTTATGTCCCTGCGTTCCACGGCTGAAATGATACCAAGAGAGAAAGTCAACTCTGTCTTTGCGTAGAAGGATGAGAGAGGAGCATTTGCGGCGTAAATTAGATCGTTCGATGATTTGTTGTCTATAAAGAAAGCAAGCAGTATTTCTGCAAGCATTTGGTCTATGAGAGAGCCTGTAATCAGCGCGCTCCCACGATCACTTTCCTTGTTGGTTTCATCAAGGAACTTAAGGAGCCGCTGATAGTATGGGTTTGACAGTGTCGTGTCGGGAGTGTCTTGCGTTCCCATCGGGATGCGGAGCCTTCCTATATTGGTATCAAAGTCTAGGGACAGATTACACGCTTCGCTCTAACACCCTTAAGAGGCCAGGGCTTTCTCTGCCTTTGCCAGCTTCTCGTCTATCTCCTCCACCTCGGCTATCAGCTCTGCACGTCTGTCCAGCAGTTCCTGGAGCGTGCCTGCAACACCGGGTTCGTAATCTGTCTTACGCTTATTCATACCGTAGCCCTGCTGCTTCCACTTATAATAGCTGTTCACAGGCACACCTGCCTTCTTGCAGGCAGATGGGACGGGCAAACCGGAGTTCTTATATTTGAGGACCAATGCTACCTTCTCGTTCTTCTCGTCATCTGATACAGCTCTAGGCATGAAACTCTCCATGGATTGTCAAATACTGATTGCCAGATATCATGTCTTCAGCTACTATTACAAGTACTTGGGGTAGTGTCTCCAGATAGGCCCTAGAAGCGCCTAGGAAGCCCGTACAGCGTGTCTAATAAAAAATGGGTAGACAGTAGCCCAAAACACAGAGAGGCTCTGTACGTGGCTGTATACCCCCTTAGCGTCGATGTGCATTATTTTTGCAGATCTGTTTGCCAAAACACCGAGAAAACCCTACATTACTATATAGAGGGTATCATCTCTCTGTGATCCCCCTGCAGAGAACAAAACCAAAGGTTATGTATTTTTCATTTCTGCAACCTTAGGTTCAGGGGTAAAAAAATATTTTACAGCCGAAAACCCGCAGAATGCCTAGGGTTTTTGATGTAGTTCTGAAAAACCCAAGTAACAAAATTACCTCGAAACCATACATTACTATATAGAGGGCCATCGATAGCCAATCACGGCTGCTTTCTATTTAGCCAAATCCAATCACATCACTATCAAACGTTCATCTCTAGGGGACTGCCCCTCGCGTGTATACGCACGTATACGCCTGTTTTAAATATCTAATCTTATTAAACAAGAGAATATATCTAAGGATAGATCAATGCCTTTCATTCAACGACATGCCACCATTAGTCAATTCGAACACTTCCTTCGAGATGTACTCGTTCCCTCCAGAGGTGGTCGTGTTCAGGCCACCGAACTTTACAATCTCTACAAGTCCTATGCCAAAGCCAATGACTGGCCAATTGCTAGCCAAAAGGTTTTCGGTGAGTTCATGACCCAAGCTGGATACGAGCGGAAATACAATCGTATCGGAACCTATTACACAGGGATCGATTACAATGTTCGAGCGCTACAAGTCGCTTCCGCCTAATGTAACAGACATCTCCACCACCAGAGCCTGCTTCAATCAACTCTCCAAAGAACAAATCATCGACATCGGGTTTTCGAGGTGGAGCGGTGTATCGGAGGAGGACTTGAAGGAGTACGTGGATAACAGGGAGGTGATCCTCTCCATGATTAGTGATGAGGACTACAAAATTCTCCGTGATCTCGTCCTTCAGCTCATGGAAATCAGGTTCTACAAAGACCTCTAAGACAATTCATCATTTTAACAATTAGACGTGCTCACAGGGCACCCCAGGCCGTTTAAACGCATGTTTAGACAGACGTTCCCCTGTGCGTACACGGAAGGCAATACAATGGAAGAGATTAGTGCAGCACAGAAGCTGTTTGGCGAGACAGAACCAGCTAACGAAAAGAAGTCCGATGCTTTCTATCCCACCATGGACAGTGATCTAGAGGAGCTAGCAGAGCGCAACCGTCTACAGGCAGAAGCAGACGAGCGTATGGAGCAAGAGGTCGCTGCTGAATTCATGGACCAGTGGTCTGAGAACCAGCTCAAGGGCTTTGAACACTACGGCATTGATGAAGATCGACTGATGAGAATGCAGACCATCATCGATGAAACTCCTAACTGGTTTAATAACGAAAAGCTCATGTACGCCCTAGAGGGGCACAGACGGCAACTCGGTATTGATCCCGAAGAGTTCGAAGCCCTCATGTCGGACAACATCGAGTTCGTAGAGGATGAGGAACAGGATGCCCCTGACCTTACCGACGATCAACAGGCTGAACTCCAAACCATCATAACCGGGATCAAATCAGATGAGGATGTTGACGCCAAGCTAGGCCCATGGCTCGAGAGCGTAGGCACCAATCTAGACGATTTCCTAGACGCCTTTGCGGAGGAGCATGGCATTGACGAAGAGATAGCCGCAGCTTCGGCTAGTTCTCGGAATGAATAAGCTCATCAGATTTAACACACTCATAGTCCCCGACCCCTGTCCGTTCTGTAATAGCAAAGTGAGATACTGGGTATCCATGAGATGCCACAACTGTGTCACCCGGCAGAACGAAGACATGGCCCGGAAAATCAAAGAACACACAGAGGTTAAAGCTAATGAAGGTTAGATTTCTAAAGAAGGCATTCATACCAGGGCAGGCATTTCTATTGCCGCGTAGTGATAACGAGCGGACCAGGCCAGCAGGTGAGTATCAACCCCCTCGTATGTCAGACGATGACTGGAACAAGCTCACTATGGATCAAAAGAACAAGATCCGAGCCCAAGAGGAACAGGAGAGGCGAGAGCGATCGCTTCGATCATACAGCGGCAGGCGAGTTAATGCCGATGAAGTTGTCGATCTACCTGAGAGCGCCCGTGAGTGGCTCCCCTCCAGTGCTGTCATTCTCGATGAGGGAGATGACTAATGGCATACCATGGATCAAAGATTATTGAAGATAGAGATCGCCTAAAGCCCACTGTCGAGGCAAGCCAAGACCTCATCAACGGGTGTCGGTCTCGGATCGACAAGTTACTCCCCGACATCGAGGCTAAGAAGATGTCCCTTGCCAACCAGCAGGAGATCCATGAGCAAGCCGACCTCAAGTTCATGGCTGCTCGTCACGAATATGAGCAGGTGACCAAAGCCACTGAACAAGCTGAGAGGGCATTGGAGCAGGCTGAGAAACTCCTCAAAGAAGAGCAGCGTGCTTTAGGCCGGTACCAAGCTCAGAACCACCACGCTCACCGCATCGGATGGACTGATGCCGAGAAGAAAGAGGTGGATGTCGATAGGGCCAAGCGCGGTACCATGGGAGAAGGTCAATGAGCGCTATCTCCGATCAAGCAGACGCCTTGGCTGTACAGACTGGCTTCACGTTCTCGAACGCTACCACCCTGTTCTCCGAGACAGACACCAAAGCTGCATCAGATGATCAAGCTTTGTTCGAAGCAGGAGCCTACAGCACAGGTGGTCGGAACTTTGGTGGCCTGAACTTCAACTGGAGACGAGTGAGGAATAGGACCAACTACCATCCTCCTCAAGCTGATCCAATTATCCGCCTTTGGTGGGCGGCTAAGGACAGCGATGTAGCGGAAATGTTGGGCTTACCCAACGTGGTTTACTCAGGCACCGATCCACAGGACTATTTCACTACCGGTGTTACAGTGGACATGAGCCTGTTTGAGGTGCAGATGGAGTTCATTGTCCAGCCGGGTATCAATGCCCTCCTAACTCTCACCGACGCTGCAAGCGCTACCTACCTATCCAACGGGTATGCAGCTCTAGGAGACAATCCTCCTCTCCATAAAAGGCGGGAGGTTAGGGACGGCAATCCTTATGACAGGAACAAGGTGCTCCAAGTCATCCGTAACCAGATTGCCAATGACGGTGGTGGACGAATTGTCCTAGGTACCCAAGCAGGTGGTATCGGATTATCAGATTACTTTCAGGATCTTTGATATGAGACGTACAATAGCGATTTGGCTGGCAGAGAAGCTAAGTGGTTTTCTTGCTTCAGAGATAGACGAACTTCTTTCACATCTAGACACAGTTGATAATGCTGAAGAAAAGGTGACCGTTTGCCTGAAGATAGCTGCCAGCCAAGACGATATAGACGAGTTGAATGATATTATTAATACGATGCAGAGTGAAGATAGCCAATGAATACACAAGAAACACTTCAGTCGGCCAGGGATATCCTCAAGGCTCAACTCGATACAGAGATGACTTCGATGGAGAGGTCAGAGTACCTCAAGGCCATTGATCGAATTAACGCTGAGCTATCCAAGCTTAGCTAAACAGTTAGACGAGGTGGTTCTCGTCTAGGACAAGCGGGGAGGGCCAACTCTCTTCATTCCACTCTCCCTGCCTTATTCCAAGTTCATGCATGAAACCAACCAATTTACTTACGTAAGGAAATCTAATGATCGTATTTAACAGACGCCGCAGGCAGGTTGCTGCCATGGCTGCAAAACGGGCAGAGGTGAAACAAGAGGATAGTGTCCTCACCACCACTGACCCGTTTATCCAAGACAATGGTCCTGCTCTTACCAACTCAGGCTTGGTGGAAACAGACATGGACCATCCCGACAATGACGAAGTACGGGCTCATGTCACCCAGTCCGTCAAGCGAGGCCCTGACATCAAAGGTCCTGTTGGCACCTTTCCCGGCAAGGGAGATAGGTGATGGGTAAGATCGGGAAGAAGATTAAGAAGGGGTTCAAGAAGGGTAAGAAAGCCTTCAAGAGGGCCAGTAAGAGTTTCGTCAATAAGGCGATCAAGACCAACCTCGATGTCGTCGACAAGGTGGTGACTGGTGGTGTGGCTGGTAAGGCGGCTAAAGCTGTTAAGGCCCTTCTTAATCCGAAGTTCCCCAGCCTCGAAGGACCAGAGGCAGGGGACGAAGGTGCGATCACTCAGCCTGGAGAAATCCTTGAGGAGTTTACGGACCAGGCTTCTGAGCCTTCACAATCAACGGCTCTGCAAATCCTCCGTAGGCGTGCCAAGCGTAGACGCCAGGGGGTTGTTGCCAATGCTAGTGGGCTAACCACTGATGCAGGGAATGCTCGCTCGCTAGTTGGTCTATAAGAACACGGGGTGGCAAGGCGGGTAAGCTGCTACACCCGCTCCCGTGTGGGGGATTGAGGCTGGAATGCCATCGCTGGCCTCTCCCCTGTTCAAGGACTTTTCGAAGAGATCCATCCCTTAAAGAATGTAATTGCGTCGGCTCCGAGCGGCGTAACTAGGGCAGCTACCACAGCGAGCAGCAAGCCTCCGAGCAGGGCGTTTCTTGTGCGGTTGCTTTTGACAATATGGTTGTATCGCTCTTGTAGTCTGCTCAGCTCGATCTGTGTCTCGGTATAGTCTCGCTTTTGGGCTTCAGCGAGTTTGCGGATCTGCTCTAGCTCGTCGCGTGTCTCTTTCAGTTGCTGCTCAAGCTTTTCTCGCGCTTTCTTCGCATTGTGCTGGGCGCCTCGGATTAGGCCCACGTTCTCGCAATGTCTTTCTATGTGGCGCTCAAGGTCGTCATCGATCTTCTGGTCTCGCTTCGTCAACGTCTCAGAAAGCTCATCCAAACGCTTATCGACATCGGCCTGATCCGCTTTGCTCAGGATGGCAATTTCAATGTCCTCTGCTGCATATTCATCGATGCCTACACCCATCAGCGTTTCGCAAATGGTCGGTGTGTGCATCAGGGCAGGGCGTTTGGATTTCCGGATTGCTGGAAGGTTTCTCGAGGGGGAGACCACGAAATCATCGTTATCATCAGCCATATTGCTCACCAGGCACAAAACTTAAAGTAGATCTTATAGCACGCATCTCGCCTCTTGACAGGCCATGAACAAAACAAGAACATTTCCTGCCCATAAGGCTATTGGATGTTCGCTCATGGCTCGACGTACGAAGAGATTGAAACAGCCCTGGCACCCCGAGAAACACCTACAGGAGCTGAAGAAGGCGAGGACATCGCTGTGCCAGATGCAGGGCGAGATTGTCATCAACAGCGACCTGTACCGGGCAGCAACGCAATGCATTGAGGCCATAGACGATGTGGCCGAGCAGCTCACCGGAGACAGAACCCATTTTACCCCAGTGCAGCGATACTAGAGCTTCGGGAGCTAACTTGATCTCCCGTAGGTGATGAGCCCCTGTATACCCACCGTACGCAGGGGTTCGTCTCATTCCTTGGGTTGCCGTTTCCATGGCTGCCATCGCAGGAGGATGACGATAGCCAAGAGGACCAAGATCCCTGACACCTCGACGTGAAGAACCACGGTATCGGGGATGAGATCGATGAGAGGTTCCAGCCATACAGGAAGTGCTGTGGACGGTGCCTCGGGCGCTGGTATGCGGGGGTCGTTGCTCATGGCGACGACAATAGGAATTAAACACCCATAGGGACGGTGTGTCAAAGCATAACGATTTTCTTAAGAAATCCTTAGCAGTAGTCACAACAGGTCAGCGATCTGACTGGACCTCAGGTGTGTGTATCGTGACAAGCTGGCGTAGGTGGTATGACCGCTTACCGCCATTACCTGCTCAGTCGATAGGCCTTTCTCGAATAGGCTGCTAACGCCGTGGTGTCGGAGGTCGTGGAAATGCAGGTTATCAATGCCAGCATGATCCAACACCTTATACCATTGACGCTCCATCTCCCGGCAATCCTTGAACGGGAAAGCTGGTCCCTCCGATCCACGGCTCTGCAATGTCTGACGAGCTAACGGGCTAAGGGGGACAACACGAGGCTTCCCAATTTTGGTGTCTCGGAGCAGGGCAACCTTCTCGTGGACGTCTTCAAGCTGAAGGGATAGTAGCTCACCTCTTCGACAGGCAGTCTCGATGGCTACGATGATGATGTCATGGAGAATGGTCAGCTCAAGCTCGATGGTGGCAGATAGCAGACGTTCACGCTCGTCACCCTCAAGCCTTCTGTCACGACCGGGATTGTGTCGAGGCAGCTTCACCCCAGGCACAGGATTTCTGATGCCCTCAATGCCTAGCTCAGAGATGGCGAACTTGTAAGTCTGACTGACGATGGTGAGCAGGTTACGGATGGTGGAGGGAGCCAAGTTGTTCTTGCTCGCCACCCATTCCGAGATGTCCTTGGGCTTGATGTCGGACAGAGGTTTCTTGGCTAGAGGGTCTTTTGCCCAGAGCTTGATCCGGTTGACCTCCTGCTTCCATCCCTTCTTGCCGTCCGTGTGGAGGCGGCTATAGGCTTCCATGGCTTGGATGAGGGTGGTGGACCTAGCTAGGGTGAGGTCTTCGTATAAGCCACGGTCAATCTGAGTTTCGATGTCTCTAGCCCAGGCCTTTGCCTGAGCCTTGGTGTCGAAGGTGCCGAACTGTTGGGGGAAGCCCTTGCGTCTAATGGTAGCTTTCCAGCGACCTGACGAGTTCTGCTGATACGTGGCCATCATCATCTCCCAGCGATGGGAGACTGTACTCAGACTGCACTTTCAGAAGGGTAAACGCTGGGATTTCTGCGGCTTAGGGACAGATTTCGAGACCGCCCCGTTCAACCACTCCGGCACCCCTCCGCAGGCGCACCAATGAGACTTTGCTCAAGGTTAACGGAGGGCTAGCTCTACCTTGACCCGGTTTTGCTGGCAAGAGCTTGGTTAACGTTTTTGGGGTGTTTTGAGAGCGCAGTATACCCAACGTGTACCCAAAGAGTGCAGGTAAGGCTTGATGTTTTCGGTCGTTTGAAAATCTAAGTGTACCGGAAAAGGTAACGGATGGGGAACATTTGGGATGTTGAGCTAGGCGTTCACAGGCCAAAGGGGAGCAAAGCGGGCGTTTGGATGGAAAAACCAGGCCGCCCCTACATATCTTTTGGCTAGAAAGATCGATTGTGGGGAGGGCTTGCATATGGAATATTGGGAGTTCCTACTTGATCCAGAAAATCGAGCCGCTCTCGGCCTCATCGGAACCACGATCGCAGCCCTCGCACTTGGCAAATGGGCCGTCTACACGTTCCACAAAAAGATCCGAGCTGGACAGCGATCAATTCGATCAGCACTTCCTACAAGCCCTACCTTGGCCGCAAAATAGGTCCCAACCACAAGCTCATTGTCGAGCAGGCCTGATACGATCCAATACACGATCAGCTCGATTCCGCCTGACCTCGATAGGAGGGTGAAGATACGGATCGAAGATGGTAATTTTCATTCTCTCAGCTCGTATGTGAGGTCATTGCTTCGAGCCGATGTCCAAAAATACAAGCCTACCCAGAAGATGGACTCTGACTTCGTCCCTTTGCTCAGATCGCAACCAGTCTCAAAGCGAAGCCGAAAACGGAAGGTGTAGGTTTTGAACCCTATCTAGATGAATAGGGGGAAAGCTCCGGGCAACTAAGTCTGCCATCAAGGCATGTGATGAATGAGACTTCTTTAGGGCAACGACAAACAGCCTCACTGCCTCGTGGCCACCTGGTTCTTGTCGCACTCCCAGGACATAGAACCATCGGTGTCAGCTTCGTCTTGAGCCGCTGCACACGCCCACCCCTGCGCTTCAAAGGTGGCAAGCGCATCCCGCGCGACATCCTCACATGAACCGATATCAGTTGCTGTCATCCACCGAAGATCTCGCATTCGGGGATCTGGCGGATAGGTGACTTTGCACACACCGCCGGAGACCGAGCTGCCGGTAGCGATGTCTATGTGTTGGGTCTTAATGGTGGGCTGGGCGACAATTGCCGGTGTCACGGCCGGTCCCACTGCCTGGATACAAGAGCTTAGTCCAAGCACTACAACAGAAGCGGTCATGACCTTCTTCATAGCCAACCCTCCACGCTTACGTGAGGTCGGTATTACAGTCTAGTATTCCATACAATGCGCAGAAAATACACTGGTTCTTGAGGCTGGAATGAACGAGGGGTGGGAAGCTTCTGGCTACGACTGATCTTCATACAGCTTCACGTAAAGGACGAGCGCCTTACGCCACACATCCTGTGAACAGCTCTCTCTCAGAGCTGCGTACTGATCAAGCACTCCTTGCTCGCTTCTAATGCGGTGCAGCTGTGACGCTATGAATGCAGCTGTGCTGTCATCGTCCCTGCAATTCAGGGGTACAGTGAACCTTGCGGGCATCGACCATCTTCAAATTCAGTCGTACAAATTCTGAAGACGAACATAATGCAACTTATGCGAGTGAACTACGTTCCATTTCCCGCACTGGTGTATATATGCAAATGATTACACCAAATTACACACTAGAATTGTATGACGAATGAGACTATCCGGATTTAACGAGGTTCCCCCTCGCAAATTGCTTAGCTATCCATTTTATCCGAGTACAAAATTACTCTTTGCCAGGTGCGATCTGTCCTCACGAGAGAGGGGACAGATCTCATAACTCTCTGGTCACTATCCCGGACGTATCAAGCCTCCAGGTAGTCACGTAGCGACAACCTGTTGCACCTCACATCACAAGCTAACCACCTGATCTCTCTCATTAATCCCTCATCAATCAGGTTCGGTTAGAAAACGGTTCGAAGATCACTTGAAATGAGTGGGATCTAATGGAACCGTCTCTGAGTGATGACATACGAGAACGTCGTGGTCTGGTCCTCACCGACAGCATGATCATGGGCCTCTTCTTCATCCAGCGTTACCGCTTCTTAGCCATCGATCAGTATGCCAGAGCCGCCTCTGTCAAACGTGCCACCGCGTCTGATTAGCTGCGATCGCTGGAGCGTCACGGAATCCTGGGACACTTTGGGAACGTTGGTCTGCGTGGTCACGGCAAGACACCCA
The DNA here is from genome assembly GCA_028285265.1 of Geminicoccaceae bacterium. Lineage (GTDB taxonomy): Bacteria > Pseudomonadota > Alphaproteobacteria > Geminicoccales > Geminicoccaceae > JANQPX01. The sequence continues at coordinate 300,969 of JANQPX010000069.1, forward strand.
AGGTGTATTTCCTCAAGCGCAAGGGCTACGAGCTTCTCTTACGTGAAAGCGATATTCCTCAAGAGTTGATCGGTCCTTTCAAAGAAGCCCATACCAACACCCGCTGGTCACCGCAGATGTACCACCGTCTGCATACCGTCGATCTCATGATCGCGGCAGAGACTGCGGTCAGAGAGCGAGCCAACCTATCAGTTGTCGCCACATTCCTTGAATATCGACGGGTCAGGGTGGGGAACCGCTACCAAAGAGAGACCACCGATCTGGTAGCAGATGAGAATGTCTCAGAGAACCGCATCATCCCCGATGCTGCTCTCATCATCGAAAACATTGAGACCGGCAGACGAGCGCTTTTCTTCATCGAAATGGACATGGGTACCGAGCGTATCGTTACCCGTATCACGAGCGACAAACGCCACACCATCCATCACAAGATCGGTCAGTATGACCGGTATCTCCATAGTGGTCGGTATGCCCAGAATTTTCGTGCTTTTGGCGACTTTTCCTTCTTCACCTTGAGCGCCGGGTCAGATCGATTGCTTACCAGATGAAGGCCGCCAAGTTTCCAGCCTACAAGGATATCGCCAGCTTCGACTTTCCTCGAGTGAAGCCAATGAAGCCCTGGTTCAGCAGCTCCATAGTGGCGAGTTGATCAATGCGGTTCAAAACGTTGTGCTCATCGGCGGTCCGGGAACCGGCAAAACGCACCTCGTCACCGCCCTTGGCGTTCAAGCGGTGCAGCATCACCGCAAAAAGATCCGCTTCTTCTCCATGGTCGATTTGGTCAACGCACTCGAACAGGAAAAGATCCTGAATAAGGCTGGACAGCTGGCCGATCGCTTGCTTCGCTTCGATCTGGTCATCCTGGATGAACTCGGATGCCTGCCCTTCAGCTCCTCAGGCGGCGCCCTGTTGTTCCACCTGCTCAGCAAGCTCTACGAGCAAACCAGCGTCGCCATCAACACCAATCTCAGCTTCAGCGAATGGGCAAGTGTCTTCGGTGATGCCCAGATGACCACCGCTCTCCTCGATCGGCCTACCCATCACTGCGACATCCTGGAAACCGGCAACGACAGCTTCCGGTTCAAAGCAAGCACAGCCAAGAGAAAAGCAAACAAGGAGATCGTTCATCACTTCACCAACGTTAAAACAAAGGGAACATAAAGGACCGAAACCCGGGTCAATTCTCGATGAAAACCACGGGTCAATTCTCAGCAAAAATCAACACTACAAGAGCAGTTCGACCAGCTGGCCATCAGCCTTACCAAGCTAATCGAAGCTGGCAGAAGCAATCAGATCGAAGCCAAGCTCCTCTCCTGTATTCAAAACAGCGACCGATCGATCAAAGAGATCACCAGAATCTTCCAGAAACGTCACCCTGAATATCCCAACATCACCACCCGTTGGATAGGGGAGCTGATCAGGATGAGACTTGGTCTGAAGACGCTGAAGACCTCTGGTGTTTACGTCATTCCGAATGAGGAGGAGCCGAAGTTGCAGGCGCTGTACAAGCGGTATGGGATTGAAGAAGCTGGCTTTGTCTTCGAGCCCATTTGTGCCGACTAAGGTTTGAATTCATTAGTAAATTCTGTCTGGCAGGCGTAAGTATGACGTCAACCATAAATTTCTCCACAGAACCTAGCCTTTATGCGTTGGAGGTGGCGAAAAGTCATTCGATCCCTAGTCTACATCATTGGATTTCTGATTTTTATCGGGTGGTTGTTTGGGGATGATGAGGGACCCGACAAAGCAACTCCACAGCCTATTCAGCAAGCAGTTAAGCCGCCAGACAGCGAACCAATGATTGAGCCAAAAGCCGCTCCGGAAAAAGAAGATGCTCGCCAGAACAACGTTACGCCTGTTGATCCAACCTGGGTGTATGTCACCGGCAACAGGGTCAACGTGCGTGACAAGCCTGACCTGTCTGGCAAACGTATAGCCATATACTCGCGACCAATACGACTGGTGTTAGTTGGCGAACGTGGTGATTGGTTGGCCATCAAGCATCCAAGCGAAGATGTTTTGGGCTGGATGCACCGGGATTATTTGAGCTTTACGAAGCAAGCGGCTAAGCCGCAATCTCCAAGTGCAAAACCCACGATCAAGAAAGCGGTTGCTCCAGCCCCACGGGTCGTTCTCTCTGATGCGCAGATCCGGCAACAAATCGTTAATCGTTCAATAAGTCGCTATTCGGGATCATGTCCTTGTCCGTTTAACACAGATCGGGCTGGCCGCAGATGCGGAGGGCGCAGCGCCTACAGTCGGCCAGGAGGCGCTGCTCCGATCTGCTATACTCGTGACGTCACACAGCAAATGATCGATCGATTTCGGTAGTCGATGATCGAGACGCTGGCCCTACGATTGAAGCCTAGTCACTCTTACACGCTTCATTCATCTGAGCTGTGTCATAGAACTCAGAGAATTCAACGATCTTGCCGTCCTTAAACCGCCAGAAATCAGCCTTGGGTGTAGTAATGTCCTTTCCGGTATGCCGGTTTTTGAAACTGCATTCGCCACGACAGGCCACCTGATCTCCATCAACCAAGTAGCTGTCAACGCGATAGAAATTCATCGTCCAGTCTTTGGCTAGGCCTGTGAGATACCGGACAAGATCTTCCTTACTGGAACCGGCTCTTGAAAACTCAAGCCCAGGAGAACCGTCAGACAAGGAGGTAAAGGAGATATTGTCGGCACAAAGCGCGAGCCATACATTCCCGCTGTCACCCTTTGTTGCATCCCATTGCTTGTATGCATATTTGAGGGCTGCAAGCGTACTTTCATCGACGGTCATAGCTCTCTCCAAATTATCGCTGTTAGATCGAATTGTTGTTAAATTTTTAGTTGAAGACATAAGCTTTAGGCAAGTGAATTTGTATACGAGAGCAGTGATCATAGCCTTGAAGATCTATCCGACCGCCTTGACACCCCACCACCCCATTCTCCCAATACCCACAACCCAGAAGAACCTCACCCCTCACCGCGTACCAAAGAACGTATGACGACCATAAGACCGCCTTCATAACTGCATAATGGCGACTACACTGAAGACATGATCCAGGAGAAGCCTCCAGTTCAAACCCTTCAGCCTATGTCACAGCCACTACACAACTATCTCAAAACACACAGGAGAAGCTCAGGCCTTACCCAAGCTGAGCTGGCATATCTCTTAAGGCACCCTAATCCCAAAATTGTCTCACGTTACGAACGCCTGACAATTCATGCTTGGCCCACAGCTTCACCCGATCTCTTTCTTGTCGAGCACCTTTCTTGGTATCAGTGTAAGCAGCACTGTACCTTTCCATCGCTTCGATCAGAGTGGTGGTCTTGGCTTTGGTCAGATCCTCATAGAGACCACGATCTATCTTGTGCTCTATGTTCCTGGCCTAGCTGCGAGCTTCAGATTTGGTATCAAAGGTCGTGATCAACGGTTGGTAACCCTTGCGACGGATAATCGCTTTCCACCGGCACGACGATGTCTTTTGAAACGCAGCCATACCAGGCTCTCCTGACCAAGATCAGGAGCAAGTGGACCCAGTGTGTACCTGACGAATAGTAAATATTTGAGATTTCAGAGGGTTAGAATATGTCTGGGCAGGATTTTGAGACCGCCCCGTTCAACCACTCCGGCACCCCTCCGGTCACAGGCCTTATAAGGCTAAACTGAAGCGCTAACGCTGACATCGGGCAGTTCAGCCTGGCAAGAGGTGGAAACTGTTAAGATGCTTGCGATCCAACACAGATCTGACTAGATGCTGGGTGCAGATAGGCCCAGTGAGAAAGCAGTTTTCTGGCATGAGTATGCGTTTCATCAGTACCCGGGGGCAGTTGCCGCCCGCTTCGTTCGAAGATGTTCTCTTCGCGGGGCTTGCCGGTGACGGCGGGTTATATGTGCCGGAGAACTGGCCGGCGTTCGATCGAGACCGGTTAGAAGAGCTGCAATCAGCCTCCTATCAGGACGTGGCCGCCGAAGTTCTTCAGCCTTTCATCGAGGGAGCTCTTGATGAGGGCGAATTCCGAACGTTGATTGATGGTGCCTATGCGAATTTCAAGCATCAGGCTATTGCGCCACTCAAACAGCTCGGAGCTAACGATTGGTTGATGGAGCTCTTTCATGGGCCAACATTGGCCTTTAAAGATGTCGCGCTTCAACTTTTGGGCCGCTTGTTTCAGCATTTTTTGGAGAAACGCAATCAGGCCATCACGATTGTCGGGGCAACGTCTGGGGATACCGGCTCGGCGGCAATCGTGGCTACCGCAGGACTTGCACACCTACGCACCGTCATTTTGCATCCTAGGGGCCGGGTGTCTGAGGTTCAGCGACGGCAAATGACGACGGTTCATGCTCGAAACATCCACAATGTCGCGATAGAGGGAAGCTTTGATGACTGCCAAGCTTTGGTCAAAGCGATGTTCAATGACCAGGATTTTCGCGAACGACAGAACCTGGCAGCCATCAATTCGATTAATTGGTGTCGGATCATGGCCCAGGTTGTCTACTATGTGACTGCTGCGCTGGCTTTGGGTGGCCCCTGGCGACGTATTGCCTTCAGCGTACCTTCAGGAAATTTCGGAGATGTTTACGCTGGCTATGTCGCCGCGCGGATGGGCTTGCCGATTGATCGATTGGTCGTGGCAACCAACCGAAATGACATCTTGGCCCGCTTTTTTGCAAGTGGAAGCTACGAAGCTGGTGACGTGCACCCAACCATGAGTCCAAGCATGGATATTCAAGTCGCAAGCAATTTTGAGCGACTTTTGTTCGATCTGGTCGGACGCGACAGTGCTAGACTGACAAAGTTAATGGCGGCTTTTGCCGAAGAACGGCGGTTCTCGCTGGATCCCGATGGTCATGCACGCGCTCGAGAGGAATTTTCTGCGTATCGTATCGACGAGGAGGAGACGCTTGCGGTCATGGCCGACATGGTTGAGTGCACGGGGGAGGTTGTTGACCCGCATACTGCTGTCGGCATTGCAGCTGCTCAAAAGGCTCGGTGTGAGACCGATTCGCCTTTGGTGACGCTCGCAACTGCACATCCCGCAAAATTCCCGGATGCTGTTTTCCGGGCAACGGGTTTGAAACCGGCGCTGCCAACCCATCTTCAGGACATGATGGTCCGAGAGGAGCGTTTTTCCGTTCTTCCCAATGATCTCACCGCCGTTCAAGCCCACATCGACCAATTGCCGACAGAGAGCTGATGACTGAAAACACGCAGATCACGACCTTAGACAATGGTTTACGTATCGCCACGGTCAGCATGCCGAGCGTTCAAACTGCAAGTGTTGGCGTCTGGGTTGATGCTGGCGCACGGCATGAGCAGCCTGAGGTCAATGGCGTAGCCCATATGCTCGAGCATATGGCGTTCAAAGGTACCCAACGACGATCGGCGAGGGGTATCGCAGAAGAGATCGAGACCGTCGGGGGACAGTTGAATGCATACACCTCGCGGGAAAACACGGCCTACTACGCGCGCGTTCTCGCTGATGATCTACCTCTCGCGACCGATCTCATAGCGGATATTCTTCAGCACTCGACCTTCGAGCCGGACGAGCTTGAGCGCGAACGCGGTGTTATTCTTCAGGAAATTGGCCAGACCCTGGATACGCCGGACGATTTGATCTTCGATCTTTTTCAGGAGACAGCCTTTCCAGGCCAGTCCCTTGGTCGCTCGATTTTGGGACCGGCAGACATCGTTCAAGGTATGAGCAGGGAAGAATTGACCGGCTATATGGCCGAGCATTATGCGCCAGAACGCATGGTCCTGTCGGCGGCCGGTAAGGTTGACCATAGTCAACTCGTGGATCTCGGGAGCAGGCTATTTCAAAAGCTGCCAGCTACGGCCTCGGGTAACGGCAATATCGAAGCTGGCACCTATGCGCGCGGTGATCTTCGAAAGGACCGAGAGCTGGAACAGGTTCACCTTATCCTTGGCCTGCCAGCATTCTCCTATCACGATGACGATTTCTATGCGCTTCAGATCTATTCAGCCATGCTTGGTGGTGGAATGTCATCAAGGCTTTTTCAGGAGGTGCGTGAGAAAAGGGGCCTTGCCTACTCCGTCTTCTCCTTTGCTGCGTGCTATAAGGATACTGGGGTTTTTGCCATTTATGCTGGGACCGGCGAGGAACAAACACCTGAACTTGTTCCAGTCCTTTGTGACGAACTCCTTGGCCTCATGAATCAGGCAAGCGACCAAGAGCTATCGCGTGCAAAGGCTCAACTTAAGGCGAGTATGATGATGGGGCTGGAGAGCTGCTTCGCTCAGAGTGAGGACATTGCGAGACAGTTGCTTATTTTTGGAAGACGTATACCGCAAGAGGAGACGATTGCAGAGATCGATGCCGTTGATGCGCAAGCAATAAAGCGTGTCGGTGAGCGGTTAATCGAGGGCGCCCGTCCGACCTTGGCGGCGATTGGCCCTGTCAGCAAGCTTCCAAGCCTTGATTCCGTCGAGCGTCGCCTCGCAGCTTGATGGAGGCGTTTTTTCTCTGACGCGTAATATCCAAGTACGTTTTCGGCTCTGTCCATTGCCTTGATGGTAATCCAACTCCAGCTTCTAATGGAAAGGCGGTCGTCGTCACAAGAGGTTGAGGCAAATGAAGGGTCAGGATCGCCCATCAGAGGGCCAGTTTGGCTTTGCTCGTGGAATGCCAGAGCGCGCTACCGAAGGACCTCCTTCGGTGCGGATCGTGCACTCATATGACGAGAGCGACCAGACGGATCAGGATGCGTCGGGAGGATTTCATCGCCCAAGGGACCTGGCATCCCAATCAAACTTGGAGGCTGTGAGGGATCGCTGGGTTGTTCGGCCCAAGCCGCATGGACCTCGGCCTAAGCCGGATTCTCCTTTTGAGATGAGAGCCAGCGACATTCGGATGTCCGGCGTGAGCGACGAGAAGACGACAGGCGCAACGCCGTCGTCGATTGCTGACGGGACCCCGAGACGTTGGTTAGCGTTGGCTCTTGCTGCCATGATTTACGTCGTCGGCCTTGCAGGGCTTTGGTCCATGATGCAGAGCTTCGACAACGCTAGCCTTCTGTCGGTCACCCCTGCTGGGGATGAGCAGTCAGTTCCGCCAATTGAAGAAACGATCGACGTTCGAGATGCAAACCTTGACGTCATTATTCGACCGAAGCTTCGTCCGAACGATCTGCGAAGTCCTAGTGATGTAGCAACGTCGGGTCTCCTGGATAGAAGCTGAGATCGACGTTAGAAGATTGCGCGGACCATTGCGTTAGGTTTGCGTCGCCTGACGCCTTGCACGCAAACTCGGCAAGATGACCAAAAGGGCTGCTAAAATCAGCAAACCCAGCGTCATCGGTCGCTCCCACATGAAGCTGACGCCATCGGCGATGTTTGCGGCCCGTGCGAAATTGTTCTCCATCATTGGTCCCAAAATGAAACCGATCAATAACGGGGCCAGTGGAAAGCCGGCAAAACGCAGGACCGTCGCAATGACACCTAGGCCCGTCATGAACAACAGCTCGGTCGCATTGTTTTGGCCGATATAAGCGCCCATGAGCGTAAAAAATAGGATGAACGGAATCAGATAGTTCCTGGGGATAGCCAGAAGCTTTGCTATGTAGGGGATTAAGGGAAGATTTAAGACGAGAAGGATAACGTTCCCAATGTACATCGACATGATCACCGCCCAGAAGATCTCCGGGTTTTCAATCATCAATCGAGGCCCAGGCTGCACATTCAGGGCCACCAGGGCGCCAAGTAAGATGGCCGTGGTGCCAGAGCCTGGAATGCCAAGCGTCAGAAGCGGTACAAATGAGCCTGTGCAGGCTGCGTTATTGGCGCATTCTGGGGCTGCGAGGCCTTTGATGGAGCCCTTCCCGAACTGTTTTTGATCTTCAGGGGAGGCGATATTGCGTTCGACCGCATACCCAAGAAATGATGCGATCGTAGCGCCTGCGCCTGGCAATACACCAATCAAGAAGCCTTGGATTGATTGACGGCCAATCACAGGTGCGATCTCTCGAGCTTCCTTGCCGCTAATTCTCAGACCGGTGATCTTTCCCGATTCACCGTCGCCGGTATTGGAGCGGTTGGGATCTAGGACAAGGAAAATGGCCTCGGGAAGTGCAAAAAGAGCCATGGCCAAGGTGATGAAACCAAAGCCGGATTGCAGATCCATGATGCCCATCGTAAAGCGAGGTGCATTAAAAAGTGCGCTCTCACCGATGGTCGCCATGATGAGGCCGAGAACCGTCATCATCAGGGCCTTGGCTACTTGGCCAGAGCCTGCGAAGGCTGCAATCGCCGAGAGGCCGACCACCATGAGCGCGAAGTACTCTGGTGATTGGAAGAGAAGAGCGACTGAAACGAGTGCGGGAGCAAATCCCATCAGCAGGATTGCACCAAGGGTACCACCCGCAAAGGATGCGATTGCAGCGACGGTGAGGGCCTTGCCGGCTTTTCCGGCGCGGGCCAACGGATAGCCATCAAAGGATGTCGCAACTGTTGAGGCCACGCCAGGCGCGTTAATGAGGATTGAGGACGTGGAGCCGCCAAAGATCGCGCCATAGTAGACGCCGGCCAGCATGATCAAGGCTGCCGATGGATCGCCAATTGTGATGGCAACTGGGATCATGATTGCGATGATCGACATTGGTCCGAGACCGGGCAACATGCCGATAAAGGTTCCGATCAAACAACCGGCGATTACCATCGCTAAATTCTTGATTGAAAGCGCTGTTGCGAGACCGAGTGTGATTCCCTCAAGCATTAAAATAACCTCGGCCAGGGGCTGAGAAAGATCCCGAGAATTTCTTGTACGAGATACCAGATAAGAATGGTGCCGATCAGAGCTATCGGAACCATAAGATAGTATCTACGCTCGCCAAGGATCCATGAGCCACCGATGAGAAAGATCGAGGTCGCTGCAATGAAACCGATGGGACGAAGAAGGAGGGCATAGGCAATCATGCTACCGATCAGCGCGATTGCCTGGCCAATTTTATAGTCCATAAGACGTCGGTAATCGATGCCGCTCTCGGCGCTATTCACGGTTTTCGGGTTGGAGGCGAAGATAACGGCAAGCGCAGTAAGCATGCCGAGTACGCTGAGAATCTTAGGGAACGAGCTTGGCCAGACGGGCGCACGTTTTAGGATCGGCGGCAGTAGGTGGTCCATGCCAAAGTAAGCCGCGTAGCCGTAGAGGCAGCAAAACAACAAAAAGAGCAGGCCGATCCAGCGCTCAAGAGTCATGGTTCATGCTTGTATGAATAGATGTGTATAGGAGGTACAGCAGGAGGTCGGATCGTTCTCCGACCTCCCGGCTGATTGCGGATTACAGGAAGCCGAGTTTCTTCATCAGATCACCAATGACCTGTTCCTGATTTTCCAGGAATGACATGAAGTCGTCGCCGGAGTTATGGATGTTCACCCAGCCGTTCCGAGCACGCACCTCTTCCCAAGCTTCCGTTTCGTACATGGCGGCGAGCACGTCGCGATACGCTTCAGCTTGTTCCTCAGGCAGGCCGGGAGCAGCAAAGAAACCGCGCCAATTCACGAATTCGACATCGTAGCCGAGTTCCTTCAGGGTCGGCGCCTCGGGCAAGGCATCAATGCGCTCTGGCGCAGTGACGGCCAGAACTTTCATTTCGCCAGCCTTTGCCAATTCGACAGCCTCAGAAAATCCCGTGGAACCCGCCGAGATCTCTCCCGACAGAATGGCGGCATTCATCTCGCCACCGGCATCGTAAGGGATATATTTGATGGCAGTAGGGTCGGCACCAGCTCCTTCGAATGCCATGGCTGCAACCAAGTGATCCATGCCACCAGGCACTGAGCCACCGCCAATGCTTACGGATGATGGATCGGCATTATAAGCATTCACCAGATCCGCAAAGGTGCCAAGCTCGCTGTCCGCCTTGGTGATGATAGCCGCATAGTCCCCAATCGTGCCGGCTATGAGGGTGAGATCACGAAAATTCTGGGGAAACACGCCCGTCAGCGACCTGATCACGATTGGCGTCGAGTTGACCATCAACGTTCCGTGATTGCTCTCGGCATTCTCAATCAGGTAGCCAATGGCTTTGCCGCCACCGCCGCCTGACATATTCTCATAGCTTGCCTGTCCGACCAGTCCAGCACCTGTCAGTGCTTCCCCAGTGCCTCTGGCTGTGCCATCCCAGCCACCACCGGCTCCACCAGGAATGAGGAAATGAATGCTGTCGAGTTTCTGGTGGCCGTCGGCCAGAGCTAGGCCGCCTGTCATCGCAAAGGCCGCCGCGCTCGCGATCACGATACGGCGGCTTGTCTTGAAAAACGTCACGTTAGGTCTCCCGATTCATAGAATGAATGCCGGCAGCCATACTCAGAGACACGACGGCATTCGTTTGTATCACTCCATGCTGCCAAATCTGCCTATAGAAAATCCGCTCGTAAAGGGAATTTCCCTGAAGATGCGCAGCATGATAGCGCGAGATCAGCTTCGTTGAATTCGCTCATTTCTATTGGCAAAGCAGGTGCTCACGCCAGACGATCTTACTTGTGCCGACAAAGCGACTAAGGCGCGAGAGCTCAGCGCGTAATCTGTCTCGTCGCCCCGAACCAAAGCGTATTTTGGCTTCTGGCCAGAATCCGATGACGTGAAGTGAGCTGTCAGCGCGTTCAGCACGAAGTTCAATGCGACCGACGAATCGCTCACCTTCTAAGATCGGGAAGACGTAGTAGCCGAAGCGGCGTTTCGCTGCCGGCACAAAGATCTCGATACGGAAGTCAAAGCCAAACAGGCGACCCAATCGATTACGATCGCGGACGATAGGGTCGAATGGATTGACGATCCGAAGCCTGGACGACACATCAGGCAGGGCTGCAATCCTCGACTCGATATCGTCAGGAGCGAGCATCGGTAGCCAATCGCCTCCAGCGGTCTCGACGATCACCTCGGTTAGGTTGGAGCTGTTCTTCGCAGCCCACCCCTTAACTTCGGCCAGGTCGGTAGCAGCCCAGAAACGTTGTATGTCGCCACATGTCGCAAAGCTGAGACGATCAAGAGCACCCTGACAAAGCCAATTTACCTGTTCGTTGTCGGATCGCTTGTCGTCCCGAATCTCTTTAGGAATCACACGGTCGGCTAGATCATAGAACTTAGTGAAATTCTGGCGGTGCGATGTCGCGAGCTGCCCTGCATGCCACATATAATCTAGGGCCAACTTATGCGGTGGCCTACGCCAGGCAACAGTCTTATCTTTACAAACTGTGTCGAAGGCATGCGTTGATAGAGGTCCCTCGCGGGCGATCCGTTCCAGGATTGCAGCACAACCCGCATCATCAAGCATTGATTTGTACCATGAGGAACGGCGGATTTTCGCTTCCATGCGTTCGAATTGCCGCCGCCAGAGCGGATAGCTTGTCATGGGAATGACAGAGGCATCATGGGTGAAGTGTTCGAAGATTCGGCGGTCTTGAGCAAGCAGTTTGTCGAGCATTTTCGGGCGATAATGCTGATTCCTGCTCCAAAGGATATGATGATGCGCCCGTTCGACAACGCGAATGGTATCGAGCTGGACAAAGCCAAGCCTGTCGATGATCCCAGCGAGGTTCAGAGGACCTGTTGGTACATCAACCATGCCATGGGCGTGTAGAAATAGGCGCCGGGCGTTGTGGTTGGAGATACGAAGGGCTGGATGGCTCATCATGATGATCTTGTTAACGGAGGCAAGGGGATCCGATTTTGACCTCTCGCTGAATTTGCGCAAGGACTGATCGAGAATGGCTAAGGGGGGCGCAGACCATGATGTTGACCTTTGACGTTAGCAAAGGGGATGAAGCAAGTGCACTCGCACACGTAGCGGCCGCCGAAGCAGCGGCGAAGACCCCACCTGGAATCGACATTGCCTCGGCGCGCCCGGTTGAGCATGTGGCGATCGTTGGCGGTGGTTTGATGGGAAGTGGGATTGCTGCAGCATGCCTGTTTGCTGGTACATCTGTCACGATCCTAGAGCAAGATGCAGCATCGGCAGACATAGCAAGGAAACGAGTCAACCGTCTCCTTGAGGGAGCCGTAAAACGAGGCAAACTCAGTGACGACGCTAAAGCTGATGGCCTTTCACGACTTGAAGCTGCTAGCGACTTTGATCGGGCGCAATGTGCCGATCTCGCGATTGAAGCCGTCTTCGAGGATCTTGAGGCAAAGCGGCATGTTTTTCAAAAGCTCGAGCAAGTCCTAAGACCCGAGGTGCCGATTGCGACGAACACCTCTTACCTCAATCCAGTTCAAGTCGCTGCTGATATTGCTGACCTAAGTCGCGTCATTGGCCTCCATTTTTTCAGCCCGGCGCATGTCATGAAACTTCTGGAAGTCGTTCGAACACCGGCTTCTTCGATGGAGGCTCTTGCCACCGCCTTCGCATTGGCGGAGCGTCTCGGCAAAGTTGCGGTTCCGGCAGGTATTTGCGATGGGTTTATCGGTAATCGCATGCTGCAAGCCTATCGCCGACAAGCAGATTATATGCTTTTGGATGGTTGCCTTCCTCATGAAGTTGACCATGCCATGCGAGGATTTGGCATGCCGATGGGCCCCTACGAGCTTCAAGATCTCACCGGGCTTCAGATTTCGTTCGCGAATCGCCGCCGTCAGGATGCGACCCGCTCCCGAGAAGAGCGGTATGCAACAATTGGCGACCGCCTCTGCGAGATGGGAAGACTGGGGCAGCGTTCGGGTAAAGGTTGGTATGATTACAAGGAGGAGAGTCGAACACCGTATCGGGACGAAGAGGTCGAAGCACTGATCTTGGCTACGGCCCGTGACCTTGGAATCAATCGGCGTTCCCACTCTGAGGCTGAGATAACGGCTCGACTCATGGCGGTGCTCATTAATGAAGGTGGCCGGATTTTGGATGAGGGCGTCGCTTCTCGGGCGTTCGATATCGATCTCGTCAAAATCCATGGTTATGGCTTTCCTAAGATACGCGGTGGTCCGATGTATTTGGGAAAGCAGTGCGGACATTCGTCAGTGCTCGAAACGATGCGGATGGTCGCCGATCAGAGCCCGAACTCCTGGCAAATCGCCGATTACCTCCGGTCCTGAGGCGCCTTTTACCAACCGTTATGCGCCTGGTGACAGCGGGGGGATGATCGTGCTAAATCCAACGCCGCTTTGACGATGTTGAGGACCATCTTTATGCGCGCAGAAATCTCCAATTTAGCTTCTGAGATTGAGCAGGGTTTGACCCTGCTGAGGAGGCATCTTTGACTGGGATAAAGCCAATCAACGCCTCGAAGAACTAAACCAACGTTCAGAAGATCCTGACCTTTGGAACGATGCCGACCGCGCTCAAGCTTTGATGCGCGAACGCAATCAGCTGTCCGCAGCGATTGAGCGTCAGCATACTTTGGAACAGGAGCTGGCCGATCACGTCGGTCTTGCCGAGCTCGCAGAGGAAGAGGGGGACGATGAGACCCTAAAGGAGGCAGAAGGCTCCTTGGTTTCGCTCCACGAACGCTTGGCCAAGCTTCAATTAGAGAGTCTTCTCTCAGGCGAGGCTGATGGAAACGATTGTTTCTTGGAAATTCATGCGGGTGCAGGTGGCACGGAGAGCCAGGACTGGGCGGAGATGCTGCTCCGTATGTATGTCCGTTGGTCTGAGCGTCGAGGGTTCAAGTTGGAATTCATCGAGGAAAGCGCGGGTGAAGAAGCTGGCCTGAAATCAGTGACCGTCAAAGTGCTCGGTCACAATGCCTATGGTTGGCTGAAGACCGAAAGTGGTGTTCATCGATTGGTCCGAATTTCGCCATTTGACAGTCAAGCGCGGCGACACACTAGTTTTGCGAGCGTCTGGATCTACCCGATTATCGATGACTCGATCGAAGTTGAGATTGAGGAAAAGGATCTTCGAGTGGACACCTATCGCGCATCTGGAGCAGGTGGACAGCATGTAAACAAAACGGACAGTGCGATTCGGATCACCCATATGCCTACTGGGATCGTCGTTCAGTGCCAAAACGACCGATCACAGCACCGAAATCGCGCTCAGGCTTATGACATGCTTCGGGCGCGTCTATACGAACTGGAACTTCAAAAGCGCCAGGAGGCCGCGGACGCCGAGGCAGCAAGCAAAAGCGACATCGGATGGGGTCATCAGATCCGCTCGTATGTCTTGCAACCCTATCAGATGGTGAAAGATCTTCGCACCGGTGTCGAAAAAGGGAACGCCCAAGGCGTGCTTGACGGCGATATTGACGACTATCTAGAGGCATCGCTGGCACAAGGCGTTGAGCGGCGCCAAGCCTCAGATGAGGGGATTGCTTAGGCGGTCGACGCATACCAAGAACTCGATGTCTCAGGTCGCCGTTCGTCGATTTAAGAGATGAATTCCGTGTCGGAAGGTCCATAGGCTGACGAGCAGGATGACCAGCTCAATAGCGATGGTCATGGCGACACCATGTCGTCCAAGAAGCAGCAGCTCCTGACGTGCTGCGATGACTGTCGCATTTGTCGTTTGATTGTCTTGCCAAAGTGAAAAGAGACCGCTTGCCATGACAGCGAGTTCGGTCACGATCAACCATGTCAAAGCACCTCCAACCATGAGCAAAACCGGACCCGCGAGATATCGACGACTGCACCAGTTCTGATAGGGCTGGTGCAAGTGATCATAGTCCGGAGCATGTGCAGCTTCGTGATGTCCTGCTGCCTGGGCCGCCCGAACGCGGCGGGCCAAGGCGAGAGCAAGGCCAGTTTCTAAGGCGAGGACCGGAAGAACCATCATGCCAAGCCACCCATTGGATTGGCCCTCGGCAAGGAGGATTTCCTGCAGGATTAGGGGGTAATCGTAGGCTCCATGAAGCAGGATTGGTACTGCGAGAGCAAGGATGTAGTAATAGCGACGTTTGTTCGGTACGAAATGAGCAAGGCCGAAATAGTAGCCCATAATCACACCAGCCATTGCATGAAACGGGACCGCGCTAACCGCGCGCCACAGAGCTGTCTCCAGTCCAGATTGATAGACATAGGACCAGTTTTCGATCGCAGCAAATCCGAGCGATGCGCAGACGCCGTAAACCAGGCCGTCCATAGGCTCGTCAAAGTCGTTCCATGTGCGGCAAAAGAGATAAAGAACGGCAAATTTCGAGAGTTCCTCAATCCCACCCACAATGGGAAAGGAAATGATGAACGCTGCCATCCAAGGATTGGTCGCGAGATCAGCAAGAGGAAAGAACAGAATTTCGCCGATGAGTGCTGCCGGCGCAGCCGCGCCGAAGCCGAGCGCGAAGGTGAACCAAATCAGCCTTCGCGGCTCGGGATAAAGATCGCGGCTCGTAAAATACCAGAGAAGGAGAAGCGCTGGCGCAATTGCCAGTACATGAAGCCAAAATGGCATGCACCCCGGTCCCTACGTTTCCTGTTGCAAGGGACTTTAGTGCCAAAGTCGCCTAAACGGAACCGTTTCATAGCCCAAATATATGACGGCTAGAGTGTCAGTGCTTGAGACATCTTGCTAATAGCCACGTGCGCGATCGGCAAGGTGATTGGGCGGTCTTCCAGCGCGAACGAGTCTGATGTTTTCGACGACACCCGCAGCAGCACTTCTCGGATCACAGTAGCTTGCCACATGCGGTGTAACGAGGACGCGAGGTTCGTTCCAAAGACGGCTCGCTTTAGGTAAGGGCTCGGTTTCGAAAACATCGAGTGTTGCCGCCGCCAACTGTCCGTTTTCCAGTGCTTCGATCAAGTCACCTTCGACTAGGTGACGGCCGCGGCCAACGTTGATAAGGCAAGCATTGCTGGGAAGGGCAGCAAACAGCGAAGTGTTTAAGACACCTTCGGTATCCTGAGTGAGTGGCAGCAGGCAGATCAGGATTTCAGTGTTCGAAAGAAACGAATGAAGCTGCGTTGATCCATGAAAGCACGCGACTCCATCAAGTATCTTTTCTGAACGACTCCAGCCTTGCACTTTGAACCCGAAATCGCGAAGGCACGCAGCTGCTGCAGAGCCAAGAACGCCAAGACCAAGGATACCGACGGTACGGTCACCGACGAGTTTTGGAAATTTGAATGTCCACCGGCCGCTGCGCTGTTCGTGTTCGAAGAAATCCAGATTTCTGTGATGGCGAAGTGCGGCAGCGAGAACATAGTCTGCCATCATGCGGGTTAATGAAGGATCGACCATGCGCGCCAGTGGTAGGTTGGGCAATGTGCAATCTTCGATGAGGGCATCAACGCCGGCGCCAAGGGACAGGATGGCCTTGAGATTTGCGAACTTTGAGAGCTCACCTGGTGGAGGAAGCCAGACTAGCGCGACGTCGATGTCCAAAGGGTTGCCTATCTGGTCCGGCCAGACACGAAAATCTAGATCCGGCATTTCCGCCAACAACGCTTCTCGCCACTGATCAACAGGATCAGCTTCGCTCAGAAACAACAACGCCAAAGACCATCTCCCCAAGAGCATCTTCACATAGACAATTAAGCGCGGCGCAGCGCATCAGGATGGGGGCCTTTCAAGATCAGCAAGCGTTTTTCGAGCAACTGCCTGGTGCGGCCCACCGAGCTTCACAGCCCTTCTAGCAGCATTTAGCGCTTCCTCTTTTCGATTTTGGTCGGAAAGGCTTACGGCAAGATTATTCCAAGCTTCAGCCGAGGTTGGATGAAGGGTGACTGCATGCCGAAAGGCAGTGCTCGCTGCAGAGAGGTTCCCCTCGGCATATCGTGCATTGCCAAACCCCATTAGAGCGGGGAAGCTGTTTGGCCATCGTTCCAATACTGCACCGTAGGCCGTGGCGGCAGCATGGCTTCGGCCGGTCAATTCGAGACCATTGGCCGCTTTAAGACTTTCTGGTTCGTTGGCTGTGAGCGGCAAGTCACGCGGTCGCGTTATGGTGAGGGCCCATTGGTGGGCTGAGCGCCAAGTCTTCTTGAAATCCGTGAAGCTGGTCGCCAAGCGCTGTTCGCGGCCGGAGTGTAAGAACAGCGTCTGCCTGTCTAAATCGTATCCTATGGCAACCGCATAATGCCAAACCGGCCAAAGGTCGAGGCCTAGATTCTGAAGCACCAATACAGGACGACCATCGTTGAGCTCGGCTAGGAGATCTTCAAAGGATTGGATGGAGATGGCCAAACGCCCGGCGCGACGCGTCGCCTGAATGATGTCGGACTGAAGCGTTCCCCTACGACCAGGTGTATAGACGGCCGGCGCAAGCGTAGCCGGGTCGGTCGAGATACCGGCCCAGCCGAACATCATGGCCAGCGCCGCCGGACCGCAATCGTCTCGCTCCTGCTGAGCGTGAAAGGGAACGGATGTAAGTGAAATGCCTGATGCGAGGTTCCACTTACCGGATGATAGGACAGGCTCAGGTTGACTGGAGCAGCCAAGCAGCGAAGTGACCATGATGATCACCACACAGACTTTGCTCGGCACAATCATTACACCACCGATTTAGTCGATCAGCGAATCTGCCGTTCGGCTTGAAAGTTACGGGTCCGCCCAGGTGTTGGCTGCTGAGCATATGGATCATAATCGAAGGTGCTGTTGCGCTGACGTCTACCGTCATAGCCCCCGAATTGATCCCGACGATAGTAGGAGCGTTGCTGGTTGTCGTAGGCGTAAGGATCAAGCTGGGTGGGACCAGCTGCTGGTTCGACGGTTAGAGCTTGAATCTGCTGCTGTCCGCATTGGCCACTGCCACAAACAAATGGGAAAATGTCGAAGAGACCCAACGCATCGATCAGAACGGCGACACCGAATACGATAAAGATGACGACCAAAATGCTGCCAACACCTTCTCCTGCGGGAAGCTGATCGAGCTTACCTGCTATGTCGGCGACTTCCTGATCAGTGAGCGCCGCCAGTCTTGCGTCGGCTTCTACTGCACCAATGCCAAGAGACAGCATCTGATCGCGGACGTCTTCCCTTGCGAGAACGTCGCGAATGCGTTCGCGTGCAGATGACGCCTGAAGCGCCGCGCTTGGATCTTCTCCTGACTGTTTAATCAGACTCTCTGTCGACACCATGCCCGCATGGACAAACCCGATCGGCAAGGAGGTCATTGTCATGACAACGGCCATGAAAAGCGCTGTCAGATGGCGGCTTCTTGTGGATAAGTTCATGACGTTACCCGAACTCAGGAGACGTAAAATCTCAGACTTTGGTCGTAACTTCCAATTACTCCACAATATTTACCATTGATCATTCGATAAATCAATGACGACTAGTTGGCAACTGCGGGTTTAACGCCTTGGAAAGTCCGGCTGAATCTCAAAGATCTGATCAATTGTCATCGGCAGATCGCCGCTTGTGACATCGGAATTGGCGGCAATGACGAGAAAAAGAGCGATCAGAATCAAACCCACTAGGACGGCAATGGAGATTTTGATCCAGCTATAGGGCCGCTCGCCTTGAACTTCACCTGTCTGACCGTTGACTACGAACTGATAGGCTTTGCCACCGTAACGGTAAGACGCGACCCAAACAGGTAACAGGATGTGTTTGAAGCTAACGTCGCCATAGCGTGTCTGAATATCATGAATGCGCTGGGCATCCCCACCGATGTCGCGTCTAACGTCCATGCGAATGACTTGTGCCATCTCTGTCGTTGCCTCGCGAAATCCGGCCTCGAGGTCTAGCTGATACGCTTCGCTCCTAAAGCCGGCGAGGTACTCTTCTTGGTAAGGAACAAGATGTTCTTGAAGCCAGGGATCAAGATCTGACGTTAGTTCGTGAGGCAAGGTGTGACTTGCCAGGATGAGGACGTCATCGAACCGTCTCCCGACATTACCCCGTGCCGGACTCCAGCGCATTTTCGGAACCATGCGTTGTTGCCGCACACGACGCCCCTTTCGATCGCGGACAACGAAAGTCTTACGTTCATGATAGACAATGCCACGCTGACCGACGTAGGAACTCGACGTATCAGCATCATAGGTCCAGTAGGGAACATAAACGCCGGTCAGTTTGCCATCGCCGCGGGCGTATTTTTTGACGCCGGAAGGGGCGAACCACAGTG
Organism: Geminicoccaceae bacterium; assembly: GCA_028285265.1. GTDB lineage: Bacteria > Pseudomonadota > Alphaproteobacteria > Geminicoccales > Geminicoccaceae > JANQPX01. The sequence continues at coordinate 319,919 of JANQPX010000069.1, forward strand.
CCTTGAGCCAATCCTTCAGTTGCTCCTTAGCTGCCTTTTCATCCAGCACGAAGGCGATCAAAGCTTGCGGTTTGATAAGTTTGTGCGCCTCGGTCTCTAGAACGATGCCACTTCCGCAGTACGGGCAGGTCTCGGCGTGGACGTCTTCCGCAAAGTCGAAGGAAGCCGCACAGCCCTGGCATTTAACGGTTCGTCTAACTTCCTCCGGTGCTTGGCGGCGGAGGAGGTCGACCGCGTTCTTGTAGTCAAGCTCCAGAATTCGATTGCTGGAGGGCTCGATCCTGCTCTGATGACCACAGTGATCACACTGAATCTGGTCCGTACCCGGCAGATAGCGGAGTATGGCGCCGCACGTCGGACAGGGAAAGCGGGTGTGGACCCCAGCTTTTGACTCCGGCGATCGTTCCGCCTCAGCCATTGCCGCGGTGACCTCGTTCCTTCAGCGGCTGGGCCGTAGCGATCAGCCCTGGCCTGGCAAAGGCGGCGGCACGCTTGCGAGATGAGTGGCAAGCTCGGAAACTTGTCCTGCAGGTTGCCAATCGTCCATGCCCTGTGCCCAGACTAACGTGTCGCGTCGAAGGGTCCCTTCAGTAACCATAGCCTTGAGCTGATCGCTATTGAAAGGACCAGCGGCCTTGCCGCCAATGTCGACATGGAATGTCTTGTCGGCGGGCAGAGGAGGTGGGGCACTTGCTTGGCTTGCCGGGGAAGGGGGGGCAGCCGCTCCCGCCATTTGGTCGGCCATGTTCTGGCCCATGGCAATACCAGCACCGATGCCGACACCAGCGCCTGCAGCTCCCCCCGGATTCTCGGCTGCTTTAGCAATAGCTTCGGCTGTCTGATACTGGGTGTAACGGGAAAGATCGCCAATAACGCCCATGCTTGTGCGTTTGTCGAGAGCCTCTTCTACGATATCGGGAAGCGAAATGCTCTCGACCATCATCTGTGAGAGTTCAAGGCCGTAAAGGTCGAATTCCGGCATGATTTTATTGGTCAGAAAGGTCCCGAGCTGTTCGTAGTTAGCGGCTAGATCCAGAACCGGGATGCCACTATCTGCCATGACTGACGAAAATCGGGAAACGATCATATTGCGAAGCTGATCAGTGATTTCATCCGTCGTGAAATGGCCGTCTGTCCCAGCAATCTCGCGGATAAAAATCACGGGATCTTTGATCTTCGTGACATAGGTACCGAAAGCGCGAAGTCGCACTGGTCCAAACTCTGGATCCCGCAATGTCACGGGGTGCTTGGTGCCCCATTTCAGATCTGTGAAGCGTTTAACGTTGACAAAGTAGACTTCAGCCTTAAACGGACTTTGAAATCCGTGGTGCCAGCTCTCCATCGTGGAGATGATCGGCAAATTTGCTGTCTCAAGCGTATACATGCCCGGTTCGAAAACGTCAGCCACACGGCCTTCATTCACAAAAACTGCTACCTGGCTTTCACGTACCGTAAGTTGAGCGCCATACTTGATTTCGTTGCCGTGACGCTCGAAACGCCAAAGCATTGTATCTGAACTGTCGTCAGTCCACTCAATGACGTCGACAAATTCGCCGACGATTTTATCCCAGATCATGTCTGGCTCCGTTCTCTAATGGATCGAGGGCGTCGGCATTAGGACTGGGGTAAAGGGGGCGGCGTCGAACGTGCCCTTGCTGATGCCAGGACAGTCCGAAGCTCTTGTTCGCATTCCTGAAGCTCCTTTTCCGCTTCCGCGCGGCGACGCTTCCCCTCATCGGCGATCTGCAGGCTTTCTTCGATCGTTTCAATGAGTGTGATATTGGCTTGCTTGACCACCTCGATATCGAAAACGCCGCGTTCAACTTCTTTTCGAATCTCAGCATTCGCCTGTTTCAAGTTATCAGCATTTGCCGTCAGGAGTTCGTTGGTGAGATCAGTCGCATTCTTGAGTGTCTTGGATGCCTGATTGGAACGATGAATCGTGACTGCCTGAGCCAGTTGCTGACGCCAAAGTGGAATGGTGTTCGCCATCGTTGAATTGATCTTATTCAACAGGCTCTTGTCGTTCTCCTGTACCAGCCTGATAGAGGGAAGGCTCTGCATGGCGACCTGGCGGGTAAGCTTTAGGTCATGAACGCGACGCTCTAAATCGTCGCGTGCGCTCCTAAGGTCTCGCAATTCTTGCGCTTTCAGAACGTCGCCGGTCGCCTCAGCTTCCTTATGCAAGGCCGGTATCATCTCGTCATCCGCGCGACGAAGCATTTCTTCACCAGCCGCGATATAATCGGCAAGCGTATGGAAATACTCAAGATTGGCCTCATAAAGTCGATCAAGAGAGGCAATGTCGGTCATAAGGCGCGTTTTATGGTGCTCCAACTCATCGCCTATCCGGTCGATTTGATCACGAACTTCCTCGTAGCGCTGAAGGAACTTGGCGACAGGTTTGCCCCAGCCGAAGATTTTTTCGATCCAAGAAGGTTCGAGACGTGGATCAAGGCCTTCGACGTCAAAACCGCGTAAGATCGTGACCATGCTATTAAGCGACGCGCCGGCCGGACCAACGTCTTTGTTTCGCACGCCTTCGAGCATGTGATCTGATACTGTGGTCAGCTGTTTTTGCGCCTTAGAGCCAAAGAAAATTATGGAGTTGGCATCATCCATCTCGAGCTCGGTAATGCACTTTTCGATGCGCGCGCGCTTGTCGCCGTCAGCCTGGCTGTACGGCACAAGGTCGCCCTTCAAGAGCTGCTCGGGCGCCATCGGCATCGGCGTGGTGGATGCTGTTGTCGTTTCGGTTGCCATGATCAAAAATCTCCCTTGGAACGTCTTTCGTCTACGCCGTCGATCGTCCCCGGATCAATAGACGCCTTCCCGTTTCAGCCTCGTTGTCAGAACTTCCATCTGGACATCGAGGTCAACCATGTCGTTGTCGACTAGGTGTTGATATTGCTCCTTACACACCGTTTCCATGTCGTCGAGCAGCGTTCGAAAGTTGTTTTCGAGCTCGGCGGAATTTGCATCGCTATGAGTGCGTACAAACTTGTCGGTAACTTGTTGCGCACCGTCGAGATAAACATTCACGAACTTTCTTGCCCGTCGAAAATCCTCGGGATCATCCCCGATTCGGTCGAGGATTCGTTCGCCCCATTGCGCAATACCACGAATGCGATCCCGCATATCGCGAGAGCGGATCTTATCACCAGCCTCTTCGAGCCGTTCCAATTTGCGATAGGCATCCTCGAGGGCTTCGGCGACGTCCTTATCACTGGACAGCTTGATCCGTTTATCAAAGCCGTAAGTCAGGTAGAAACCTAGCAGGGCAGCGAGGCCAAAGCAGACCCCAATGGGAAGACTATGGCCGGCGATCAGTGCTGTCAGCGCCGTGCCGGCTGCGATAACAATGCCACCTAGCGATTTGAGAGGAAGTGTTGAACTCATAGGTCGGCGCTTCGCCTGATACAGGCCGCGTCGTGTAAGCCAGGCACCTAAGACCAAAACCGCGAGTGCCATCGTCGTTGTGAGAAAGCTGGTGAACTCACCCTTTCCAAGGGCCAGCAACGATCTGAGCGCAAGCGGCATTGGGAGGAGAAAAAGCAACCATCCACCGATCCACATTGGCCGTCGGCGCGTAGGACGGGACGATGCCATGATCACTCCTGCCCTTCGATTGTTAACGGAAGCGTTGGCGCTTCAACCCAAAGCGCCTGACAACTCGCCAGCCCGACGGTCGCGACGAGAATGACCATCCCCAACGCCTTGGTCAGTACGCGGTTCATGTTAGGTCGATTCGGCGCTCGCCTCGTCGGTGAACGGTGCGTGGTAGCCGTTGAAAGACCGGAGCTTTTTTCGGATACAGACATTCATCATCACTTGATCAGCTTTGCTTATAGTTGTCATCGCGCCTTCGTGATCGCAAGTGTAAATCGTATGCGATCATCGGATGAACCTAATCAGCGAAACTTTGTGATACCTGTTCAACTACGGTCGTGATCAGCAGTCGGCTGAGATTCAGCTTGGGTTCATCGGTCTACGGCGAGCATCGCCGTTCATGATGATGGCTTGGAGACGGAATGAGGTTTCGCTTGATGATCGTTTTCCTTGTCCTAGTTGCCCTGTTGGTTGTTCCTCATCTAGTGATGGCGGCAAGGATCCAGGGCTACACGCACTGGAGCCAGGCGAGCTGGTCCAGCGCTGGCATTATCGCTGCCGATCCTGCAAAGGTTGAGGAGGCTGTCGTCCAAGTTTACGCAGCACGTGCATGGGGTTGGAAGGGCGTCTTTGCGGTGCACAGCTGGATCGTTTTGAAACATGCAGGAAGCAACGATTATGATCGCTACGAGGTCGTTGGCTGGGGGGTAAACCGAGGCGCTCCGGCTGTGCGAAAGAATCGCCACGCTGCCGATGGCTATTGGGCGGGCAACGCTCCTGAACTCTTGTTGGACCGGCGCGGTGCTGAGATCGACGCCTTGGTTAAGGAGATCGAGCATGCGATTGCCACCTATCCCTATCCTCAGAGCTACGTGACATGGCCGGGGCCAAATTCGAATACTTTTATCGCACATCTCGGCCGGAAGGTTCCTGCACTTGGTCTGGAGTTGCCGCCAACGGCAATTGGAAAGGACTTCCTGGATCGGGGGGCATTGACAGCTTCGACGCCGTCCGGCAGCGGCTACCAGTTATCGCTGTTTGGGGTGCTCGGTCTATCTCTGGGTCGAGAAGAAGGGCTTGAGTTACACATCTTGGGATTTACGCTTGGCCTTGACCCCCTAGACCTGGAGATCAAGCTGCCTGGCCTTGGCAGGATTGGCCTGCGCTGACCCATAACAAAAAGAAAGCCCCGGCTCATTAAGCCGGGGCGGAGCTGAGGGAGATTCGGGAAGAGCCTGCCCGCTGCTTGAAAGGGCGGCTCCCAAAGGGAGGCATAATCATTGTTATAGGGGAAAGCGTTCTAAGAGACTGTGAGACGGCTCACAGTTTGGTAAATTTGCTTAAAATTTTTGACGCCTTTGCGCTTCGGCGATACATATAAGCGCAATTCCATCACTCCTACCGGCAGTCCGGTACGCATTTTCCTGCGATCGGCCATGGATGTTGACCATCCGCTGATGATATGGTGGCTAAAGTTTTAACGAAATAAGCTCGAAACGCCGGAGGAAACCCTTGATAAGAGGTGGTCTTCGTCTCTCTCTGATCGGCGGCTTGCTGATAACAGCGCTTGTCGGCTGCAGTGCACCCCAGCAGACATCGGCTGTGACACCGCTTCATCGTTCCACTGTCTTAATCGAGCATCAGGAGGGACATGGCTCGGGATTAATCGTCGGCCCGAGGCGGGTGCTTACAGCGCATCATGTTGTCCAGGGGGATGGTATCGATGTGCGCTTCTTCAGCGGCGAAGCGAACGCCGGCAGCATCATCTGGAGCGACGCAAAGCGGGATTTGGCAATGATCGATGTTGCGGTGCCAAATGGGCATCCGCAGGTGCCAATCTCTTGCAATCAGCCCGTAGCTGGCGAGCATGTGATCGCCGTTGGTCACCCGATTCAGTCCCAATGGGTGTTGACGGGTGGGTACTTGCCCGGCGGAGATCTGGTGGCTGGTCGCTACGTATCCCTAGGCTTCCCTGTGGGACTCGGAACGTCAGGCGGGCCGGTTTTCAATGAGGCAGGCGAGGTGGTCGGGATGACGCTCGCTATTCTTGCCGAACGCACGTCTACTGCGGCCGCTTTCGATGAGTTCAAGGACACAGGTATCGGCTTGATGTTGCCTTCTAGCGAGTTTTGCCGGACCATTGGTGCCACTCGTTAGCATAGAGCTCATGAGGGGATAGCTTTCGCTGAGTGACGGAATGGACTTTAGTCAACGTCACTAGCATAGCAATGTGTCCTAAGTATCAGGGCTCTGCTCGGGCAGAGCGCTCATGATTGTCGATAGAGGGCGCGAATGCATTACCGAAATCCGATGTGTGCAATCGGGTCTACGGGAACCAAGAATTGAGCGATCCTGGCGACAACATCATCACGATCCGCCCTCCAGGTGATCGTTTGCGCTTAGCATTCCTCGGGTGGCAGTGCCGCCTTCGCCAGTTGGCCGTGCGCGAGAACGATGCCCGTCCAAGCGCCGGTATGCGCCCAACCCTTACAGTCGCGGGTCAAGATGCAGGTGTCATCACCGTCGTAATTGTTCCGGCGGATCCAGATGCGAGCACTCGGGAATTTCGGCATATCGTTCGGCGTACGCATGACCCGAGAGAGCGCTATCAGGCAGCACTTCGCTATCTTCAAGCCAACCATTTTCAGGACCCGACCCGTTTTGATGACCGGTTAACCGCTATCTTCGGCATTGATACGACGCTTCCTGCCCTCATTTCCGGGCGTAATGATTGTATTTTATCTTTTTCTCAGTTTGGGCAGCGCTATCAATTACCCTGTAGAGCAGAACGTCTGGACCAAGAGCACAAGATGTTCCAAGCGACCTATTGGCACAACGCGCTCTTCAACCCGAGTCTGCCTGCAAATGTCGACGTTTTGTGCTTCAGGCCTGATTGGAATGAAGCGCTTGCTGAGCCGCCACCGGCCTAGTCCTTCGGGGATGTTTGGCCATCACCCTTCATCTCATCAACAACTCGTTGCACTAGCGCGTCGGTCCGTTGGCATCGATTTCAATGAATTCAAGATCGCGTAGTGCCAGGGCAAGCGTGCGTCGACCGCTGGGGCAACAGGATTGATCGCCAGGTTCGAAGGCCTGAAGAGTCAAATGGACCACGCCGCGATCGATGGTCTCAACCTTGGCGTCGGCTGTGTCGCTCGCATAGCCGCCAATGGGTTTCGTCGCCGTGAGTCGATAGGCCTCACCGTCATGCATATAGGCTGCAAGGAACTGGCGATGAATGGGTTTCGGTGACTGATAGGTGAAAAGGACAAGGACGTCATCGACTTCATCGTCATTCAAGTCGCCATATCCTGCGACCATGGCCTGCAAACGACCATCCAAGCGGGCATCAAGACTGTTCAAGTCGGCCTTGATCAGTTCACGTAGTTCATCCGAGGGGGGCGCGAGATCTGGATAAACACCAAAGTTCGTTGTCTCAGTGACGGTGTCAACGGACCGAGGTGGAAGCTCGGACGCGTCCAGCGTGGTATCTTGGACGGCTTGTGTGGCGATCGATTCTCTCTGGCTGGACTGCGTACATGCCCAGCCTTCTTCACCGAGCTGTCGGATGACCTCCTCTGCTTTCGCATAGCAGGCCCCGATACTGTCCATGTTCTGCCAAGCCACCGTGCCGAGTGTATCACTATCGAATTCGGGACGGTAAATCACCTTACAAGGCTGACCGGGCGGGAGATCAACGCGCAGGATCTCGATGAGGCGTGCGCCATCATCGGTGACTGTTGGGTCGTTGTTGACGCAACGATGAAAGGTATCACCTTCTGCCCAACTATGTTGGGTGACGCCAATTGCAGCGAACGTCAGGGTGACTAACAGGCTAATACGGTTGGGTGTTAGGAACAACGCCACAATACCGGAAGAAGCCTTTCTTGCTATTGACATCGCGCCTGCTTCCCATCGATGGCGCTTTTCATACTAAGCAACCGGCTAGCCGTTATTGAATTTCGACCAACTGACCGTCCTTCAGGATCATGGCAGCACGCCTGTTCTCGCTTTGCGCTGCATCGTTCAAAACCAGCCTCAGCTGTATGGAACCATCAACGATCTCTTCGACGTCAACCTGACGCACCGCAAGATCGGTACCGCCAACTGGTTTGGTTGCAGCTAAGCGGTAGCTCTGGCCATCATAAAGGTATGCCGCGACAAACTGTGTGAAGTCTGCCGTGCTTGACTCATAATTGAAGAACACAACGGCATCCTCGATGCCATCGCTATCGAGATCGCCAAAGTCGCCAATTTTCGCTTGAAAATCGCCATCGACGGTCTGATTAAGACTTGCCAGGTTGGCATTGATCACGGTTTGCAACTGATCAAGATTGGCCCCGATCGACGATGTCGCCGGACTGGTCGGCGCCGTCGGCGCAATCGCAGCTGTCTGAAGCTCTTGAGAACTACTGGTTGACGGCGAGGTTGTTGCTGGTGCTGCCCCGACGTTGTCTGTTAGCCCGGCTGTCGCCGATGGCTCAATAGGGCTCGGGGCGGCGGCGGCCGGCTCGACAGCCGTCGCGGGGGCCGTGGTCGTTGCTTGCGAAGCGGCTGTCGCTGCTGTTGTGAGGGAAGTTCCGGTTGCCGTGGTGGCGGCGGATGGTGTCACCGGTGCGGCAGGGGGAGCTGCGGCAGCATCAACGGGTGCAGCGTTGTTGCCGCAATTCCAACCGGCAGTCGCCAGTTTGTCGACGAGGCCAGCAGCCTTTCCATCGCAAAAGGATGCATCACTCCTCGCGTTCCAGAGAACACGACGCACCCCAGGGGCTTCGTTATCTTTCCAGTAGACAACTTCGCAAGGAAGGCCTGTGTTTAGGTCACCGACCTCGACCACCACGCGACGCACGACATCGCCGCTAGTGCAGATCGATTCAGTCTTCTCTGCCGCATCTGCTGATGCGACTCCTAACGTCAAGAAAAAGACAGCTGGTAAGCAGCGATACTGTCCGGGCATCTGCCAATGCTCCGCTCAAACCCAAAGTAAGCGCCACGATATTCGACGCTCGAAAGATTGGTCGGTCGTCGGAAGAGGCAGGAAAATGGCACATCCCGTCAGCTTCGGCAACTCCTGACGAGAAGAGTTTTGTCATGCCGGGCGGGATCGTTGTGACAGGGGCACGACGCATCGCACCCCTGTCAGATTGGCCGCTACTGTTCAATCACCGCTGAACAGGGAGACATTGACTGATTAGCCGGCATCTTGGTGAGAGGTCTGAACGAGATCGGTCAAATCTTCATGAACTCGTTCGATCAGCCAGAGAAGGCGGGCTTCGCCGTGATCATAAAATACATCATTAGGGTCGGTGACGAAGATTTCTCGGAATCGGGTGGTCACCAAATCCATGACAGTGACGAGCTCACCCAGCGAATGTGACCGAGTTTTGACGAGGATGTTTTCGAGCTCTTCGATTTGCTGATCAATAGAGTTGAGCTCGTTCTCGATGCCATCTAAACCGCTATCCGCTTCGACAGTCGCAAGATCATCAACGAGGCCGCCGACTTCGTTGCTCGTCATGCCGATGAGCTTGAGAGGCTCGACAGCCCAATCCGGCAACTGTGTTCGTAGATGCTCCTGCCTGGAGACAAGGGTTTGACGACGCGTTTGCAGATCGCGGATACGCTTGGTTATGACTAGCGCGTTGGTGATCACGCGAATGTTGTCCTGTGCAACGATTCGCTGTGGCTTGCGCTCGGCAATGTTCACTAGAAGTCCTCCCAACTCAAGTCTAACGACGGTTGAAACAAGCAATGGCTGTCGGCCTATCTCGCTGCGGATCATGACGTCGATGCATTTCGACGGCTGATTAGTGCTGCATTTGAGCAAATCTTTCGCATAACCATAACTTAACATGATCAGCTGAGATGTTCTCTAATCATTACCAAAAAGAAAGCTTGTCAAGGCGATTCTTTTCTACAACTTTATTTATCGCTGCTTTAGTAAAACTTCGCAAAAATTTGATCTAAATTGGTGAAGATGGCGCTTAGAAATTTCTTGAACAAGGATAAGGTGTTAGATGGGGTGTCTTGTGGTGACGTCGCACCAACAGATCGCCAAATAGGCGACTTGGACGACTGCGCAGAACTTTTTACGAGATTTAACTGAGGTAGATGTAGTTTTTGACATAATCGCTTCTTAGGCGATGTGCTTGTCGTAGTGTGGCAGCTAGACGGGTGCGCAGCCTGCGCCTATTGTTTCTTGAGTTGGATAAACCCTAGCGCCTTTTGCCGATCGGTGATCGATCAGGGCATAGATAAGAGGTAACGCGTGGCGCCTAGATATGATCGTGATGTTGGGCCGGGTGGGCTTGCCGAGCCTGAAAGAAGCTTCACCATTCCCGAACCGCCCAATCCGCCTGGTCTCTTGTCGCGACTTCGCAATTACTTCCTGACAGGCGTGATCGTCACTGCGCCCTTTGCCATCACTATTTTTTTGGTATGGCAGTTTATCACCTTTCTAGACTCGTACGCGGGGCGATTATTCCCAGCCTATTACATCGAACAATACCTCCCTTTCGGTATTCCAGGGATCGGCCTCGTCGTCATGTTGATTGTACTGACGTCGATCGGGTTTGTGACCGCCGGACTCGCTGGGCGAACGATGATCCGGATGGGGGAACGTTTCTTGTCGCGTATGCCGGTGGTTCGCAGCGTCTACGGCACCCTTAAGCAAATATTTGAGACTGTTCTGAACCAGTCCTCTCGCTCGTTTCGGGAAGTTGTTCTTGTGGAGTATCCGAGGCGCGGCATTGGGGCGATCGGTTTTGTCACGGGGCCAACCCAGGGTGAAGTCCAGGAACGAACTGACGAAGATCTGGTTAATATCTTTCTTCCAACGACACCCAACCCGACATCAGGGTTCCTTTTGTTCGTTCCACGCAAGGACTTGATCCATCTCGATATGACGGTAGAGGAGGGGATCAAGCTCGTGATTTCAGGCGGTATTGTGACACCAAAAAGCCCCTTCGATCAGGATGATCCGGAGCAAGTGCGTGGTGCTCCGCCGCCGAAAGCAAGGCTCCGGCCCGAACCTGAGGGAGCGCCGGCAAAAAAGACAACAGCTTAGAGACCTCATCCCGAGCGGAGATAAGAAGCCACAGTCGCCTCATCGTGCCAGCGCAAGAGAAGACGAAGGGCCTGACCACGTGGGCTTTTTAGTTCTGGATCACGCGCAAGGACGAGGCGGGCGTCGTCTCTCGCGGTTGCCAACAAGCCTGCATGTTCAACAAGATCGGCGAGTCGGAAGGACGGAATCCCGCTTTGTTTGGTTCCGAGCACTTCACCCGGTCCTCGCAGGCGAAGATCCTCCTCAGCGAGGAAAAAACCATCTTCGGACTTGCGCAAAACGTCTAGTCGCTGGCGTGCGAGTTGGCTCAGCGGTTCGGCGTAAAGGAGGAGACAGCTTGATGGTTTGTCGCCACGGCCGACCCGACCTCGCAATTGGTGAAGCTGGGCTAGTCCGAAACGCTCAGCATGCTCAATGACGATCGCCGTGGCATTGGCGACATCCACGCCGACTTCAATAACTGTTGTCGCAACCAATAGACGCGTTTCGCCAGAGCTGAATGCCTGCATGGCCGCATCTTTCTCCGTACTGGCCATCTGGCCATGAACGAGACCGACCTTGGCGCCAAATGCTGCCTTGAGGCTTTCATGGCGTTCTTCTGCCGACGTGAGGTTAAGTTCGTCCGATGGGCTCACTAGTGGGCAAATCCAATAGATTTGATCGCCCTCTTCGATGGCTCGGCCAACTGCTTCAATGACCTGATCGAGCTTGCTTTTTGGCGCTGCGCGAGTCGCGATTGATTTTCGACCAATCGGCTTTTGCCGGATCTCAGAAAGTTCGACGTCACCATAGAAGGATAGGACGAGCGTCCTTGGAATGGGGGTGGCCGTCATTACGAGAACGTCAGAGTGGGGGCTCTTTTCGGCTAGGGCAATTCGCTGGTCGACGCCAAAGCGATGTTGTTCGTCGATCACGGCCAGTCCAAGTTCGCAGAACGCCACATCGTCCTGAAATAGCGCATGCGTCCCAATGATTGCTTGAATCTCGCCTGAAGCGAGGCGCATCAGCAAATCGCGTCGCGACGTTCCGCTCTCGCGTCCGGTCAGAAGCGCCACCGTAACGCCGGCAGGCCGAAGGAGCTCATAGAGAGCGTTGCCGTGCTGACGTACCAAGACGTCTGTTGGTGCCATCAAGGCGGCTTGAGACCCTGCCTCGATCACCTGCAGCATGGCGAGTGCAGCGACGACAGTCTTGCCGCTGCCGACATCGCCCTGCAAAAGCCGCAGCATCTTTGCCGGTTTGGCTAGGTCTTGATTGATCTCAACAATCGCCTGCTCTTGGGCGGCGGTCAGGGTGAAGGGGAGGCCATCAATGACCTGACGCCTTAGGCGTCCATCGCCTTTACGTGCCTTACCATCTCGCTCTTGAGTTTTCCTGCGCGTTAGACTGAGCGTGAGTTGGCTTGCCAGGAGTTCGTCATAGGCAAGGCGTGCTCGAGCCTTCGACGTTGGCAGAATATCATCAGACTGCGTGGGGGTGTGGATTTGACGAAGGGCCTCAGTCAGACTAGGCCAACCCTGCCTCTCGATCCAGGACGGATCCTGCCACTCTGGTAGCAAAGCCGCATGGAGCTCAAGATCATCAAGAGCTGTTCTTATCCGACTCTGTAGCACACGCTGGGTAAGCCCCTGGGTCGACGGATAAACCGGTTGGAGCCATTGGCCCTTTTGAGGCTCGGAGGCGCTAAGAGCTTTTGGTATGGCAACGAATTCGGGATGAACGACTTGCCAGATCTGGTTCTTGCCCTTCCCATAGCGCCCAATCGTGCCGCTTATCACCCGCGTCTTGCCGACCGGCAATTGGTCCTGGAGATAGTTGCGACGACCCTGGAAGAACACCAACTGGAGCGGTTCGTCGCCAAGCAGGCAGTCAATCCGATAGGGTTGACGACGCTGATAAGGCGGCCGATGCGCTACGATTGAGATATCCAAAGTTACGCGCTTGCCTTCGACAAGCGTTCGCGGATCGTCATTAAGATTGTGATCGAGTAGTCCGTGGGGCAGGTGAAGGAGAAGATCTAATCGTCTCGCCGGTCCTCTCAGGCCATTTCCCAACAACCGGCCAAAGGCTTCAGCGAGCTTTGGACCGATGCCTCTGATCGTCGAAACGGCGCTAAAAAGTGGATCGGGGCCATCGGTAATTTCGAAGCAGGGGATATCTGCAACCTCAACGCTCTTTGAAAGCGCGTCATCTTTCGCTACATCCATGGGACCGGCTTTGGTAGTATGCCTGGGTGCGGACACGTTCGATCGATGCCTTTTTCGAGGTCCTAACTATGACGGAACCGATCACCATCCGCCAAAAGCGCCTGGTTCACCGAAGCCGTTATCGAGGCTGCCGTGAGGCAGATCTCATTTTTGGCCGCTTTGCAGACGCCTACGTCAAGGGCATGGACCAGGACGACCTCGACCGCTATGAGGCCCTGATCGAGGAAAGTGACCAGGATCTCTTGGCTTGGATATATGAGCGTGAACCCGTGCCAGAGCGTCACGATAACGACATATTCCATCTGTTGAAGCGGTTCAATGTCGCTGACGCTGGATAGGGGAGAAGGCGCTCCCGTTTATGAGCGATGATGCCCTAAAAGAGCGCTCCGCCGAGGATCAGGATAGCTACAAACGCCGTTTGAGATCGAACCAGAAGACCCTGTCATCGTTACACAAGAAACGAGAAAGAAGACCGTGGCCGAACCTGCCTTTAATCTTGAGCAATCCGACAGCGACGATCCCAACTTCGGTGAAGCCGCGCCTCCGTATCCGACAGCCCTTGTAGCAGGTGCTGTTGATGGTCTTGATGCACTCTTTCTTGCCGAGCAGGCAGAGGCCGGATTTACACTCCATGTCGCACGCGATGCGCCGCGTGCCGATCAAATCAAGCAGCGCATCAGCTTCTATGCACCGAATGTTGATGTCGCCGTGCTGCCAGCTTGGGATTGCCTTCCTTATGACCGCGTCTCGCCTAATGGCGATGTCATGGCAAGGCGTCTCGAGGTATTGGCGACGTTGCTTGGGCAAGGCTTGAAGCGACCTGATCTTCTGATCATTACGGTAAACGCGCTACTGCAAAAATTGCCGACCGCTGACAGCATCAGATCAGGCCTCTTTAAGGCAAGCGCTGGAGATCGTATTGACCGCGATCAGCTGCTGATGTGTCTTGCCCGAAACGGTTATCGACGCGCGGGAACTGTTGTTGAGCCTGGCGATTACGCTGTTCGAGGGGGAATCATCGATGTGTTCCCAATCGGTGCCGAGCAGCCGCTCAGGCTCGATCTGTTCGGCGACGATCTTGAAGCAATTCGAGGTTTTGACCCGCTCACCCAACGGTCACTGGCCAAGGTTGATACCATCGATCTCTTGCCGATGAGCGAAGTACTCCTTGATGAGGTCTCGATCGAACGCTTTCGTGTCGGCTACATGCAGCACTTCGGGGCCGCGACGTCGGACCCACTGTTCGAATCGATCGCTGAAGGACGGCCATTTCCTGGTATGGAGCACTGGCTGCCTTTGTTCCACGAAGCGTTGGTGCCAATAACGGAATATTTGCCAGAAGGAACGCCTGTCAGCTTTGATCCTCTAGCGCGTGACGCTATCGAAGCGCGACTGGAAGCTATCGGCGAACACTACGAAAGTCGAAGAGAGCCTCCTGAGGCTGCGCGCGCAATGGGAGCAGTACCCTATCGGCCCTTGCCTCCCGATGCGCTTTATCTCTCAGAACAGCGGCTCGAACGCCTTCTCTCCGGAAGGCGCGTGCTTGATCTCTCCCCGTTCGACGCGCCACCTAGCGCATCGAAGTATACCGAGATTATCGAGCTTGGCGGACGCAAGGGCTACGACTTCGCGATTGAGCGCAGTAAACAAGACCAAAACCTCTTCGATGCTGTGGCTGCCCATATTACTGAAGCGGATCAAAAAGAGATCCAGGTGCTGGTTGCGGCAGCAAGTGAAGGGTCCTTAGAACGGTTGAAGTTGGTTTTAGCTGACCACGGCCTCAATAACATCGCGCGCGTCCAATGCTGGAATGACCTAGCACGGCTTGAAAGGCCTGCCCTTGGCGTGTTGCCGTTGGATCATGGCTTCGCCACAGCAGATTATGTGGTTCTCTCTGAAGCCGACATCTTTGGAGACCGACTCTCGAGGCCGGTCAAGAAGAAGCGACGGTCCGATCAGTTCATCCCCGAAGTCGCGGCGCTGGCTGAGGGTGATGTTGTCGTGCACAACGACCATGGCATCGGTCGTTTCGAAGGTTTGGTGACGCTGGAACTCGGCGGGGCACCGCATGACTGCTTGAAACTGACCTATCATGGCGGAGATCGCCTGTTCGTCCCGGTTGAAAATTTGGACGTACTCTCACGCTATGGGTCAGCAGACGGCACCGTCCAACTAGATAAGCTGGGTGGTCTCGGCTGGCAGCAGCGAAAAGCCCGGGTCAAACAGCGCATTCAAGAAATTGCGGGCGAGCTCATAGAAATTGCTGCAAGGCGCGCCACCCGCAAAGGAGAGGCCATCGAGGCACCAGTCGGTCTCTACGACGAGTTTGCAGCGCGATTTGTGTATCAGGAAACCGAAGATCAGGAGCGTGCCATTGATCAGGTCTTAGAAGACCTTGGTTCAGGGCAACCCATGGACCGGCTTGTCTGTGGTGATGTCGGATTTGGCAAGACCGAGGTCGCCCTAAGGGCTGCATTTGTCGTGGCGATGTCGGGGAAGCAGGTGGCTATCCTTGCGCCAACCACCTTGCTCGCACGCCAGCACTATCAGGTCTTGCGTGAGCGTTTTTCTGGCCTTCCGGTCAACATTGCTCAACTCTCCCGCTTCGTGACACCTAGGGAGGCTGCGAAGACGAAAGAAGAGCTTAAGGCCGGCAAAGTCGACATTGTCGTAGGGACCCATGCTCTCTTAGGGCCAAAGGTCGAATTTAAGAGTCTTGGACTCGTCGTCATCGACGAGGAGCAGCATTTTGGTGTGGTTCATAAAGAACGCCTCAAGAAACTTCGGGCAGAGGTCCATGTACTCACCATGACCGCCACGCCGATCCCCAGAACGCTGCAAATGGCCCTGGGTGGGCTGAAGGAGCTGAGCCTGATTGCGACTCCGCCGGTTGACCGCCTTGCCGTGCGTGCCTTTGTTCTGCCTGCTGACCCTGTTGTTATCCGAGAAGCCATTCTGCGCGAGCACTATAGGGGCGGTCAGAGCTTCTATGTTTGCCCAAGGATTGAGGATCAAAGCAAGCTTGCCGATCAGCTGAAAACATTGGTACCGGAGATCAAGGTCGGTGTGGCCAATGGGCGTATGCCAGCGAAGCAGCTCGAGGAAGTGATGGCTGCGTTCTACGACCACAAGATCGACCTTTTGCTGTCCACTAACATTATCGAGTCGGGGCTCGATATTCCGACGGCCAATACTTTGATTGTGCATCGTGCCGATCTTTTCGGCCTTTCACAGCTTTACCAGCTTCGCGGGCGTGTGGGGCGTGGCAAGCTGCGTGGCTATGCCTATTTCACATTACCTCCCAAAAGGCGGCTTCGCGAAGTCGCCGAGCGACGGCTTTCTGTGATCCAGAGCCTGGATCAACTAGGCGCTGGCTTCCAGCTAGCGTCACACGATCTCGACATAAGGGGGGCGGGTAATCTGCTTGGTGACGAACAGTCGGGCCATATCAAGGAGGTCGGCTTCGAGCTGTACAATCACCTTCTCGAAGAAGCAGTCCAACTTGCGAAACAGGAAAGCAAAGATGGTGAAACAAGCGGCTCTAGAGATTGGTCACCGCAGATCACGATCGATGCAGCTGCCTTGATTCCATCAACCTATATCGAGGACCTTGATCTGCGAATGGGCCTTTACCGGCGACTCGCCTCACTGGAAGCGTCGGATGACATAGAAGCCTTTGCAGCTGAGTTGATCGATCGATTTGGACAGCTGCCGCCTGAAACTGAGCAACTCTTGAAGCTCATTGGTATTAAGCAGTTATGTCGGAAAGCCGGCGTTGCTAAAGTTGATGCCGGGCCCAAGGGAACGGTGATTGCCTTTCACGAGAACCAGTTTGCAAAGCCCGAGCGTCTCGTTGGTTGGATTGCGCAAAATAGTAACAAAGTTCGCTTACGACCTGATCATCATGTGGTGGTTTCTGGCGCTACGAAGTCACCCGATGAGCGGTTGAAGCATGTGCGCGGGCTTATTGACGAACTTGCAAGGCTGGCGGCCTAGGTCGCATTTGTTCACAAGTTCGATGGAACAGGCGACGGCATCCACGACTTGTGTTAGTGCTGGTGCGAATTTGGAGGCATAGTCGTTGACAACCTTGCTCTACACTCATCCGGCAGCACTCGCCCATGACACCGGGCCTGGGCATCCAGAACAGCAGGCGCGTGCCAAGGTGATCTATGGTGCTATCGATCGCGAGGAGCAGAAACAGAGCCTTGTCAATGTGATCCGCCGTGAGGCGCCAGAGGCGACACATGACCAGCTGGCACGTGTCCACCAAGCAGGATTCGTCGAGGCTGTGCTGAAGGCTGTGCCCGATGAGGGGTATGTCAGGATTGATGCTGACACCGTCATGTCGCCCGCATCCGGCGAAGCGGCACTCTGCCAGGCCGGAGCCGTTTGCGCTGCTGTGGATGCGGTAATGTCGGGTGATGCGGACAATGCCATGTGTGCTCTTAGGCCTCCTGGCCATCACGCTGAGCCGGCCCGGGCCATGGGTTTTTGTTTGTTCAACGGTATTGCTGTTGGGGCGATGCAGGCCGTCAACGAACATGGTTTGGAACGGGTCGCGATTTACGATTTTGATGTGCATCACGGCAACGGTACCCAAGCCGCATTTGAACGAGAGCCGCGGGTCCAGTATCTGTCGACCCATCAATGGCCCTTGTTTCCCGGTACTGGGGCAAAAGAAGAAACCGGCATCGGGAACATCGTAAATCGACCACTTCCGTCGGGAACGGGTTCGCGCGCGTTTCGGGATGTGGTCGAGGGTGACATCCTCTCCGCAATCGATGACTTTAAGCCCGAGTTGATCATGGTCTCGGCAGGTTTTGACGCGCATCGCGCGGACCCCCTTGCTTCACTCGACTTGGACGAGGAAGACTTTGCCTGGGTGACTGATCAACTTATGGCGCTCGCTAAGAAACATTCTAATGGACGAGTAGTTTCGGTTCTTGAAGGCGGTTATGATCTCGCCGCTCTATCCAGCAGTTTCCTGGCCCACTTGAATGTATTGAGTAAATCGTGACCAACAAAACCGATACTGATGCCGACGAGACTCACCATCTGCCTGCTGACATGAGTTTTGAACAAGCGCTAGGTGAACTGGAACAGATCGTTCAAGATCTCGAGCGGGGTCAGCTAGACCTAGACGCAGCAATCCAAGCTTACGAGCGCGGCACACTGTTGAAAGCACACTGTGATAGTAAGCTGAAGGAGGCACAGCTTCGTGTTGACAAAATCACTGTCGGCCTAGACGGAAATGTAAGCGTCGAGCCGGCGGCATTGGACTGACCTGATGACGGCCCTAGAGCGCGACCTCGCGCAAAATGCTGAAGCTATCGAGGCTATCTTCAGTCGTCTTTTGCCTGAGGCGCATGGGGCTCAAGCAAGGTTGTATGGTGCCATGCGTTACGCCTCGCTGAACGGTGGGAAACGACTCCGACCTTTCTTGGTTTCTGCGGGTGCGCGGCTCTTTAACGTGCCGACAGAGCGTGCTCTACGGGTCGGTGCAGCGATCGAGCTCATTCATTGCTATTCTCTCGTACACGATGATCTGCCGGCGATGGATGATGCACCAACCCGACGCGGCCGCCCGTCCAATCATGTGCAATTTGATGAGGCGACGGCTATCCTTGCAGGTGATGCCCTCCAAAGTCTTGCGTTCGAGGTCCTCTCTGATGAGGCCACCCATCCCAAGGCTAGTGTAAGGGTGGAGCTGCTTCGACTCCTTGCAGATGCTTCGGGGGCTGCTGGTATGTGCGGTGGCCAAATGATTGATCTTGAGGCCGAGGCGAGGATGCTCAGCTTTGACGAGATTGTTCACCTCCAACGTCTAAAGACGGGCGCACTCTTTCAATTCTCCAGCGAAAGCGGAGCCATACTTGGGGGCGCTTCGTCGCCTGAGCGCGATGCTTTGCGTGCCTATGCCGATGATCTTGGTCTTGCATTTCAGATCAAGGATGACCTCTTGGATGTTGAAGGAGACCCAGCCTTGGCTGGAAAGGCGCTCGGCCAGGACGCCGCAGCTGGCAAGGCAACCCTCGTAGCACTTCTTGGTGTCGACGAGGCGAGGTCGCGCCTTTTACGCTTGCAAGCGAGTGCTGAACACCATTTGCAACGATTTGGACCGGCGGCAGGGCCGCTTCGACAGCTTTTCGCGTTCGTCATAAACCGCTCCCATTAGCGAGAAACGCGGCGCGATGATGGGTGAAGGACAGCGATGAAGGGATGCGCATGATTGAGACCCCGCTCCTCGATACCGTGAAGGAACCCATTGATCTCCGTCGATTGCCCGAGGCTAGTCTGCGGCAACTCGCCGACGAGCTTCGTGCAGAGACCATCGATGCTGTATCGGTGACCGGTGGTCACCTGGGGGCTGGGCTTGGCGTAGTCGAGCTTACGGTTGCTCTACACTATGTGTTCGACACGCCATCAGACAAAGTCCTGTGGGACGTCGGCCATCAGTGCTATCCGCACAAGATCCTTACAGGGAGGCGAGATCGCATTAGGACATTGCGGCAGCCTGGTGGATTGTCAGGCTTCACGAAGCGCACCGAGAGCGATTACGATCCCTTTGGCGCTGCGCACAGCTCCACGTCAATTTCCGCTGGTCTTGGGATGGCGACGGCACGGGATTTGGCCGGCGACGACTTCGACGTCATTGCCGTGATCGGTGATGGTGCCATGAGTGCCGGTATGGCCTATGAAGCCATGAACAATGCTGGCGACATGGGTAAGCGTCTCATCGTCATCTTGAATGACAACAATATGTCGATTGCCCCTCCGGTGGGCGCCATGTCGAACTATCTCTCCCGGGCGATTTCTTCGGAGGGTTACCGAAGTTTTCGCGATGTTGCCAAGCAGTTTGCTAATTTCATGCCGCCACCGCTTCGGACAGCAGCGGAGCGAGCTGAGGAGTATGCCCGCGGCATGGTGACGGGCGGAACACTCTTCGAAGAGTTGGGCTTTTACTATGTCGGTCCTCTTGATGGTCACAATCTCGACCATCTCGTTCCCGTCTTGAAGAATATTCGCGACCACAAAGATTCAGGTCCTGTCCTGATCCATGTACGAACGAGGAAAGGCGCTGGCTATCCTCCCGCCGAGAAGTCTGCAGACAAGTATCACGGCGTGGTCAAGTTCGACACGGCTACAGGAACGCAGTTTAAGAAAAAAGGTAACGCGCCGGCATACACTTCAGTATTTGCCAAGGGGCTCCTAGCAGAAGCGGAACATGATCCGTTGATTGTCGCGATAACCGCGGCGATGCCGTCCGGCACCGGCGTCGATGCGTTCATCAAGGCCCATCCTGACCGATCATTTGATGTAGGCATCGCTGAGCAGCATGGCGTGACCTTTGCCGCGGGACTTGCCTGCGAGGGCTATAAGCCGTTTTGTGCGATCTACTCCACTTTCCTGCAACGGGGCTACGATCAAGTCGTTCATGATGTCGCCATTCAGAAGTTGCCCGTGCGATTTGTGCTCGACCGTGCAGGTTTGGTCGGGGCCGATGGACCAACCCATGCCGGCGCCTTTGATGTCGCCTACCTGGGTTGTCTACCCGGCTTCGTGGTGATGGCTGCTGCTGACGAGGCGGAGCTGATGCATATGGTGGCGACGCAGGTTGCCTTAGACGATCGTCCCTCGGCCCTAAGATACCCGAGGGGCGAAGGAGTTGGCGTCGATCTCCCTGAGCGCGGCACGGTGCTTGAGATCGGCAAAGGGCGCATTGTTCAGGAGAGTAGTGGGCCCATCGCGCTCTTGTCTTTTGGTGCACGGCTGCAAGAATGCTTGAAAGCTGCGGAGGAGCTGACCGCCTGCGGTTTGCCAACTACGGTGGCCGATGCACGCTTTGCGAAGCCTTTGGACGAGGAACTCATTCGAAAATTGGCGTCTGAACACGACCTTCTCGTGACCATTGAAGAAGGGTCAATCGGTGGTTTCGGTTCACAGGTCCAACAGTTCATGCTGGATGCTGGTCTGCTTGATAGTGGGCGTCTCCGCTTGCGGTCGATGACTCTGCCGGACAGCTTCATCGATCACGGTACACCTGCTGGCATGTATGACGAGGCTGGCCTCAATGCCCAACATATCGCAGCGCTGGCTCGGGTCATCCTGAAGCCCAACGCCAAGGCCGAAACGGATGCCAAAGCCCGTGCCTAGGAATGCGACCGGATTGGATTCGGCAATGACATGGCAAAAGTGAGGGCTGATCAGCTCTTGGTCGAACGCGGACTTGCGGATAGCCGAAACAAGGCACAGGCGCTGATCCTAGGTGGTTCCGTATTTTCGGGAGAGCGTCGGATCGACAAACCTGGTCAGCTGATGGCCGGTGACGTCCCCCTTGAGCTGCGCGGCCGGTCACTTCCATATGTGTCTCGTGGGGGACTTAAACTCGCTCATGGCCTTGATTATCTCAATTTAGACCCTTCCGGTATGATAGCGATCGACGTTGGTGCATCGACCGGAGGTTTTACTGACGTTCTGTTGCAGCGAGGCGCATTGCGCGTTTATGCCGTCGACGTTGGTCACGGACAGTTGGATTGGCGCCTAAGAAACGATCCACGGGTCATGGTGCTAGAAAAAACCAATGCCCGGCATCTCGCGCATCATCACGTGCCAACGCCGGTAGATATAGTCGTCTGTGATGCGAGTTTCATCTCATTGCGGCTGGTGCTGCCAGCCAGCCTTGCTATGGTTCGGCCCGATGGATGGCTTGTCGCCCTTATTAAACCGCAATTTGAAGTGGGGAAGGGTGAAGTCGGCAAGGGCGGTGTGGTGCGAGATGAAGACCTTCATAGGCGCGTTTGTTCAGAGATTGAGACATGGCTTTCGGTTGATCTGGATTGGACCATCCGCGGTATCACGCCAAGTCCCATTTTGGGCCCCAAGGGTAATCGGGAATTTCTTGTCGGCGCCCAACGCCGTTCGCCAAGATCACCTACTTGACAGTTTTCATTAATCGCTTAAATCCAGGCCCAAATCAGTTCGCCAATCGTACAAGCCCCTCTCGAGAAATGGTCTAGCCTTAGCTTTACGACATCGAGGGGCACAGCCTGTCGATCGGTCGAAGCAAGCCGCACACAATAGGTTGTCAAAGAAAGAGGGAGATAGGTTCGGCATGGATACCCTGCTGGACATCAAGAGACTTTCCAAGACCTTCGGGACCATCAAGGCTGTCGATGGCGTCGATTTCCGCGTCGGTCGAGGCGAAGTGCTCGGCTTTCTAGGGCCGAATGGCGCCGGAAAATCGACGACCATGCGGATGGTTGCGGGATATCTGACACCGAGCAGCGGTCGTATAGAGGTGTGCGGTTTCGATGTCGCGTCAAAACCAGTCGAGATCCGGAGACGTCTCGGTTATCTGCCCGAGGGTGCACCTGCTTATGGTGATATGACACCCGCCAGCCTGCTGTCGTTCGTCGCCGACATTCGCAAGATCAAGGGCGACGACAAAGCCCATCGGATTGGCCATGTGGCCGAGCGGCTTGAACTAGACACGGTTCTCAATCAGCCGATCGAGACGCTGTCCAAGGGCTTCAAACGTCGGGTCGGTCTTGCGACAACGCTTCTGCACGATCCGGATGTCCTGATTTTGGATGAACCAACAGATGGCTTGGATCCCAACCAGAAGCATCAGGTGCGAACGCTTTTGAGTGAGCTTGCCAAGGACAAAGCGATTATCATTTCGACCCACATTTTGGAGGAGGTCGACGCGATCTGTTCTCGCGCTATTGTCATTGCGCGCGGCAAAATCGTGGCGGACGCGAAACCCGCCGAGCTGCTGGCGAAGTCAAAGCTCCATAACGCCGTGGCCCTCCGCATGAAGCGCGATTTTCTCGAGCCGGCAAAAGTTGTGCTTGAGGGCATGGAGAGCGTCGCCGGTCTCAGGCAAGTCGATGTCGGCGAGAGCCAAGTCCATCTGATTGTGCTGCCGAAAGACGGCGCCAACATCATTGATCAGGTGCGGCATCAAGTAACCCAGGGCGGCGTGGCTTTAGAGGAGTTATTCCTAGAACGCGGCCGACTTGATGATGTATTCCGTGAACTCACTAGAGCTGCCTGAGGGAGATTGGGCCATGAACTCGATCCTGACGATCATCAGGCGCGAACTCAGCGGCTATTTCAGCTCGCCGCTCGCCTATGTGTTCATCGTGATCTTCCTCGCTCTTTGCGGCAGCATGACGTTTTATTTGGGTGGGTGGCTCGATCGCGGCCGAGCAGATCTGAATACGTTTTTCAATTGGCATCCATGGCTCTATCTCTTCTTGGTGCCAGCGATCGGCATGCGTCTCTGGGCAGAAGAGCGACGGACCGGCACCATCGAATTTTTAACGACGTTGCCAGTGACCACCACCGAAGCGGTTGTCGGAAAGTTTCTAGCGGCATGGCTGTTCATCGGGATCGCCCTTTTGTTTACGTTCCCGATGTGGCTCACGGTTAACTACCTTGGCGATCCCGATAATGGTGTGATTGTTGCAGGTTATATCGGAAGCTGGCTACTGGCAGGCGGCATGCTTGCGATCTCGACGGCGATCTCTGCGCTTACGAAGAATCAGGTAATTGCTTTCGTTCTGGCGGCCGCCGTGTGTTTTCTTTTTCTTATGAGTGGGGTCGAGATCGTTCAGGCGATATTTTCCAGTTGGGCGTCGGATGCAGTCGTGGACACGGTCTCCAATCTCAGCCTGCTGACCTCTTTCAATGCCATCGTTTCAGGTGTGATCGATCTGCGTCATCTCATCTTGTTCTCGTCGCTGATCGCGATCAGCCTGTTCATCAATGTCGCTGTGGTCGACTTAAAAAAGGGAGCTTGAGTCTTGGGTCTCCTCAATAGCCTCGATCGCGGCCGTCTCACGTGGATCGGTATTGGGCTCGCAATCGTTTTCTTCTTTTCGCTGAACTTGTTGGCGCGAAACGTCTTTACGTCGATCCGACTCGACTTAACGTCTGAAGGCGTTTACACGCTCTCTTCTGGCACGAAAGATATGCTCGCTGGCATGGAGGAGCCGATTGATCTTCGCTTCTACTACAGCGACAGTCTTGATGATGTTGGCGCGTATTTTTCTACCCACGCTGGCCGGGTTGACGAACTGCTTGACGAGTATCGACGGCTATCAGGTGGTAAAATCCGGATCGAGCGTCTTGACCCTGAACCCTTCTCGCAAGAAGAAGATCTGGCCGTAGCCGAAGGCGTGCGCGGGCTTCCCGTGTCCAACAGTGGAGACCTCGCCTATTTTGGCATATCGGGTCGCAACACTACTGACGATACGGAGGCGCTTTCTTATCTAGCCCCCGAGCGCGCAGACTTTCTCGAATATGACCTGACCCGTATGGTCTACGACCTTGGCAATCCCGATAAACCGGTCGTCGGCGTTCTTGGCGATTTGCCATTGATGGGATCACAATTTAATCAAGGTCAACCCTGGTTGGTCCTTGAAGCCATGTTCCAATTCTTCGATATGCGCTTTCTCGGTGGCAATCATCAGGCCATTCCCAATGAAGTCGACGTCTTGATGTTAGCGCAACCGCAGAATCTCGATGAACCTAGTCTCTATGCTATTGATCAGTTTGTGATGAATGGTGGTCGTATTTTCGCCATGGTCGACCCCCTCGCAGAGAGCATGATCAATCAAGGAGCACAATTTGGCCAACAAGGTGGTGGGAGTGCTATTCAGGCGCTTGATCCACTCTTCGCCGCCTGGGGTATTGAGATGGCGGACAACCGTGTGATCGCCGATGCCGTGACGGCTCAGCAAGTCGGTGCGCGGGTGAATGGACGGCAAGCGGTTGTGCAGTATCTGCCCTGGCTGGGTCTCGGTGAGCAATATTTTGCCGATGGCGACGTTGTTACGGCGTCTCTCGAGCGAGTGACCTTAAACAGCGCCGGTTCAATTCGCGCACGCGATGGCGCTGAGACGACAATCGAACCGCTTTTGATCTCGAGCAATCAAGCCATGGAGATCGATGCGGAGCCCCTTCGCG
Source organism: Geminicoccaceae bacterium (assembly GCA_028285265.1). Classification (GTDB taxonomy): domain Bacteria; phylum Pseudomonadota; class Alphaproteobacteria; order Geminicoccales; family Geminicoccaceae; genus JANQPX01. The sequence goes on from JANQPX010000069.1 coordinate 344,777, forward strand.
TCGCGCCAGATCCAGCGAAACTTATCGCCGAATTCGAACCCAGTGGCATCACCTATACCCTTGCCGCCAAGATCACTGGTCCCGTCAAATCAGCCTTCCCAGACGGCCCTCCTGAAGGTGCGGATGAGGGTCTTGCAGGGAAGCATCTTGCTGAAGCCCAAACTCCGCTCAGCCTTGTGTTGATCGCTGATGCTGACATGTTGCACGATCAGAATTGGGTGCGTCAGCAAGATCTCTTGGGTCAAAGGGTCACGCTTCCGATCGCCAATAACGCCGATTTTGCAGTCAATGTTCTCGAGTTGCTTTCTGGCAGCGAGAATCTGATCAGCTTACGTGGCCGCGGTCTGAGTGTGCGCCCGTTCACCGTGATTGAAGAGATGGCGCAGGAAGCCGAGTTTAAGTATCGCGCCAAAGAGCAGGAACTGTTGGCCCAGATCGATGAAACTGAGCAGAACATTCAAAAGCTGCAGGAGGAAGAACAACAATCGGGAGTTATTCTGACCGCCGAGCAGCAAACCGAAATCGAAAACTTCCGCGCTGAGATGATTGGTCTTCGTCAGGAGCTTCGAGGTGTACAGCGTTCGCTCCGCCAGGATGTTGAAGCCCTTGATGCAAGGCTCAAGTTCCTGAACATATGGGCCGTACCTTTGATCATTGCGCTGATCGCGATTGGCCTTGCTCTGTTCCGTCAAATGCGGGCGTTGCGATTCGCAGCGCGTCCGAGTGAATAGGTTTTGAAGGAGTTGATGATATGACGCCCAAGGCCTTCCTCGCGCTCGCAGGACTTACGCTTGTCACAACGTTAGGCGCTACGACCTCCGTTTTGATGCAGCCGTCGACGGGACCAGTCGCCTATATCGACGAGCCAGCCTTCCCGGAACTTCGGGCTAAACCAGATGCCGTCATGAAGGTAACCATCCAGACGAAGGATGGTACAATTACGCTGAATCGCACGTCGCCTGGAACCTGGACGACACCTGAAGCATTCGACTATCCGGCGGCTAATGACAAAATCAATCAACTTGTGCGCCAACTCAATGATATGCGCCTGATAGAAGCGAAGACAGCGAATGCCGAGCGTTTTTCGAGGCTCGAGGTAGAGGATGTGACGGGCGAGTCCAATTCGAGACTGATCCGTCTTGAGGACGCATCTGGCAATGTTCTCGCTGAAGCGCTTATGGGCAAACGCCTCTTCAGGCTCACGGGCAATGCGAACTCCGGCACCTATATCCGGCGGCCCGGCGAAGATCAAAGTTGGCTCGCCTCTGGAGGGTTCGATCTTGATCCTGCGGTTGAAGCTTGGCTGGATCAAATCGTCGTTGAGATAGATCGCAGCGAGGTGGCAAAGGTCGAAGTCGCTCTTGCCGGCGTAGAAAGCTATAGCGTTTCTCGAAGCAGTGCCAATGATGATCTGATTATCGATAATCTAGCTGATGGCGAGGTTCTCAAGGAAGGCGCCAATCTCTCTGAACTTGCAAGCGCGATGACGTCAGTTCGGCTAGCCTCTGTCAAATTGGCGAATGATGTCATTTGGCCCGATGAACGTCACGTGATCAAAGTTTGGACATTCGATGGCCTCGAGCTAACCATGCAGATCGCGTTGATTGACGACAAACCTTGGGTGACGGTGACAGCAGTCTCGGGGGATCTTCCAGACGATGCAGCGGCCGCAGATCAGACGCTTCAGCGTGTCGAGGTGATCAACAATACGGCGTCATCCTGGGCTTATGAGGTCAACCAGTCGCTGTATCAGCGTTTGACCAAACCGCGCGGATTCTGGTTAGAGGTCTCAGATAGCACCTCCTAAGTGCTACGGCGGAGAAAAGAGGACAGCTTCTCGAACGAAGCTGCGTAGCATAGAGTTCAAACTACGTTAAATGTGGGAAAAACTGACGTTTGAACGTGAATCACTCGATGGTTCTTCCCGAGTTGATGCGCTAAGCTTTCGCTCAATCGCACGACATTGGGGAGAGGGGTAGTGACCGGCGGCGAGGGGAGGTCGCTCGACGGCATCGGACTTTTGCAGTCGTTGAGCGAACAAGAACGCTCCAGAGTTGTTGAGAGCTGCAGCTGGCGACGTTACGGGGCCGGCGAGCAGATTTTCGATCGGGAGAGCGACTCGAATGACGTGCTCTTCATCATTGAGGGGCAAGTGCGTGTCGTGAATTATTCAGCAAGTGGACGAGAAACTGCATTTGCTGTTTTTGATGCGGGCAAACATGTCGGCGAAATCGCAGCGATCGATGGTGAGACGCGATCTGCGTCAGTTGTTGCACTTAAGCCTTGTTCTATCGCGTCGCTACCAGCGGAACGCTTTCGGCAGCTTTACGAAGCGCATCCTGAGATCGCCGCAAAACTACTCCGGCATTTAACCGGCATCATTCGCATCACGAATGAGCGTATTGCTGAGCTTAGTACGGTAAGTGCCGTGCAGCGGATCTATCGTGAGTTGATTCGACTTTGTGAGCAAGAAGCTGATGGCAGTGAAGCGGTGATTGATGCAATGCCGACTCAACACGAGCTTGCAAGCAAAGTTGGTGCGACGCGTGAGACTGTAGCGCGTGCGCTCGGGCAACTCGTGAATACCGGCGTGATCGAGCGGCGTGGGCGGACGGTACGCATAAGGGATTTCGAGATGCTAAGCGACATGGCAGACCCAGAAGGCGAGTTGATGCCCAAGGGGATCTGACCCACGGGTAACTTTCAAAGAGGGCCTTAACGATGTTGACCATTTGGGGGCGGCCAAACTCGATCAATGTGCAAAAGGTCATGTGGACCGTGGCGGAACTCGGTCTTGAGCACGAACGCATTGATGTTGGTGGACAATTCGGCGGTCTGAACACCGACCAATTTGGTGCGATGAATCCAAACAAGAGGATTCCGGTCCTACGGGATGGTGTCGCCACCATATGGGAATCTCACGCTTGTGTTCGCTATCTCGCCGCCACCTACGGCGAAGGAACTCTTTGGCCACTCGACCCAGCGAGGCGTTCAGTTGCCGATCGTTGGATGGATTGGAAGATCACAACCGTCTTGCCCTTTCTTCATATCTGTTTCTGGGGATTGATCAGAACACCAGAGGTAGATCGCGACATGCCGGCGATTGTGAAGGCGACAGGAGATCTTGGTGAGACTTGGCAGCTCTTTGAAGCCCATCTGCAAAAGCGGACCTACGTCCTCGGGGATCGACTAACCATGGGCGATGTGCCTCTGGGTTGCGCGTTTTATCGATATATGAACCTACCGATCAAACGGCCATCGCTCCCTGCCATCGAGGCATGGTATGATCGGCTCCAAGAGCGACCAGCCTTCCGTAAACAGGTTATGATACCGGTAACCTAAGTTGGGACCTCATCGGCCCTTCTTATGGATCCTGTTGATCGCCCATCGTATCAATACTGCTGCTGCTCGTCAGAGCGGAGATCGGTGGTTTTAGGCTTGGGCCAATCGCTCTCGTGTCGTTAACGAGCCGTACCCGCCCGATCATCGGATCCTCGCTGATAACATCGAGACCCGTGGCAAAGGAGCCTCGGACGATCCTGTCGGCTCCGATGGATACGTCCGCTCGTAAGCATCGAAATCTGGGACCGCGCCCGATCGCAACATAGGCATTGCACCCAAATTCTTGATCGGCAACAGCAGATTGAAGTGGAGCCTCAAAGCTCTCGCGGATAGTCCTTATGCGGCTGGTTGGAGCGACAACCGCCGGGCCACCGTCAAGCAGGTCGATCACCCCCTCGAAGCGAAATCCGTCGGCCTGGAGAAACTCGAGAGCTCGGCGACCGGCATGATGCGGTTGCGCCATGGTCTGGCGCGCACTTGCCGTTAAATCGTCAATAACAATGGGTTGGGTCGGCAAGAGCGCATTTAGTTCGGCCTGGCGTCCGTGGGCCGAAAGTGCATCGGCCTCCGCGAAGGAGCAGCCGAAATGGGGCGCGCAGACCGACTCATAAAACGGAGAGCAATCATCTTCATCAACCACACCGCGAAGTTCGGAAAAAATCTGAGGACCGAATCGTTCAAGATCGGAAGCTATGAGAAGATAGCGACTTCGTGAAAGCCAAGGGCCAATGCCACCACTCCGATACTCAGGATGCAATAGAAGCGAGCCAACTTCGGTCAGATCAGCATAGCGCGCTGTTGGCGTCAGGTTGGAGTGGTCCCCATTGATCTGAAAGTTCAAAAAATCTTTGCGGGCTGATCCACCCGGCTTGATGGCCGCGCAACCAACAATTCGCCGTTTTTCGGTATCCTCCAAAGCCAGCATGAACACCCCTGGGCCACCGGCAAATGCGCGATCTGACGAAAGGAGTCGATCTGCGAGCAGCGCTTCGTTGGCCGGCAGACTTGTAAACCCAGCACCTGCGAGACGAGCGAGTTCATAAAAATCCTCGATATCTGAGGGGTTTGAAGGCCGAATGAGCAGCTTGTCTGAACAGTGTGTAGTGCCTATCGAGCTAGATTGTTCCGGCGGCGTCGCACGCATGGGCTTGACCCTTCGAATGTCAGGCGTCGTCGGGATGTTTAAGTTCGGACGAAACATTCCATCTATTGAACTAGGACCACTTTGCGTCTCGGCCATGGTCATGTGGTTTGGTTGCGGCGACCACTTCTTGCCCTGGTCAGCCTGATTTGCGAAGCTAGATAAGGCCGAGTTGACGGGAGATCAGCGCTATGTATGCGCAAGGATTGATCAACGCAGATGGCGAAACGGACGAAACGCCAGCGTTTCTCGAGGCGTTTCAAGCGCGTATCGATGCTGAGCAGAAGATCGAGCCCAATGACCCTATGCCGTCGGGTTACCGGAAAACCCTGATTCGACAGATCAGCCAACATGCCCACTCAGAGATCGTCGGCATGTTGCCGGAAGGTAATTGGATTACCCGCGCCCCAACCTTGCGGCGTAAGGCGGCGCTGCTCGCCAAGGTACAGGACGAAGGAGGCCATGGCCTTTACCTCTACAGTGCTGCTGAAACGCTTGGTGTCTCGCGTGAGGAAATGACAGAGGATTTGCTGGCAGGTAGGGCTAAGTATTCCTCCATCTTCAATTATCCGACTCCGACCTGGGCAGACATTGGCGCCATTGGCTGGTTGGTAGACGGGGCGGCGATTATGAACCAAATTCCGCTGTGTCGCTGTTCATATGGCCCTTATGCACGAGCCATGATCCGTATCTGCAAAGAAGAGAGCTTCCATCAGCGTCAAGGATACGAGATCATGATGACGTTGGCCAACGGGTCTGCCCAGCAGAAATCATTGGCTCAGGATGCGCTGGATCGCTGGTGGTGGCCGTCTCTCATGATGTTCGGCCCATCAGACAGCGAAAGCCAGCATTCTGATCAATCGATGACGTGGAAGATAAAGCGCTTCACCAATGATGAACTGCGTCAAAAGTTTGTGGATGCGACCGTACCACAAGCGGACTTCATTGGCCTTGCGATGCCCGACCCGGCCCTCAGATGGAATGCAGAGAAGAAAGGCTATGACTTCGGAACGATCGATTGGGACGAGTTCTGGCGTGTTGTAAAAGGGGGCGGCCAGATGAACAGAGATCGGATTGCGGCGCGCAGGAAAGCATGGGAGGAGGGCGCTTGGGTGCGTGAAGCAGCGCTAGCCCATGCGAAGAAACGGGCGGCCCGACGTGCCGCTGAGGCGGTGGCGGCAGAATGAGCGAGCAAGAGGTTTTAACACCGCTCTGGGAGGTCTTTATTCGCCCTCGAAACGGTCTGAGTCACAAACATGTGGGTTCGTTACACGCAGCCGATGAAGAGCTCGCACTTCAAGCGGCGCGCGATGTCTACACGAGGCGAGGTGAAGGGACGTCGATCTGGGTTGTGCCCTCCCATGCGATTACAGCCTCAGATCCAGAAGCTGCAGGGGAGACTTTCGAGCCGACGGCTAGCAAGGTCTATCGGCATCCGACATTTTATGAAATTCCCGACGAGGTGGAGAACATATAGTGGGTGCTGACGCGTCCTCTTATGCCGAGGCTCTCTTTGGCGAGCTGATTGCGATAGGGGATGATCATCTCGTGCTTGGTCACCGTCTTAGCGAATGGTGTGGACATGCGCCGATGCTGGAGGAAGACCTCGCTATGCCCAATATGGCTTTGGATATGTTAGGGCAAGCCCGGGCACTCTACAGCTATGCCGCAGAACTCGAAGATAAGGGACGAACTGAAGACCACATTGCCTACATGCGCACCGATCGTGAGTATCGCAACTGTCTTTTGGTCGAGCGTCCAAACGGCGATTTTGCCCACACCATGTTGCGCCAACTTTATTTCACGGCCTTTATGGAGCGCTATTGGCAGGCCACGATGAGCTCAAGAGATGAGCGGCTGGCAGCGATCGCTGGTAAGGCTGTTAAGGAAGTCGCTTATCACGTGAGGCATGCCAGTGAGTGGGTTATCCGCCTCGGTGATGGTACGGAGGAGAGTGCTTCACGTATGCAGGCGGCTGTTCAGGCGCTTCACCCCTATACGCAAGAACTGTTTGAAGAACCGGATAAGGGCGTCGAACCGTCGTTGATGCCGGACCGTGCTGAAATGCGACCCTCATGGGATTGGGTCATTGGGGAGGTATTCCGCGAGGCCTTATTGGAGACCCCGGACGTCAGGTTTCCTCTCATGGGGGGGCGCGCAGGAAGGCATGGCGAGGAGTTCGGTTTTCTACTTGCGGAGCTCCAATACATGCAGCGCACCTACCCAGGGCTTACATGGTGATCGCTCCAGTCGAGCTGGACGATAGAGCCCAGCGCGCTTGGTCTGTCGCCGCCGAAGTGTTGGATCCTGAGCTGCCTTGCGTCACAGTTGCTGATCTCGGCATATTGCGATCGATTGAAATGGAGGGTGACGTCGTCGTCGCGAAAGTCACGCCCACTTACGCCGGATGTCCTGCCGTGCTGGCGATCGAGCTGGCGATTGAAACGGCACTTCGAGAAGAGGGTTATGATGTCCGCATGGAGCGCGTTCTGACGCCAGCTTGGACAACGGATTGGATTACAGATGAGGGACGGAACAAGCTCCGCGCGTTCGGCATTGCGCCCCCTGTGTCAAAGAGCAGTGACTGCGGGTTGTTCGCGGAGACCGTCGTCCCCTGTCCGCGCTGTGCGTCAAAGCGTACGGAAAGACTATCAAACTTTGGTTCAACGCCGTGTAAGGCCCAGTATCGTTGCCTCGCTTGCGCCGAACCATTTGACTATTTCAAGTGCTTTTGAGAGTCGCTCGTGGTCGCTCCTCGCTTTCACCCACTAACGATTGCCGCTGTCCGTGAAGAGACGGCTGACGCGCGCTGTATAACGTTTACCGTCCCGCCAGATTTGCGGGATGCTTATGCCTTCGTGCCGGGTCAATACGTCACCATTCGCATTGATCGAGCTTGTGAGGATCTCCGGCGATCCTATTCGATTTGCTCGACGCCTGAAGATGATGGCCTTTCTGTCGGTGTACGTTGCATCGCGGGCGGCAGTTTTTCCGCCTTTGCGAGAACACTGGACGTTGGTGATGTTCTTGATGTTATGACCCCTCAAGGCCGCTTTCTTGCACCGATTGGTGGTGTGCATGACTATCTCCTGCTCGCCGCAGGCTCCGGTATCACACCAATGATGTCGATCGCGCGATCGGTCCTTGCTGGTGAATCCAAAAGTCGCGTTACACTTCTCTATGCCAATCGCACGAGTGACAGCATTATGTTCCGGGACAAGTTGGATGCGCTTAAGGATAGATATCTTACCCGCTTCTCGCTTTCCCACATTCTCGATGAGGAGCAACAAGAGGTCGAGCTATTGAATGGAAGGCTCGATCGGCAAAAGTTAAGCGCCTTTACACGAGCTGGCATCATCCATCCCGATCGTCATGATGGTATCTATATTTGTGGGCCACAACCAATGATGGAAGAAGCGTCGTCCGTCATGCGGGATCTCGGCGCAGCGCCAGACAAGATTCACTTTGAACTGTTTACGCCTCCGGGCGGTCCACCGCCGGTTGCCAGTGCCTCCCCGGCGGCGTCCGAGGCAGCGGCCGAGGGTGTTGTTGTCGAGGTCATTTTGGATGGAACGAGGCGCCGTTTTCCGTTGGATCAGACCGGCGAGACGGTCCTCGCCGCGGCTCGCCGGGCTGGTCTTGAACTACCTTACAGTTGCACGGCGGGCATGTGCTGTACTTGCCGCTGCAAGATTGTCGATGGCACCAGTGAGATGATCCAGAACTACTCGCTAGAGCCCTGGGAACTCAAGGCTGGCTATACGCTCGCCTGTCAAACCCGTCCGACCTCTAAGACCCTGGTCTTGGACTTCGATGCCAGCTAGCGGAGAGGCGATATTGGGATGACATCATCGGCAATGGAGGGGAGATTACGATCAATCCGCGGATGCCTGTGATGAAAGAACTGGGCCTTCTTGGACTCGCACTCTTGAATGGAGCAGTGTCAGAAATGGAAGCCATCATGAAGGATCTCGTCGGGGGGCTTGCCCGGCCAACTCTTCGTCCGATCAACGGCCGAAGGATGTCGTTGGCCGATGCAGCGAAGGCACATGAAGCAGTCCTGGAGCCTGGTGCCTATCAGAAGAACGTTCTGGCGCCTTAAAGGCAGCCGATTGGCAATAGCCTGCTCGAGAACAGTTACGGGAATGAACGATGGCTCTAAAGCGTGTGGTGGTCGAGTTTGGCATGGGCACGGATCTCGGTGGAGCCGACTACACCAAAGCAGCCATCCGCGCTGTCAAAGACGCACTTTGGCACAATTCTCTGACCGTCGCCGATGCGTTTGGTGTGCCGCGGGATGGGATGCACATCGAGGTGCATATTGGTGCCGGCGTGCCTGATCAGATCGATAAAGCGGCCGTGGCAGCGACATTCCCCTATGGATCGGTTGTTGTCATTGCCACTCAAGGGGGGATGGAGATCCCGAAAGATGTCGGCAGCGACCGGACGGTACTGGTAAATGCGGCCGTGATTGTTTCGCTCGACTTGGCGACAGGGGGAGATGAATCATGACACCTGCGGCAGTTAAGCGGCTCATCCTTGAAATGGGTACAGGCAACGATCTGCATGGTGGTGATTACACCAAAGCTGCCAAAAGAGCTGTCCAGGACGCACTGCATCATTCATCGCTTGTGCTCTTCCGGACCCTCGAGATCGACCCGAACAACATGCAAATCGAATTGACCCTTGCCGCTCAAGAGCCTGATAAGATCAATGCAGCAGAGGTTGCGGCAACACTTCCTTACGGCAGTGTATCGGTCAAAACCGTCATTGGTGGCCTCAACGTCCCCGACGATGCCACGGGCGCCGTTACGGTCATCGTCAATGCTGGCATATTGGTGCGTCTCCCCATTTGAGGCCGTCGCTGGGAAGCGCTCAACGGGCGGCGATCAGATCGATCTCGACTAAAGCACCAACAGCTAGGCCAGTAACACCAATGCAGGTGCGTGCCGGCAACTGGCCCTCTGCGAAGTAGCTCTCATAGACCGCATTCATTCGTTCGAAATCTTGGAAGTTGACAAGATAGACTCGAGCAAAAACGACGCGTTCAAATCCGCTGTCGAGGCCCTTGAGCACAAGTCCCAGGTTTTGCATCACCCGATGAGTCTGTGCTTCGATGTCGCCGCCCGCCAGTTTGGTTGGATCGTCGGGTATCGTTGGCATTTGGCCGGTAATGAAATGAAAATCACCAGCCGTCACAGCGTGGTGAAACGGGCCGACAGTTTTGGGACCGCCATCGACCATATGTCTAATCAAATCGATCATTGGAGACCCAATCTTGTCAAACACCCGAAGTGGCATGAAAGGCTATCAGATAGATCGATGCTGACGGGCATTGCGTTACGACTCAACGGCGATGATCATTGGTTGCACAAATCTTCAGCAGGCTTGCGCAGAGCTGAGATGGTTCGGATTCGTGGGGAACTGATTGTTGCATCAGGAACGAGGTTGCTGACATAGATTCCCTCGGATCGAATTCACGCCGGCTCCATGTCTTAAGAAATCGAAGAACAGCATTCGTCGATAATTGAGTCTCGTTGGGCGAGCCTACTGATCGCATACCTTGTATCCGTGGCAAGAATAGTGCCTTGACCAGCCTCTAGCATAGTGGGAATTGTGAGGCGTGCGATATTTAAGGCTATAGAGAAGCATGAGCCTAAAAACCGCGCTCGGGATCACTAGACTGAGGTCGAGAATACTGCACTTTGCGGTGTAAGGGCTTGGTACACATTAGCAAAAGACGGTCCTGTTTCGTTTCGTGCCAAGATGACGGTTGGCATAGAACTCTAGAGCTCATCCACGTCACAAGGATGCACTTCCTGCTTCATCCATCCTTGGCAGTGCTCAAATGTCGTGCGTTTGGAAGAACCGATCCAATGCCTAAGAACAAACTTCAAGCGATCCAAAAAGAGTTGTCGGGCCAGGGGCCTGGCGCTCGTGCCGAAACAAGTTGTGGCAGTTCTGCTTGCTGGTTTGCAGCCTAGTCATGTCCTGCGAATGCGGTTTCAACAAGACATGCTTCCCTAGCGAATCACGCAGCATGAACCACAAGAAAGCTACGCGGACTTCCTAAGAGCTGTGGTCACCGGGCAAAGGGCCGAGGAGACGACCAAGTCCCAAAAGCGCCTCGTGTTATAGTGCCGGCGTCTAAAGGTTGCTCCACGGCTAGCGACGGCGTCGCGGGCTTCGCGATTCTCCAAAAAGTAGTGGGTGTAGGCTAATGCCTCGGAAAGGTTGTCGAAGGGAATGTAGTGCCGAAAGGGCATGAAGTATTCGTTAAGGGGTGATCCACCCTCTTCCAGGAGTAATGTTCCGCTTTGGACGGCCTCCCACTGGCGACCGATAATCGTTGACCGGTTCCGGTTCCGACTGCTTAAGCTGTAGGTCATTGCTGCTTTGCGCATTGCCGTGGCATAGGCCTCATGGCTGAGCGCTGTTGTCGCCTGACGATCGCCATCATGAATGGCGATGGGGGCCTTGGCCGAACCAAGGGCAGCAATCCAGGGCATGCGCAGCATCGCGGGCGTGTTGGAAATCGACCCGACGAAGAGCGCATGCGGGTCAATGTCGGCACCAGGTGGCAAGTCATAAAAACGCTGTTCATCAATCGGATGGAAGATTGGGAGAATGCGTTCCGGATATGGAGACTTCAAGAGAGCGTCGTTGGTGATGAGTGGGTCAAACGTCAACACAAGATCAACCAGCGCCTCCCAGTGAGAACTAAATCCCCACCAGGCATCACCAACCATTGCAACGACTTTTGTCCTTTTGCGATCGATGACGTTGAAGAGAAACTCATGACCAATTGTATTGGGCCCGGGGGGGTAACTCGCATCAAAGAAGAAGATATCGGGCATGAGGGTGCGATAGGTATCGGCGAGCTTGTCGAGACATTCTCGCATCTCTGCCGGTTTGTAATGGCCGACACCATTATAAATGATCGGATCGCCCCCGAAGAAATGTGATTGAATGCCAATGCGGGTTGCCGTCCCATGAAACAGCTCGGCAAGATAACCAGAAAGGCTGTTGGGCGTGCAGGTCACCCATCTTGTGAAAACCGTCAGCATGGTGACCTGATTCAATGGTATCGAGGAGTCTGGTGTACTTCCAAGCCGCTGGGTTTGGATTGGTGTTGGCAATAAACCCTTGGTATCCGCTTCTGCATGCCGATCAAGAAGCTCTGTGATGGCGGCGCGTTGATCCGGACGAAGTTCTGGTGAAGCATCACCAACAATTGTTGAGGGGCGATAAATGGACGCCGTCCGTGCATCGTAGCCAGCCATCGCTTGGAAGGCATGTGTGGCCTTCTCGAAGTCTCTCATGCGGAAGTATTGAGCCCCAATTTTGTAGAAGTCATCGGCGCTTCGGGGCTTTAAGGGAGAGTTCGCGTCGAAGACTTGGTCGAGCGATCCTTCGTTGGCCATGACTGTCCAGATGCTGCCATTAAAGGCTTGACCCGCCTGTTCTAGGGTGAAGCCGCTGGTTGCCTGACAGTTTACGGCTGCAATCAAGAGACGCCGTCCAGCAGACGCGGCTCCAAAATCAATGAGCGCTTTTCCGAGCTCGTTGAGCAGAGTCGGCCAACGCAAAAACGATAGGAAGGGAAGGGCAAGATAACGTTCAAGCTCGTCGCCAATAGCATCCACAGCTTCTGCAACTGGGAGGAGCTTTGTGACTCCATCATCTTTGACGGCCTGCGCTACGCAAAAGCAAAACTTGGTGAAGGCGCATTCCGGACGAACATCGAGGATAGATTGATATCCGTTAAGCGCCGCATCGAATCGCCGCTCCCGATGCGCTTGGCATGCCTCTCGGAATGCCGGATCAGCAAAGAGTTCATCAAGCACTGCATAGCTCCAAAGTCCAAAAGCCTTTGGACAATGGCACGTTAAGCTTAATGAACTCTTAAGCGATCGATCCTTTTGGTAGCATTAGGGGTATGGTCGTCGGGATTAAGGGCAATTCAAATATTGGCGTGTGAGCTCCCGCTCAACATTCGGTATCCCTTGATCAATTCAGCAATCCCGGCATCGAGAGACCATCTGGGTCGGAATCCCGTTGCCTCAAGGCGCTCGTTCGAGACGATGTAGTCTCGTTTGTCTGGATCCTCGCCGATCGGCGCTTCGACAAAAACAAAGCCAGGTAGGTGTTGCTGTATCCTCTGACAGAGTTCAAGTTTTGAAAGATTCGCGTCCGATAGACCGACATTGTAAGGCTTGTCACGCATGACATCGAAGTGGTCAATCGCGTGAAGAAATGCGTTGGCGACGTCCCGGATATGGATGAAGTTTCGTTTAAAGTGAGCTTCAAAGAGCATGAGAGCTCGGTCGTTCACGGCTCGGTGAACGAAATCGTTGACCAGCAGGTCTAGTCGCATACGAGGTGCCATTCCAAAGACTGTAGCAAGCCGTAGACTAATGGCGTTGCCGCGGGTCAGAACCGCCTCTTCAGCTTCGACCTTCGTGCGACCATAGAGACTAATGGGCTTGAGCGGTGTCGTTTCATCGCAGAGCTTACCAGGCTGACCAATGCCGTAACCGCTATTGGTGATGGGCATGACAATACGCTGCGAGTTCGAGAGGAGACGCGTCAGTAAAAGTACAGCGTCACGATTGATCGATTCCGCGCCTATTCGATCGGCATTGCACAGCGGCGCACCGACCAGTGCTGCAAGCGGAATGACGATATCGACCTCCTTCACGAGGTGTGCCATCAGACCTTCATCTCTGACATCACCGCGCACAACATCGAAATTGCCTTTCGCGCAGAGCTGATTGAGCGGGCTTTGCCGAAACATGAAGTTATCGACAACGGTGACGTGGTTGCCTGCATCAATGAGGCAAGGAACAAGGACAGAGCCCAAGTAGCCAGCACCGCCGGTCACCAAAATTTTAGCCATAGACTATCTCCGAGCGCGCTCAGCCCACATCTTTCAAGACACCATGCAGGTGTTCGATTTCCGGTCTCAGGTCGTTTGGGTGATTGCCGACAAAGAAGCCGCGACGGTGGGCGATAAAGGCGTTCTCGATCGTACCGGCTTCCGTGTAATTGTAGTGGCGGATAACGTCATGAGCTAAGAAACAACCACCTGTAATAATCCGAAATCCGATGCCGGCTGACTGCAGCCGATCAAAGACAGTTCGTCGTTTGATCGTCGTCTCGGGAGCAATGATAAGAGTGAAAGCGAAGGCCGAGCTCTTGCCATATTCCTTTTGAATGATGAAACGAGGGTCATCATCAAACAGCTCCCGAAAAAGCTGCCAATTCGTTCGGCGGATCTCCGTCATCCGATCGAGTTTTTCTAATTGTGCCTGGCCGACGGCCCCGCTGAACTCGAGCGGACGAAGATTGTATCCCGGAAGAATGAAACGATAGGCCTCAAAGAGATCGTCCCCAGTCCTGTCGAACAGCGGCGAATCCTCGGGCAAGTCTCTGGTCCAGCCATGAGCGCGTAGGCTTAGTATTAAATGAAAGAGCTCGTCATCGTCCGTCAGGACCATGCCGCCTTCCATGGTGGAAATGTGGTGAGAAAAGAAAAAGCTAAAAGTCGAGAGATCACCCAGCGTGCCGGCCTTGCGACCATCTGGCAATGTCGCGTCCAAGCTCTCGCAATTGTCCTCCATGAAGATTAGGTCGTGGCGATCACAAAATTCCCGAATGACATCCAATTTAGCTGGGTTCCCCAGAATACTGACGGCAAGGACCATCCGCGTTTTCGGCGTAAGCGCAGCTTCGAGTTTCTCGACATCGATGTTGAGACTCTCAAGTTCCACATCAACAAAACGAAGATGCAGTCCGTATTGTTGCAATGGATGATATGTTGTGCTCCAGGAAATGGCTGGCACGATGACCTCGTCACCTGGCTGGAGAGGCGCATTCTGCCGATAGAAAAGCGCAGCAATGCTGACCAGATTGGCCGAAGAGCCCGAATTGACCATAACGGCATGCCGCTTACCAAGATGTTGGGCAAACGCCGTCTCGAAGGCTCGCACCTCATCACCAATCGTGAAGTATCCGCTTTTGACCACGCGGGCTATCGCGTCGAGTTCCTCTTGTCCCCAAGAACTGGCAGTTAACGGATAGGTTGGTGACGTGGACACAAGATCTGCAGATGAGGCCATCAAAACGGTCCCCGAAAAACAGGTCGAGGCGGCAGCGATGAGACATCGGGCACATAGTCGGGGCGATCGGGATACACCAGTCTGTAAGCCTCCGTGGCGATCGACTTAGCATCCGGATAGAATGCGTTTTCGAGCGTTGGCGAGGTCGGGCAGGTCGTTGGAGCGAACCCAAGTCTTTTCGCTTTGACCAGCCCGCCTTGCTCGGCAACGCGCGCTACGATTTCAGCGCTGGCACCGCAACCGGTCCATGCATTGTCCGTGACCAGTAGTTTGCCGGTTCGCTTCGCCGAGCGCAGAATGGTGTCGACATCAAGCGGCGCCAACGAGACCGGGTCAATAACGTCGGCCTCGATACCGGCACGCTCGAGGAGTTGGGCCGCACGAAGGCACTCCTCGACCATGTGGGAGATGCCTACCAACGTAACCGCATCACCATCGCGAAGCGTCCGTGCGTGACCGAAGGGAACTTCGTAGGCTTCTCTTGGCGTGAGGGCTTGCGTGTTATAGAGCAGGCGATGCTCGACGAAGATCACCGGATTGCGGTCGCGGATGGCGGCGATCAAGCATCCCTTGGCATCATAGGCATTTGATGGCGCCACCACTTTGAGGCCCGGGACATGCATAAACATCGCATGCAGTCCTTGGCTATGCTGCGCACCTTGTCCCCAAGATTTGCCAATCATCGCACGCACCACCAACGGCACGCTCACGGCACCGCCATACATGTAATGCGCCTTCGCCGCTATATTGATCAGCTGGTTCATGCAGAGCATGAGGAAATCCATTCGGATATGGACGTGGATCGGGCGCATGCCCGCCATGGCCGCTCCGATAGCAACACCCGTCATGGCATCTTCCGACAGCGGCGTGCCAAAAACACGATCTGGGCCGAAGCGATCGAGAAGACCTCGGGTTGATCCCTGAATGGCCTTATGGTCGTCGACGTCCAATCCAAAAAGGAAAACGTTGGGATCGGATTCCATTTCCTGCTCAACAGCCTCACGAAGTGCGTCGACATAACTGCAGAGTCGAGGCTCAGTGGAGCGGCTTGGCTCAGCGCTCCCGGGCGTTAGGACATCAGTCTGCGAAGACATGAAGTGACAGATCCTTGGCTTCAGGGAATGAGTCAGCTTCGGCGGTGGCAAGAGCTCGGTCGATCCGGGCTTCGATCTGCGAGTCAATGAGCAAATAGGTTTCTTCTGGTAACATAGACTGTAGCCGATCCACTTGGTCTCTCTTGCGCCAAAAAGCAGTCTCCTCGGGATCGCGATAACCGACGTGGTCATCGCAGCCTGGCCCGACATGCTCGCGCCATCGATGGGTCTTAATCTCAAGAAAGCGGGGAGTAGGGGAAGAACGGATCGCGGCGACTGCGGCCTTTGCGGTGTTGCGAATGGAGAATACATCCCCGTCGGTAACAGCATCGAAGGCGATACCGAAGCTTTGGACGCGATCACAAAGGGCGTCCTTAGCCCATCGCTTGTTCAAAGGCGTGTGGATCGCATAACCGTTGTTTTCGCAAACGAATAAGATCGGTAGGTCGTGCAGTGCAGCAAAATTGAGGCTCTCATAGAAAGCTCCCTCTTCGGTCGCTCCATCGCCGAAGAAGGCAACACAAAGGCGGCTCGTCCTTTGGTGTTTGAGAGCGAGAGCATAGCCAACGGCGATGGGAATCGTGGTTCCGACCACGGCTGACGCACCCAGAATTCCCTGCTCGATGTCGATAAGGTGCATTGATCCGCCGCGGCCTTTGGCGCAGCCGCTCACTTTGCCGAAGAGTTCGGCGAACATGCCTTCGACTGAACCTCCATGGGCCAGGTAGGCGGCATGACCACGGTAGGTCGGGGATACGATGTCATCGGGTTCGAGAGCGTCGATCACGCCCACCGATACTGCTTCCTGCCCAATCGAGAGATGGACGGGACTCTTGATGCGATCTGTCGGGTAGATCTCAGCGATCTCTTCCTCGACCCGACGGATGAGTCGAAGCTTCTGATAAAGGCGCGCGGTCAGGTCAATATCCTGCTCGTCCATGAACTTCTCGACCAACTTTCTCGTAACTGAGTCTGACTTGTTAGAGATGACAAGATATAAATTTATGGTTGAAAAAACACAACAATAATATCGCCTTTAGAAAGTCGCTTTCATGGCAATTAAGGTTAGGAAAAATTTAATGAATACGGTGTAGCTCTGGGAGCGTCGCTGCAGCGGCTTAAGCATTTAGGACGACTGTGAGAGACCATGGCCGATCTCGATTTGTTACTGATCAATCCAGGCGGGCGGAAGGCAGTCTATCAAGACTTGGGACGGACGCTGACCGCCATCGAACCTCCGCTTTGGTGCCGGCTGAACGCTGGCTATGCCATTGATCGCGGACATGTGACAGACATCTTGGACGCGGACGCACTCGATCTCGATGCTGACGACGTGGCCGACTTTGTCTTGGATCATCAGCCCCGGCTTACCGTGTTGGTTGCTCATGGCCACCAACCATCGGCATCCACACAGAGCATGGAACATGTTCGTTCCATTTGCAGAGCGATCAAACAGCGCGCTGAGCAGCAGTGCATTCTCATCACCGGTGTTCATGCAGCGGCGCTTCCCACTCAGACATTGAACGAAGAAGCTTGTGATTTCGTGTGCAACGGGGAAGGGCCCGAGACGATTCACCAGTTGCTCGTTGCGCTCAAGGCGGGGCGAGATGCTGGCCCTGATATTGAAGGCCTTGTCTGGCGGGATCAGTGCGGTGAAATTCGGAACAATCCACCGGCTCGGCTTATCGCAGACCTCGAGCAGGACCTTCATGGTCACGTCTGGAGCCTGCTGCCAATGGAACGTTATCGCGCGCATAACTGGCAGTGCTTTGGGGACCTGAACAAACGCCAGCCCTACGCGTCGATCTACACGTCTCTTGGATGTCCCTATAAATGCCACTTTTGCTGTATCAATGCACCATTTGGCGTAAATCGTTATCGTATGCGCGATCCGTCGGCGGTGATCGCTGAGATCGACCATCTTCACACTCGATACGGTGTCGACACGTTTAAGATCATCGATGAGATGTTCGTCTTGAATGATCGCCATGTAACGGCAATCTGCGAAGGGCTGAAAGCCAAGGATTTTTCCTCAAAGCTCAATATTTGGGCCTACGCGCGCGTTGATACGGTCAAGCCTGAAAGGCTTGAGCTGCTCAGATCTGCCGGTATCCGTTGGCTCGCCCTTGGAATTGAGAGCGGCAGTAGCCTTGTTCGTGATGGCGCGCAAAAATCGCTTTCTGACGACGACATTCATGACACCGTCCATTCAATCCAAAGAGCCGGCATCAGCGTCATTGGCAACTTCATTTTTGGTCTTCCAGATGATGACAGAGCGTCGATGGACAGGACGCTCTCGTTGGCGAGATCCTTGGGCTGTGAGTTCGCGAACTTCTATGTCGCTATGGCGTATCCGGGTTCGCCGCTTTACCGAGATGCGATGGAGCAAGGTTGGCCCTTGCCATCAGCTTGGTCCGGCTATTCTCAGCACTCTTTCGATTGTTTGCCTCTACCAACTGAGACCCTCAGGGCATCCGAAGTTCTCGAGTTTCGTGACTGGGCCTTTCATCAGTACTTCGAGGATCCTGCCTACCTAGACATGATCGAGGCGAAGTTTGGTGCCGAGCCGAGGCGTCATATTGAGGCTATGACACAGCATCGCCTGCGTCGGAAAATTCTTGAGACGGCGTCAAGCGGCGCTAACCTTGTTCGATGAGATCGCTCCCGTCTTACGGCGGAGCTTTAGACGGACATGCGTCTGAGGTACCAGTTGTCATTCTCGGAGGCGGGCTGGGGACAAGATTGGCTCCTGTACTGCCAGACCGACCAAAACTCCTAGCACCCGTGGCTGGACAACCCATCCTTGACTTGCAGTTGTTCCGACTCCGGCAACAAGGATTTCGTCGGGTGATCCTCGCTCTAGGCCACCTCGCAGATCAGGTCTGCGATCATATCCGAGAGGGGATCGATGGGATGGAGGTGATCACAAACATCGAACCGGAGCCTCTTGGAACCGCAGGAGCTGTCGCGCACGCTCTGCCATTGGTTGGGGGCGGCCCGATTGTTGTAATGAATGGCGATAGCTTAGTGCATACCGACATCGGGGCCTTTGTTGCATGGGCCAGTGCCCATGCGCCTGGCTCAGCGCTCATCGCAACGGAGATTGAACGAGCTGATCGATACGGCATCTTGCGGCTGGCCGATAATGGTCGCGTTGAGTCATTCGATGAAAAGCCGAAAGAGTGCACGCGAGCCTGGATCAATGCCGGCACCTACTGGCTGGATTGCGAAGCGCTCGGCATGATTGCGGCGGCGGGACGGGGATCACTGGAACGGGACATTCTGACCAAACTAGCCCCCGGTCACCTTACTGCTTATCGCTCGTCTGACCCCTTCATCGATATCGGAACGCCTGAAAGTCTTGCCCGAGCTGTTCAGTGGCCAATCGATACCATTAAGCGACACGGAGGCCGTAGCGCATGATCGTCTCGCGCACGCCCTTTCGTATCTCCTTTTTTGGGGGAGGTACTGATTACCCTGCCTGGTATCGCGAGCATGGTGGGGCGGTGATGGGCACGACGATCAATAAGTATTGTTACCTTAGCCTGCGGCGGCTTCCGCCATTCTTCAAACATCGACATCGAATCGTCTACTCGAAGGTCGAGTGCGTCGATGAGATCGAGCAAATCGAACACCCGTCAGTCCGCGCGGTTTTCACGTCGCATCAAGTCAAAAATGGCCTGGAGCTGCATCATGATGGTGATCTGCCGGCGCGTTCAGGTCTTGGCTCTTCATCATCATTTACCATTGGCTTGATCAATGCCCTTCGGGCGCTCTCCGGCAAGATGTCATCACCTGGCTTTTTAGCGCGAGAGGCGATCCGAATAGAGCAGGACGTCATCGGTGAGGCCGTCGGAAGTCAGGATCAAATCTGGGCCGCATTCGGTGGTACGAACGTCATTACGATCAACCAAGATGATAGCTTTGTTGTTCAACCCATGATCATGTCAAAAGAGCGACGGGAGATGTTCCAATCTCACTTAATGCTCTTTTTCACCGGCGTTTCTCGCATCGCCTCTGTCATTGCTGTTGATAAGATCGCCAATCTCAAGGACCGCAGTACAGAATTACGAGCAATGCGGGCCATGGTCGACGAGGCAGCCGAGATTTTGACGGATCCCAAGCGTCCGATCGCTGAATTTGGTTCGCTCCTTCACGAGAACTGGTCAATCAAGCGTTGTCTTGCAGACAATGTCGCAACGCCTTTCATCGATGAAATCTACCAGGCTGCCCGCGACGCCGGCGCTCTCGGAGGTAAGATCCTCGGGGCCGGAGGGGGCGGCTTCGTGCTTCTTTTTGTCGAACCTGAGCGACAGGCGTCGGTCCGGGAACGTCTAAAGGATCTTATTTCGGTCGACTTTACCGTGGGGTCACCGGGCAGCAAGATCGTGGTCTATGAACCGTCGGGTTTAGAGAATTCATGAGCGAATATCGCAAGGGGCCGAAGGAGGAGCATCTCCCTTGGGCGGAGCACGGTGAGCTCGGTCTATCATTCTTCCGAGGCCAACGTCTCACAAAGAACCTAGCTAGGATCGCGTGATTGTCATGGCGGTTCGATTGGAAACAACGACTGGACTTGAGGCTTATCTGGAACAATCTGCGTCCGTACTCAAAAGTCCATCGATGGCCAGGCTCGGCGTGACATTGGATCTCGCTGTGCACCAAGTGGCACGGGCGCTAAGTCAAGGCCTGCCATTGCTTGTTTGTGGTAATGGAGGTTCCGCGGCAGACGCAATGCACATCACCGGTGAACTTGTTGGACGTTTCCTCCATGAGCGCCCTGGATTGCGTTGCTACTGCCTGACGTCCAACAGCTGCGTACTGACCGCGTGGAGCAATGACTATGCGTTCGAGACGGTTTTTGCTCGCCAGGTTGAAGCCTATGGCGAGCCAGGGGGCGTCCTGCTCGGGTTGAGCACATCGGGGCAGTCACCCAACATCATCGCTGCCTTCAAGAAGGCCATGGAGATCGGGATGTCAACGATAGCATTTACGGGAGAGCAGGGCGAGCATCTCGCAGACCGTGTCGACTTCTTGTTAAATGTGCCATCGACATCAACGCCAATTATTCAGCAAGCGCATATCTGCTTGTATCATTATCTCTGTGCACAACTCGAAGCGCATTTCTTGTCCTAAGCGCTTGTTAATCAGGCCATCGGCATTTTTCACGGTTTCAGTGATCTCGGTGTTTGGAGTTCCGACGAACGTTCGTGCAAACGATTGCCGCGCATACATCGACGATGTCCGCCCCAGCACCTTCAACGAAGGCAGGTCCGTCTTACTCACGGTTATGGCCTGCAGCAGAGAAGTCGTTCTCACACTCAGAAAGGGTGAAGGAGATCGGTGGCTTCAGCTATGGCTTGTGAGAGATCATTGATGGTTCTCGCTGCAGTACATTTTGAGGAAAATTTTCATCTTGTCGAAGGCCATTTCGATAGGGTTGACGGCAGTCATCGTCGCCGAAACCCGCTCACCCTTGGATGCATCCTGTCAAAAACCCCTTGTTTTCCTGTTGTTCAGTTCATAGCTGGAAGCCATAGATTTATGACTGTGTGATATGACAAACATGCCACTGCTCGTTCCTCGTCGTGCCATTTTTGCCATCGTTGCCGCTGCTGCTGTTGCCGCCATGATCGCTGGACTTGGTCTTGTGGGGGCGGTGACGGTGCCGGACGACGAAGTCTTTCGTTTTACCAGAGGAACGCAGTTTGCGGCCGGTGAGGAAGCCAGGCTTCGTGGGCATCTCGCTAAGGCGGCAAAGGATGAGCGCATTGCAGTGATCATTACGGGGCATACCGGCACGCAAGGCGACGAAGGGGCTAACATTGCGCTCAGCGAAGACCGTGCCAACGTCGCGGCTGCATTGGCGGAAGAGATGGGAGTCACAGCCGACAATATCCATGCAGGGGGCGCGGGCGGTGGCAGTCCGTTGCCGAAACAAGATGGTATGTCGGATCGCGCTCATCAGTCGACGCTGGCTCGTGTCGAGGTGACACTACAGGTGCGCCGGTGAGCTTAGCATCCGCGCCTTGGATTGCGGCCACTACAGGCATTGCTGTTTCGGTGGCAGCTCTATCGATCCTAAGGTTTCCTTTGCCCTTCTCGGGCTTTGCCGCGGTTGCTTCGGGACTTTGTGCAGGATTGTCTTGTGCCGCCGTTCTTTTCACCATGCCCACAAGATGGCTATTCAGCGAAGAAGAGCTCATTGCGCACGCCTTTCGTGAACGTCACGGTGTGAGTGCCCTTGGCGCGGACTACGCGCTTCGTGCGGTTCAGCGTGCCCACACCCGCGCCGTCACGCTACGCCAAGTCGCGCAGTCTTTTGCACCTGAGTTGCGCCAACGGTCCGGTGAAGTTGCCGACCGCCTCGACGCCGCGGCACGACGGATCTTCTACCAGCCGAGTGCGCTGAGGGAATTGCAGCCAGCACTTGTGCGCTCTCACTTGATCGAGGACCTCGTGCATGACCATGCGGCGTTGCGCAACCACGTTGATGCAGCAGGCGCCGATGATGCGGTTGCTGCCGCATCCAGATCGCGTGTGGCTGATGCGATCAATGCGCTCGACGGCGCTCTGCGGGCCGTCGATCTCGAATCCGCAAATCGAATATTAACGCGCATCGAAGTTACATCCGATGTCGCTGAGACTCTTCTCGCTCCCCAATCGCATCGATTCGACGACAGTGTTAAGCCAGAGAGGCCAGAATAATGAGATTCATGGTGATTGCTGTTCTTGCAGCTACGTTAACAAGCTCAGCGTTGGCTGCGCCAGGGGATCCATTAAGTGCCACGGTAACCGCACCTGTTCGGGATTGTGCGCAGGGTTGGAACACCCAAATGCCTTTGATCGCCTGGGGAGGCGATGGCGTGGTAGCCTACGCCAATGGTGCGTCGCTTGAACCTAATGGTGGACTTCTCGGCGACGCGGGACTCAGCCTTAGTCTCACTGTCGAAGACGACTTCAAGAAGCAGCTCGAGTCCTACCTTGAGTGTAAGACACCGTATCTCCGCGGCACGCTCGGAATGCTCATGGCTGCGGCACCGGTTACTGAATATGATCCACGTACGGAGCAAGTGATCATCTACAAGCATTCCTTTTCAGCTGGCGACGGTATCGTTGCCTCCGAGGGAATAAACCGCATCTCAGATCTCAAGGGCAAACGAGTTGCCATTCAAGCCAATGGTCCGCATGTCGACTTCGTTGGCCGTATTCTGACCGATGGCGGATTAAGCTTCGACGACATTTCAATTGTTTGGACCGGTGATCTGACAGGAGATGGTGACACACCAGCCGCCGCTATCTCGGCAGGCGTTGCAGACGCTGCTGCGGTCATCTTACCCGATGCACGCGCGCTGACATCCGGGGGCACAGTTGGAACTGGTGCCGAGGGATCACTAAGAGGGGCAACCATTCTGATTTCCACGCAAGAGGCCGCGTCGGTGATTGGCGACTATATCGCCGTGCGCGCGGACTATTTTGATGCGCATCAGGAAGACCTCGCTCTTATGGTGAACCGGCTGTTTAAAGCTGAGGAAGAGATGCGCCAATTCATGGCGCAGGAAGGTGATCCTCGGAGATCTCAGATGGCATCGCTTATGGCGAATGCATTTCTAGGAGGGCTTCCCCAAGAAGAGGGCGTTTTGCTTTGGCAGGATGCGATTTCAGATGGTTGGACAGGCAATGCGAAGCATTTCGCTGATCCAGGTGAGCCAAGGCGTTATGACGTTCTGGCTAATGAGGTGAATATTGCGCTTCGAGGAGCCGGCCGAATCGACGCACCTGTTAATCTTGCGACGGCCGGCTGGGACTACCCAAGCCTGACAAAGGGCCTGGAAGACCTCGACGACCGTCAGATCGCTGCGTTCGATCCGGAAGCGGCTGCCGCTGCCGTTAGAACCTTGCGCCGCACCGGGCAAATCGATGCGGCGACCAAAATCGACTTCACGATCTATTTCGAGCCCGATTCGACCGCTTTTCCCGTTAACTTGTATGCGCAAGACTTCGAGGAGGTTCTTCGCCTCGCCGCAACCTACTCAGGCGCGATCATCACCGTCGAAGGTCATTCCGATCCGCTACACTATCTGCGTAGCGAGCGGGACGGCGCTCCCAACAAGCAACTACGAGCCATCCGTGCGTCCACTAACAATTTGTCTATGGCCCGTGCGATAGCTGCAATTGACGCATTGGAAGGTTATGCGGGAGAGCTTGGTGTTCGAATGAATCGCGACCAATTCACGCCGGACGGTGTCGGTATCGCGACTCCGAAGTTCAATCCTCCGGAAACTGAAGCCCAATGGCGCGAGAATATGCGGGTTGTTTTTCGCGTGCTAACAGCACAGGCAGAAGCCACCACGTTTAGTCCGCTTTGAGGAGCCTTGCTATGAAAACGCGTAAGCTCCTTGTCTTGATTCCTCTCGCCTGCATGGCGCTTTTTGCCTGCGGTGAAGACGATTTTGCATCTTTCCCGGAACCTACTGTCGAACCTGACTGGCCAGAGATCGCGGCCTGGCCGAATGCAGCCAATGAAGCACCCGATGCTGCGCCGGATCCGGATCGGCAGATTAACGCCATCGTTCTTGACGATTCTGGGTCAATGGGAGAGGCAATTGCCCCGGCAAAAGACGCGGTCGTTGAAGCCCTCGATGCAATGGCATCCGGTGACCGGGTGGCTATTCTTGCCTTGAATAAGGGGCTGATTCTCCCCTTCATGAATGTTGTCGATGCAAGACAGGCATTACCGCCGGCGTTAGCGCCGATCAACAGCAAGGGCGGGACTCCATTGACCGATGCTGTTCGAACGGCAAGGGAACTCTTGTCAGTCGAAGCTGCCCAAGCGCGTGCTTTCGGTACTTATCGACTCATTCTCACCACGGATGGCGAGGCTGATGATGGTCGGGCACTGAATGAAGAAGTCGAGGACATTGCCCGGAGAACCCCGATCCAGATCGCGACAATTGGGATCGGAATTGATGGAGATCATGTGCTGCGCCGGCCTACCTTGACGACCTTCTTCACCATCGACGATGCCAGTCAACTCGGTGCAGCGTTGAAGAAAACCGTGGCTGAAGGCCAGAGTTTTCAAGCGATCACCAGTTTCGCAAAGGAGGGTTGAACCATGGGACGTCGTATCGACCTCAATTGGGACGAATGGAATCCAGGCCTTGATACAGATGTATTGATGATCAAGGAGGTCCTTGCCACGATGCCGGCGGCGAATGCCGACGACGTGCCGGAAATCATCCGCAGATATGAGAACCCGGCAAGTCCTGATGCGCTGCCTGGAGCGATCAGCCTACCCCGTCACGACGTCATTCATGTGCTTTTGGGGCGCGGTCTCCATGTTCAAGATGAAGCGTTTGTCATTGGTGCAACGATGGGCGCTGCCTCCGACATCACGGATGAAGCCATCGCAACATTCATCGAAGTCTCAACCAAAGAATATCCCGAGCATTGGCGCTTCGAAGACGAACACATTCCTTCCTATCGGCTTGGTATTGGCTTTGCCCAAGACAATATGCGGAACGTTGACCTTCACCTGACGCCGCTAGAAGAGGAGCCCTGGCAGTCGATGACTGTAGCGGATGCGCGTAGGAAAATCGGTATTGTTAAGGAAGAACTCAGGGCATACTTCCGAAAGGCAGAGCTCCTCGTTCCGGGTACACGGGCGACAAGGCGCTTGGACACATCTGCCCACCGGCCTGATGGTGCTCTTAGCCAGAACAAGTCATGACCCATAAGGCAGTTCGGGATGATCAACACGGGATGATGATGGCTCACAAGCCGATAGCTGTTGCGGATCAGCGCTTTTAGGATACTTTTCCAGCTGGGGACCGAATACAAAAACAGTCGGCTCCATCAGACTGAAGCTGTTCACATAGCTTTTCAGCCTCAGCATCGTTCATAGGGCCAAGCCTAATGTGGAAAAGGCTGCCTCCGACTGTCTCCGGGCCGATATATTGTGGCGATGCCTGACCGTCGAGGATGGCTCTATGCTTCTCGGCCAGATGTGCCCAATAGGACGTTGCAGTGGCCTTCGTTGACAGGGCACCGAGTTGAACCCATGCCCCAGCGTCTATTTTGGCCGTTTCTAAGGTATCGGACTTAACTTTTGAATCATCCGAATGAGCGGCAAGCTTCTGTGCGGGGGGCTCGGACGGGGGTAGGGGGATATCGTCAATGCCTGACGCGATCGAGATGACGCGCTTTGATGTGGGGGCAAACCCAATATTGCCAAGAACGCCAATTGTGGAGGTGGCGTTTTGGTTTTCGGCAACGTTTTTGGGCGTGACGACGGGGCGGCGTGGCATTGGGCTGATCGGTTCTGAAGACGCGGTATGAAGGTCAGGCGGTGATTGGGTGGCCGCGTTCTCGTGACCGATGTAATGAAAGACGACGAAGGCAAGGCACGCGATATTTAAAGCCGAAACGATCGACAGACCAATAACGGATACTGAGCGCCGGTCAGGCTTTGGTTTAGATGAATGACCTTCGTCTTCGCCTTGGGCCACATGTTCAGACTCGGACATGCCGGAATCAACCTTTCGTCAAGCAGATGATGAAACATGCTAAACGCCTTTGCTTAACAAAAAGTGACCTTGTGGGACTTGCTCAAGCCGTTATCAGGACGACTACCGCTTGCTTAACGCGAAAGGAGCGCTTAGGTTCGCGTTGTCGGGGTGTGGCGCAGCCTGGTAGCGCATCTGCTTTGGGAGCAGAGGGTCCGCGGTTCGAATCCGTGCGCCCCGACCATTTTCTCAATCGACATCTCTCTTCACTGCATGGCCCGTCTGTCTGAGGTCTTAGCCTGCGTTGGGTTGGCGCAGTTACCATGGCTTTCATATAGTCCACCCAACAAGGTTCGGCCGCTGCAATGGCAGCACTGACCGGACGAAGAGATGGTGCGATCGAGGGGGCAGGAGTGTTCGTCTGGGCAAGAAGCTCAACGCAAAAAAATCCAATCTGCCGTACGGTGAAACGTGAATAGTAGGTGCACATACCGATCGGCGCCAAGTTCTCGACGCCATCATCGAAGCGGGCACGCGCCGATAGATACAAACAACGTCGCGTTTGGATCGTTGGATCCGGATTGATGATCTCAGCAATACATTCCGCACTGCGCAGCCAAGCTTTGTGTTCCGTAGGTTCATATCCGTCATGCGGCAAACTCCTTAACGAAGCTGCGATCCGAAATTCGCCTCGTCAAACACCTATAAGTTGAAATAAACCGTTGTTTTACAACCAAAAGAAAGTTAAAATCCTGACGTACAAGCAGGTCAGCCTTTAACGGCGACTTAACTCGACAGGGTGTTTCATCTGTCGGTGCGTGATGTACGAACATTGGAAAGAGCAACTGATGATTCTGGCGTTTAACGTTCGAGAGCAGGTGGCCTATGCGGCGACACTGGGCGACGCAGAGCTAACAGGCACCATTGATCGCAACCCTAGCACAATTGAGGCGCTCCTTGCCCAGGTGACAGCCAAGCTGCGGCCAGAAGTGATTGTCCTTGAACGGGTAAGCGAAGACATGACTGTCATCGATTTCACCCAAGAGCTTGTTGCCAGGACAGTGGAGCATTTTGCTCAACGACATCAGATTCCCGTGATGAAGTTCACGCCACTCGAATGGGAACTCCTCAATTCAAACCCTGAAGGTCCTGCAGGATTTGAACACGATGCATTTACGTTGCTGCAGGAATTGGACAAGGCCCCTCAGAGCCACGAAGAGGCCAACGCGATCTGCATGGCTTGGGCCTACGGGCTGAGGCTTCAGGAAGCTTGTGGCGCATGAAGTGGACGCCTGCCAAAGGCGAGCCTGTATTATGGGTTGCCGAGAATGCATTATTGATTAGATCACCGCGACCAGGGTCCATTTGCCTGGCAATACGGTCAATCTTCGATCCAGCGTCGGCGGTTTGTAGTCGACATTAGTGGACTGCGACCTTATCGATATCCTAGGCCTCGGGGCGAAGCAGCAATGTACTATCGATCACCCCTATAACCATAAAGGGCGAGGCAGAGCGTTGCGAAACGGTGCTTTATCCCAAAGAAACGCGTTTGTTTGGCCAGATTCGTTAACGAGACGGCCCGCCGCAAGAGGCCTAGTCTAAGTTATCCCGACTTTGTTCGCTCACAGACATCGCTCGATGCCTCGCGGAGATCCCGTCCGCAGATTCCACAATGATCGGTACCTGGAATAGCGCTGAGGCCACCACAGCTGCCGCTAATTCGCCGGTTTGAAAAGATCACACCGACTGCCATACCGGCGACGACCACGAGAAAGATCATCAGGGCTGGGAGGAACGTGTCGAAGAGCATTTCTATCCTTGGTTCTTAACCACCGAAGTCATCTAGCATGATATCTTCACGCTCGACACCGAGATCAAGGAGCATGTTGATCACGGATTGATTCATCATTGGTGGGCCGCACATGTAGAATTCACAGTCCTCTGGTGCAGGATGATACTTCAGATAGTTCGCATAGAGGACATTGTGGATAAATCCGACGTCACCGTCCCAGTTGTCACCGGGCTGTGGATCAGACAGGGCCACGTGCCAATCAAAGTTCTCGTTCTCTGCAGCGAGTTGGTCGAAGTCTTCAACGAAGAACATTTCACGTCGGCTGCGTGCTCCATACCAAAAGGTAATTTTGCGCTTGGACTTAATGCGCTTGAGCTGATCGAAGATATGGCTACGCATGGGTGCCATGCCAGCGCCGCCGCCAACAAACACCATCTCCTTCTCTGTTTCACGTGCGAAGAATTCGCCGAAAGGCCCGGAAATTGTGACATCGTCTCCTGGGCGTAGGTTGAAGATGTAACTCGACATCAGGCCCGGAGGGACTTTGTTAGGATCAGCACCGGGAGGTGGCGTGGCGATCCTCACATTCAGCATGATGAGGCCTTTCTCCTCGGGATAATTCGCCATGGAGTAGGCACGCACAACATCTTCATTATTCTGGGCACGGATATCCCAGAGATTGAAGCGATCCCAATCCTCGCGATAGTCTTCTGCAACATCGAACTGCTGAAAACCGATGTCATATGGCGGACATTCGATTTGGATGTATCCGCCAGCACGAAAGTCGACATTTTCGCCTTCTGGAAGCTCCAAAACCAGGCATTTGATAAATGTCGCGACGTTCTCATTTGAGCGTACTTTGCAGCGCCATTTCTTAACGCCGAACACTTCATCAGGGATTTGGATCTTCATATCTTGCTTGACGGTCACCTGACATGACAGTCGATCGCCTTCGCGAGCCTCACGTTTGGTAATGTGAGACAACTCGGTCGGCAAAATCGATCCACCCCCTTCTGAGACTTTAACCCGACACTGAGCGCAGGTGCCGCCGCCGCCGCATGCCGATGAGACGAAGAGACTTTCGCCGGCGAGTGCGCCAAGAAGTTTAGCGCCGACTGGGGCCTTGATAGTACGTTCGCCGTTAACTTCGATATCGACGGTACCTGAGGCAACCAGCTTGGAGCGGGCGAACAGGATGATGCCGACAAGAGAGAGGATGACAGCAGTGAAGAGCGTGACGCCGAGGGTGAAGTCAGCCAAGGGTAGGTCTCCGCTACAGCTGAACGCCGGAGAAGGACATGAAAGCCATGGCCATCAAACCGGCCGTCATGAAGGTAATGCCGAGGCCACGCAGGCCTGGCGGTACATCCGAGTACTTCATCTTTTCGCGGAGGCCAGCAAGCGCCACGATCGCAAGAGCCCAGCCAACGCCTGAGCCAATGCCGTAGACAGTGCTTTCCGCAAAATTATAGTCGCGTTCAACCATGAACAGTGAGCCGCCAAGGATAGCACAGTTGACGGTAATGAGCGGAAGAAAGATGCCCAGCGCATTGTAAAGGGCAGGGAAGAAGCGATCGAGAGTCATTTCGAGGATCTGGACCATCGCCGCAATGACGCCGATATAGCTGATCAGGCCAAGAAACATCAGATCGGTGCCGGGAAATCCAAGCCAGGCAAGAGCGCCTGGCTTGAGAAAGAGGCTAACGATCAGATTGTTGGCCGGTACGGTAATCGCCTGAACTACGACAACAGCTATGCCAAGCCCAAGGGCCGTTTCGATTTTCTTTGAAACAGCCAGAAATGTGCACATGCCGAGAAAGAAAGAGAGCGCCAAATTCTCAACGAAGATTGATTTGACGAAAAGGCTAATCAATCCTTCCATTAGGCGTGCTCGCTCACTTGTGCCGGCATGATTTCATAATCCACTTTCTCACGTTGACGTGGCTGCCAGCTTCTGACGATCCAGATGAAGCCGCCAATGATAAAGAAAGCAGACGGCGGTAGGAGCAGGAGGCCATTTGGTACATACCAGCCACCGAGCGATACTGGTGAGAGGATCTCAACACCCATCAAGGTACCGGCACCAAAAAGCTCGCGGATGATAGCGACACCGATAAGGATGGCACTATAGCCAAGTCCATTGCCGATGCCATCGAGGAAGCTCAATAGCGGCGGATTCTGCATGGCGAACGCTTCTGCGCGGCCCATGACAATGCAGTTGGTGATGATTAAGCCGACGAAGACCGAGAGCGTCTTCGAGATTTCATAGGCGAACGCCTTCAGAATCTGGTCTACGATGATGACCAGAGAGGCAATGATGACCATCTGCACGATGATACGGATATTGCCTGGAATATGGTGCCGTAGAAGCGAGATGAAGAGATTGGAAAACGCGACGACGCTGGTGAGCGCCAGGCACATGATCAACGACACTTGAAGAGATGAGGTGACGGCGAGCGCCGAACAAATGCCAAGTGTCTGCAGGATGATCGGGTTGTTGTCGACGATCGGTTCGGTAATTAGCTTTTGTCGATCAGCCATGTTGCGCCAGCTCCTCCGAAAGTCTCTTCAAGAATGGCCCAAAACCATTCTCACTGGCCCAATATCGGACAAGATTGTGTACGCCATTTGACGTCAGTGTCGCTCCAGCAAGTCCATCGACTTGATGCTCACCTGTAGCACCTGATTTTACGATCTCGATCGCGATGTCGCCGTCATCGCCAAAGAGCTGCTTACCAGGCCATTTCGCGCGCCAATTTGGGTTGTCAACCTCACCGCCGAGACCAGGTGTTTCGGCATGTTCGTAGAATTGCAGGCCGACAATCTCATCTCCATCCGGCTTGAGTGCGAGAAAACCATAGAGTGTCGACCAGAGACCATAGCCATGCACAGGCACGATGACTGTCTCGTAATCACCTCCTTCGGCGGCTTTCACGAGATAGATCGTGGCGTATTTAGCCTTCCGCTTGATCGACGCGATGTCTTCCTCTGCGGAGAGAGCCGTACTGAGTTCGGGATCACGCGCAGCGACTTTGGCATCATAGGATGCAACGTCTACTGCCTCCGTAAACGCGCCTGTAGCGAGATCGACGACACGCTGTTCGATTCGCTGCTCAAAGATTTGATCTACACCGGTATCCGCATCAAGCAACCCAGCAACTTGGAGGATGTTGCGCTGCTTCTCCAGCTGCTTGTTCGCTTCCTGTTTGGATCGTAACCCGATCGCTGCTGCAGAAACCAGGACTGAACAGACGAGACATAGCGCTACCGCAACTGCGACGATCTTTTTCGGATCATCATTCGATAGAGCTAGGATCTTGGTTAGGGGATTCTGATCAGACATGGCGCTGACGTCTCCGTCGGACATTCGCATTTACCACGAACCAGTCGATCAACGGTGCAAACATATTGCCAAAGAGAATGGCGAGCATCATGCCCTCAGGAAAGGCGGGGTTAACAACGCGAATGAGCACACACATCACCCCTATTAGCCCACCGTACCACCAGCGGCCCAGATTCGTGTGAGCGGCTGACACGGGCTCTGTGACCATATAGACCAAACCGAAGGCATAACCGCCCAGCACAATGTGCCAATACCATGGCAGCGCAAACATCGGATTCGTGTCGCTACCGATGAAATTGAACAGCGTGCTCGTAGCGATGGTTCCGATCAGGCAACCTGCGATAAGGCGGTAATTGGCAATTTTGGTATAGACAAGGAAGATGCCGCCGAGGAGGCATGCGAATGCCGAGGTTTCACCGATACAGCCGGCCATCAAACCAAAAAAGGCTTCCCACCAGCTTAGGTCGATTGTTGACAGTGCTTGAAAGCCTTGGCTAGCTGACACGCTTAGAGCTGTCGCGCCGGTGAAGCCATCGACAGGGACCCAAACCGCGTCTCCAGACATCTGTGCCGGATAAGCAAAATAGAGAAAGGCGCGTCCGACCAAAGCCGGATTGAACATGTTCTTGCCGGTCCCACCGAAGATCTCTTTGCCGATCACAACGCCAAATATGATCCCCAGCGCGACCTGCCAAAGCGGTGTCGTGGCGGGTAGAATCAAAGCATAAAGCATTGATGAGACGAAAAAACCTTCGTTTACTTCGTGCCCGCGAATCACTGCGAAAGACACTTCACAGGCCCCGCCGGCGGCAAGTGTCACAATGTAGATGGGGAGGAAGTAGAGCAGCCCATGGAGAAAACAGGCGACGGGATTGCTCGGATTGAATCCGATCCAAAACGTGGACAGAATCCAACCGCGCCACCCTTCAGCACCGGCTAGGCCGAGTTCGGCTAAGGCCAGATTGGCCTGATATCCGACATTCCAAAGGCCAAATAAGATGCATGGAAACGTCGCCAACACCACATAAGTCATGGTGCGTTTCAGATCGAGACTAGCCCGCGCATGTGGCGCGAACTTCGTTACCGTCTTCGGCGTATAGAAGATGGTGTCGAACATTTCGTAGACGGCATAGTACTTCTCGTACTTTCCGCCCTTGTGGAAATGCGGTTCGATGCTGTCCAGCCATTGACGGAGGTTCATGGTCAGCCTTCCGCTTCGATCTTATTGAGACAGGCGCGAAGCGCCGTGCCGTACTCATATTTGCTCATGCAGACATAGGAACAGAGGGCCACATCCTCTTCGTCGAGTTCGAGAGCACCTAAAGCCTGAGCCTCATCTGTATCCATGACGAGCAGCGCTCGAAGCAGTTGAGTCGCCAGGACATCAAGGGGCATGACGTCTTCGAAGAGGCCGATCGGTACCATCGCACGCGGGCTTCCCTGTAGGCTTGTGGTCAGCTTGACCTCATCCAAGCCGAACAGGCTGGAGAGATGGACGTTGGCGGTGGCGAACTTTCTGACTGATGGAATGATCCATCCAAAGGCTTCACGCTGATTTCCTTCTGGTATGAGCGTGACTTGATGATGAAACCGTCCAAGAAATCCATAAGATCCGGCCGAGGTATGGCCGCTCAAAACGTCACCTGAGATCACGCGCACACCAGTATTGGGCTCGCCAATAAGATCCGGGATAAACGCGCCTTGACGAGTGCGCAGGAGCGCCGGACTTGGGGCCGCCGGACCGCAGACGGCGATAATCCTTTCTGTCGGCAACTGCCCGCTGGCGAAGAGTCGGCCGATCGCGATGACGTCCTGATAGCTCAGATGCCAAACGGTTTTTTCGGCGTGCGCCGGTTCCAGAAAATGAATGTGCGTTCCGACCAGTCCGGCGGGATGAGGGCCTGAGAAGGCTGAGTAGGAAACGTTTTGAAGGTCGACCTTGGGAAGGGTTGCGTCAGCGTGATGGCAGACATAGATCTTCCCGTCGGTCAGCTTCGCAATCAGCCTCAAACCCCTCGAAAAGTCCTCTGCAGCCTCAGTGATAATGATGGCGGGGTCGGGAGCGAGCGGGCGGGTATCCATCGCTGTGACAAAGATTGCTGCCGGTGTCGACTGGGGATCAGGGATCTTTGAGTATGGACGTGTCCGGAGGCAAGGCCAAAGACCGGATTTGAGCAATGTCTCCTTGACATCACTCGGCGTAAGGCCATCGATTTTTTGATCGTTATGTTCACCGAAAGCGACGGACTCAGCCTTCTCGTCGATTGCGATGACAACTGACTCAAGCAGCCGACGGGCCCCGCGATTGATGGCCTGTACGCGTCCACCGGCGGGTGCGGTGATAACAACGCCGTCGAAACGTTTGTCCGCAAACAATGGCTGGCCGAGGGCAACCGTATCCCCTTCGTCGACCAACATTTTCGGCTTGAGGCCAATCGTATCTGTACCGATGACGGCACAGCTAGCGATCTCTGGGCCGTTGTCGATGACTGCACCAGGCGTCCCAACAAACGGCAAATCCAGGCCCTTCTTGATCACGAAGCCATCAACGACCGCTCTCGTCGAAGCTTCACGCTCGATCTGCTTCATATCCACCGCCAAGGAACTAACTACGCCAATCCTATGTCGCAAATTGTGGCTGCCACTACCATATCAACTTAAGATTTAACAGTGTGTACTGATTAAAACCACCCGTGCGGCAAGACGCCTCACCTCAGCCTATGACATCAGCCAACGAGAGCTTGCTTGATTTTGAGGTTTTCATATTCAATCTCTCGCATGCGGTGGCGTACAACGTCACCTATCGAGATCAACCCGCAGAGTTTGCCGTCGTTCAGGACCGGCATATGCCGAAAGCGACTTTCGGTCATTCGCAGCATCACGCTCTCGACCTTATCCGTTGGGACACAGCACTGCGGATTGGCTGTCATAATGGTCTCAACTGGTTGGGCGAACACGTCCAGACCGACTGTATCAGCGTGCCTTACGACATCGCGCTCGGAGACGATACCAATCGGCTCCTTTGCCGGATTTACCACCAGGAGTGCGCCGACACGCATGCGGTTTAACTCGGCTACCACGTCCTTGACGGTCGTGGATGGCGCCACGGTGAAGATGTCATTGCCCTTGTCCGCAAGAATTGCGCCGACGGTAATCCCGGGCTGGCCGACGCCGAGGTTTGTGTCCTCGCTTTGTGAACGCGTACGATGATCTTTGTCATCGCCCTCAAGCGGTCCTTGATATGACGTTGGTGTCATAAGTCTTCCCCTGTCTCGCCGGCTTCAATGACAACCACAGCATGAGCCTAAACTGACTCGGCCCGTCTTGCGCGGCAAACGTCCGTGGTCATCGATCCGATGTCTGTCTAGCCCGTCCGCGCCGCAAGAACAACTGACGTTATCGTTTCATTGCGCTGGACAAACTTCCCGTATGTTGAGATATACGGATCGGGTTCATCTATCGAGGATTGCATGGTCATGACTCCGGCCATTTCGAGACGCAAGTTTGTCACCCGGACAGGGTGTTTGGCCCTAGGGGCTCCGTTGCTCAGCCTTGTAGGTTGCGATCAAGGTGAGTTTGATGAGGCAATCTCATTCGGCGGGCCGACCATGGGGACGAGCTACAACATTAAGCTCGTCGACGTTGGAAGCGAGGATGACACCCAAGATCTCGCACGCACGATCGATGGTATCCTCGACACGGTCAATCAACACATGTCGACCTATTTGCCGGAGTCGGAACTATCGCGTTTCAACGCTGCTGACATGGCGACATGGACGCCTGTGTCCGATGACACGATGACTGTCGTCGAGCGGTCGCGACGCCTGCACCACATCACTGGCGGTGCGTTTGATCCGACTGTTGGTCCGATTGTCGATCTTTGGGGGTTTGGCCCGAAGGGCGGACGGGAGAGGATTCCAAGGCCTGATGAGATTGAGGCGGCAGTGCAAACCGTTGGGTTGGATCAGGTGGAGTCCGCGAGTGAGCAGCCTGCGCTTCTCAAAACCACACAAGGTGTACGTCTAGATCTATCGGGTGTGGCAAAAGGCTTTGCGGTTGATCTCGTTGCCGAGCATCTCGACAGCCAGGGAATTGTTAACTACCTGGTCGAGGTCGGCGGTGAGCTACGCGCCCGCGGTTCCGGTCCAGGCGGGAGACCATGGCGCGTCGGCATCGAGAAACCGACACTTGGGTCCAACAAAATCCAGCAGGTCGTTGATCTCGGTCGCGAGGCGATGGCAACATCAGGCGACTATCGGATCTTCTTCGAGCAGGATGGTCGTCAATACGCGCATATCATTGACCCAAGTACCGGCCGCCCAACGGAACATGGCCTCGCCTCGGCCACGGTTTTGGCACCAACAACGCTAGAGGCCGATGCGCTTTCGACGGCCCTATTGGTGCTCGGTCTTGAGGACGGCTTGGAGCTGGCGAGTGAGCTAGAGATCGCTGCATTCTTCGTGGCGCGCCACGACGGGACCTTCAAGACGGCATCGTCGCCAGCCTTCAGGAGTCGAGCGGAAGTTTGAGTCGGCGATAGCCACTTTCGAAATAGACTAAGGGCTCATCGTCCCGAGGCTCATCAATGGCTTGGACTTTGCCAACGACGATGAGGTGATCGCCTGCGTCAAAATGCTTCTCGGTTATGCAGTCCAAAGCGGTCAGGCACCCGGAGAGAATTGGGCTTCCGGTCATAAGACGCCGGAATGACACCTCAGATAGATCGTCTTCCGCTTCTTGGGCAAACCGATCGGACAGTGCTTGTTGATCAGCACTGAGCACGTTGACCGCAAATGATGGTGCTTCGGCGAATGTGCCGAATTGATACGCTGACTTTCCCAAGCAAAACAGAACTAACGGAGGGTTGAGCGACACCGAAGTGAATGCATTGATCGTGATTGCACGTGGGCATCCTGAGACGCTCTGTGTTGTCACAACTACGATGCCAGTTGCGAATCGGCTGAGGGCCTGACGGAACGTTGCCTCGTTCACACAATCTTTGGATGCCAATATACTTATCCCTTGATGACCTTACGCTGAGCCTGGGTCTGACCGCAATCTATCGCGCTCAACGCATATTGCTCAACGCATATAACACGTTGGGGGCGAGATGAAGTTAGACTCAAGCCAAAGTCGGTAGCGGTGCCGGCACGTGCAGATGGTCCCGCCCCTCGATCGCCGCCTTCCTTTTGCCATTGTGTGCGCCAAGTGCCTGGACAGAAGAATGCTCGGCGATGGGGACGAGATGAAATGCGCGCGGCCAGCGTTACCCTATTCACTCGAAGTATGAGGCGAGGGTAAAGAGCGACCACGAGATGGTATACGTGACTGCATGCCGTAATGTTCAGAATTGAGGCGGGGACACAGAACCGAGACCGAGCCGGTGTTTGCCTTGCCAGATTGAGGAATGGTCTTGGAATGCATTGTGATCGGCAAAGGGTACACGGAAAGCGCGCCAAAGATCGTGATGGCTCATTGGGTGAGGTTGGAACTTTGATGTATCAACGAGCGTGGTCGAGTCAATGGGACCAAAGCCTGCGGTGGAGCGTTGATGAACTGTGCAGTGCAGGTGCAGAGGGGAGGGCGGATAACCCTCCCCTGTGAAAGTTTCGTCTGGGCTCAGATTTTGTAGCCGAGCTTCCTGGCCCCTTCGAGGAAGTTTTTGTACTGGCTCTTTTGGTTGTCGATGCCAAGCTTTTGGACGATCTGCGTCCACTCCTCCGCGGCTTGATCAAGGGCATCCTGAGACGACAACTCACCGACGACGGCTTTCGAAATATTGCGACCTAACGCGTCGGCATATTCTGGCGTGCCTTCCCAATAGAATTGCGGGTAGCCGACTTCGACATTTGCCTTGCCGCCAGCAAGGTGATCCTTGGCGCGATCAAGTGTGGTAAAAATGCCGGCATTCGTCGACCAGAGCTCGTTGTCGGTGCCACGCTGCGGGTTGGGTTGCGTATAGAGTGCTGCGGCCTCGTCTGTGTAGTGGGAGAGGCCGTAGGGATCAGAGCCGCAATACTCATCGGCGACAATTTCATCCGATATCGCGGGGTGCGACATGCGGAAGAGATAGTAGAACGCTGCGTCCTTGATCTCTTGAGGCGCGGCAGCCGGAATCGCGCCAGTACGGCACCAGAGGGAGATGGCCTTATGGTTGATGCTACCGTCATCTTGCTCCCAGCCTGGAACGATCGCAGCGCCCTGATCTTGAGCGCGTTCCGGTCCCTGCTGTTGGACGGTAAATTCGGCAAGGTCGATCCACCAGACTGACATCACATCTGCGCCGGACTGCCAACGTTGAATGGTCTGCCCGAGATCCATTGACTCTTTACCTGGAGGGCCGAACTTGATGATCTCCTTATACATATCGAGGGCTTCGACTGCGGCCGGCGTATTGATGGTCGGTGTCATGTTCTCATCGAAGTAATTGACGCCGTTTGAGGCGGCAATGTCCATCCAAAAGCCCCAGCCAAAATTTGGTGGATTAACGACCATCGAAGTTCCGGCGATACCCTGGCTCGCCAGTTCCTCGGTGAAAAATTGGGTGCACTCGAGGAAATGCGGCCAGGTCTTAGGGACTTCTAATTCACGTTGAAATCGTGCCGAGAACTTCTTCTGCAGTTCGGAGTCATTAAAATAGGAAGGCCGGTAGTGGAGGATATGGATATCACCGTCCAGCATAAGACCGTAGGTACTGCCGTTCCACTTGGTGTAGAATTCGCCATAAGCCGGCATCACCCAGTCGAGATAGTCAGCGCTCTCGGCATATTGCGCAAAATATTCGTCTAACGGTTCGAGCATGCCGGTCTCAGCAAAGGAACCGAAAAACAGACTGGGGAACTGGACGAAGTCGAAGCGTGGACTTCGTGACAGGAGTTGCGGCAGCACCTTGGCCATGGTGTCGCCGCCTTCGTAAAGCTCACGGCTTTTGATGCCAACGCCGGCCTCAGCCATGAACTTGTCTGACAGCCAAAGTGGTGCGTGTAACCAGTTGCTGTCTTGGAAATAGGTAAGCTCAATATCATTGAAGAGCTTAGCCGACGGGGTGAGCGACTTGCTATCGGCAAAGGCGCGTTTTGGCATCGCGATTCGCGAGGATGCCGCAACGCCTGCTGCTGCGGCAGCGGTTCGCACGAACTTCCGGCGGTTCATGGCGCTAAAGATTCCCATCATGTGCCTCCTCTGATATCGGGCGGCCGTGGTGCCGGCCCTTGGTTGTAGTCTTTCTAATCACGGTTAACCGAGAAAGACTTCGCTTTCTGGGTCAAACAGCATGACGTCGCGTTTTTCATAATGTAGGCCAATCCGCTCGCCGCGCCGATAGGCAACATCGGGCGGTGCCAAAGCACGCAGGGGCGTTTCACCGTTTGCACATGTGAGGATCGACTGCTCGCCCAAATATTCATTGATCAGCAGTTCAACGTCGACTCGTTCGACATTCTGCCTTTCCTGCCCGTTCGCAGGTCTGAGATTTTGGGGGCGGATTCCGATCAAGACCTGTTGGATTCCTCGCTGTTGGAGAGCCCGAGTTCGATCGTCGTCGATATGAAAAACCAGACCGCTAGCCAGAGCGCGAAGATGTAGTGCGTCACCGGCGCTGACGACGTCGCCCATCATAAAATTGGTGGGCGGCTCACCGATGAAATCAGCGACAAAGCGATTGGCAGGTCGATGGTAGAGATCATCCCGCGTGCCATACTGCTGAAGGACACCATCGGTCATGACGGCGACTTTATCAGCTAGAGCAAGAGCCTCCATTTGATCGTGAGTGACGTAGACCGTCGTCTTACCTATTGATTGATGGACGCGCTTGAGCTCGAACAACATCTGGAATTTGAGATGTGCATCGAGATGGCTCATCACCTCGTCAAGGATAAAGGCTGCAGGTTCACGTATGAGCGCACGACCGAGTGACACGCGTTGTTGCTGGCCACCCGAAAGCTCACCTGGTCGCTGGCCGAGAATGGCCTCGATCCGGAGAAGTTTTGCGATCCTAGCAATCTCATCGTCTCGTCTGGCTGCGTCGATACCTTTGACTTCGAGGGGAAAGCCTAGATTTTCGGCAACCGTGAAGTTCGGATACAGAGCATAGGTTTCGAAAGCCATGGCGACGTTTCGCGCCTCTGGCGACAATTTGTTCACCACCTTGTCATCGAAACGAATCTCTCCCGAGCTGATGTCTTCAAGGCCGACAATCATCCTTAGTGTTGATGTTTTGCCGCAGCCGCTTGGTCCCAATAGGGCGACGAAAGAACCGTCTTCCACTGTCAAAGAGAAGTCCTTAACCGCATGCACTGCTTGGCCGCGAGACCGATAGACTTTGTTGACTTGATCTAGTTCCACCCGCGCCATTAGTGCAGAAGACTCCTTCCAGTCGTGGGACAAAAGTAGAGGAAGCTCGACGGGTCGAACACAACACGGAGCGGCTGGTTTGGTTGAAAATCGCGGTCGATTTCGGTGAGACAGGTGAGCTTTTGTGCACCGATATCGAATAGCAGTACACCGGCAGCGCCGAGCGCTTCGAACATTTCCGCCTTGCCCATGACCTCATAATGACCGTCTGGCAGTGGATCACCTTCGCTCAACACCTTGATGCTTTGGGGGCGAACACCAAGATGCACCGCGCTTTGCGCTTCGAGTTTGTCACGGTGAGCATGGGCCACAGGCAGTGTCAACGCTCCGTCGCTTGGTGTGACCATGAGCCGATCCTGCTCCATTGTAAGGCTACAGCTAAGCTCATTGATCGATGGCTGGCCGAGATGGCGCGCGACAAAGATACTGTTCGGGCGCTCGAAGACATCGTGAGGTGTTCCAATTTGCACGAGGCCGCCATGTCCCATAACACCTATACGATCACCAAGAGATAAGGCTTCGGCATAGTCATGGGTGACATAGAGCGTCGCAGTTCGGCGTAGTTCTTCGAGCGTGTGGAACTGCTGCCGCAGCTCATGACGAATCTTGGCATCGAGATGGCTGATCGGCTCGTCCAAAAGAAACACTTTGGGCTGCGCCACGAGTGTGCGTCCTAATGCGGTGCGCTGTTTTTGGCCGCCTGAGATTTCACCGGGCCTGCGGTCGAGTAGAGGATCGATACGAAGAAGCTTTGCAACGCCTTCGACCTTTTCCTTGATCGCTTGGGCGTCAAGTCGGCGCGCACGAAGAGGACTTGCGATGTTTTCAAATACGGTGAGATGCGGATAGAGAGCATAGCTCTCAAAGGTCATGGCGACAGGTCGTTTGTAGGGGGGGACCCCGTTCATCGCTTGTTTGTCGATGATGACGCTGCCCGCATCCGGCTGCTCTAACCCAGCAACACACCGAAGGAGCGTGGTTTTTCCGATGCCGCTTGGTCCAACGACAACGAAGAACTCGCCTGTCTCGATGGAGAGATCCAAGCGATCGAGCACTGGCGAATCGAAACCCTTACAGAGTTGACGGAGTTCCAACATCGCCATTAGCCCTTTACCACGCCAAGCGACAGGCCCCGCACCATGTAGCGGCGGAGTAGGATGAACATGATCACGGGCGGCAGCATGGCGACGAGCGAAAAGGCCATAACCAGGTTCCACAATGTCTGACTGCCCGCAGTGAAAGACGGGATGTGGACA
This sequence comes from Geminicoccaceae bacterium, assembly GCA_028285265.1. Taxonomy (GTDB): domain Bacteria; phylum Pseudomonadota; class Alphaproteobacteria; order Geminicoccales; family Geminicoccaceae; genus JANQPX01. The sequence continues at coordinate 385,723 of JANQPX010000069.1, forward strand.
GGGAACGTTTTGACATTGGTGCCAGTCAAAAGATTTGCGAAGAGATATTCGTTCCAAGCGAAGATAAAGCAAAGCATGGCAACGGAAATCATGCCGGGAAAGACCAGGGGGAGGGTAACTTTAAAAAAGGCACGAAACGGTGTGTACCCATCAAGATAGGCCGCTTCTTCGAGCTCACGCGGCGCATCTCTGAAGAAGACCATCATCAGCCATGTGGCAAGCGGCAAGTTGAAGACCAGATACAGGATGATCAGCGATAGATAGCTGTCGGTACCCCAGGGCGTAGCGTCAAACAAAAAGAACATCGGAATCAGGATAGCAACCGGCGGGAACATCCGGTTAGACAGGATCCAGAAGGCAAGGTTTTCACCGATCGGGCCCTTCAAAAAACGGGCGAGCGCGTAGCCGGCGAGTGTGCCTAGAAAGAGCGAAAGCAGCGTGTTTGCTGTTGCTACAAAGAGGCTGTCCAAAATTGACTTCAAGGATCCAGGGTCGGCAAAGATGCCAGCATAATTGCCTGGTTTCATTGTTTCCGGCCAGAAGGTCGGAACCATTCGATTGATTTCTTCTACAGGCTTCAATGACGTGATGATCTGGAAGTAGAAAGGAAAGAGTGTGAACAACAGCCACACGACCAAAAAGACCCAAAGCAGCACGCGAATGAGGCTGATTGACGATCGCTCCATCAGGCGAACGCCTGGGCCTTCAAGACCCTTTTGAGATATTGCAGGAAGAGTGTGATCAAAATCGCAGCGACCACGAAGATGATCCAAGCGTAAGCGGCGGCCTCTCCCACCTCGAACTCACGGATACCTTTTTGGAAAGCGATGAATACAGGAAGTTCAGAGCTCTGCGCGGGGCCTCCTGCGGTCATCACATACACCTTGTCGACGAACTTATAGGCATCCATGAAACGTAGGATAAATGCGATTGCTATGATCTCCTTCAACATGGGCAGGGTGATCCGTCGGAGCACTGTCCAGGCGGAGGCACCGTCTACTCGGGCAGCCTCGTAAACAGCCGGCGGTAGGGAAACGCGGCCGCTATAGACAATAAGAAGCGGAAGCGCCGTCCATTGCCAAACGTCGGCGATTACCAAAGACCACAGCGCAAGTTTGGCATCGAGCCATTCGATTCGTTCTAGAGGATCGAGGAAACCGATATGAATGAGGAGATGGTTGATAGCGCCATTATTGGCCTGCAGTAAAAATTTCCAAAGGACCCCGACGATCGAGGGCGGGAGCATCATCGGCATGACCATCAGGATCAGGCAGATCGTGCGGATCAGATTGCTCTTGACCGTCTCGTAGAGCACGAGCGCGAGCGCTGCCCCTAGGAGCACCTGCAAGCAAGCTCCGAAAGTGAGGTAGAAGGCAAGATGGCCAACACTGGACTGAAAGCGATCAGAGGCCAGAACACGGGAAAAGTTCTGCCAACCAACATACTGCCAGTCCTGACGGAAAAGGCTCATCATGTTGGTGTCCTGGAAGGCATGATAGGCCATCCAGATGGTCGGGTAGATCACGATGGCGATAAGAATGAGAACTGGCAGGCCCACCATCACCGCCGGAACCCAGCGTCCGACAATTAGGTGCTGCTTCTTACCTTTAGCTTGAAACCAATCCGGTGTCTCAGCTGAGCTCCCGTCGACGGTGGTCATCTGGGTTCAGCCCTGCCGCCTTCGCAACACACCTGATGAATCACCATGCCTCCCGTCGATCTCATTGCCGCGGACCGTCATTATACGATTCAAAAGGTGTGGGTCATCACACCGGTTTGTCAAGCGATCCGATTTTTCTTTCCTCTTTCCCTGTCATGAATTTTCGATCCGAGAGATCGCTTTTGGGTGGCTCATGCGCTGTTTAAGGCCTTAAAGGGCGCTATGCCTGCACCTGCGATTACATCCAGTCAATGTGACGCATGGTGTCCGCCCCCACGCCATTCGCCTTGCCCGCCAGGAAGGTACGGTCGCCAGCCGACATGTCGTGAGTTCTTGCCTGTCAATCGACGCTGAAACACCAAGGCTCGGATGACGTTTTGTTCGATGTGGATGAATGGCTCGCTAAAGGCCAATCAGCCGTGGCAGGGTCAATGAGATTGCCGGAATGAACGTAATCATCATCAGCGCTGCAAAGATTGCTATGTAAAACGGCCAGATTGTACGGACTGCCACTTCCATAGGCAGTTTTCCGACCGCGCAACCGACAAACAGGCAGGATCCTACTGGCGGCGTGCAGAGGCCCAAGCCCAGATTCACCAGGAGCATCACGCCGAATTGTAGTGGATCCATTCCGAGGCTACTGGCGACGGGCAGGAAGATTGGTGTGCAGATGAGGATAAGCGCTGCCATGTCCATAATCATTCCCAGCACTAAGAGAGCAGCGTTAATCATCAGGAGAATGAGGATGGGATTCTCGGTCAACCCAGTTAGCAGCATGACCGTTTTATCGGGTACGCGGTAAAAAGTGAGCATATAGGCAAAGGCGCCGGCACAGGCGATCAGGATCATGACCATCGCGGTTGTGCGCACTGCTTGGATGACGGCGATGCGGAATTTCTCAAAGGTCATGCTTCGATAGACCAACACCGTGACAAGGAACGCATAGATTGCGCCGAAGGCACCAGACTCAGTGACGGTAAAAACACCAGACAACACGCCACCGACGATGATGATAGCGGTAAAGAGACCGGGTATTGCGCCGATGAAGCTGGCGAGAAGTGGCGACAATCCCGGAAACGGCTCAGCGCGATAGCCTCGGCGCACGGCCACAATGTAGGCTGCTGTGGCTAAACAGAGGCACATGAGGATTCCGGGCGCGATCCCGGCAAGAAAAAGGTTGGAAATCGAGATACCTCCACCTGCCGCGATCGCGAAGATGATCATATTGTGGCTTGGTGGGATGATAATGCCGGCGAGTGACGACGTGACGGTAACGTTCACGGCATAGTCAGCGTCATAGCCCTTTTCTTTCATCACCGGTACGAGGATCGAACCGAGCGCAGAGATATCCGCGACGGCTGAGCCCGAAATTCCGCCGAACAGCATTGAAGAGAAGACGTTGACGATGCCGAGACCGCCGCGCACGGCACCAACTGCTGCCGAGGCAAAGCGAACGAGACGCATGGCGATTCCACCATGGAACATGAGTTCGCCTGCAAAAATGAAGAAGGGAATCGCCATCAAAGAGAAGACATTGATGCCCGAAACAATCCGTTGGAATCCAATCATCAACGGCAGGCCTTCGAACCAGAAGGCTGCGATGGCAGCCATTCCTAGTGCAAAGGCCACTGGCAGGCCGATTGTCACAAAGATCGCAAACAGACCGAGAAGAACCAAAAGCCCCATTATGGGTTCCCTATAGCGTCATCTCGCGTCGGATGTCGCGCCCTGACAGGAAGCGGACGAGATGGCCCAGCGAAAACAGGAGAACCAGTCCCCCACCTATAGTGAGAGGCAGTGAACGCAGGCCTTCCGGCAAATGAATCAGGGGAATCATAGATCCCCATTTGAAGAGGGTGAGCTGCCATCCATACCAAAACATCAAAAGGCCGAAGCCTGCCAACAACAAATCGCTGGTCAACACGAAGGCCGACTGCATGCGACGTGTGACAGCGTTGCGGAACATCGTGACGGATAGATGCGTATTCTCATGGATACCGACTGCAGCCCCTAAGAAAGCGATCGTCATCACCAAGAGCAACGCGGCCTGTTCGACCCAGGTCGGCGTCGCATTCAACACATATCTACCAAAGACGAGCCAGCCAAAAATCACTGTCAAGACGACAAGAGACATGCCTGTGAGAATGCGACAGAACGCGGCGATGCCATCGAGCAGGCCATCCAACCATCGGAGGGCCGCTGGGAGATCCTGGTCGGTTTGCCGATCGTTCATGGGAACCTCCCATAAGCGCGCGCTCGCCGTAGACAGGAGCCGAGCGCGCGCTCAAATTCCGCTCAGTTTACTCCGTGGCTTGGATAAGTTCCACTAGCGGTCGGAGATCGGCATTGGCGGCCAGGTAGTTTTCATAGACTGGTGCCATTGCCGCTTGGAAGGGCGCCTTATCGGCAATTTCGTTTGAGACGACGCCGGCAGCAGTGACCTTTTCTTGGCTTGCAGCTTCTCTCTCGGTCCAGAGCTGACGCTGCAGCGTTGCTGATTCAATTGCCGCTTCAGTCACGGCCGCCTTCATATCGTCGGACAGTGCATTGAAAACATCGGCATTGACGCAAACGCATTCTGGAATGATCAGGTGCTGGCTAAGCGAGTAGTAGCCTGCGACCTCGAAATGCCCTGTCGATTCATAAGACGGCCAGTTGTTTTCCGCACCATCGACAACACCGGTCTTGAGGGCCTGATAGACCTCGGCGAAGGCCATCGGCGATGGATTGCCGCCAAGCTCGGCGATCATACCGGAATAGAGGTCATTATTCATCACACGAACTTTCATGCCTGCGACGTCGGCCGGCGCATTGATCGGCTTCGTCCCATTGTAGAAAGAGCGCGCACCTGCATCGTACCAAGCTAGTGGTACCAGACCCTTGGCTGTCATACCGTCGGCGATCATCTTACCGGCGTCGCCTTCGAGGACACGAAACATATGCGGGACATCTTTGAAGATGAACGGCAGCGACACGACATTGGCTTCGGGAGCCACCGGGCCGATCGGGCCCAGATTGAAGTTGCCGATCTCCAGACCACCAAGCCGCACCTGCTCGATGGCGTCAGGTTGACTACCAAGCGTTCCGCCATGAAACATCTGCAATGTGATTTCGCCGCCGGTTTTCTCGGCGACCAGCTCAGCGAATTTGTCCATGGCGATGGTATTGGGATAGCCGTCGACATGGATATTCCAGCCGCGCCACTCCGCTGCCGCGGCGGTAACGCTCCATGCCGACAAGGCGACAACGGCGCCGAAGAACGATGTTGAAAGTTTCTTGTACATGTTAACCTCCCTTTGCTGATGAGCTTAGTATTTCCGAAAGAAGCGCTGTAGGCTAGCTAGGAAAAGGCCAATCCCCCATTGATATCGATATTGGCCCCTGTGATGAAAGCTGCCTGGTCGGAAGCCAGATAGGTCACAAGATTGGCGACATCCTCCGACGTTCCTTCGCGCTTCAAGGGTGTGTTCTTGGCAACATGGGTGCGAACTTCAGGCTTCGTGAAGGTGTTATGAAAGTCTGTGTCGATCATGCCGGGGCAGACTGCGTTCACTCGAACCTTTGGACCCAGCTCTTTGGCTAGACCGCGTGTTGCCGTCATGATCGCTCCTTTTGACGCTGCGTAGGCAACCGCCCCTGGACCACCACCATCGCGGCCGGCCTGGCTGGCCAGCGCGATGATGGAACCACCGTTCGTCATGTAAGGCAGGACGGCTTTGACGACGCGAAAGAATGATGTGGCGTTCAAATCCAGCACACGGTTCCAGTGATCGATGTCCATTTCCGCAACTGTCTTGCGTGCCAAGAGGCCGCCGGTGACATGCGCCAAGATATCAATTCGATCGCCTAAGCTTGCGACTGCCTCAGCAATTAGTGCGGAGACGTCCTCATCAGAGGTCATATCTCCTTGGCGTGACAAGGCGCGTCCGCCTCCAGCCAATATTTCGGTGACGGCACTTTCAGCCCCTTTTGTCGAGCTATGATAGTTGATCACGACGGCAGCGCCGGCTGCTGCCATGCGAAGCGCGCAGGCCCGACCGATATCGCGACCACCGCCAGTTATAATGGCAACTTTCCCCTCAAGTTTCCGGGCAGTGATGTCGACGAAATTTGATTCTTGGTTCGCCAATAGAGCCTCCCAGTGATCCGTTACAGACGGGGCGTGGCGCGTTCACAGGATCTCGCATGCTGTTGCTAGCGCCGACCAAGTCATGATTATAAAGTAATTAGAGTACTAGTATGCTAGTATTGTCAAGCGTCGATCCATGAACGCATCGCCGGCGTTGTCGGCACCCCTAGCATTCAGAATGTAGGATCGGGTCTCGTGAGAAATTCGCGCTCAGTGTATGGTGCGTGCCCGCAGACGCGCATCGTTGATAAGAGAGAAAGCTTCTTCAGGGTCGCCACTTGCTGCTCTGAGCATTTCTCGCGACGGAGTTCCTGTCGAGTCTTAGTGCGGTCTATGGTGGCATCGCTCGTGCTGCTGGTGATGATAGGGTGCGGCGGCTAGAAGTGGAAACCCAGTACTCGTTGTCATGACGCTGCACCAACGACAGCTTGCTGAAACACCAAAGAGAAAGTTGAGAAGCAGGTGCAAGGCTATTCAGGCAAGAACACGGAAGGTGTCGACCAGGGGCCGTTCTGCATCCCAATTGCCGACTACCCTAGAACGTAGGCACAGGGCTTGTCGGTCCTTGCCGAAACCGCGACGTAATGCTGGGCAACATGCCTTGCCCTGAGGAATGGCAGAGGTGCCGCACCTTTGGGATGAAGCGGCACCAACCATCCCATCCTGGGTTCCGCTGTTGTAGGTCGTTTTCGGGTGTCGCACTGCAAGGAATGCTGTCACCCAAGGCGTTGATCAAGACCTGGATCGGCGTTGATCGGTCTGAGGTAAAACCCAATGCACGTCAAACCGCTGCTATGTCTTGCATAGGAGCAGGTTCGGATGAACCTCAGTTTGTGCTGTCTGTTCCTGTGGTCGCTTCGTCTGCGGTACTGCTTTCGCTGGTCTGACCAGTTGATCCTTGATCATCACAAGCTGCAAGTGCACCAAAAAAGAAACTCATCATTAGAAGCGCAAGGTAACGCCTTATTCCATCGAAATTCATCGAACTTCCCCAATCAATTTCGTTGAAGCCTACTCAGTTAACAAACCTATCGGAGGAATCTTCCGATTCAATTTGAAGGTATGCAGAAGAATTTTGTGATTACCATGACTTTTCTTCACTCAACAGCTGTCTCATTATCATAGTTATTTTATCAATAATTGATCATATCTTGCTGTTATTCATCTGGGAATCTTTTGGGGCGAAGTAATGAACTTCATTTCTCCTTGGAGAGCGGTGACGTACGAGCAGGGTGACCGAACTATGTTGGTTTCTAAAGCATTGAGGGCAGCAACATTGCCGTTACCTACGAAGATGATTTGAAGGGCCATCCGACTAGGTCAGCTGAGCTCGTCCCTGAAGGCTTCGGTGGACTGCGTATGGCAACGATACTCTTAGGTGTGAGAACGACCGTGAGCTCAACGTCGGTGTTCCAGCTTAAGACAATTGCGTCTTTTGACATGTGATGAAGTGTGCCGCTCGCCGTCATTACCTTTCGCGACTGTGGGGATACATGAGAGCTAGGCGCAGGGCCGTCGGCGTCGGTCTTCGGCCATGAGAAGCCTACCGCCTTCTCTGACAAATGGCCTAGGCGCTAGTGTTTCGAGCAGATTGAGGACTGTTACGCTTAGCTGCATGGACGTACTTCTCTCGGCAAAGTCCAGGACGACTATAGCGGCGCCTTTAAGGTCTGGATGGCTAGTTTAACGCTTGGGTCCGGAGCCTTGACGGTAGGCGTTGAATAGAGGACCAGCGCAGCTATAAAACTGGAGATCAAAAGGCCGGCCTTCGTCAGGCGCCGAAGCCCGTTGCCGGCAGCGAAGGACGACGTCGCATTCTCGATGTTGCCCATGCGATGCTGATCGCAGTTCTGCACAATCATTTGAATTCTTACCCGCGCAATCAACGCGGTGAGTCTTGGCGAGAGGCATCCCATTTCATAGGCCTGGCGGGCATACTGACGGGAAAGCTGCGGTTCTGATGCTGCGTAGGCGTCGCTTCGCCGGAGAAGGCTGACTGCAACATCGAGGCACGCCACTTCATGTTCGGAAAGCGCAGAGGCCATCAGCATCACTCCTGTGAGTTTCTACTGCGCTCTCATGCTCCGTTTCGGATTGTACATAGTAATACGCTTTTTTCGCGATCTTATTCCGTCGAAAGCTATATGACCGCGCGGTGCGCGTTGACTAGGGCGTGAACTCGCAGCGAGCTGACCACTTTCTGTTACCTTTGTAATGCCCTGAGACGTTTTGACGGCGTTCAGATGTCGCTTGGAGCATGTTTCAATTTGGCCTCAAGAATCGAAGCCGTCATTCAGATCATATGGGGGCAGTTGAGTGTCGCCCTAATGAATGCTCAGCTGTCATCATTTGATGACCAGTCGCTTGAGGCGGTGGCTATCACCTTCGCTCTCGTAGAGCTCGGTCTCGTCCAAAGGATAGTCCAAGCCTTCCGGCGGTGGTGAAGCAAGTTGATCCATATCGGTTTCGTAGCGGATGCCAATGAGCCTTTCGGCGTCTTGCTTAAAGCGGAAGTAATAGCCGTTCGCAAAATTGATACCGTATTCACCGTCGTCCTTAAAAAGAAAGAGCAGGCGGTATTCGAGGTCACGCCAATCGGGCGGGTGGACCTGACCTTCTAGGTCATAGGGGTAGGGGAGATGGCAGACGGTTTGACGGTCCAGATCAAGGCACTTGAATGGGCGCATCGACAAGAAATGTTCCGAGAACATGGTTTCATTGAGGTCAACGTTGTAGGAAAGAGCATCGCCATTTGGTTGGAAGGTGACGCTCCCGATTGTGCGTGTCTCACCATCTGCTAAGTCTGCGTAGATCGTCTTTTTGCCGTCAAAAGCAAGAGCTTTGACTGCGAGGCAACAGCTCAGAAAGAGGATCGCGACCGCTTTTTGTGTCACCATCAATCTCCGGACAAAAAGAGGCCGGCTTAGGCCGGCCTCATCAGTCCAATCAATATGAATTCAGGTCACTTCGGAAGCTTGAACGCCCAGACCGAGCCACCTTGATTAAAGTCTTTCACGATTGCGGCCACATCGCCGCCCCATAGAGGAACGGCGCCGCCCCAGCCTGCTGTAATCGCGATCCACTGTTCACCATCTTGTTCCCAGGTGACTGGACTCGCGACAATGCCCGTACCAGTGTTGAACTTCCACAAGATCTCGCCGGTCGCGTCATCGATCGCTTGTAGATAGCCTTCAGGTGTGCCGTAGAAGACGAGTCCGCCAGCGGTCGTAAGGACGCCACTCCAGAGCGGTGCTTCATTCTTGACCTCGAACTTAATCTCGCCGGTTGTCGGGTCGATCGCACGAAGCGCACCGATATAGTCGTCGTTCAGCGGCTTGATGTTGAAGCCAGCACCGAGATAGGCCGCACCTTTCTTGTAGGTGATTGGCTCATTCCAGATGTCCATGCCCCATTCATTCGAAGGAACATAAAAGAGACTGGTGTTCTGGCTGTATGCGATTGGCATCCAATTTTTGCCGCCGAGAAAGCTAGGTGCGGCGAATACTGGATCCCGCTCCAAGCCGCTTTCGGCAACGACGGTTGGGTCCTTCGGATAATTATCCTCATTGTAGACCGGGCGGCCGGTTTCATCGATACCACTCGCCCAGGTGATCTCGTTCACGAACGGCGTGCCACTGATGAATTCGCCGTTTTCACGATTGAGGACGTAAAAGAAACCATTTCGGTCCGCCTTGGCGCCCGCCTTGATGGTCTGGCCATCCTTCTCCATCTCAAAATTGACGAGTTCATTGACGCCATCATAGTCCCAGCCGTCATGAGGCGTCGTCTGATAGTGCCATTTGATCTCGCCAGTCTCGACGTCGATCGCCACCGTTGATGCGGTATAGAGATTGTCGCCCGGACGCAGATGGCTGTTCCAGGGAGCAGGGTTGCCTGTGCCGAAATAGGCAAGACCGAGCTCAGGATCATAGGTGCCGCCGAGCCAGGTAGCACCGCCGCCCCAGGTCCACATGTCGCCTGGCCAGGAGGCATTCTTTTCGCCGGTCATGGTGCTCTCTTCGCCATTCATCCGGCCCATATGACCTTCGATCACCGGACGATACCATACCTCGTCACCGGTCTCAGCGTCATACGCAGCGATAGCTCCAACGATACCGAACTCGCCGCCGGAATTACCAACGATCACCTTACCATCGACGATCAAGGGGGCTGCCGTGTAGGAGTAGCCAGCCTTATAGTCAGCCATGGTCTTGCGCCAGACGGTCTTGCCAGTCTTTTTATCGAGGGCGACTAGCTTCGCGTCGAGCGTGCCAAAATAGACCTTATCGCCGTAGATCGCTGCACCGCGGTTCACGACGTCACAACAGGGCAAGATGCCTTCCGGGAGACGGGCGTCATACTGCCAGAGCTCCTCGCCTGTTGCGGTGTCGATGGCCCACATCCGCGAATAGGATCCCGTGACATACATCACACCATCCTCGATCAACGGCTGGCTTTCTTGACCGCGTTGCTTCTCACCACCAAATGAAAAAGACCAAGCCGGCACGAGGCTTTTAATATTATCTTTGTTGATGGCATCAAGCGTGCTGTAGCGTTGGCCACTGTAGCCGAGGCCATAGGTGAGCACGTCACCCGGTGTCTCGTGATCTTTCACGAGGTCCTCATCGGTCACCGCCAAAGCCGGACCGGACACACTGGCCAACAGCAAGGCGCTCAAGCCGAATATGTAGTTGCGAGAATTGGACATCATTGCTCTCCACGGGTCATTTCGTCGTTCTTAGCTTTGGCGGCAAGCTCGAATGAGGTCCTTCGATAACACTTGCATTGGTAACTTGCCTCCCTGCCTATTCCTGGCAGTTACAATACATCAATCACGTACTCTTTTGTTAGACAAGATCAGTTTCATTCGAGTTGCCACGGAAACAGGGCACGGGGAGAATGCTCATTCGATCGGGTCGAGCGCATCAAGAGCGATTGGCCCATAGAGATGGCTGACGGAACGGATAAACTCTTCTTGAACCACAGCAAGTTCGTTGAAGGGTGCGGCGATTTGGAGGCTATTGACCTCCGCTTCAACTAAACCTTGATCAGCAGCATTACGGAATGTCTCCCCTAGCCATGACAAATAGCCGCGGGTCTGCTCAATAGCCCGATATCCTGCCGTTACCGGCCCGTGGCCTGGCACGAGGGTATCGATCGGCAACTGTTGGAGCTGATCGAGTGAACGTTGCCAGTTTTGAAGATCAGCGTGAGGTGTAGTGGCCGCTCGATCCATAAACACAAGATCAGCTGCAAGCAACAATCGTCGCCCGTGGTCGTAGAGCGCGAGGTCAGCCTGACTATGACCATCGAGCGCGATGAACTCTAGCTCCCGTCTGCCAATCCTTTCGCGCCCGGGAGAAAGTGATTTTGTGGGCACCACGGTACGCGTGCCGCGCATCCAAACATCAACGAGCCGATACATGTTGTCGGTGAAAAGATCGCCGATGTCGGCGATGACATCTCGTACCTTGGCGAGACTCTCAATCGGTAGATCTTCGAAAACCTGATTGCCGAGATAGTGATCGGGGTGGGCATGGCTGACGATGACGCGAATGACCGGTTCATCGGTCGTGTTGGCAATGACTTGTTTCAACTCTTCGCCGTAAAGGCGGCTCGGACCGGTATCAAAAAGAACGACACCTTCGCCGGTTTCCATAAAGACGATATTGGCAATATTGCCACCGTTTTTGGTCGATAGATGTTCATCCGCACCGCGCAGCAGATAGACGCCCTCATCGATTTCCTTCGGCTCTAGGTCGTAGGTCCAGCGGCCTGCTGCATAAAGTGGTGGCGAGAGGGCTGCGGACGAAACGGTGGCCGCCGCCAAAACCAACAGCTCGCGGCGATCGACGCCGCTCCTTTTGATTGCCGCCGTGCCGGAGGATGTCATATCGCTTTTGCTTTCTGCCAAGAAAGAAACCACAAAACGTCAACGTTCTCTTGCGCTGTCATGTCCCCAAGAACCATGGACGTCCGTCGACTGCCAACCTCTCATCTGAAAGGAAAGCGTCAATGGGATGGTCGATCTGAGCAACCATGCTGGATTGGGACCATCAGTTTTGAGTTCGGCTTGTGCCAACCATCCGACTTGGTCGATCACAAGTTGTTTTGGACGATCAGGACGCAACATCCCACTTCAGTGGGATGTTGCCGGCAATCAAGTTCGCTTCGGTATCCCTGCCGTCAACACGCAAATGTGCGCTACCAGTCGTCGGCTGTACTAGGACTGTGAGGCTCGGATGCTGGGCGACTGGCTCGGCTGGTTCAATGCGCGCAAGCGTCTGGCCGTCAGCATCTTTAATGTCGACCCTTTCGACGAAGAAGGCAGGAATCCCGTCGGCTAAGCCGGTATCCATGGGATGATAGAGACGCACGGTTGTCCGCTGCGACCCATCATCCTGGAGCCAACTTCGCGCATGCATCTCGCCGAGGTGGTCCATCCAGTCAGTCTCAGCGTGGACACTAGCCGGTTCCGTGCATCCACCACCTGCAGCATCGACAAAAACACCACCAACATGCCACACCCCGTCAGGGGTCAGGGCAGCTGCTCGTACCGGTCCGCCTTGCTGCATCTTGAGAGATGACGCGATAAACGGTTCGGCCTTTAAAGGCTCCATTGAGAGCACCCTTAGGATCGGGTTGCTGTCGGCAAAAACGACAATCTTCTGAACGTCGTCAAGGGCGCGTGCATCGACGACGAAGGGGACGTTCATGTTGTCTTCAGCATGCTTGGGTGCTCTGACGATGACGCGGTCGTCGAAGACGGTCCGGGCGTCCTTGAAAAGATAGCCCTTGACCCAATCCCAGTTCCCTGAATTCAGCGGATCACTGGCTTTCGCTGGTAAACTGGACGATACGCACACCAGAAGAGCAACCGCAGCAGCACGGATCATCGTTATCCCTCCCAAGCCGATGATTCAGCCCACCGGCGAACGATAGCTTACACCATATTGCGAAAAAATACTCGCCATTTCGCCATTTCGTACCATTGCATCGATGATATCGCCGGCTTCCCATCGAAGGTCGCGAGCATTTTCGCGAACGGCAGCTCCGATCGTCCAACTGTCGACAGCCAGCCCGGGGAGCGGCGTTTGATTCAGATCGAAATCCTCTCGGCGCTCACCAAGAGCGCCTTCAATTTGACTTACCGGTGCCATAAAGGCTGCGATCTCCCCTGTCATCAACGCTGCCATTCCGTCATCAGGCCTGCGAAATCGCTCAAGGTTTGAGCGCAGCTTGCCGCCCCAGGTCGATGACAAATAGAAGTCCGATAGTGTATCCAACTCGACGCCGACCTCTTTGCCCTCAAGGTCGAAAAGCGAGAATTCGCTGCCGTTAAATTGCTCAGGGTCACGTACGATGGTCACCCGATCTTCGAAATAGGGCGAGAATAGGACGGCAAGCTCGTTTCGAACGTCGAGCTCCTTATTGTAGGGAATGTGCAGCATAAGATTGGCGACAGCATCTACCGCTATGGAGCCTTCACTGCGTGCGCCAATCCTTGGCCCCCGCCATATGTGATTGCGCAGGTCGGCATCGACGTTCTCATCTGCCTGAACAGCCATCAGCTCTAGACGAAGGCCAAGTTCGCGGGCGATTCTCTGAGCGATATCAACGTCAATGCCGGCAAGCTTGCCGTCATGAACAAAGGAAAATGGACGAAAGTCTTCGTAAACTGCAATTTTTATCCGACCTTTCGCCTGAATCTCCTCGAGGCTTTCTCCTACGGTGTTTTTGGTATCGGGATAAATCGGCTTCCTGGGATTGGCAGTCTGGGCGAACGCGGTTGGCATGATGCCGAGAGCGGCAAGGCCCGCAAGAACGCTGCGACGACTATTCTTCAGCAACGGTGTCGAGCCACGAACGGATTGCCCAAATGGCCTCATCGCTGAAGATATCACCGAACGCCGGCATGTAGGTGACACCATTTCTGATCGCTCCTAGCTTTACTTTCTCGACAAAGTACTCGTCATCATCGCCTGGGATCAGATAACGAAGATCAGGCGCGATGCCACCTGAAATTGCACCAAGGCCGTGGCAACGGGCGCAATTTTGGTTATAGGCTTTATCGCCAATCTTAATGGCCGTTTCATACTCGTCGGTATCGCGATAGGGGTTTTCATAGACGTCTTCGCCATCCAGCAATGTCAGCCCGGAGATATCAATGGGCTGCGGTGCAACGTCGCCATGGGCAAAAGCAAGTGATGGCATGACAACCATGCCAAGCGCGGCAACAAGTAGCCTAGTACGCAGTGTCATGGGGACTCCTACTTTGATTATATCGAAGCATAGTAGGAGGGTAATCATGCCATGCGAAGGTTCCATTTGGTCGCGTTTTCTGCATGCTCAGTCTTGATCGTCTTTTGAATTCTGTGGCATCACAATCTGCGCTATGCGAACCCAGAGCGCCGAGTTGTTGAGGTTGTTTTTGATCCGAGCAACTGGAAGCGTAGGTTTAGACGACGCATGATTGCGGAGATTTTTTCAGAACGTCATGGAGATCGTCAATGCTTATGCGGGAACAACAGCGTGACTATCTAATGACGAAGGCAAGCCGGTAACGTGGTCGATATCGACAGCCTCGATGTCGGTCATTTGATCGACGTCGCCGAGTTGAAGGTGATGACATCAAATCCATAGGGAAGCTTTTCTCGGGGCGTTGTTGTCAAGCTCTAGGAACCGTATCGGTTCTAGTCGCTCTTTGCCTGAGTGTCGCATCTGGCATGGCTTGTGAGATTGAACCGCCCGATGCTTATCGCCTCGATCATTACCGAGCGCCAACGCCTTGCGCGTTACCTGGGGCAATGACCGTCGATACGTTCCAACTGAGGGAGGTGATGCGTTCGGCAGACCCGCTCCTCATCGATGCAATGCCGCTCCTCCGCACCAGCGAAACGGACTTCACGGGTCGTTGGACCGTGAATGAGCCCAGAAAGAATATTCCCGGCAGCATCTGGCTGCCCAATATCGGCCATGGTGTGCTCAGCGAGGAGATGACGGCTTACTTTCAGGAGCAACTTAAGCTCTTGACCGGTGATGATGTTGATCGGGCGCTCGTGTTCTACTGCTTTGTCGACTGCTGGATGTCCTGGAACGCCGCCAGGCGAGCGCTGGAATTCGGCTATCAACGCGTTATTTGGTACCCTGACGGTACAGACGGCTGGAAGGAAGAGGGTGGTCCACTTGCTGCTTCGACGCCGGTTCCGCTGTTTGAGGAGTAATCCGATGCGCAAGCTGGGGCTCGTTCTTCTGGTAATTCCTGGTCTAGCTTTTGCCCAAGCTCGGGATGACAACGCGTCATCTCCGGGTGGCTGGATGGATCGTTTTTTCGGCTACGCGGCTTATAAGTCAGGCGCTTACCAACGCGCGATCGATCTCTGGCTGCCACTTGCCGAGGCTGGCGACCCAAGGTCACAGGAGTTTATGGGAATTCTCTACGAAGAGGGTCTTGGGGTGCCCCAAGATATTGAAAAGGCTCTCGCCTGGTATGAACGCGCTGCTGACAGTGGCGATATGGCGGCTCAATACAATCTTGGGCGCATCTATCTTGAGGGAAAATTGGTTGATCGCGATATTGACCGAGGTCGAGATTTTCTGAAGCGCGCCGCAGATCAGGGCGATAAAGATGCTGAAGCCCTCCTACGGGTGCCAACCCATTGACCAGATACCTCGACAACATCCGTCGAGATATCATCGTTTCTCTATGGGTTGTCTCGATAACCGTCATGCCGTTGGCGACAGCCGTTGCGGAAAATGGTTTCCTTGCAAAGCCGCAGGCCGTACCTGAAGTTCTCGATCTCATGGAGGTTCGCCCAAGGCCTCGCGCTGTAGTCGACGGAGATCCCGCATGGTTGGGGCGGCTGCTCGCACTCTTCGATGAAGCAGTTCTGCATGATGAGGCGAAGAGGCCGCGCGGTATTAACAAATGGACGGGACCAATTGACCTCTCAATCAGGGGGGACGCAGCTGACGACGTGGCTGTTTATGTCGAAGACATAGCCGCCGAGCTCTCGACATTGATCAACTTGCCGATCGAACTTTATGTCAATCAAAATTGGGCGGGCAATATCGATATTTACATCACCTATTGGAAGAATTATTGGCCCTTCTATATACAGTCGACCGAGCCTGGTCGCCAGGTCTTTACCTGTGCTGTCATTCCATGGGTGGATAAAGGGCGGATCAAACGCGCGACCATCAAAATCAACGCAGGAGTCATCGATAGCGCGACCGCGCGGGCTTGTGTCCTCGAAGAACTCACGCAAGCACTTGGGCTCTTCGGTGAGACGGAACAGGAAACCGAGACTATTTTGCATGATGGCATAGGCTATGAAGGCTTAGGCGAGATCGATCGACTTCTTCTTCGAACATTGTACGATCCAAGGATGACGCACGGCCTCTCGAACGATCGCGCGGCGTCACTCGCTTCCGTCATTCTAAGGGAACTTCTGGCTGAGGCGATTGGAAAAGAGCCTTCGAGCCCGGATTAGGGATTGGTTAGGCGGCCATCGCACAACGATGGGACGACGGCAGGAAATCCTGGACTAACGCTCATGCCGTCAGATCGTCCATCAAGACGGAATCATCTGTGTCAAGCCGCTTCATCCGACGCCCGTGATCGTTGTCGCGCTGCTATGATCAACGGTACGCACGTTTTTTCGTCGTTGTGGATGGTTACACAATCCAGGCATTGAAAGCACTCCGCATAGTCGACCCGCCCGTCCGGCTCGATTGCCTGATAATGACACTGTACGCGGCAAAGTTGACATGGTGTGCCGCATTCATCTCGACGCTCGATCCAGGCCAACCTCCGAAGCCGATCAGTGAGGGCGAGAAAGGCGCCGAGCGGACAGACATAACGGCAAAAGCCTTTAAATAGGACAAGGCCCAACACCAGCCATATCAAGGCATAGGCGACGAACGGCCAGTCTCTAACGAAGCCAAGCGTAATCGCAGTCTTGAAGGGTTCAATTTCGACGATTCGATCGGCGAGCTGCGGATTTGTAAGCGTCGCGACGACGAGAAGGATCAGAACTCCGTATTTTCCGTACTTGAGACGGCGATCCAAACGATCGGGTAGGCGCCATTGAGGTAGGTTCAAGGCACGTCCGGTCCTGGCTGAAATCTCTTGTAGGGCGCCATAGGGGCAAAGCCAGCCGCAGAAAAAACCTCTGCCGAACACCAGTAGTGACACCAGAACAAATAACCAGAGTAACAGTGAGAAGGGATCGTAGAGCAGAAAGAGGAAACTTCCACCGTCAACCAAAGCGCCTATGGAAGCGAGAGGTGTGACGATACTGAGCTGTCCTTGGCCGTACCAGCCGACAAAGCCTGTTATGACGACTAGGCAAGCGAGTCTAAGCCAGAAGAACTGTGGGTGGTTCGAGAGAGCCCTTTGCCGTCTTAGTAGGAGCCAGAATAGGCCGACAACAATGGTGCCAAGGATGATCAAATCATACCAACGTTCAAGGATTGCCTCCAACCAGACGGGACGGCTTGCGATGTCTTGTGGTGCAACAAAGAAATCTTCTGGTGGAGTTATTGCAAGCGTCAGATCGTGGGTGCCGCGTTCCGGCATGAACATGCCGTGATCTCGGACAGCGCGAACATGGAATTCATGGGGGCTTCCGGGGTCAAAACCCAGACGGGTATCGAGCCGAAGCATGATCACTTGGTCAATGTTTGGCACCCCAGGCATAAGAACGACGTCGACATCGGCGTCGCGTAGTGCAATCGGGTAGCCCTCTTGACGCACGCCGATACGATCAGGCGCGGTATTCCTTACGAAATCAGGGTCAAGCAGCTGATGTCGTCCGGTCGCCATCACCAAGATCGGTTCTTCATGCTCGCGCACAGCGCTCTTCATGAGCCGACGTGTTTCATCATCGACCAGCGCTGCGGCTACAGTAGGAATGCCGAGATCAGCGACATACAGGTCGAGATAAAGGTCGTCAGGGTTGTCTCTCGCTTCAGGATCGTCGGCAGCCCAAAGTGTTCCAGCGAAGGCCTGGTCAATTTCTCGATTGCTAACGATAAGGCGACTTATAAGCCCTGCTGCGATGAGTTCGTCGAAGTTCATTTCCACATACAGATCTGGGCGAGGTCGTTTTGCTGGCCGCGGCGCTCGCCCCTCCAGACGTTCCCGAGCCACCTTAAGCGCTGCAGCAAGAACAGTTTCATTGACGATCCGCACAGACGCCGTCGCTTTGCTGACACCGTCGAGATATACGTGTGCCGAAATGTCGGATTGGGCGTCACCGTAAGGCACGCCAACGGTAATGTTGTCTGCGATTGAATGGCCACGATATTGGCGGACAAACCCATTCAGGGGAGTGGGACCAAGGCCGGAAACGAAGACTGGCTCATTTTGCGATAGCACCACAGCATCGAGAAACTGGCCGTCCAGATCAAGGCTGACGAGAAGATTTACGGGCTGGCCGGAAAAGCCCGGGATCGGCGCTAGTGGTGCCGTCTCGAATGCATAGCCGACGGGTTCACCACCCGCGTTCAACACATACCAAAGAGCACGGTCATCGATGCGTACTCCGAGCTGATGGGGAGGGACGATGAGAGCGGCGATCTCATGGTCGGTGAAATCCGTCGAAGCGACGCCACGGAGTGGTATACAGATGAAGATGACCAGTAGTCTAATGGCACTGAACAAACGCGGATGGAAGCTTCCCACCATCGAGTATCCACTCGTCGCTTACACGGTACGGCGTTGCGGCCCCTGCTAGTCAATGCAGGATAGAGTGCCGATAGTCACAGTTTATGTTGGAATATTGGGAATGGCGATATCTGGCCCAAACAGCCGTCTCCACCTGGCACCATAGCCCTGATAACGTTGAGGTCAGACGCTTGAATGGCAGCCATCAAGCGGTCCGATTCACGCCGATCTGGAAAAGCCCCAGTCGGGATACAGTCTCGTTGATCGATCTGGAAGACGACGAAAGACACCATGGTTCAGCCAAGCGCATGAACGCACAAGAGATCGCATGATCACGTGGCGGCGATGGTGCAATCGATCGAACTAGAACCAAGATCCGTCTTTTTTCTTGCTTGGTTAGGAGAATCAGAGAGCGGCTTTGTCTCGGCAATACCTGTCGCATTAATGCTTCGACTTCAGGAGGTCTGGGTTGGGATCGACATCGCCGTGGGCAAGGAATCGATATGCGAGCTCCAATTGAGCTTGGCGCAGCTCGCCAAAATCATGAGACACACCAGGCAACACAACATGATGGCCCTGACTAAGGTCTGGTATCAGTCTCACGGCGTTGTCGGGCGGTGCTCTCGGATCCAATGCGCCGCTGATCATGAGAAGCGGCATGCTGGCTTTAACTGGGCCACGAAACGGCCTGCCTCCAACTTGCCCGTCAAGCGAGATGCAGACATCACCGCCGAGAAGATCAACGGCATCGCCGAGCGGGCTCTTTGCTGCCTGTTCGCTGATAGCAGCTCGACGTTCTTCCGATGCTCCTGAAGCGCAGCTGATAAGCAAGCTTGCAAGATTTGAAGGATAACCTGAGCGTAACTTGGCTGACCATTGGGCAAGCCAAGTTAGGTCACCATCCACAAGCGACTGGTAAAGGCTGGGCATCTGTTCGAGGAAAGCTGTATGTCGCGCGTAAGTAACCGTCGCCAGGGCAAGATCGTAGCGGCCGATCTTGAGCGTGACGTCTCCTCTTTCGGATGGAACCCGAACCTCGATTGGAGGTTCGAGATGGGTGAGCGCAGATGCCAGGGTCGCGCCTCCGTGATCAACTCCCGACAGCTGTTCGGATCGGGCAAGTTGCCGCTCAACCAATGCGGGTAGTTCAAACATATCATCCGGACCGATGACTGCTGATAAAGCCGCACGCTCGACCCGATCACCATATCGCTGAATCACGGCCAGCGCATGATGAGCCCCGAAGCTTTCACCAATCAGCTTAATCTTTCCGTAGCCCAAACTGGCTCTGAGCTCATCAATATCATCGGCCATGCTTAGGACGTTATAGCCGGCGAGATCAGTTCCTTGGCGCAGCCAGTGATCGATGCATTGCCTGATATAGTGATTATGGGTCGAGCCCATAATGTCGGATGACAGAGGAATGTCGGTCGGACGCGACAATAGTCCAGGGCAGTCGAGCCTAGGCCTTGAACTGCCGATACCACGTTGTTCGACGACAAGCATGTCGCCTTGTCCACCGAGATTGAGATAGTTCTTATAAGTTGAGGCGAAGTCCTCTGCAGCCGTAAGGACAGTTTGTCCAGGGCCTCCCGGTAGATAAACGATTGGGGGATGCCCGCCGCTTTTGGGATTGCGAAAACGGATAAACGCGATTTCGATAAGGCGGCTATCCGCATTCAATCGGTTCTCTTTGACGAAGAGCCGGCCCCGATCACCTTGGATCAAATAGTCGCCAACCCTGAAGGCCGTCGCCTTAATGATGACCCGCTGATCAATAGCGGACTCGTTGGCTTGAGAGACATTGGATAGTTGCTGGCAGCTGAGAATGAATGCAAGAAGGAACCATCGAAGCAAAAGAAATGTCCGTATCAAAACCAACTCTCCGTCGCGATGGTGGCTCGAGCAACCAAGCCCCTATCAGATTGAGACAGATAGACGCCGTGACATTACCTGAGCCTTCGACCGACGCCCAGCATCATTCAGGAGGCTTTGGGAAGAGTGCAGAAATTCTGCAAAGCCTGTTGTCAAAAGGACTTTTCGGGGATTCAGAGATCTTCATCAGGGCGCGCGCCCTTCGCTCTTTTCCTTCAGCGCCCGGCTAAGTGTGGCGCTGAAGAGCAGATTTACATTGAAGGTCGTCAAAATGCCTGGTGAGACGCCAGGTGCGTTCTCAGGAATTCGATCATGCAACGCACCTTGTTCGGAAGGAATCGACGGCTGGGATACACCAACCAGGCAGCTGTTTCGAATGATGTTGCGGTCACCTGGTATGTGGGAAAGAGATCGATGCATCGACCATTATTGACGTCGTCTTCGATTAACCAGTTCGCGAGCAAGGCGGGACCTAGGCCGTTCAGCATGTTGTGCCGAAGCGTTACAGCATTTGACGTGACAATACTCCCCTTAACAGAGACTGCGCGCGTCTGCCCATCCGCATCGCGAAAGAGCCAACGATCGCGATAGCCGGGAAGTGCAAAGAGGAGGGCGTCATGAGCGCGTAGATCGTCTGGTGTCTTCAAGGCATGCGCTCGTGCGACATAGTCAGGGCTGGCGCAGACTCGATAGCGAGTGTCAAAAAGCTTGGCGCATACCAAATCGCCTTCAATCATCGAGGCAAGTCTGATCGCGAGGTCAATTTGTTCCGAAACAAGGTCAATATTTTGGTCTGTAAAAATCAACTCCAATCTGACCTCAGGATACCTGGCGCGGAACGCTGGAACCAAGGGGGAAAGGCATATCTCGCCGAAGGCAACCGATGCCGTCATCCGAAGGGTCCCTCTCGGCCCTGATTGAATGGCTGTGGCCGTATCTCGCGCCTCATCAAGTTCATCGATGACTGCTTCGACCCGCGCGAGATAGTGAGCACCCGCTTCGGTCAAAGTCAGCTGCCTCGTGGTTCGCTGAAAGAGACGAAGGCCTAGCTCTTCCTCGATTGTCGCGATGGCTCGAGAAATTGACGATGGGTCGACATGCATCGATCTAGCGACGGCTGCAAAGCTACCGAGACGAACAACTTGAAGGGCCAGTTTCAGTGAGTCGAGGTTCATTCGTGCGCAACTCGCATAAGTGTGATGCTCCAGATCTTATTTATTGAAAGTTCGTCATGAAACAATCTCACGATGTCGATGAAAGGAGATCCATCATGATCGATCAAGGAACCGTCGCGTTGGTGACTGGCGCCAATAGGGGAATCGGCAGGGCTCTTGTGCAGGCTCTGTCGGCTACTCACGTCACCAAAATTTATGCTGGCGTCCGCTCGCTAGCAGCCTTCGAGCCCATCGTCTTAGCGACCAACGTCGTTCCCATTGAAATTGATGTCACGCGGCCTGAGCAAATTGAGCGTTTGGCTGTGACAGCGCCTGATGTGACCCTTCTTTTTAACAATGCTGGAGTTCTGTCCTTTGGCGACATCATCTCAGCATCCTGGGACGATATTGAGCATAACTTAGCCGTGAACTACCTTGGCAAACTTCGTCTCGCTCGTGCTTTTGCGCCCGTTATCGAGCGCAATGGCGGTGGGGCGATCGTGAATACCCTGACATTGGTTGCTCTCGCCAGTATGCCTGAGCTTTCGATCTACAACGCCTCCAAGGCCGCGGCTTGGTCGATGACACAATCTCTGCGTGCAAGTCTCTTGAATCGCAATGTTCGCGTCCATGGAGTTTTCCCAGGTGCAGTCGACACTGATATGCTGAAAGACGTCGATATCGAAAAGGCCAGTCCTAGCGACGTAGCCCTGGCTATTCTTAAAGGGGTTACCGACGACGAAGAGGACATCTTTCCCGACGCTATGTCGAGATCACTCTATTCCGCCTGGAAAGAAGATCATAAGGCTGTTGAAAAGCAGTTTGCCAATATGTGATGCGACTAGAGGAGTGATTTATGGCTGAACTCAATGGCCAAGTTGCCATCGTTACTGGCGCCAGCCGCGGGATAGGCAGAGCTACGGTAGAGGAACTGTCGCAACAGGGGATGACCGTTATGGTCGCATCAAGATCGGTTGATAGCGTTCAACCGGTCGCGGAGGAAATCGAGCGCAACGGTGGGCGGGCAGAAGCGATTGCCTGTGACGTGCGAGAATTCGCCGAGGTTGTCTCTGTGGTTCAACGTTGCAGGGAGCGTTTTGGCCGCCTCGATGTTCTGGTTAACAATGCTGGAATGATCGAGCCTATCGCCCCCCTCGCCGAGTCGGATCCATCAGCATGGAGGGCAGCGGCTGAAACCAACTATCTCGGCGTCTATCATGGCTTGCGCGCTGCGATCCCGATCATGATCGAACAGAACGGTGGCGTCATTATCAATGTGAGCTCGGGCGCTGCCAATAGCCCTCTCGAAGGCTGGAGCCATTACTGTTCCAGCAAAGCTGCCGCCTTGGCGCTCACTCGTTGCGCCGACAAGGAATATCGGAATCAAGGGATCCGAGTTGTTGGATTGAGCCCAGGTACTGTAGCAACGGGGATGCAAACCACGATCAAAGCGTCTGGCATCAACCCTGTGAGCCAGCTTGACCCTTCAGCCCATATTCCGCCCGCATGGGCTGCGCGTGCTATAGCTTGGCTTTGCACGGAGCAGGGAGCTGATTTTGCCGGCTCAGATTTCTCCATAAAGACGGAAGAAGGAAAGAGGTTGGTCGGCCTAATCGATTGACCGTCCGGCATCTGTCGCCGCTCTTGAGCGAATGACGCAACTTTTGAGGTTTGGTGCATGGATCACCGCGATGCGCGAACTGGACGTGTGAAGGCCACTGTGTGTTTGTTGGCTTCAAATCCAACGCTCAGATAGAGTCGTTCAGCAATCGGGTTGTCTCGTCTAAAGCAGACCTTGACCCGGCATGCACCTGCCGCAGCGAGGCAGGATATGCCGAAGGTGATCAAGTGACGTGCGAGCCCGCGTCGTTGATGTCCATCTTCTGTGCGGATTGGTTCAACGAGGCCTGTCGCTGTTTTAGGGTCGAGCCAGAACAAGCCATACGCGGCAACATTGTTCTGCCTGTCGAGAACGAGCAGGTCGAGGTCCGCGCGATAGAGTGGCGTCTGCCGAAGACGGGTCTCAACATTGGGGCCGCTTCGCTTCGTCATGTGATGTGGGCAAGTTGCATTATTGAGGCGCGTGGACAATCGATAGTCCGGGTGGAGCGGGCTAATCATTGAGGGGGCGTTAGTATCTTTCCATGCATCAACAATTGCGACTTCATTATCATCGTTGATAGTGAAACCGAGCTCCTCGAGCGCGTTGTTCATAAGAACATCTGCTCGGTCGACTGTGAAGCCGACGGAATTTAGCCCAGATTGTTCGGCATGGTTCGTGCCACGCTCCACAACGTGGGCGACCCATTCGGACGTGGCGTCGGGCATAACGATCGGGTCAAGGCTGATTCCATCGTCCCAGCGAGTTGCGATTACCGCTGCTTCAGGATGACCTTTATGATCGAACCAGAACAGTTGCCTGAGGTTGTCGGTCGAGCGTGGCGTTCGCCACCACCAATTCAAGTCGGCCGCTTCTAAAATGCCAGCGGTGGGATGAGTACCGCGCACACGTTGCAAAAGCTCAGTCACGGCCTCTAGGTAATCAGTGCCATACAGATAGTCTTCTCGTAGGGGCATCAGGATCTAAGTCTTTGATATGATTCGCTTGCAAGCCACACGCGGGGAGGATCTCGAGCATCACTCGATGACACGTCGCCTTTCATTCTCATGTCGCACTGTAGCACGAGATAGAGGACACCGAAGTGTCCATGAACGAATGCCAATGACCGTATGGTCGAGCTTTCTTGTGCCCGACATCCGGATGAGCTTCGTAGTGGTCGTTAAGACACGACCAGCTTCAAGGGGAAAGCCTGCAGCATTCAGAACGTCGTGCATCGATCAACACGACGGGCTGACTTTGCAGATACTTGGCGAGAATGATAGATGTCAGCCGAGCCAGACCTCGAGGGCATTGTGATTGGGGGGATTTTGGTTCTGGTTTCAATGGGACTAGGCATACCCTTACGCCAGTGCTTCGTATGAGTGAGCCTGACGTTGGGCCTCTTCCAGAGGTTTGAACAAGGTACTCAAGATGCGATGCAAATTGTGGAAAGGTCTTAGGTGTAAGTACGAGCGTACATAGCCTTGAGGTGGTCTTCTACTGTCACAACGGGATATTTGGGCATCTCGCCGGCATCCAGGCATGTCGGCACGCAGGATACCTGATAGTCAGGATTGCCCGTGTAAAAGAAGGGTACGGAGTACCGCTCCAAGCCCGTGTCATTGATGACACGGTGAAGAGTTGACCGATATCGATCATTGGTCCAGCGGGCAATCAAATCGCCAAGATTGACAATGTAAGCGCCCTGCATGGGCGGTGCTTTTGTCCAGCGATCTTGGACCTTTACCTGTAATCCACCAACCTCGTCTTGCAACAAAAGCGTCAGTCCACCGAAATCGGTATGAGCACCGGCGCCCATCTCGTCCGGCATCTCAGGACGCGACGGTGGATAATGGAGAAGTCGCAGGGTCGCAAGCGGTCGATAAGTAAATGTATCGAATGCATCCTCCTTCAGATTCAGTGATAATGCCATGCCGCGAATCAACGTAGCGCTGACGACCGAAAGGGCTCCAAAATAAGCCATCATCACTGGGCGAAAGAATGGAAGGTCGGCAGGCCATTGATTAGGGCCTTGGTTAAAGCGGCCGTAGCGCGGATCGCCCTCTGCAATTTCCTCACCGATGTAAAAGCCTTCCTTCCGATCCGGCATTGAACCGGGTTGCAAGGTTTGACCACCCAGCGGTTCGTATCCGCGATTGCAATGTGACGCGGCCTTATCGACTGTCGTCTTAACGGTCATGGGTAAGGCAAAGAAGGCGCGTGACTCCTTCATCACGGCCTCCATGAGAGCAAGCGGTATGCCATGTCCGACACAGTAGAAAAATCCGTAGGACGTAGCTGCACTGCAGAGTTGGTCAGCAACATTGCGTCTTGCCACCGGATCGGAACTACTGAGATTTGCGATATCGACAATTGGAAGAGTCATCGCTTCGTTCCGAAGTTTGCGCCGAGCCGCATTTGGATATAGTCGTGGGCGGTCATTGCATCATATTTGCGATCGGGTCCTTGCAGTATGATGTCTTTGTTTGCCTGGGCAAAGAATGCGATTGAATACCGCGCGCCAAGAGGCTCGCCAGACTTCGGCATGCGAACACGATGTAGATTGGACAGCAGTCGGTCATCTGACCAGCGCATCAACATGTCACCAATATTACAGGTTACAACGCCCTCGATCGGAGGCACATCTGTCCAGGCAAGATCGTTGCTGCTGGCATCCTTGCCAGGGCAAAGTTGCAGGCCACCTTGTCCAGCCCGTTGGTGCAGAAGTGTGAGGCAGTCAAAATCTGTATGTGCGCCTGCTCGCCAGAAGGAAAAATCTTCGGGTTTTGCGTCTTCCATAGCGAGATAATGGATCAGACGAAGGGTCGACTGATACTCAGGGCTCATCGGATCATGACCGTCTGTGAAAAAATCGGGCGCAAATTCCAACCGATCCGCGAAGCAAGAAAGAACCTTCATTGCCAGTGCCCAATTATGACGCTCGAAGGCGAGCATTGTCGCCTTAAAGCCGGGAGTTTCTTGCCCTGAGGGCCATAGCTTCGACATGCGCGGCAAGGTAATTTGATAGCTTTCCTTTTGATCTGCCGTGCCAGTAGAAGGACGTATCTGAGACTTGTACTCCCAGCCTGCATTAGTACCTGGTTTTAGCGGATATTGTTCTTTCGTTTCCGATGGCAGCGCAAAAAAGTCTGCAGATGCATGGAACGCCTCATCAATGAGATCAGTGGGAATGCCGTGATTGGTGAGCTGAAAGAAGCCGATATCTGTTGCCGCCGCCCAGAGGGATTCGGTGATCTCCGGCTTGCGCGAGGCAAATGCTGACATATCGATGAGAGGGATTTCGCGATTGATCTCGACACCATAACCGCCGAATCCTTGTTCCTTTTGAAGCTCAACAAGGGGTATGTCTTCGCTCATGCCGACTCTCCTTCTTGGTGCCGTTATCCCGGTATCGTTCAATTGAGGCTTGCCTGGCGCTTCTCCTTCAGTGTTGCTGTTATCCGTTTCGCCTCACAGCACAGATAATCGAGATCGAGCCAGGAGACGCGACCATCTTGAACAATGGGACGTCCCTGTACGAAGCTTTGCTGTGCAACAGCACTGCCGGTTATCACAGGTGCGAGCGCTGGGTCATGCAGGCCCAAATTGCGGGGATGCGTCAGATCGAACAGTACGATGTCCGCCGCCATCCCAGGAGCAATGCGACCGATTGAATCGAATCCGAGCGCACGAGCACCACCTTCGGTAGCCCAATGCAAAATAGTCTCAGCGCGTGAGGCCCCAACACCTTTTGATGCACGATGGGTGGTGAATGCCGCGTACATCGCAGCTCCCATGTCGGCAGCCTCGTTGGCACCTGCGCCATCGACGCCAATCGAGACAATACCGCCGCGGTGATGGAATGCGTCGGCCGGGGCAATCCCAGAACCGAGCCTCGCATTTGCCTGCGTACAATGGGCCATCGCTGTGCCAGCGTCGACCAATTCACGGATCTCGCTTTGATCAAGCTCGACCAAGTGAGCAAACCAGACGTCGGGACCTATCCAATCTTGTTCGGCGAGCCAATGCACTGGACGTTTACCGAAGGTCCGTTCGGCAAAGTCAACATAGGTCATATTTTCAGAAAGATGGGAGTGTCGTCGAATTCCGAGATCACGCGCCGCTTCCGCAAATAATGGCAGCTCTTCCGGTTCAAGATTGAAGAGCGGCGTCGTAGGAGCAAGCGCAAGGCGTGTCATCGCAAGAGGATTCGGATCGTGCCAACGAGCCGCTGCGACTCTGACCTGCTCCAGAAATTCGGTGGCTGGTTCCTTAAACGCCGGTGGTAATGACGGATCATCGAAATATTCCCGCCCTTTTGTATTACCGCCACGTGCGAGCAAAAACCGTACGCCAAACCGTGCAGCCTCATTAAACAAGACTTCAGTCGGGTCATAGTCATACTGTGCTGTGTAAAGATAGTGATGGTCGCAGACCGTGGTTGCACCCGAAAGCACTAGTTCTGCAAGACCAATTCGCGCCGATACGGCGAGGATGTCGGCATCAATAAACGGCCAGTACGCGTATGGGCACTTTTGGAGCCAGATGTCGAGCGCTTGGTTCATTCCATCCGGCACGGCTTTCAGGACTGACTGAAACAGATGGTGATGAGTGTTGACCAGACCAGGCGTGACTACGGTGCCGCGCGCGTCGACGACATGTTCGTTCTCCTGTGGGCTGAGCGAACCGATCTCGACGATCAAACCGTCACGTACTCTGAGTGCACCGGAAAAGCGGGTGCCATTCACGTCACCTGTGAGGCCATGTTCAATATTGACAATAACAAAGTTGTTCACCGTCGTTCCTTTGGCAAAGACCAGGGAAAGAAGATCCGTTGTGTCTGATTGACAATCTGAAAGAGCATTAGAGACATGGAGATCAGCACAACGAGCCCGGCCCATGCTTGAGGCAGCTTGAACATTGATGTTGAGAATTGGATAAAGTAGCCGATGCCTTTCTCCGCCGCGACGAACTCCGCCACAACTGATCCGATGACAGCAAGCGTAATCGAGATTTTGAGACCGGAGAAGATATATGGCACAGCATAGGGAAGGCGGATTTGCGTGATTTCTCGGTGGACAGGTGCTCTCAATGATCGCGATAATTCGATCAACTCAGGCGGCGTAGCCATGAGGCCTGTGGTCATCGAGACCACCAGTGGGAAGAAAGAAATCATAAACGTGATGACGACTCGTGGCGCATCGTCTGTGCCGAGTACAACGATAATAATCGGCGCAACCGCCACCACGGGGACAGATTGAATCACCACCAATAACGGATAAATGGCCCGGCTCATAAAGCGAGACTTAGCGAGGCCAACGGCGATCGGAAGTGAGATTGCGATTGCCACTGCATAGCCAATCAGGGCAACACGCAGCGTTGCCCAAACATGCTCGATCCAACGCATCGTATCAATGGCATCATAGCCTGTAAGAATACGCGTCGGTGCCGGCAGGATGTAGGGAGGCACGTTGAAAAGGCGTGTGCCGGACTCCCAACACAGTAAAATCGCAGCAAAGGCCAAGGACGGCAGTACCAAGGGGGTGCGTAGGAGCCAAGCTCGCATGCCGTTCAAGCTGTTGACGGGCGTCCCATCTGTCGATTTCGAGTTGGTAATCGGAGTCACGTTTGGGCCCTCTCGCGCTTGATGAGAAGGCTGCGCAAATGTGCTATGAAATCCTGAACCTCAATCGCACGCATCGCATCGTCTGAACGTGGACGGATTAAAGGCACGGCTAGGTCGGCGATGACCTGTCCTGGGCGCTCGCTGATGACCATAATCCGATCAGCCAGCAAGACAGCTTCGTGAATTGAATGTGTAATGAACATCACCGTTTTAGGACTGGCTTGCCAAAGCCTAAGAAGTTCAAACCCCATGGCATCTCGAGTCAACGCGTCGAGTGCTGAGAACGGCTCATCCATCAGCAGAATGTCAGGGTTCAAAAACAAGGCTCGCGCGATGGCCACACGCTGTTGCATGCCTCCAGAGAGTTCGCGGGGCAAGCGCCTTTCGAAGCCATTAAGCCCAACGGTTTCAATGATTTGCTGCGCTCGTTCTCTATCCTGCTCGCTGACGTGCCCATATTTGTGCTTTGCTGGAAAGACAACATTGTCCTGAACGCTCGCCCAAGGCAGAAGGGTGGCCTGCTGAAAAATGATACCAATGTCATCACGGGGTGCCGTGACAGGTTTGTCGTAAACGCGTACTTCACCCTCAGTCGCTTCTAGAAGACCTGAGGTCAGACGCAGTAAGGTTGACTTCCCGCAACCAGACGGTCCCAAAACAGCGACAAACTCGTGTCGGGCAATCGCCATTGACACGCCAGACAGGGCTCGAAGCGATCCTGTGTCGGTCAGAAATGTCTGACCGACATTCGAGAATTGGATCGCTGTCAAGGCAGTTGCCAAGGCCTCAGTCCGGCAAAAAGGATCGGTCAACAATGCTCTCAGGATCGATTGCATCCGGGGCGAGATTCTGAGCGGCTGCAACGCGCGTCCACGTCGCCGTCAAGCGTCCAGGCTCAAACACACCGAGCCCGTCCTTATTCGTGACATCATTAAAGACAAGCTTTGACGCATCGAGCCAAGACCCGGTAACGTCCTCGGCGTTAAGCTCCGGCACCAATGCCGAGACAGCAGCACCAGCCTTATCAGGATTGGCCTCCGCAAATTCGAGCGATTTTTTGAACGCGGTAACAAAACGCTTAGCGACGTCGGGACGCTCGCTGAGGAACGTTTCATTGGCTACCAAGGAGGCCGAATAGAGTTCCAGCCCCGCTTCCGACCAAGGCAGTACAATGATGTCCTTTCCAGCTTCTTTGGCTTGGCCTGCATAGCGTGAAACATCGGTGAGCCAGGCGATAATGGCATCGGTTTGCCCTGTCATGAGCAATGGCCCGAGTGCAGCAGGGTCAGCTTTGGTGAGTTCGATGTCGCCTTCAGCCATACCATTGTCTGCGAGCACCAAAGGCAGATAGACATTCGATGCTGTGAAAGGTGACGTCGCGATTTTTTTGCCTTTGACGTCCGTGAGCGTCGAGATGCCCGTCTCTGCTGTTGTGTAAAAAGCGTGGGGCCCCGTATTGAAGATAGACATCACAGCCATGACCGGAACGCCTTCGGTGGCTTTCGCGGCCATCAAAGCGCCAAGGCCTGCGGATCCGATGTCAGAGGAACCTGTCGCCAACTTGGTGATGGCTTCCGACGAGCCACGTCCGGGTTCGATCGCGACTTCGATCCCGGCTTCCTCACAGAAACCTTGTTCGATGCAAACGTAGATTGGTGACTTATCGCCGCCAGGTAGCCAATCAAGCTGATAGGTAACCTTGTCCAAGGCCCATGCGTCCGAGACTGACCAGGTTAATGCTGAAGCTGCGCATGCCGCCAGTGCTAGTGTTCGCATAGAACTCTCCTCTCCTCAGTTGCTTTTCGCTTCTGTGCCGTTGGTTGTCGCCAAGCCGCGCAATGCAATCAGGTCAAGAAAGCCTGGATTGCGTTGCGCGTCGTCTTATGAGGAGGCTCATGCATGTGCCGCGCCAACATGCCGATAACAGGATCTAATCCGCGAGTAGGAATGAGAATTGTCGTTGTCTTGGAGAGATCTTCGGAAAGTGTGTAAAATTTTTGCTGTTTTCTTGCGCAGTTTGCTGCGTTATCGGGCAGGTCGTCATCGTGATAGTCGTTCATTCGTCGCTTGCAGCACTGGTCAAATGGCGCATCGCTTGCAAGTGACCAGTGGGCCAAGCCCTACCAATCTCGCCGTAGAGGAATATGAAGATGATCCACGATGAGGATTTAAGGCACCTGGAGCGCTCGATCGCGCTTGCCGATGAAGCGGTGACGGAGGGCAATCATCCCTTCGGTGCTGTTCTTGTCGCAGCGAATGGTGAAGTCTTAGCCGAAGGAAAAAACAGCTATTCGATCGACCGAGGCCCCGGGCACGCTGAGGCAAACCTTGCCCGCGATGCAGCGCGAAGATTCGACATTGAAACCCTTAGAGGTGCAACGCTCTATACGTCGGTTGAGCCTTGCTCAATGTGCTCTGGAACCATCTATTGGGCTGAGATTGGTGCGGTCGTATTCGGCATGTCAGAGCGCCGGCTGGGTGAACTCACCGGAGACAGCCCCGAAAACCTGACCCAGGATTTGGAATGCCGCAAGATCTTTGCCGCTGGTAGGAGGCTAGTCGCGGTAAGAGGACCGTTTCCTGAACTTGAAGATGAGATCGTCAAACAACACGTGGCATTCTGGCGTTAGGGAATGCCCGAGAGCCGATCGGAGAAGGTTGTCATCCATGGATGGGGCGCAAATTGTCGAGTGGTCTTGCTGCGACGTCTCGCAAGAGCTTGATGAAGCCGGTGATCTGGTGCCTTGCTGTCGCGTCACCTTTTGCAGCGGTTGCTGAGGCCGCATCACCGACCGTTCCCATGGGGTTTAGATCGGAAGCGATCCATCCATAGGAGATCGGACCAATAGGTGGAATCTTGGCGTCTTCGGCACTCGATCGAAAATGCCGAGCGGCGGCCATGTCGACGGTTTCTGGCCTGAATGCGAGCATTAACGAGGTCTCAATGTCGCCGCCGTGGATGCCAAACTGTCGTTCGTGCTCACTATAGAGACCATCAGGGTGACCGAATGCACCCCATTGGCATTTGACAGCGAGCATGCCTGCGCGGACACGGAGTTCGCGGGATAGGATCGAGACCAAGTCAAGGTTGCCGCCATGGGAATTGACGATGACAACCTTTCGCACGCCCGCCCTGCTGATGGACAATCCAATCTCAACCCATGCCCGAAGTGCCGTTTCCGCGGTCAGTGTTAGCGTACCCGGTGCATGCAGATGCTCATTGGACTTTCCTACAGTCTGAATCGGCAGGATACGAATGTCGAGATCAGTAACCTCTGACGGCCCTTCGCAAAGTGCATGACGAAGCCGATCGAGCATACCGGCAGCAATCATCGTGTCGGTGCCAACAGGCAAATGAGGCCCGTGTTGCTCGATTGCTGCCGTTGGTAGGATCGCGATCGTTCGCATAGGGTCAATCTTGCTGAATTCGGTCGTGCGAAACTCTGCCCAGTCCAGGCGACGTGTCATGGCCTTTCCCTTCTTGGTCACATTCTACCGATCAGCCGATCGACAGCTTTTGCAACGCGTTTGAGATGAGCCGAGCGGCTCGCTATCGTCGAACTATCCATGTTGTAGTGAGCGGCGAAGACTGTCCGGCAACGTTTCGCGCACAGCAACCGTATACCGCGTAGGAGGGTCCGCCGGCCGGGTGAACCAACAAACCATGTAAGCCACCTCGATGCCCCACAAGTTGTGAAAACACCAAGCCTATCTATGTGGGTTAGGCCTGGCTTGATATCGCCATGTTCGGGCAACTCGAAGGCGACGCCTGGCGCAAGAACGCGATCCAACCAACCCTTCAGCATTGCCGGCTGCCCATATGTCCATGTCGGATAAATGAAGATGAGCGTATCGCACCAGGTGAGTGCCTCGACGTGATTTCTAATGGGGGCCGTGTACTGGGCGGTGCGGTCGTAAATTTGCAGTGCTGATAAACTCATGACCGGATCGAAGCCGACGGCATACAGATCGATGACCCGTGTTTCGACGTTGGCGACGTCTAGCCGCTCACGAACAACATCGAGCACGGCAGCGTTGAAACTTGTCTGTGATGGGTGGCAGTAGATGACAAGAACGCGCATCAGAACGTCTGCATCGATGCTTTGACCTTGCTGATGAAGCGCTTGTGGTCCTCAGTGACGGCCCGGTTCATGTCATAAAGAGCGAGATAGTTCATGACCGCACTTTGATGGCAGACATAACGAAGATGGCGCTTTACCAGTCGACGCGGCGGATCGCCAGCCATCAAGGCCCGGAGCCTTGTCCCACCATAGGTGGTCACTGCCGCCAGTTTTTTAATGTTCTGCAAATTCGGGCGTACCTTGCCATCGATAAGCTTAAAGGAAACGCCGGGCAAAAAAACGCGGTCGAAAAATCCCTTCAAAATAGCGGGATAGCCAAAATTCCAGACGGGAAACACAAGGATGAGCGCCTCGGCGGCCCGAAGGCGTTCAACATACGCACGCACCGGTTCGATATTGGTGGGCTCTTGATGGTATCCCCGACGTTCCCTTTCGGTGAGCACGGGCGAGAAGTTCTCGGCATAGAGATCGAGATCATCGATTGTCCATCCACGAGCGGTGAGTGCTTCGACAACCACTTTGTGGAGCGTGCTGGAGAGGCTTTCCGAACAAGGATGGGCAAATACGATCAATGCATGGGTCACGGCTTCGCCTGCAGGTGAGGGTAGGCATACATGGTCTCGTAGGTCCAGTTGGGATCGTCCCAGGCAATCATCTTGCCGGGATTTAAGAGCCCCTTGGGATCGGCCTCACGTTTGAAGGCGAGTTGGCGGTCATCAACGGTCTGACGCCCGCCTTCCTCTAGCGTGTAACGGTGGGGGTTGAAGATCATACAACCCAGGTCCTCATGAATACGCACAATTTCGTCCAAGCGCTCCTCAGTCGTAAACTTGACGATGGGAAGGCCCGCGAACATGACCTTGCCATTCTCGCGCATCACTTCGAGATGCTGCAGCACCTCGTCGCCGAAAGCTTTGCGAATGGCATCGACCTTGGTGAGGTGGTCAGGATAGCCATAGCGCACCTGAAGATAAGTAATGTTGGGGTCGACGCGGAGAGCCCGAAATGTCGTATGATTCCACGTGTATTCAAAGATATGCCCGGGCGATTGATCCCAGCGATTGTCATCCGAGCGGTATATGATCTCGGCTTTGGGGCGCCGTGCCGTAAACGTCAAGAATGCGCCCATCGCGTGTGGCGCGACCATCAAGGCCACGACGTGGGTATCGCGCGCGATATGTGGGGTCAACTTTGGGAAGTAGTCAAAGGCAATTGGTGCCTCCATTGGCGTGGCGAGCTTGATGAGGATACCGTCCTCATTGGCAAGATCCGCGGCATAAGTGGCACCCTCCATGAAGTCGTCGAAGGCGACGAAGAGTTCGACCCAATCATAGGCGGGGGCCACAGGCATCTCGAGCTCTGTGATGATACCGTTGGTGCCATAGGCATGGCTCACGCGTGCCAGTTCCTCACCTTCGAATTCGAGGACTCGCGGCTCTTCTTCCATCGTGACCACCCTCAGACGGATGATATTGCCTAGGTCACGCAGCGCTCCCCACGTGCAGGAACCAACACCGCCCGACCCACCGGCAATGAAACCGCCAATGGTCGCTGTCGCCCAGGTTGACGAAAACATTCGAAGTTCCTGGCCTGATCGTTCGCGGCATTCTGCGTCAAGGAGTTTCAGACGGCAGCCAGGTTCAACGATGACCCGGCCAGGCTGTACATCTTTTACAGCCGACA
This sequence comes from Geminicoccaceae bacterium, assembly GCA_028285265.1. Classification (GTDB taxonomy): domain Bacteria; phylum Pseudomonadota; class Alphaproteobacteria; order Geminicoccales; family Geminicoccaceae; genus JANQPX01. Next base: position 420,202 of record JANQPX010000069.1, read on the forward strand.
TGTGGCGGAGGTGTAGAACACAACCGCCCCTGAGTGGCATCGCCTGACCATAATTGCCGGTTCCAGCTCCGCGTGTCGTTACTGGTACATTATAGGCGTAGCAAGCTTTCAGTACTTCAATGATCTCGCCCTCATTTCGAGGCGCTACAACGAAGTCGGCGACAATATGATCGAGGCGATTCTTTAGGACAGGTGAGTACCAGTAATAGTCTCTGCTCTTTTTTCTTATCTGATCGCTGTCCTCCTCGATGTCGAGATGGCTGAGCGCTTCTTTTGCAGCAGTGATGTTCATAGGCATGTCCTCAGTCGACCGTTTTCGCCATGAGATCGTCGAGTTCGGCATAATCAGGAAGTGAGCGATCAATCTGTTGGCCTGCCCTAAGGACGATCCGATCCGCCTGCGGTCGAGCGAAGAGTTCGGTCCAGCTCCGTGCCTTACAGATCACAAGATCTGCGGGTGAGCCTGCATCGAGCGACGGGATAGCAAAGCCTGTTGCACGAGCAGGATTGTTTAGGAAGGCCTCCGTCCAGTTGTCGTCGCTATGATCGAGATGGCCAATGCGGGTCGCTTCGCGCATGACCTCAAGCATGTCGAGATCACCATAGGCGTAGAAGGGATCACGGGTGTTATCTGAAGCGAATGCGACATTGATGCCGCTAGCTTTCATCTCATGCACAAGGGTGATGCCGCGCCAGGACGGCGTTTTGCCAGCGTTCCTGGCTTGGAGGTAAAGGTTGCACATGGGCAGGCTGACAACATGCAGCCCTGCCTTGGATACTAGGTCCAAGGTAAGACCAGCATCGGCTTCTGACTGCTTAGCGAGGGAGCAACAATGACCAACAGTGACCGGAGCCTCAAATCCCGTCTCAAGCACCGTCTCGGCAACATTCCGCAGGGTTGCAACACCTGGATCGCCTGTCTCATCTGTGTGGAAGTCGGCGGCCAAGCCACGTGCTGCTGCGATCTCAAAGAACTGTTGTAGTCGCCTTCGAAGCTTGGGATCGGGAAAAGTGACGGCACCAAGCACCCCACCTGACTCCGCAACAATGTCGGCTAACGCGATGAATGCTGCTTCGTTCTCGTCGCCCTGATTGGCCGGAACGGCATCGATTGGAACTAAACACACCGCCTGAAGAGCAATGCGGTCGGCCCACGCGGTTCGCACCTCACGGAAGGTTGCCCAGCTGATAGGGCCTTGCGGTCCCGTGCTATCAAGGTGGGTACGAATAGCGCGTGTCCCGTGGGCATAGGCACATCGGAGCGAAAAATCCATGCGGCGACGGATGTCGCTGGCTGTCCAGTGTGAGGCGCGATCAGCACGCACAGCTTCGAGGGCTCCTGAGAAGGTTCCATCGGGGTTCGATGATCGCGCCCAGATGTGTCCTTTATCGAGATGGGTATGCATGTCGATAAAGGAAGGAAACACCATGGCGCCCTGCATATCTACCAGGAAGCCGGTCGTGTCAGTAATGAGCCCTTTCTCGATTGACAGGTCCGTTTTGATGAGCCCACCGGGCTGCCCCAACAAGCAAGCAGGAATGGTAAGATTACCCAGGGTAATTGGGCGCCCGTCGAATAGCTTCGGATCAGGTAGGGTCCGAAAGTCCATCATCCCTCCCGTTTAACCGCGCTTTCGTGCCATCGGCGTAAGAGCATGTGGCTAATGAAGCTGGTGAGAGCATAGATCACGACCCCTGTCGCGGCGATCAAGAACAACGCAGCGAACATTCGTGGGATGTTCAAGCGGTAGCCTGCCTCCAGGATTCGGAAGGCAAGACCCGAGCCTAGACCGCCCGTCCCTGCAGCAAACTCTGCAACGACCGCTCCAATCAAGCTGAGGCCACCGGCAATGCGTAAGCCGCCTAAGAAATAGGGAAGGGCTGATGGTAGCTGCAAGAATCGTAGCCGCTGCCAGCGGCTTGCTTTGTAGATGGTGAAGAGATCACGAAGGTTATGGTCAGCCGAATTCAGACCAAGTGTCGTGTTCGAGAGAATTGGGAAAAAGGCAACAATCCAAGCACAAAGAATGATCGCAGGAATGGTGTCCATATAGATGAGGATTAGCGGTGCAATGGAGATTACCGGCGTGACCTGAAGTATGACAGCATACGGATAAAGCGCCATTTCGAGCCAGCGAGACTGTGTAAACAACACAGCGAGGCCCACTCCACCGACAATGGCAGCAAACAGCGCCGCACCAGCTACTTTTAACGTGACGAGCAGACTTTGGACAAGCGTAGGCCAATCCACCCAAAGCGTTTCGAGAACCCGTCCTGGCCTAGGCAGGATGTAATGAGGAATCTCATTGAGAACAACGATCCGATCCCAAGCAAATATGGTCACCGCGCAAACGACAACGGGCAGTAACCAACTTCCGAGTTTGTCGTTGCGGCGGCGCCGCTGACGGGCAGCCTCTTCAGGGTCAATCGGAAGCGTTTTGGGCAAGGTTGTCTTGGCCAAGTCGTCTTGAATTTGCCGTTCCTGGATGGCACTCAAACGGCGTCCTCCATAGCCCGTTGCAAGCCCTCCGAAGCTGCGCGGCAATAACGGACATAGTCGTTGCTGGTGCGAAACACTTCGCGCCTTGGATAGGTTTCAGGCACCTCTAACTCCTCAATGACGCGACCAGGTCTTGCAGCCATGATCACGACGCGATCCGACAGAAAAACGCTCTCGAACACAGAATGAGTTACAAAGATCACGGTGCAGCCGAGTGTTGCTTTCATCTCAAGAAGATCGTTGTTCAGCTTGAAGCGGGTGATCTCATCAAGCGCGGCAAACGGTTCATCCATCAAGATCAACGTCGGTCGCGTGACCAAGGCACGGGCGATCGAAACACGCATTTTCATGCCGCCAGAAAGCTCTCGTGGGTAGGCGGACTCAAACCCATCTAGTCCAACCAGACGTAGGGCTTCAACAATCGAGTCGCGAGCTTTAACTTTTGGTAATCCCTTCAAGCGAAGCGGCAGCCAGACATTGTCTTCAACAGTCGCCCAAGGCATCAGCGTTGGCTCTTGAAACACTACGCCTAGTTCAATTGGCTGTGCCCAGTTGAGACGACCGACCGTCGGATGAATGAGGCCGGCAACCAGACGAAGAGCCGTCGACTTACCACACCCAGACGGACCGAGAAGTGAGAGAAAGTCACCTTGACGAATCTCAAGGTTCATACCGCGAAGTGCCTCAACACCCCGGCCAAATGTCTTTCCCACCTCTTCGAACGTTAGGAGAGGGGGCCGCAGATCAGCGTGTGACGCTGCGGCCTGTTCGAGGGTTGGCACGCTAGATCTTATTGGCCAAGCAGTTCTTTTTTGACGTCCAGTGACGCACCCGTGTTGGCGAACTCCAGCGTATAGGCAGCCTTGTAGTCGACGCTAGCATCGATCACTCCGGCCTTCACCATCTTCTCGAAGAATTCGTCAATCTGCGCATCAGACATTGCACCAATTCCCGACCCGAGGCTGTCACCAGAATCGACAATTCCATACTCAACTAACTTTTCGAGGGAGAATGCCAGTTGCTCGACAGTCATGTCTGGATTGTCTGACTGGATCAGCTCATTGGCTGCCTTTGGATCCCCATAGAGATAGTTTGCCCATCCAATGGCCGAACCTTCCACAAAGCATTTGACCACCTCCGGACGTTCATCAATGGTCGCCTGCATCGTTTCAACAAGGGTGGCGTAGGTATTGAAACCAGCGTCCGCCAAGAGCCAGATATCGGGGGCAAATCCGCCCTCATTCTCGATCGCGAATGGCTCCGATGTTATGTAGCCTTGCTGAGCGCTTTTAGGGTTAGCGATGAACGGAGCAGGGTTATACGTATAAGGCACGCGTTTCGCAGCGTCGAAGCCGTAATCGGATATCAGCCACTGGTAGAAGGTCTGGAAGCCGCCATCACCGATGATAAGCGTTTCTAAGTCCTTGATAGCTTCGAAGCTCGACACAGCGCCTGGATGGGTCAAGAGAACTTGCGGCTCCTTTTGAAAATGCGCGGCCACCACTTTCAACGGAATCTCCTGTTCGACTGCGTTGAACGCCTGCAGAAGGTTGCCACCCATGTGAAAATCCAGCTTGCCAGCAAGCATGAGCGCACGGTTATTGACCTGGGGACCTCCCGGGACAATTTCGACATTGAGCCCGCAAGCCGCGTAGGTGCCATCGACAACCGCCTGATAGTAGCCGCCATGCTCGGCTTGGGCGACCCAGTTGGTGCCGAAGCGCACCGTCGTCTCTGCTAAGGCAGGCGAAGCAATTGCAACCAAAGTGAGCCCAAGAACGGCTTTGACGGCCATTTCACTACGGGCTTTTTTCATCGCGATCATCATGTTGCACTCCATCGAGACGTTGGCTTTGTTGAACCGTTGGCGCAGCAAATTTTATGCCATTTTAGACGAATCATGCGTGATGTGGATCCACTTAAGAGTCCGATTTCGTTGATTCGGTGTGGAGCGGCCACCGTTTTGTGGTCTGGTGATTGCTGTTCATCGCTCATGCACAAATTTTGGGCATCATCTCTCGTCAGGACGTGCCGTGGTCGTTTCTATCAAGATCGATCAAGATGAGACTTGGACCACGATGCTTTCATGGGATGACGCCAATATGAAATGTTTGAATCCAACAATAATACGTGCGCCCTTTGCACGTTATTCCCACGGAATCGAGATCACGGCACCGGCCCGCCTGGTTGTTCTTTCTGGTCAGCTCGGTGTTTCGATAGAGGATCTTGTGCCGACTGGCGCCGAAGAACAGGCAACGCTCTGCTTCTCAAATATCGATGCTATATTGGCGGAGGCTGACATGACCCGGCGCCACATCCTGCGTATCAATGCTTACGTTACTGATCGCGCCTACATGCAGGGCTACATGCTTGCCCGTGATGCTTGGCTTGGGGAGATTGATCCGCCGCCAGCTTCTACGCTCATGATTGTAGCTGGCTTCACGCGTCCTGAATTTAAAGTTGAAGTCGAAGCGATCGCTGCTTGCGGCGCTTGATCCGTCGGCATGTTCGGGGTCTTGGGATTGAATGGGGCTTCATAAACCGATGCCGTGTTTCTCCAGGCGGCTATCTGGTCCGCGTGTTCCTGATCGGCATCAGCAGTCGTGTGCTCTCTTACTGTCCTTTTCGATGTCACAAGACATGTGACTGCAAAGCATGCCGCTTGATACGCTGACGTTAGCGAGGGAATGCCAATAATCGCTCCGCCTCGAGGACAGCTCCGTTACCCCGTCCATCCATTCACTCCGAGTGCATTCAGCGTGACGATAGGTCCGGTTCGGCCAATGTTGATGCGCATCAGTCCATCCTTGTCGCTCGATGTGGTCGACGAGATCAAAGCTGTTGCTTGGGATTCAATGCTTCCTGTCTCTCGCTCAGAGAACGATTTCATACCGAGCCTGGTCACAATACAGGCGATGCCTAAGTGCTGTTCGACATTGGCTATGAACACCTCAGGCTCAATAAGTCTCTGCCACCGTTTCGTTGATGCCGGATACGCGCCAGACGCATCCACGTCATTGCATTTGCTCTTATCGATCCCGATCCTGTCGTTGCCTCTTTCGAGGAAGGCAGGCTAGCTTTTCTGAACGCTGAGTTGATGATCGACAAGCGTTAACGTTACGCTTGGAAAGAAGGACATAACACCCGCCTTCAACGCGGCAATAACCGTGAAATGGTTCTTGAGATCACGGCGCTATTGATTAGTCGTTTTTGGTTGCTTGACGATGGTGACTAGATCACAGCGGGCATGACAGCGGAAGCTGCCTTTGGGCATTCGACTGGCCATTTGACCTATCATGACGACAATGAAGTGCCGATAAAGACAAGCTCATTCATCCTCAAAACTGCCGACGTCATGACACGCTGATCATCGGCTTTCAATTTACCCCTCCCATTGGTTGGTTACATCAAGCGCCGTGACAATGGTAAGCGTTCAATCCGAGCCACATGCCAGCTTATCCGTAGAAGAAAAATCCCATACGGAAGCAGGATCGATTAGAATTCGACGGGTACAATGCGGGGCTAAGCCTCCCTTTTTTGCGGTGACGTACCTCCCGTACCAAACAATTCCGCAGATGTTCCGTCTGACGTTCAGAGGTCCGCGCCTAATTTCTTGTAACGGCCATGATGAAAGAGTAATGGGTGCTGTTTGTTTCGCGAAAATCGTTCAACGATCCCGACGTAGATCTCGTGATCCCCTTTTAAAATACGACTTTCTGTGCGGCACTCGAACACCGCGACGATTTCCTCCAGCACAGGGACGCCATGATTGCCGCGCTGCCAGGATACATTTGCAAACTTGTCGTTCGAAGGGCGCGCAAATTGCTGAACAACATCCTTTGCTTCCTCACTCATGATGTTCACGGCAAAGCCTTCGTGTTGCCGAAAAGCGTCAAGGCTTGGCGCATGAACCGATAGACTCCAAAGAATCAGTGGCGGGTCGAGCGAGACGGAGCTGAAAGAGTTGACTGTGAGCCCTACGGGCGAGCCGTGTGCGCCAAGCGTGGTGATAATAGCCACACCTGTCGCGAAACAGCCAAAGGCCTCACGTAGTAAAGTATGGTCGATATCCGCTGAATGGCTCCTGATCGTACCAAGACCTCTGCCATCGTCCGCCACACTTATTCCCCTTCTTGTATCGCCGGTGGCGACCGAAATTCACTGATACTGACCGACAGCATCGTTGATCGTGCCTTCAATCGTTGCATGGCAGATTTCCCCCCAGTCCTGCAAGGACAGCTTCTTTGCATTCTGTGTTTCAACGGTCGGGTTGTTGTTCATCAGCTCAAATTGGAGACCTCGCAATTCGTCCCTCTTTCGACACACATGAAAGCCATTGCCATGTCGACTTGCGGGGTCAGCCCGTTTGCGATCGAATGGTAAGAGATCACGCTCACTTCATCGACTCCGGCCGCGTCACATGTGAAGCAAGGGTCCTTCGGTTTAATTCAAGCGGTGCCACGGACGGGATACTTTTTCTCCACGGCGAATGGCACCTTGGACAGCAAAAATTCTAGGTCTGGTCGCGACCAGGGCATGTTTGAGATATCGACCAAATAGACGCGCCCGTCGGCCCTTACCCAAAACAGCCCCGGTTCGCAGAAGATGTCGGCTTCGGCTTCCTTGATGGCCTGTGAGATGTAAAGACCCCATTGCCTCGCAGCTTGCTCGCTAAGCCCGAAGCCTATCTTGAGCTTGGACAACTTCCATTCTTCAACGCTCTTCGTCGCACGTTCGGCACCGTCCATCGACAATGCAATGACGGAGAAGCCAACGGATTCGTAGTCACCTACCAGGCCATTCAGCTTTTGCAGGTAGGTCCTACAAACGGGGCAATGATAACCTCTGTAAAAGACGATCTTGGTGAAATTCTTTGGCGCCTGAGCTGCCAGATCGAAGCGGCCACCACCTACGATATCAACCGTCAGTGCAGGAGCCCTCGTGTCGGGTGTGAGGTGAGTTGTCATTGCAATACCTTGTTGCCTGGTGGCCTAAGGGCTAGAGGTGAATGACGTTACAATTTTCGTTCACATTAATGCCACTCCCTCGACGTCTCGCACCTTCACCAGTGTCCATACGTGGGTTTCGGCCGTAGCCATAGGCTTCATCTGTATCGTTGTTTTTTCGTACGACGTTTACCAAATCCCGATCCCACATGCCGTGCTGTGATGATAGGCTACGTTCGCGTCTTTGATGTTCTATTCGATCATCAGCAATGACAAGAGCCAGGAATGATCATGATAGCGTGAGGTGACAGTCCTTACATGATTGCTCCTGAAGCCGATGCTACCTGAACCGACACATTGAGCGAGGCACTAAGGGGGGCTGGGTCGATCGCGTCTGCATTTGCCGGCAGGTAAGCAAAGCGTTATGCCGATGATGAAGTTTGTTGAACGGAATCCGGCGAACTTCTGGATCCCAGTCAACTCGGCGAATTCTAGGAAATCTTGCAGCAGAACACGGCGATCATCATCGCTGGAGTGCCGCGCGATGACGAGTTCAATTGCTCCGGCTTAGAGATGCATCATTTGTAGAGGCTTCGTGATCCAGGTCGATGTCAGCTGGTCGGGTTCATGATCAAGATTAAGTGTCACAGGATACCTGACGCATTCTGCTTCTCATTAGAATGCTTGCAGTTCAAATCGCAGCCAACAGTCTTTGCGTTTCAGGACACGTTTTGAAGCGACGTCTCCACAGCGTGCACAAAGGAGTTTGCAGTCGACGACGCGGATAAAAGCAAAAATGTGTCAGCACGCTCATGCAAAATAATGACTCCCATATGCTCCATGACAGTTCGCGCAACACGCCCTTGAGGGAACACAGATGGGTGCAGGTCGATCGGACAAATACGCTCCAGTGCTTCGCGGGCTTTGGTACCGGCGAGGCGAAGGGTTATCCAGTTGTCTGTCTGCTGTGTTGTGTAGGCCTTGCCAGTTAGTTTCTCGCTGACACCATCGGCAGCGTTGGGGCAGGCCTCATCAATAAGCACGAAAAGTTGATCGCGTGCAGTCCAAAGAAATCTCAATTTGCCATTGGTTGACAAGGTTGACTCACCCGGAGGCGGCATACTGGCGCCATAGGCCTCGGCGATAGCCGAGGTAAGAGCTTCTTCGCCATGTTGAGGTATCGCGATGGAGACGATGGTAAGTTCTGCAAGCTCTTTAAGTTCAGTCTCACCAATGACTGTACGAAAGCCACCAAGCAATGGCTGTGCTTTGAGTTGCAATTCAGGCACGGAGGCGCTCTCCTTCGGGGTCGATGAAATGCGGAGAAACGATTTCGACGTCAATTCGCCGTTGACGTACCGGATCGTTCGCGACAACCACCTCGCCAAGACGTTCTTGGCCGCGTTTGATAAAACCAAGTGCGATCGAGCATTGGAGTTCTGGTGAGAATGCCACCGATGTTAGCCAGCCTTCGTCGTTCTCCATCGTCGCCGCCTTGCCCTGAGCCATCAAATGAGCACCCGCGTCAAGGCGCTGCCTCCTGTCGACAGGCTTGAAGCCGACGAGACGAAATCCGTCATCATGATTGAATGCCGGCCGTCCGGCTAGTGTACGGCCGATGAAGTCCTTTTTTGTGGAGAGCATTCGACCCATGCCGAGATCCTGCGCCGTGCTTGTCCCGCAGAGTTCGTTGCCTGCCGCGTGTCCCTTTTCAATGCGCATGACGCCCAGTGCTTCTGTTCCGTAAGGTGTCACATCAAAGGCTTCACCCGCCACCATTAGGGCGCGAATCATCGAGTCGCCATAACGACTTGGCACGGCGATCTCATAGGCAAGTTCACCAGAAAACGATATTCGGAAAAGCCTTGCGGGCGTTCCGCCGCAGACAGTCAGCTCCGCGCAGGCCATGAAGGGAAAGGCCTCGTTAGAGATGTCATGGCTAGGATCGACAATCTTTTGAAGCAGCTGACGCGAATTGGGTCCGGCGACAGCGAACTGCGCCCATCCATCAGTTGTCGAGATTAAGTGCACATCCAAGTCAGGCCAAAGACACTGCCTACAAAATTCGAGATGGCGGAACACCAGTGCGGCATTGGCGGTTGTTGTCGTCATAAGATAGTGCTGCTGACCCAGCCTCGCTGTAGTGCCATCGTCAAAGGCAATGCCATCTTCGCGCAACATCAGGCCATAGCGCGTCTTGCCGATAGCGAGCTTGGCAAATCCGTTGGCATAGACTTTGTTCAGGAACTCAGCTGCATCGCGTCCTTGAATGTCGATCTTACCAAGCGTGGTCACGTCGCAGACGCCGACCGATTGTCGGGTTGCTTTGACCTCGCGATCGACGCTTTGGCGCCAATGGGTTTCGCCAGGTTTTGGGAACCATTGCGCGCGCAGCCACATACCCGTCTCGACAAAGACGGCGCCTTGTTCCTCGGCCCAACGATGGCTTGGCGTTCGCCTAAACGGGCGAAATGCCTTGCCACGGGATCGGCCCGCGAAGGCGCCAATGGGGACCGGCGTATAGGGGGGACGAAAGATCGTCGTGCCGGTTTCAGCAATGGACCTACCCGTTTGTTCTGCCATGATGGCGAGCGCGGGGACGTTTGCTGTCTTGCCCTGGTCCGTCGCCATGCCCAGCGTCGTATAGCGCTTGAGATGCTCGACGGCTGAAAAGCCTTCCTGGAAAGCGAGCTTTATATCCTTAACGGTGACGTCATTCTGCAGGTCGAGCCAAGAGCGTCCGCTTTCGTCTTGAACATGCCAAAATGCAGAAATCTTCGAGGCTTCGTCATCCGCTTTTGGGACGGAACCCAGGACGGTCTTGCCACCCAGGTTTTTGGCAATTTCCTGGCCAGCGCAAAAGCCCTGCTGAAGGCTAGATCCGAGCGTTAGAGATCCAGCAGCGGCGCCAACAACAATCATTTCCTTCGGAAGGTCATTGCCAGGTACGAAGGCAGCAATATCATCCCGCCAGATGGGCCGACCGCGATGGTGGCAGGTGAGGTGAACATTCGGGTTCCACCCTCCTGAAACAGCAAGACAGTCGGTGTCAATGCGTTGTCCGTCCGAAAGCCGGATCGACGTTAGACCCTTGCGGCCGCTCGTGTCGATCACACGGCCTCCCATCAGGATCTTGGCACCGGCAAGGTGTAACAACGGCTCCTCACGGCGTGTATCAACAATGGCAGGGATATCGATGCCTTTGGCTGCGAGATCTGCTGCTGTGCGCCAACCGTCGTCGTTGTTGGTGAAGACGACGACTCGCTTTCCTGGTGTGACGCCCCAGCGATTGACATAACTGCGAACGGCGCCAGCCAGCATCACCCCTGGGCGATCGTTGTTGGGAAAGGCGATGGAGCGCTCAATGGCACCGGCAGCAAGCACCGTGCGTTTGGCATATATACGCCAAAGAACCTGTCTTGGCTTGTCGCTAGCAGCGGGCAGATGATCGGTCTTGCGTTCAAGCGCGCCATAGACTCCGTGATCGAAGACACCATAAACAGTAGTGCGCGACATAACACGGACCTTCGCCATTGTGCCGAGTTCCGCAGCGGCAGAAGTGGCCCAATCGGCCGAAAGTTGCCCGTCGATCGCGTGTGTCTCAGCGTTCAACCGGCCGCCGATCCGAAAATCGTCATCGCAAAGAATGACCCGAAGGCCAGCACGGCCAGCAGCTAGTGCTGCCGCAAGGCCACCTGGCCCAGCACCAATGATAAGCACATCGCAATGAAGAAACCCTTTGTCGTAGATGTCGGGATCGGCCTGCATTGATGCCCTTCCGAGACCGGCAGACTTTCGGATGATCGGCTCATACACTTTTTCCCAAAAGGCTTTCGGCCACATAAAGGTCTTGTAGTAAAAGCCAGCACTCAGAAAAGGAGACAGGAAGTCGTTCACGGCCATAAGATCGAAGGAGAGGGAACCCCGATAGTTCTGGCCTTGAGCAACCAGACCGTCGAAAAGCTCCGTGACAGTCGCTTTGGTGTTCGGTTCCTGTCTCGCTCCAGATCTGAGTTTGACAAGTGCGTTGGGTTCCTCGGGGCCAGCAGTAAAAACGCCACGTGGCCGGTGGTATTTGAAAGACCGCCCGATCAGCCGTTGACCGTTGGCGAGAAGGGCGGACGCAAGTGTATCGCCAGGATGGCCCTGAAAGACCTTATCATCAAAGGTGAAGTCTAACGTCTCACTGCGGTCTATTAGGCCGCCATCGAGACGGTTGGTCTGGGCCATGTTCTTACCTCCTGGCACCAGCCGCCGTCGCAGCAGGCTCCGGTAAAACGTCATCATTTGCTGGGGTAGCCGTCACCAGTGAAGTCTGTGGTCCGTCGTCGCGCCCGCGGCCTCGCGCTTTTGCAACATCGCGTGCCAGCTCGACCTTTAGGATGTCGTGCGTGAGCGTATTGCGCGTGACGACCAACCAGGACCGATCGCCTTGTTCGTGATACCAAAGCTCCTGGTGCTCGCCAGCAGGGTTATTCCGAAGATAAAGATAGTCGTGGAAGTTCTCTTCTGCGCCAGGCTCTTGCCAGTCGGGTCGGTCGATGAGTGACGCGTCACCGAGATAGACAAATTCGGCAACATCGCGGGGGCCGAGCAGAGGGTGATTGATGATCATATCGACTGCCTTCCTCAATGCAGATTGGGTTGTGCACCCTGGCCCTTCTCGTCGATCATCCGTCCGGATCGAAAACGATCCAAACGGTAGGCCGTTGCGGTCGGATGTGGTTCGTCTCTCGCCAACAGATGCGCATAGCAAAAGCCAGACGCTGGCGTCGCCTTGAAGCCGCCGTAGCACCAGCCTCCGTTGAAGTAGAGGCCATCTATGGGGGTCTTATCGATAAACGGTGAGCCGTCCATCGACATGTCCATCACGCCACCCCACATCCGCAACAGCCGGAGCCGGCCGAGCAGCGGCAGGATAGCCATGCCTCCCTCACATACATCTTCAACCACCGGTAGGTTGCCGCGCTGTGCATATGTATTGTAGCCGTCGATGTCCCCGCCAAAAACCAGACCACCCTTGTCCGATTGGCTACAGTAGAAGTGACCGGCCCCAAAGGTAATGACCCCGGGTAGGACAGGTTTAAGTCCTTCTGTTACGAAAGCTTGGAGAACATGGCTTTCAATAGGGAGACGCATGCCAGCCTTGGCCATCACGCGGCTTGACGAGCCTGCGACGACCACGGCAACCTTCTTCGCACGAATCTTACCACGGCTCGTCTCGACACCATGGCAAGCACCACCGCTTATGTCGAAGCCGATAACCTCGCAATTTTGAATGATGTCGACGCCTTCAGCGTCAGCCCCGCGAGCATAGCCCCAGGCGACCGCATCATGCCGCACTGTGCCACCTCGGCGCTGTAGAAGTCCGCCCTTGATCGGAAAGCGGGCATTGTCAAAATCGAGAAACGGGTAAAGTTTTCTAACATCTACAGCGTTGAGGAGTTCTGCATCAGCGCCAGCCAACATCATGGCGTTGGCCCGCCTAGCAAAAGCATCTCGCTGTGGATCGCTATGATAGAGATTAAGAACGCCGCGTTGTGAGACCATGGCGTTGTAGTTGAAGTCTTGCTCTAGGCCCTCCCAGAGTTTTAGTGAAAGCTCGTAAAAGGGTTCATTGCCTTGGAGAAGGTAGTTTGAGCGGATAATCGTGGTATTTCGTCCGACATTTCCTGAACCAATCCAACCCTTTTCGAGAACCGCGACATTGCGCATGCCAAAGGTCTTGGAAAGGTAGTAAGCAGTCGCAAGTCCATGCCCACCGCCACCAACAATCACGACGTCATATTCAGGCTTCGGATCAGGTTCGCGCCAAACGGGCTTCCAGCCCTTGTTTCCGGTCAAACCTTCCCAGATTACCTTCCAACCAGAATAGTGCATGCAGCGTTTCCTTCATCGTCTCACGTCCATCTTTGCCGAAAGTCAGCTGGTTGACTTTCACAGTATGGACGTAAGATTATTCAGCATGGACATCGACCCGCCGAAACAAAAAGTTTTTCACGTCGGCATTCTGTTGATCGATGGTTTCGCCTTAATGTCCTACGCCTCGGTGGTTGAGCCTCTAAGGGCTGCCAACTTATTAGCTCCGGCGATGATGTACAATGTCATCAATCTCCCTTCGAGGGGGGATGCTGCGGTTAGCTCGAATGGCGTGAAGATAGAGCGGTCCGAGAGTCAGTTGGAGCCCGGTGATTTTGACCTTTTGTTGGTCATCGCCGGCGGCGATCCGACGCTCTTTCAGGACGTAAAGGTCTTTAATTGGTTGAAACGGTTGGCACAGATGAACGTGCGCCTTGGTGGCGTTTCGGGCGGACCGGTTATTCTCGCAGCTGCCGGGCTTCTCGAAGGCCGTCGGATAACGGTGCATTGGGAACATGCCGAAGCCCTCGCCGAACTCGATCCCGACTTAATGATCGAACGCACGCTTTATGTTGTTGATCGTGATCGGGTGACCTGCGCAGGCGGTACGGCTCCCCTTGACCTCATGCACGCTTTGATCGTCGAACATCGTGGAGCCGATTTTGCTCGGCGGGTCAGCGATTGGTTCATGCATACCGACGTTCGCCCGTCGGGAGGGCCTCAGCGAGCAGGTCTAGTAGAGAGATATGGGACAACCAACCAGAAGGTAATTGATGCGATCGAAGTGATGGAGAATCGCATTGCGGACTTCCTGAAGCTTGGTGAAATCGCAGGAATCGTTGGCGTTAGCAAGCGACAAATCAATCGCTTGTTTCAGGACAAGCTCAAGAAGACCACAATGACGTTTTATCGTGATCTGAGGCTTGAAAAAGCGCAAAGCTTATTGAAGGGTTCGTCGCTGTCCCTAACACAGATTGCGCTTGCAACGGGTTTCTCGAGCTCCGCTCACTTCTCAAAGGCGTATGGCGAGCGCTATAAGCAATCACCATCCGCAGCAAGAAAAGCTGTCCTGCAGGGCCATTGCTAGCCTCAGAGAAAGCCAGTTACCGGACGACCTCCGGTTCGCGTCACTTAGTCCTAAGCCTCCCTCCGAAAATCGCGCGATAGAGGGCGGGCGATAGAAGATGAGCGACGATTAGCATTGGCACTCAGGACCGGGTTTAAACACCATCTAAACAGTCATGCGTTGGTCGTCTTGACATCGACGTACTTTGAACGGGAGAACCTTTGCTACTACACTAGACATTAGCGCCGGCCTATATTTCGGACCGGGACCATCCTGGCCAACTTCGGTCGCCGCCGAGCTCACGGGCTGCTCGGCCGGGAGTAGCAATCGTCTCGAAGAAGCGTGGCAATATGTTTGAGCGCCATGCATGTTCGTCTTCTGATCGAACTTGGTACCAATGTATGTAACCAAAAGTGACAGGGCTAACTGCCCTTATGCCGGAGAAAGTCAACGTACTGTCTAGGTGGCGATGTGATCTATGTGCGCAGCCCCTTCCAAGGGTCAGACGAACTTCGACCGTTCCGAGATCGACCGTGGCCGGTGGTGCTGCCTGCTCGACGTCATTGCCTGAATGGTGCGTGCCATTGAGCGAGCAAGGCAAACCTGCCATGAAGCGAAGCTCCTGCCTTAGATCGTGAGCCTTGGTTCTTTCCATTTGCTCACTAGCGCCTTCACGATGATCTTTCCCTTCGACCGCATCAGCGACCTTCAGCGCCGCATCACCCCTGGCAGGAAAGGGGGAGAACTTGATTGGCTAGTTGCGCAATGCTGAAAGCCATCTCTCCGGCGACCATAGACCGCCCAGAGCCAAGAACCTCAGGACAGAATCACATTCGAGCGAGTCCACAGTGTATTCTAGACGATTAGTCTCCCGCCTAACGAGAACAATTTGGCCGGAAGTCTAGGGAATCTAATGCTAGCTGTCTTTGGACGCCTAACGTAGCTGAAACGGCGCCAGGGCGTCGTTCAGCATCAGCGTGAGGTTGTCCCGCTGGATGCGAACGATCTTCCAATTGTCGACGGTGTCACCAACCCGGAGGTGTCGCGTGCCCTGCCGCCCTTCATTCACCAGCGCTACTTCCGAGCGGCGCGAGAGCAACGTGCCGACGAGTTCGATCGACGGCGGCTGTTTGCGCTCGGCTGCGGTGGGATTCGATGTGGTCTGAGCGGCTTGTGCGAGCTCGAGGTTGCGTGTCTTCTCAAACAGCGAGCGATGGGTGATGGCAGCGATCAGCTGGACGTCAGGTTTCTGTCCCCACGCTTCTTCATGATCGATCTGCAGTCGATCATCATGCGTCGATCGAACCGAAAGCGGCAAGGCCTCCGCAGATCCCATGAACGGCACTGGCGTGTCAGCGAGCTGGACACCAACAAGACCAACAAGCGCAGCGGCCGAAGCTATCCACCAGGCATTTGATCCGCTTCTTCCATGGCGTTTCATCCACAGTTTCCTTGTCTTTTATTTGGCACCAGGCCCTTTTTTCGTTGGCCATGTCTGGCTCAAAATTGTGCGAAAGGCAAGAACTGTCGCAAATTTTTCATGTATTCGTTATTTGGTCGGAGTGACCATCGTCACTACTCTCGCTGGTATAAGAGCGGGGCGAGACCTTCGTTCGAAATAACAGGACTGTTATCGTTCGGAGATCAGCCGATGTGGCACGTCGACATATCGCTCCACCGGTACGCAATTCAATCCGTTGTTATTCAAGGAAGTGCAAAATTCCTCCGCATCGGCTGCCTTGTTAAATGGGCCGGCCAGAAGGTCGTAGGATTCGGAGCCGTCCTGGTTCGCAAGCAGCACACTGGGTTCGTTGCCTTCGAGTTCGCCAGCATGAGTGGTCTCCACCGAAAGCCAGATGTTCCATGCATCGACCTCGGTCGGTGCCCGGCCTAGCAGCGCCATGAAAACGCCAGGTCGTTCAGGCGGTTTCTGCGACGTGCTGGACAGCGGAGTCTGGCGCCCACGATCTGATTGGTCCGGCGAGTATTTCTCTGAGGGGTCTTCGGTTTCAAGGGCAGGGTTGCCCGCAATTGGATCACGCACTTTTGCGTGCAGAGGCTCAAGGCTCCAGAGCCGCCGACGCAGTTCGTCGGTAGCAGCCACCGCTTGATATTGATCGGCCAGCACCTTGGGCGTGATCAGGACGAGGAGCTCAGTACGGCTGGTCGATTGTGTCGTCGCACTGAAAAGCGCACCGAGCAATGGGATATCTTTCAACAGCGGTACACCGCTGTTGATTTCCTCGACATCGTCCTGAATCAAGCCACCAAGCACGACGGTCTGATCGCTCGAGACCGCAACGGAGGTCCCGATCCGCCGTTGCGCGATAGTGGGCGAATCGATGCCGGAGGTGGTGGTGCGAACGACGTCACTGACCTCTTGTTGAATGTCGAGAACCACCAAGCCGCTTGCGTTCACCCGAGGCGTCACGTTTAGAATGACGCCGGTCTGACGTTGTTCCACCGTATTGACGATCCGTGCATCCGACGTGTCGATCGACTCTGCTTGTTGCGTCACGATTGGCACCTCGTCGCCAACCTCAAGCTGTGCGGTCTGATTGTCGAGAACCAGGATCTGTGGCGAGGAAACGACGTTAACATCCGACACGCTGTCCAACGCGTTCAGCACGACGCGCACATCTCCACGGGAAAGAAGGCCAGAGAAGCCAGGAAACAGTTGGCCGACAGTGCCGTCGGCGAACTCGCTCAGCGTGACGCTGCTGTCGTCGGAACCGAAGAACCACTGCACGCCATAACTGAGTTCGTCTCTTAGGGTGACTTCGGCGATGGTGGCCTCAAGTAGGACTTGGAGCGGCCGACGGTCAAGTTCCTC
>JANQPX010000005.1 GCA_028285265.1 Geminicoccaceae bacterium
GCAAGCTCAACGGCCTCCTCGATGAGCTCGGGCTGAACCGCGATGACCTGGATACAGGCAAGCTCGATTTGGCCTTGGCCAAGTCGTTCGACACATTCAAGAGCGCGGACCCATTGTATGTCAGAAACCGCGTTACGATGATGATCAAAATGAACGCCAAGCGAAAACAGGCAGAGTCCGCCCAAGGCGACATTGTTCTCCAACTGGAAAACTCGAAGCAGAAGAATTAGTTTAATGTCAGATTTCTTGCGTGAAGCATCCTGACGACCGGTGTACCTAAGTCAAATCAGGCGCCATGTGCGCTTGGCCACTGGAACCGTGGTGGCGGTCTTGTTGTCAAGCCGATGGCGGTTGCGCCGATGAGTTGTCGTCTTTCCGCATGCCGGCCTGACGAACGACGCCGGCGATGTGGACGAGCTGGTCGGAGAGCGGGTTGGTCTTTCGCCACACCATGCCGATGGCTCGAGATGGTCGGGGGCGCGGCAGGCGAGCGATCGAGACGGCAGCCGACCGTGTCTCGATCGGCACGGCCATTTCCGGGATGAGGGTGACGCCGATGCCGGCACCGACCATCTGGACCAGGGTCGAGAGCGAGCTTCCCTCCATGAGGTTGCGAGGGAGCGGCGACGAGATCTTGCAAAAGGAGATGGCCTGGTCGCGAAAGCAGTGCCCCTCCTCCAGCAGGAGCAGCCGCATGTCGCGCAGCTCGCGAGGATGGGGCACCGGCTCGGCCGCATCCTCGAGCGGCCGCACCAGGACGAATTCCTCATCGAATAGTGGGACCTCGCTCAGGAACGGCTGCGCCAGCGGCAAGGCGACGATCGCTGTATCCAGGCGGGCCGCCATGAGGTCTTCGACCAGCTTCTGCGTCACCGCCTCACGCGGCCTGAGGTCCAGTCCCGGATAGAGCTGCGAGAGCTCCTTGATCACGGCCGGCAGAAGGTAGGGGGCAACGGTCGGGATGACGCCGATGCGCAGCCGACCAACCAGCGGGCTGTAGGATGCCCGAGCGAGATCGGCCAGCTCATCCACAGCGCGCAGGATGTCGTGCGCACGAAGTGCGAACGCCTCGCCGAGACTGGTCAGCCGGATTTGCCTTGACCCCCGCTCGACCAGGAGAGCGCCCAGGGTTTCCTCCAGTTCCTTCACTTGTGCGGATAGCGCCGGCTGCGAGATCGCGCAGGCCTCGGCGGCGCGGCCGAAATGGCCATGCTGGGCCAGCGCCTCGAAATAGCGAAGATGTTTCATGGAGATGTTGCTCATAAGCAAAATCTATTGGACTGATCAGAAAATGCAAATTTTCATTATAAGCGTCCGATGGTAGGAAATCTGCGGTTTTGGGGGATTTTCGCAAGTGAGTTTTCGATGCTGACTAGCCAACAGGTGGGTTTTCAGCACGACAGCACTGAATGCCAGAACGGGAGGGCATCATGGACGCAGACAGCATGACCACAGCCGGCAAGTGCCCGGTGATGCACGGGGGCATGACCCTCATCAACAAGTCGAACATGGATTGGTGGCCCAACGCGCTCAATCTCGACATCCTGCATCAGCACGACACCAAGACCGAC
>JANQPX010000016.1 GCA_028285265.1 Geminicoccaceae bacterium
GATGCCGGGGGGCTCCCAAGGCACGGATCTCCGTGGATCCCTATCCACTCTCACGACACCCCTGCAGGTGGTCTGGGGCGAAGACGATCAGATCCTGCCAGCTCAGCATGCCAACGGACTTCCCGACAGCATCGCGTTGACGACATTCCCCAAAACGGGCCATATGCCCCACATGGAAAAAGCCGCCGAAGTCAACGAACTGATCGGCAAACTTGTGGGTTAAGCGGCGTCCGCCGAAACTGATCAGGGGGCGCTGGCAAGCCCGGCGCCCCTTTTTCGTGCCTCGTTGGATCCCAGCAACGGTCAGCAGCAGGCCATAAACTGCCAACGTCGAAAGAGCTAACGGTGAAAGGGCTTCGCCTTATGGGGCAGGCTCAGGCGAAAGTCTCGATAGCTTCTCTCCGAAGACCGCCGGTAGAGATCGTCAAGAGTGGCTATAAGATCTGTGGCGAAATCGATACGCAGATTAAGCGGCCAGGGAGCGTCGTCTTGCGCCAGGATGGCGGCAGAGCAGGTGCCGCGCTTGTCTCCACCTTCTGCCTCGCCGGCCTTGAGAGCAGCGAGCAATCGAGCTGCAAGCGGGCGCCCTTCCGTGTTCAAAAAGGCTGCTTGCATGGACGGCAGAACGCGATCATTGGCCAACATATTCCCGCCAATAATGACATCATCTGTTTTGATGACACCCAAAACGGCTTCGTTCGCATCGCCGGTTGCCCCGGCTGTACCGCCGTTCCCATCCATCACCATCAACTGGCGCCAATCACGTCCTTGATCGCGCGCGGTCAACGCCTGAACGACGGCCTCTGCGCTCCAGCCAGCGTCAAGCAGACGAAAGCCATCCTCGGCGTAAAGCGGGTTGGTGGTCAGCCCTTGGGTCGCGATCGCGCCGATCCCAGGACGCAGATGCGGAACCTGAGCACCGACGGCGATTTTACCGGTGGCGGTGGCGACGCCAAGGCAACCAGACTTAGGATCTCGTCCGATAATCGAGAAGGTCATGCCGTCACACCATCATCGACGGCGCGTACGCCGATCGACACCCTCTCACGACCGCTGAGCGACATCAGACGGCCCTCTCGCATGATGCAATAAGGCTCGGCGATCGTATAACCGATGATACGCCCCTCTCGCCGGACTTCGGCGGCAAAATCAATGACAGCACCATCGCGGCTCGGGCCAAGCCAGCTTGGATGCGTGACGGTGATCCTGATGGCTCGATCGTGATCATCGATATCGAGTCCATTGACGTCACCGAGCTCGATCGGTGTTCCAGCAGCAATCTCGATGACAAAGTCACCACGGTCCGCAGGCTTCATGAGATCAAGCGCGATGGAAGCCGCAAGTTCGGCGATGGCGTAGTGAGGATGAATGGCGTTATGGATGACGGCAATCACCGAGTTGGACGAAGCGTCATCGATCAACGCGCGTCCAAGATCTCCGCGCCGTTGGACATAAGCACTGTTGCCGACGAAAGCTTCGCCAGTGAGCCCCAGAGCGATGATACCAGCGTCCGCTCCCGGATTTTGCAGAAGAACCTGTTGAGCAGCATCGACCGCAGTCTCGCCATCGCGCATGCGCGTGAGGACGGCCTGGTTCAGCGCGACGCCGTCAACGCCCGGCATGTTGGGAAGACGGTGGCCGGTGACAAGACCGACACCGGATGCCGCCGGGGTGAATTGGCTGAGTGGTGTTGGGCGGTCCGGTCCGCTGGACATCAGGCCGGCGAGCGGCGCATGAGCAATGTCAGACGGTGGCTCGACACCGGTGGCTTCGCCATCGGTAAAGAGTGTGGTTGCGCCGCCTCGCTGGGTCTCTGCACGATGCAGCGTGCCGTCTGCTGTGATGGCAACAAAACTCACGAAGCCGCCAATGGCGCCCCGCCCAATACTCTCGACGGCTGACAAGGCTTTGAAGGCTGCAAAGCCAGCGCTTGGCCCGCGGACAGCAATGCCGATGGTCATGCGGCCACCCAGTGGTCGGCGGCAACCTCTTTGAGCGACCCGCCGGGCATGGCGTCAATGTCGAGGGTGGGCAGCACGCCCCGCTTTCTTGATGGATCTGGCAAAGGCACGGCCGCGAGCAGTGTTTTGGTGTAGACATGACGCGCATCACTCAGCACGGCTTGCCTCGGTCCCATCTCAACAATTCGGCCTTTGTGCATCACGATGACTCGATGACTCATCTGCTCGACCACCGCCATATCGTGGCTGATGAACAAGTAGGCAAGACCGAGGGATTGCTGCAGCTCGAGCATCAAATCAAGGACCTGAGCCTGAACAGAGACATCGAGCGCCGAGGTCGGCTCGTCCGCAACAATCAGCTTTGGGCCGGGACCGAGGGCACGCGCGATACAGATGCGCTGGCGCTGACCACCTGAGAATTCATGGGGGTAACGGCGCATGTGATCCGCTTCGAGACCAACCTTCTTGAAAAGGGCTGCGGTGCGATCTTCAAGTTCGGCACCGGAAGCCACACGGTGGATCAGCATCGGTTCCATCACCAACCGACCCGCACTCATGCGCGGATTGAGCGAGGCATAGGGATCCTGGAAAATCATCTGCATGGTGCGACGGGCCGCCCGTAAACCTGTTGGCCCAAGGGCACGAACGTCACGACCATCGACATTGATGTCACCATCGTCGACCTCGATGAGTCGCAGCAAAGCACGACCGGTCGTCGATTTTCCAGAACCGCTTTCGCCGACAATGGCAAGCGTTTCACCGGGCGCGAGATCAAATCCGACATTGTCCATCGCGAGCACCCCCTCATCGCGCGATAACCAGCCGCCGCTCTTGAAGCGCTTGGTCAGGTTCCGAGCGCTCACCAGGGTCTCGCCGCGGGTCGGTCTTATCGGCGACGCGACCACGGTTGGCGGTGCGGTCGTGCTCGCGAACGCGCCAAGTTTCGGCACGGCGGCGAGCAGCGTCCTGGTATAGTCCTCCCGTGGCCGCTGGAATACCTCGCCGACCAAGCCTTCCTCAACCTTTTGACCGCAATGCATCACAACCACCCGATCGGCCATCTCGGCGACCACGCCCATGTCGTGGGTGATAAGGATGATGCTCGTGCCGAATTCGCGTTTGAGATCACGCATCAGGTCGAGAATCTGCGCTTGCACCGTCACATCGAGAGCGGTGGTCGGCTCATCGGCGATCAACACGGATGGCTCTGATGCCATGGCCATGGCAATCATGATGCGTTGGCGCATGCCGCCGGAGAGTTCGTGGGGATATTGTTTCAGACGGCTTTTCGATTTGGGGATGCGTACACGGTCGATCATCTCGATTGATCGCGCCTCAGCGTCACGCATGCTCATGCCGCGATGGACGATCAGTCCCTCGGTGAGTTGGCGCCCAATGGTCAGCACCGGGTTAAGCGATGTCATCGGCTCTTGAAAGATCATGGTGATACGATCGCCACGAAGGGCCGTGATCTCGGTTTCCGACATGGCGATCAAATCTCGTTCGTCGAACCATGCCCGACCGGTCTCGACGGTCGAGGTGCTCGGCGGCAGTAGGCCAAGCAATGCAAGGCAGGATACGCTCTTGCCGGAGCCGCTCTCGCCAACGATGGCGAGCGTCTCGCCGACGTCCAGCCTATAGGACAAGTTCTGTACGGCCTGGTTTCTGGTAACACCGCGACCGAACGATACCGAGAGATTCTCGACATCCAAAGCCACGTCGGAACGACGTCCTGTCGCTGTCTTAACTCCCCCGGTCATCGTTTGACCTGACGAGGATCAAGGATTTCGCGAATGCCATCACCGAGAAGATTAAAGCCAAGCACGGTGATCGCGATCGCCATGCCTGGAAAAATCATCATCCAAGGAGCTCGGCTAATCAGGTCACGACTGGAGGAAAGCATGAACCCCCATTCCGGCTGTGGTGGCTGCGCACCAAGGCCAAGGAAAGACAACCCTGCCGCGGCGAGCACGGCGGTGGAGACGCCGAGCGTGCCGACCACGATCAATGTCGGGACGACGTTCGGGAGAAGATGCAAGAAGATCATGCGGATATGTCCAGCACCCGCAGCAACGCCCGCTTCGAAATACGGTTTGCCCTTTTCGACAAGAACAATGGAGTGGGTGACCCGGGCGTAGAACGGGATGGACGCGATGCCGATGGCGATCATGGCATTGGTGAGACCGATACCAAGAATGGCGAGACAGGCAAGGGCGATGACGATTTCGGTGAAGGAAAAGAGGACATCGACCAAGCGCATGAGGATACGTTCTGGCCAAGCACCCGCATAGCCCGCGACCAAGCCAAGCAGAAGGCCCGAGGTGAGCGAAATCCCGACAGCGATCACGCCGATCTGCAGCGTCAGACGCGCGCCATACACAATACGGCTGAAGACGTCACGGCCGAAATCGTCGGTGCCGAACCAATGAGTGAGCGATGGAGGTTGAAATCGAGGTCCGACCGCCATGCGCAGGGGATCATGGGGCGCAATCCAAGGCGCGAAGACGGCGGCCACAATCAGGGTCACAACGATGAAAAGACCAATTGCGCCGGTTGGGCTTCTCAGGAGCTGCCTCAAGAAGCCCGCCGACCGGGACCCGTCGATGAGATCGAGGGTCGTCGCCATTAGCTGTACCTGATCCTGGGATCGAGGGCGGCGTAGAGAAGGTCAATGATCAGCGATACCAGAACGACCACGGTTGCGAAGAACAGGATAAAGCCTTGGATCAATGGATAATCGCGGGCGAACACCGCCTCGATCGCGAGTCGACCGACACCGTTCCAGGCAAAGACGTTTTCGACCACGATCGCACCTCCCATCATATAGGCGAATTGCAAGCCCATCATGGAGACGATTGGCACGAGACCGGCGCGAAGGGCATGGCGATAAAGAACGATGGTCTTGGGCAAACCTTTCGCCCGCGCGGTACGGACAAAGTCCTGATCGAAGATATCGATCATCGCGGAGCGAGTTAGGCGCGCGAGCACGGCGGCATTGGCAAGCCCCAACGTAAGAGCAGGCAAGATCAAGCTTCGCCAATCAGAGCCCGCAACCGGCAACCAGCCAAGCTGGAGCGCAAAGAAGAAGAGAAGGAGCAGGCCCAGCCAAAAGTGAGGCATCGAGACGCCGATAATGGCGATGATCATGGCGCCGACATCGATGATGGTGCCGCGCTTGTAGGCGGCAAGAAAACCGAGCGACAGGCCAATGACCACGGCGATGGCAAGGCTTGTTGTCGCCAGGATCAGGGTTGGCGGAAAGCGAGTCAGAAGAATATCGAGCACCGGCTGATTACCAACAATCGAGCGCCCGAGATCGCCTTCAAGCAGACGACCGACATAAAGCCCGTACTGGACCCAGATGGGTTGATCGAGGCCAAGGGCGGTGCGCACCGCCTCGATCTGCTCCGGTGTTGATTGAAACTTCGCATACATGATGCGGACCGGATCGCCAGGCACGGCGTGGATGAGCAGGGTCACGGCAATCGTGGTGATCCAAATGGTAACGAGGGCGGCGAAAATACGCTGAACAACGTAACGAATCACCGCCCTCGCTCCCCTAGTCCCGTGCCTTCAAGCAACACCTATCGCGTCCATGACGTCATCGCACACGCCCGGTTCAGGCCCAGGAAGCGGCCGCGTCGATGCAAACGTCACGAACTAGCCTTTGACGGTCACATCATTGAACATGGGGTGAAGGAAGGGGCCGATCTTCAGGCCACCTACTTCAGGCCTGACCGCAAAGACCCACTCCCAGCCGGGCGTATACAGGCCGATATGCACGGCATTCTCCATGAGATGTTTGATGACCGCCTGCACTTTTTCAAGACGTGCTTCCGGCTCGATCGTGGTGCGGGTTTCTTCGAGCATAGCGTCCAGTTCCGGCGTGTTGTAACCGGAATAGGCACCTGGGCTATGCCAGAGCGCATAAAGAATGTCCGGGTCATACCAGGACCAGGTCATCATATCGAAGGTGCCGGGCGTGTCGTCGACCGTCTCGTTCTGCTCTTTTACCCGCGCATTCATGGTACCGATGTCCATGATCTCAATCGAGACATTGATCCCGACTTGGGCGAGCTGGCTCTGGAAGATCTCGGCGAGTTTATGCCGGTTGCCACCTGTCCAGACGAACATGGTCGTCTCAAGCGGGTTGTCCGGGCCGTAACCGAGTTCGCCCAGCAAAGCAACCGCCCTATCCGGATCATATTCATAGCCGTATTGCTTGCAGAACTCCTGGTCATTGCCGAAAACACCACGGGCGATCGGGCACCATTCGCGCTGGCTGAGACCACCATAAATCAGGTCGATCGCCGCCTGCGGGTCGGTGGCGTAGGCAACAGCCTGGCGCGCGCGGACATCGTCGAAGGGTGGCCGCGAGATGGTGAACTCCCAAAACACATTCTGGCCGGTGTTTTCAGCGACGATGATATCGAGCTCACCCTCTTCCTCAATGGCAGGGATGTCATCGAAGGGGGGCTCCGCGATGTGAATCTCGCCGGTCTTGAGCCCAGCCAGGCGTGTCTGCGGCTCAGGGACGGTCTTGACGATCAAGGTGTCGATGGCGACAGGCCCCTTATTGTCGAAGGGGCGACCGTAGTTGGTGTAGTCGGGGTTCTTTTCGAGCGTAACGGTATCGCCCTTCACCCACTCCACCAGCTTAAAGGGGCCGGCGCCGATGCCGGTCGAACTGCCGAAGGTTTCGGGATCATTGCTGTCGCAGACCATAGATGAAAAGCTGTCGGCGAGGAAGGGAAGGAACGGGCCAAAGCGACTTTCGAACGTGAATTTGACGGTGAGGTCATCGACAACCTCGACCGACGAAATCGGACCCCAACTGGTTTTGGTGAGGCTGGGATTGCTTTCATCGAAGGCGCGATCGACCGTGAATTTGACGTCATTGGCGTCGAACGGGGTGCCATCATGGCAGAGAACACCCTCTTGAAGCGCGAAGGTATATTCGAGACCGTCGTCACTCACGTCCCATGACTTGGCGATGTGGGGTTGCGGTTGGCCGTCCATATCGAAGGCAAGCAGGGTTTCATAGATTTGATCCCAAACCTGCATCGAGAGCGTTGAAGTCGCACGATGCGGATCGAGGCTATCGATATCGCCATAGCGCGCCCAGACCAGCTCGGCAGCGTTGACGGATACGGCGGCTGTCGACGCAGCGAGCGCAACGACCGAAGCTTTGATGATGTCGGGGGGGCGAGGCACAGGCGTCTCCTTTGTTGATTTGTAGCTTTGCACAAAAAGCCTGAAGGCCTTGGAGACAGAGGTCAAATAAATTTCGTTTCTGAAACAAAAAATTTCATGAATGACGATTCTAGAATGTAAATTGGGCCTCTCCGCACAGCCTTTGAAACGGTCACCAGTCGCCGCTTAGGCCGTCGTCCCAATCATTATGGATGGCTTCAATGCGCTTGAGCCGCTCGATCGAGTTTTCGCCGAGATGGGTCGCCAGTGACGAACAGAGATAGATCATCAGACTGACGGCGGCGGTCGGTGAATCGAAAATACCTGAGCCAACAGTCCGGCAGCGCAGGACCGCCGTTTCGGATGAGGACGGCGGTTGGCTGCCATAGTCCGTGACAAACACGATCTTGGCGCCGGCTTGGCCTGCGGAGCGAACAACATTGCGAAGGGCGCGGGTCCGCCTCGACAATCCAAAGGCCAGCATGGTGTCGCTCGGCGAGATCGAGGCAAACTCCTCAGGCACAGAAAAGCCGCCGATCGGAATCATACGAATATCGGGCCTGATCTTGATCAATAAGGCACGGGCGATATGGGCGAGAGGGTAATTGTCGCCAAAACCGACCACCCATAACTTGTCCGCGCGCGCCAACATGCGTACCGCACGGCTCATGTCGTCGGAGCGCTGCTGTTCGATGCTGCGCACCATATTCTGTAGCTCGCTTTGCAGATGCTGGCTCAGATCCATTTGCTGGTGAGCGAGCCGATGCATGCGTGCGCCAAATTCGACGGGCTGCGGATCAACGCCCTGTTCACGCGCTGCCTTTTGCGCCGCCTTGAAGCTTTGATAGCCGAGCCGCCGAAAGAAACGCGTAGTGGTCGCTTTGGAGACAGTTGCCCGCTCGGCAAGTTGGGCGGCCGACTTTTCAACCACCGCCATCGGCTGCTCGAGAAGAAGATCCGCGAGCCGTCGCTCTCCCCTTGGCATGGTGTCGTAGCAATCAAGGATGCGTTTCGCCAACCGCTCAGACTGTTCCAAGCTGTATTTCCAATCGTTTCAGTTGTGAAACAAAAAAGATGGCCCATGTTTCGCCAAAAAGCAAAGCTGCTGCACAAAGAGGGAGCAGGCGGTGGCCCAACATCGTGGCCGGAATCCTGAATTCTGGGACCTGGCGCACTTTTTGCTCCCATGGCTGATGAACAGGCCCTGCCTCCTCACGGACGTGGCCCAATCAGAAACCTAAAGGAGGCGCAACGATGTTCGGGCCTTATGGTCGTGGGAGCACCCAGAACTATCCCATATCACCGTCAACCACCGTCGTCTCACAGATGACGCGGTCGGCAGTGCATTGAAATAGGTCTCGCCATTGCCGAATGAGAGCTCATACGGCGAACTCACTCACACATTGGAGTCATGAGGGCATGTCAGCGTCGATGTCCGTGGGCGTTACGTCATTACTAAGCCACTTGACCGTCATCATTGGGACCAGATCGATGATGGTGCAGTGCTGGTTGCTGACGGCACCGTGCAGGCGATTGGCTCTTACCAGAACTTGAAGGACGCCAATCCCGACGCACAGGTCATTGGCAATGGCCGCCAGGTCTTACTACGGGGCTTGGTCAACGATCATCACCATATCTGCCTCACACCGGTCCAACTCAGCTTGCCCGACATGCCGTTTGAGCTTTGGTTCGTCACCCGGTTGGTCTGCCGTGCGGTCGATCTCTATCTCGATACGCTTTACGCCGCCTTCGAGATGATTTCGTCGGGCGTTACAACAGTCCAGCACATTCATGGCTCGGTTTCCGGCAAAATTGACCAGGTCATCGCTGGTGCGAACGATGTGATCAAGGCCTATGACGACGTCGTTGATGCCGGCTGGAACCATACATCGCCTCGATTAGACGTCTGCCCCTGTCGGGCACAGATCTCGCTGAAGGCCAAACCGACGCCGAGGCGAAGGTGATCGAGGAGGCGCATAAGGCGGTCGACGACGACGTTGCTGATGTTCTCGTTTTTGGAGGCGCTGCCTTTGCCGGGATGGCCGAAAGGATCGCCGACCGTCTCCCGGCACCTGCCATTTCGCCAGTGCCGCATGCCGTAGCGCTCGCTGAAGTCACTTTCAAAACGGGTTGGCGCAAGGCGTCCAAAGGGCCCTTTAGCCCACCTTCACCCAGAGAAACCAAAGGCCTTTCTGACGACCTGAGGACATTCTTTCAGAGCAACTGACTGTGGTCAGGTCTCATGATAGGCCTCAATGCCGAGGACGTTACTCGTTCATCGTCAGCGACGACGCACGCCCATCATACCGGCCACAAGGCCCCGGGTTCTCTTCTTGGCCCTGACCTTACCTCGGGATCGATGATACGTTCGACACCCCAAATCTTCCTCGGATTTGACCATGACAAAATTTCAATGTCGTCTTGCCTAAGGGTTAGGAAGGCTTCGCCAACTGAGCGCGCAGACAAGCAACGTTGACGGCGAGACCCGGCAAGAGCCATTGGAACAGGCGGACCACGTCGAGCACCTCGCCGGTCGAAGCATCTTGCGTGGCAGCCTGCCGAAGTTGCTCCGCTGTTAGTCCGGTCGGATTAGGAAGGCCTTCCGCCAGTTCCCTTGCCGTTCGATGTACCGTTTCCACCGCACGTTCATAGACCGGGTCTCTCACGATGCGCTCCATATCCTGCCACGCCCTTGCGAAGTAGCTCGGCCAGCGTGCCAGCGCTCGGTAATCGGTATTCACAAAGGGCAGGTTGAGAGTTCTTTTGACCTGCTCGAAGACTGCCTGCGTTCCGGAGTCAGCGTGATGTGGCTCCATCAGTACAGGGCGGTCATACAATGCTTTTGGGGGAAGGCTAGGACCCGTCTCGTTACCTCCTGACCAGGTCGTCCCTTCCAGCAACAGTCGCCCGAGGGTTGCCATCAAGACGTAAGGCATGTTGCCACTTGAGAAGATCTCGATCACGTCGCGGATCTCATCGACTTCGGCCGGACGATAGCCGAAAGCGCTGACGTCATTGATGAGCGATGCCGGTCGCAGTTCGGCCGCTTGCCCTTCAGCTGCATTGCGCAAATCTTGGCAAGCAGAGGAGAAGGCAGTGGTCTTTACGATGGGCTCGAGGCCGGACCAAAGCACATCGTAGAAGGTGGGATAGCGTGCAAACGCCATAGCGACGACGCCCATCCAGGGGACACCTAGTCCACATTTGGTCGACTCGTAGACGTCTTTGAGCCGACCGGTCGCTGCATCTTCCGGCACCGGCGCGATCGCTGGGATTGGTGCTGGCTTTAGCCGCGGAAAGCCGTTAGCGCCCATCACTTGCGATCGGCGGCAGTGCCTCGCTCCATTTGCGCAATTCGTCGAGAAAACCGAGCGCCGTTTTGCCAAAGGGCGTGATCGAGTACTGAACCGAGATCGGCGCGCTATCGATGACGTCACGCTTGATCAAGCCTTGTTGCTCCAGCTGCCGCAGCCTTTCTGTAATCATTTTCTTACTGGCGCCGCCGATCATCCGGGCGAGATCATTGAAGCGTACCGGCTCGTCCTTGAGATGCCAGAGGATCGAGCCGGTCCACTTGCCGCCGATGATTCGCATGCCCCGTTCTATCGCGCAGGGCTCCAGGCAAGCCTCATGGGCCCGCCGTCGCCCTTTGCCGTCCTCCACGATATGTGCACGCATAAGACAGCTCCTTAGAAGGTTACCAAAAGTATACTGGTTGATTTTTGTTTACTAAATTCGCAGTTTCACGCGGAAGAGGGAGAACGTCAAGCGTTGCCCTATCATCCGCCTTCATGCCAACGCACCGGAGAACACATGAGCACAGTCTTCATCTTGAACGGGCACCAGCCCTATCCGTTTGCCAAGGGAGAGCTCAACGCCACACTGGTGGAGCGGGCAAAGGTCTATCTCGAAGGCCTCGACCATGACGTCTGGGTAACCCGGGTCGCCAAAGGCTATGACATCGATCAGGAAGTTGCCAACCACCAATGGGCGGACGTGATCATCATGCAGTTCCCGGTCAACTGGATGGGCGTCCCTTGGTCCTTCAAGAAGTATATGGACGAGGTCTACACCGCCGGCATGGACGGCCGCCTCTGTCACGGCGATGGCCGAAGTGCTGATGCGCCCAAGGCGAATTACGGCATGGGCGGTGCCCTCCATGGAAAACGCTACATGATCTCGGCCACGCTGAATGCGCCGGCTGAGGCCTTCGACGATCCGTCTGAACCATTTTTCGAGGGTAGCTCGTTCGATGAACTGCTCCGCCCGGTTCATCTGAATGCCAAGTTCTTCGGCATGAAACCGCTTCCGAGCTTCGGCGCGTTCGACGTGATGAAAAATCCCGATATCGAGAGCGATCTGGCGCGATTCGATGCGCATTTACAGAGGGTTTTTACTGAAGAGGTCAGCCATGCCGCAGCCTGACATTCTGCTGTATACCGCAAACACGATGAATGGTTGGAAGCCGTTGATCTTCCTTCATGAGGGTGAGATCCCCTATGACATGGTGCCGATCAGTTTCTCGAAGAAGGAACAGAAGGCACCGGACTACATGAAGCTTAATCCGAACGGCCGGATCCCGACGATCGTCGATCGAGGAAATGGTGATTTTGCGGTGTTCGAGTCGGGCGCAATCCTTTGGTATCTCGCTGAAAAGTACGGCATGTTCCTGAGCCAGGACCCGAAGGAGCGCTCCGAGACTCTACAATGGCTTATGTTCCAGATGGGCGGCATCGGCCCGATGATGGGACAGGCCATGTTCTTCCAACGCATTGCCAAGCCCAATGGCGACGACGTGCCTTATGCCATCAAGCGCTATGTCGATGAGAGCCGGCGTCTTCTCGAGGTCTTAAACACGCGCCTCAAGGGCCGCGAATGGCTGGTTGGGGACAGCATGTCGATCGCCGACATCGCCACCTATCCCTGGGCTCGAACCTATCCTTGGGCGACCGTCACCATCGATGGCTTGGATCATTTGAACGCCTGGTTCGAGCGCATCGACGCCCGTCCGAAAACGCAGGCTGCTTTGCAACTTCCGGAACCGCGACCGTCTGCCTTCGGCAAGGGCGATATCGAAGCCGCGGCCGCTGCCAATGCCGCCCGCTTTAAGGAGCAGTAACATGACAGACACATCAGCGATCAGGGTCGATATAATCTCCGATGTCGTTTGCCCTTGGTGCGTTATCGGCTATCGCCAGCTTGCCGCCGCCTCGCGTGAGGAGGGCATCCTTCTCGAAGTCCACTGGCATCCGTTCGAGCTCAATCCCCAGATGCCGGAAGAAGGTCAGAACCTGCGTGAGCATCTCGCCGCCAAATACGGCACGACGCTCGAAGGCTCTAAGCAGGCCCGCGCGCGCCTCACAGAAATGGGGGCTGCGCTCGACTTCACCTTCGACTACGCGGACGACATGCGTATGTGGAACACCTTTCGTGCGCATCAGCTCATTGACTGGGCGGATGAGCAGGGCCGTGGGCACGACATGAAGCAAGCGCTGTTCGTAGCCTACTTCACCTACCGAAAAAATGTATCGGACCTCGAAGTACTCGCTGACATCGCTGCTGAGCTTGGACTGGATCAGACGGAAGCGTTCCGGGTCGTGAGCTCAGGCGAGCGGGCCGAAACAGTCCGTCAGAAACAAGGCTTTTGGGCGTCGCGCGGCATTCAGGGCGTGCCGGCGATGATCTTCGAACGCCAGCATCTTTTGTCCGGCGCGCAGGGTGCGGAAAACTATGGCAGTGTGCTGAGACAGCTGCGCGCAGCACAGGCAGCCTGACAAGAACGATATGAAGGAGGAAGGCAATGTCCAAAGCCCAGGTGATCCATGAGCTCGGACCGCCTGATGCGATGCGCTGGGAGGACTGGTCCGTGCCTGATCCCAGCGTGAGCGAGGTTCGCCTCCGCCATACCGCAGTCGGTGTCAATTACGCTGACACCTATCACCGCGGCGGCATTTCTCACCCTTGGCCGGTGCCACCTTGTCCTGTGGTGATCGGTTTCGAAGGGGTGGCGATCGTCGAAAGCGTCGGCGATGACGTTAACGACTTTAAGACAGGTGATCGGGTCGCCTACGGCATCCCCCCACTTGGCAGCTATGCCGAGGTACGGAACTACCCCGCCGACAAACTCCTGCATCTGCCCGATGGCCTTGACGACAAACAGGTCGCTGCTTTGCTGATGAAAGGTATGACGGCCCATTACCTCTTGCACCGCACCTATGCCGTCCAGCCCGGTGACGTCATCCTGGTCCATGCAGCAGCAGGAGGTATGGGGCTTATTCTTTGTCAGTGGGCAAAGGCGCTGGGCGCCACCATCGTCGGCACCGTGAGCACCGAGGAAAAGGCAGAAGCCGCGCGCGCCGCCGGCTGCGACCATCCCGTCGTCCGCTCGAAGCAACGCTTCGTTGACGTGGTGCAAGACGTCACGGATGGCGAGGGCTGCGCCGTGGTCTACGAGGCGATCGGCAAGGAGACCCTCCAGGACTCGCTTGACTGCCTAAGACTTATGGGGGTCTGTGCTGCCTACGGCCACGTCTCCGGCCCACCTGACCCGGTCGACGTGGTCCAGGACCTAGGCCGCCGCGGCTCGCTTTGGATCACACGCCCTGCCATCATGCACTATGTTGCCAAACGGTCCGACCTGGAGTGGACCGCGCGGGATCTCTTCAAGGCGATCGGTGACGGTATCCTGGATGCCAACATCAATTACGAATATGCACTCAAGGATGCGGTAAAAGCTCATGAAGCGATCGAATCCGGAAAGACGTTGGGTGCAACGGTTCTGATCCCATAAGCCTAGAAGAGGTCAAGATCCGCCTTCCTCGTTCCGGTGGTAGGGCGATTGCGTCAGCGTTTTCGAAATTTAATCCGGACGCTTGCCAGGTAGATGCCTCGATAACTGCGCCCGCCAATACCCTAACCGATTGATGCAAGAAAGGTGGCGAGCGCAGCGTTCACCGCAGCTGGCGCTTCTTGCTGCACCCAGTGCCCCGCACCCTCGATGATCGTTTTGTTACGGAGGTCAGCGCAATGGCTCGACACATCCTCATACGAATCGAAACGCGGGATAAACATCCGCACAAAATCCTTCGATCCTGCAATGAAACAGCTTGGCTGCGATACGGGCCGGACGCCCATATCCGGCAGCATCTGGAAATCTCGCTCCTGATTGCGGTAGCGGTTGATAGGACCCCGAAAGCCACTGGCTTCAAAATTTGAAACGAAGTAATCCAGATCCACTTCCGTCATCCAGTCAGGGAATGCGTCCGGATCAACGAACGCGTCCAACAGTCCACCTGCTGCCGATCCGTTGAACCAACCGTCAGCAGATGGCGAATCGCCTGATGCAGCATAGTAGATCTTTCGAAGGCTGGTTCTGACATCCGCTTCCAGCTCTGCCTCAGCAACACCTTCATCCTGGAAATATAGCTGATAGAAGAGGTTCACTTTCCGCCAAAACGCCATTGGAGAGATCCGGCCTCGCTTGCGGTAGGGTACGCTCAGCCCTGCGACGGCTGTGACACGATTGGGATGCAAAGCAGCAGTGTTCCAGACAATCGGGGCACCCCAGTCATGGCCCACCAGGATCGCCTTTTCTTCGCCAAAGGCATCGATTAATCCCACCACATCGGCCATGAGACTCGCCATATCGTAAGCCTCGACCGCTTCGGGCTTGTCGCTGCCGCCGTAGCCGCGCATGTCCGGCGCCACGACGCGATATCCGGCGTTGGCCACAGGCTTGATCTGATGCCGCCACGAATACCAAAGCTCCGGCCAGCCATGGACCATCATCACTAACGGCCCCTCGCCTTCGACCGCAGCGCGCAATCTGATGCCATTGGTTTCTATACTTTGAAGCTTGAATTGATCGTGCATGATTCCCCCCAACGCCCCGCCACTGTGATGACGCCTAGTCTAATGCGGGGAGCAGCTCCGTCACAGTCATTGGGTATCGGGTGGCGGCATAGACGAGCAAAAAGCGCCTCCGCTGGGGCAGCAAATGGGCGTTCAACTAGGTGACACATTGCTGGACCGGCTTCATTCTCCCTGCATGCAGGCACGCGACATCGTTCGACAGGTTCGCAAATCCTTGCTTGGCGAAGCCGCGGACCTATAGGGTACGTGGCAGGTGCAACATGTTCAAAGGAAAGCTTCCTCGACATCAATGCTAGAGATCACCCCCCTCCATAGCCTGTTTGCTGCCGAGGTTACTGGTCTTGACCTAGACCACGTTCCGACGGAGGAGACCCTCTCCGCCGTCAAGGCTGCGTTTGCCCAATACACCGTTCTTGTCTTTCGCGATCAGGATGTGACTGATGATCAACAGATCGCGTTTAGCGAGTGTTTTGGCAGCTTGGAGTCCACCAAGGTCGGCACGCCAGGTGCCGGTAGCAAGATGATCGTCCTGAGCAATATCGGTCCGGATGGCGCCATCGAACCGCCCACGGGACGGCAGGTTCTCAACAACAAGGCCAACCAGCACTGGCATGCGGACAGCTCATTCAAACCGGTTCCAGCAAAAGCTTCCATGCTTTCTGCTCGGATCATTCCGCTGTCCGGCGGCAACACCGAATATATCTCGATGCGCGCCGTCTACGCGGCCTTACCTGAGGAGGATAAAGCACGGCTCGCGGGCAAGGTGGCAATCCACGACTATGCCTATGGTCGCTCCAAGATCGACCCCGAATTGGTGACGGCCGAAGAACGCGCCGCGGTGCCGCCGGTTCGCCAGTCGATGGTGCTGGACCATGGGATCCACGGCAAGTCGCTCTATCTGGGTGCACATTGCGCGCGGGTGGAAGGAATGGATGACAAAGAAGGTCGAGCATTAATCGATCGGCTGATGGCCTTTGCCACCAACAAACGCTTCGTCTACTCGCATGTCTGGCGACCGCACGATCTGATCTTGTGGGATAATCTATCAGTCCTGCACCGGGCTACTCCCTTCGCCTCCATGGAGGAACCCAGACGCATGGTACGCACCACCATTGCGGGTGATGGGCCGACACTTGCTGCTTGATCATGGCTGACGGAGACTGGGACTACATCATCGTTGGTGCCGGTACAGCGGGCTGCGTTCTCGCAAATCGCCTGACAGCTGATGGCCGTCACCGCGTCTTGTTGCTGGAGGCCGGCGGATCTGATCGTCACCCCTACATCTGGGCGCCTGCCGGCTTTCTGAAGACATTCCGGGATCCGAGGTTCAATTGGTGCTTCGCGACCGAGCCTGGCGATGGTGTGGATCGCCGCGTCATTCATTTTCCACGTGGCAAGGTGTTGGGTGGTTCAAGTGCGATCAATGGTCATCTCTATGTGCGTGGCCAAGCCGCAGACTTTGACACCTGGGCGCAGATGGGCAATCGCGGATGGGCTTACGCCGATGTGCTTCCCTATTTTCGTCGATCCGAAGACCGCTCAACCGGCGCCGACGAATTCCATGGAGCAGGCGGCCCTCAACATGTCTCGGACATCGACGAGCGCCACCCGATCTCCGAGGCCTTTTTGGATGGGGCATCGGAGTTGGGACTGTCAAGGAACCCAGACTACAACGGCCGCCATCAAGACGGTGTCGCTTATTACCAGCGCACGATTAAAGGGGGGCGCCGGGTCAGTGCAGCCACGAGCTTTCTTCGCCCTGCGATGCGCCGTTCCAATCTGCGTGTCGTCGCCCGTGCCTTGGTCACCGGACTGCAAATGGACGGGACGAAAGTCACCGGCCTCAGCTACGACTATGGCGGCAAGGCGCATTCTGTGAGTGCCTCGCGGGACATCATCCTCGCTGCCGGCGCCATCGGCTCTCCCCATCTCTTACAGATCTCGGGTATCGGTCCGCCAGAGCTTTTGCGGGACATCGGCGTTCCTGTCCGGCATGCACTTCCTGGCGTGGGCGATGGCTTAAAGGATCACTACGCCGCCCGCGTCGTAAACACTGTCTCTCAACCGATCACCTTGAACGAACGGGCCCATGGACTGCGTCTTTGGTGGGAGATCGCAAAATGGATCGCGGCGGGACGCGGGCTTTTAGCCTTCAGCCCAGCCCATGTGGCCGGTTTCGTGCGCTCGCGGCCCGAGTTGGACCTTCCTGATCTTCAGTTGATGTTCACGCCGGCCAGCTATTCAACCGGCGTCACCGGTAGCCTTCAGCGCACGCCAGGAATGACAGCAGGCTTTTGGCAAATGCGCCCAGAAAGCAGGGGGTATGTTCGCGCTCGAAGCCCTGAGCCCAGCGAGGCCCCAGCGATCCAACCAAATTACCTGACGGCCGAAGCGGACAGACAGGTCGCGATCGCCGGCGTCCGCTGGTGTCGATCCCTGCTAGCGACGCAGGCTTTGGCGCCGTATCGGGCGGCGGAAGTCTTGCCTGGTCCCGATTGTCAAACCGACGATCAGATCCTCACCCATATCCGGCAAACCGGCGCCACCGTCTATCATGCCATTGGCACCTGCCGCATGGGTCGTGATCCGCTGGCCGTGGTTGACGACAGGCTGCGGGTTCATGGTGTCCAGGGCCTTCGCGTGATCGACGCTTCGATCATGCCGACCATGCCTTCGGCCAACACCAATGCTGCGACACTCATGATCGCGGAAAAAGGCTCGGACCTCCTGCTAAACGGGAACTAATCAACGTCGTCAAAGGATTTTGATGTCCGACACGATTCGGCGTCTTTGGATGATGGTCTAAAGAAAGCAATGAGTTTCGGCATCATAGGGAGACTCGAGGCAGCATCAAACCTGTCATGATTTCGTAATCCTGCTGTCGAATAGCTCACCTATCCGATGAAGATAGGAGGAGCGAACCTTGGCAAAAGTCGAAGTCAACAATGTCAGCAAAACGTTCGGTAATGGCCGGCGCGCGCTGATCGATGTGTCTGCCACCATCCACCAAGGTGAGATGGTCGCTCTGATTGGTGCCTCAGGCTCAGGCAAATCGACTCTCATCAGACATATCTCGGGATTGCTCGCCGCCGATCGCGGCGAGGCCGGTGGCACGATAAAGGTCGCCGGTGAGGTGGTCCAAAGTCAGGGTCGCTTGACCAATAGGGTCATCGCGATCCGGCAAAATCTTGGCGTGATTTTTCAGCAGTTCAACCTCGTACCCCGGCTCTCGGTGTTGACCAACGTGCTGACTGGCTGTCTCGGCCGCATTCCCCGATTGCGTGGCACGCTGATGCTCTTCAATCACGCCGAAAAACTGACGGCTATGCATGCCCTTGCCCGCGTGGGGATCGATGAGACAGCGCGTCAACGGGCGGGCACGCTCTCGGGCGGTCAACAACAACGCGCCGCCATCGCCCGCTGCTTGGTGCAGCAGGTGAACATCATCCTGGCGGACGAGCCGATTGCCTCGCTCGACCCAGCCTCAGCGAAACGTGTGATGGGCATTCTTGCCGAGATCAATCGCACCGAGAACGCCGCCGTGCTCGTCTCTTTGCACCAGGTCGAATACGCACGACGCTACTGTCCCCGCACCATCGCTATGCGCGATGGCCAGATCGTCTTCGACGGCCCCAGCAAACAGCTGACCACGGCCTTTCTCCGAGAGATCTACGGAGAAGCCAGTGAAGAACTGGTTTTGCCAGATGCCGACGATTTCGAAGCCGTCCCGTTGGCAGCTTCGGGGTAACCACCAAACCGCCACTGAAGGGAGACTCTTTGTGAAAACCCTTGCTCATCTCGTTACTGCCACAGCGATCAGTGCCGTCCTCGCCACACCGGCAATAGCTGAGCGCGAAAATCCCGACACGCTGTTCTTCGGCATTCTGTCGACCGAGAGCTCCAGCGCCCAGCGTGAAAAGTGGGGGCCGTTCCTCGAGGACATGGAAGTGTCCATCGGTGTGCCCGTCGAGCCTTTTTTCGCTTCCGACTATGCTGGCGTGATTGAGGGCATGCGCTTCGATAAGGTTGACGTGGTCTGGTACGGCAACAAGTCCGCTATGGTGGCCGTCGATCGTGCAGGTGCTGAAATCTTCGCGCAGACCACGGAGAGCACCGGTGACCAAGGCTACTGGTCGGTCATGGTCACTCACAAGGACAGCGGGCTGACCTATGACGATGTCATGACCTGCGATCAGACCCTAGACTTCGGCATCGGTGACCCGAACTCCACCTCGGGCTTTCTGGTTCCCTCAACCTTTATCTTCGCTCAGGAAGGCGTAAACCCAAACGACTGCTTCAAGACCGTTCGTAACGCCAATCACGAGACCAACCTAATCTCAGCCGCCACCAAGCAGGTGGATGCCGCGGTGGCGTCCTCCACCGGCATGTATTCTCGCTTAAAGAACGCCAACCCCGAGATGTTCGCCGAGCTCAAGGAAATTTGGCGTTCGCCGTTGATTGCTTCTGATCCCATGGCTTGGCGTCCGGAACTGAATGAAGACCTGAAGGCGAAGCTTCTATACTTCTTCATGACCTACGGCCGCCTCGGCACCGATGAAGAGGTCAAGGCCGCGCGCGATAAGCTGGCATTGATCGACATGGGACCGTTCATCCCGTCCTCCAACGCTCAACTCTGGCCATTCTACGAGATGGATCAGATCCGTGAGCGTATGTCGATTGAAGGTGACGAGACGTTCTCCGAAGAGGAGAAGGCTGAGAAAGTCGAGGCGATCAACGCCAGGATCGAAGAGATCCAGGCAGCAGCCGAGGCCCGCCCACGTAAGTAAGTCAGCGTCCAGGCCCCCTCCCAACCAGGAGGGGGCCATTTGGCTCTGAGGCAGGCGCCCATGTCCGATATCCCTCTGAAGAAACTTGCCGACATTGAGGTACCAGGCCGGACGGCCAAGGAGCGGATGTTCGATGTACTGCTCTGGGGAACCTTTCTGGTACTCCTGATCTGGAGCTTCGTGCCCTCGGACATGCACCGCTTGGGCGAGGTGCTGTTTGGCAGCGATAACATGGCGCTGCTCTTGAAGGATTTTCTCGAACCGAATTTCCGCTATTGGCGGAGTTATCTCGATCTGATGCTGGAATCCGTGCAGATGGCCGTTTGGGGCTCCTTTCTTTCGGTCCTCCTTGCCTTTCCCTTTGGTCTGTTGTCGTCGACGAATTTGGCACCCGCTTGGATCGTCTTCCCGGTGCGGCGGCTGATGGACGCCTTTCGCGCGATCAACGAATTGGTCTTTGCTCTGATCTTCGTCGCTGCCGTCGGCCTCGGCCCTCTCGCAGGCGTGCTGGCGCTCACTATCCATACAACGGGCACCCTTGCGAAACTGTTCTCCGAGGCTGTCGAAGCCATCGATCCTCGTCCCGTTGAGGGCATTCGCGCCACGGGATCGAGCCAGCTACAGGAGATCGTCTATGGCGTCGTACCGCAGGTCCTACCACTCTGGATCTCGTTTTCGCTCTATCGCTTCGAAGCCAACATTCGTTCGGCGACGGTGCTCGGCATCGTCGGCGCCGGGGGAATCGGCATGTCGCTTTCGGAATCGCTACGCGGCTTCGATTATGGTTCGGGTGCGGCAATCCTGTTGATCATTCTGGTGACCGTGTCGATCTTCGACATCTTCGGCACGTTGCTCCGCCGCGTGGTGATCGACGGCGAGGATCATGCTCGCTTTGCCGGCTATCTGGCCTTCCTTATCGGCTTGATCATTCTCATCGAAGTGATCCTGGCGACGTGATCCCTTTCGGTCACCAAAGCGAGATCAGCCAGCGTTCGTAGCGCTGTTCTTACGACGGAGAATATCGACCACCGAGGGGGTGATATGAGGGCATTCGCCCCAGCCACGAGACCGACTATGAACTCAATACCACCGCAAGCCCAATCGCTCTTTTACGACGTCCTTTGAAGCGCAGGATGGGTAGACCTACGCCAACCCCATGGGATCTTATGTCGACCGTCCGAGACGCTCGAGACTTTGGCCCCAACCAAACTCGGCCAACATTTGATAATCGCTGGCGAGGCCGGTTTGAACGATGACGATTTCCGTTTTCGCTCCTATAGCTCGGAAGCTTACGTCAACCCTGGACTCTTTCGACGGCGGTCTGACGCTATCCGGCAAATCGGCGACGCAGTGATTGTCGATCCTGAATGAGAGCAAGACTGGCCGGTTCACCTCGATATAAGTTCCGGTCATCGGGCAGGATGAGCCAGACGGTGCGGTCATTTGAAATCTGAAACTGCCGCCGACCCGCGCGTCAAGCTGATCGACGATGGTTTGAAACCCGTCAGGTCCCCACCACGATTCCACAAGGCGCGGTTCTATCCACGCATCGAACACATCCTCAAGCGACGCATCGACGACATGGCGGACTACGAGCCGCCCTTGCTCAAGGGTTATGTTCACCGCTTTTTCCGCGCGATCGTCTTATCAAGCCGCTTCAACGAGCCCTCCCAAAATCGACGATAGCCTTGTAGCCATTCGCTCAGTTCCTGCAGTGGCTCGGCGCTCAGCGAGCACATGCGGTGTTGACCGACGCGACGACGTTCAATCAACCGAGCCCTTTCCAAGACATCGAGATGTCGAGAGATAGCCGATTGTGTCAGGTCGAAGTTCTCAACGACTTTTCCGACGGACAGTTCGTGGTCAGCCAGGAGCCCGACGATGGCGCGCCGGGTTGGATCAGCTAAGGCAGCAAACGTAGTATCCATGATTCATCACCTATTGATCATATGTTCATATTATTATACAACGATCATGAGATTTTCAAGCGATCCGAAAACCGAATTGAGATGAGGGCCACTTCCGTGAGCTATATCAACGGCTTCCCGATCCCCGTGCCTCAGGTCAGACAGGACGATGACTTGAGAATGATCGGTGTTGCGCTTCCGGAAGGCGTCTTCCTCGAACCTGGAGCGATGAGAGCGATTAATGAGACCTGAATGATTCTGGGTTCGCAACGTTCGCATAGAGCGACGCCTTGAACGGCAAGCGCATGATCTCGAGCGGATCCAAGACGATCCTTCACCGCAAAGTTTGACGACAAACCGACAAAGGAAATTCCGGATGACCAATGAACATGGCGATTTCATTTGGTACGAATTGATGACGACCGATGCTGATGCTGCGCAGGCTTTCTATGGTGGCCTCGTTGGCTGGCATTTCAACGATGCCGGTCAACCGGGCATGGACTACCGCCTGTTCGCCAAAAAGGAGGCTGTCGTCGGCGGTCTTATGTCGCTAACGGCGGAAATGCAGGCCAATGGCGCCCGTCCGCTTTGGGCTGGCTACGTCGGTGTGGACGATGTTGATGCCAGCGCCGAGGCGATCGCCAAAGCGGGCGGCGCGATCCTGATGCCGCCTCGCGATATCCCCGATGTCGGCCGTTTCGCGTTTGTCCAAGACCCGCAAGGGGCCCCCTTCTACATCATGCGCGGCACCTCCGATCAAGCGAGCGAGAGCTTTGCCACCCATACACCACGCGAAGGTCACTGTGCTTGGAATGAGCTGGCGACCAGCGATCCGACGGCTGCCAAGACGTTTTATGGCGAGATCTTCGGCTGGGTGAAAACCGACAGTATGGATATGGGACCGATGGGCACCTATGAGATGATGAAGAATGGTGCCGATCGCGACTTCATGTTCGGTGGCTTGATGAAAAAGCCCGATGATATGCCCGTGTCGCTTTGGAGCTATTACTTCCGCGTGCCGAGCATTGATGAAGCTGCGGCTTATGTGAACGCGCATGGCGGTCAGGTCGTGATGGGACCGATGGAGATCCCAGGAGGCGAATTCTCGCTAAACGGCGTTGACCCGCAAGGCGCGTTTTTCGGGCTGGTCGGCAAAAAATGACACATGGCGGTGCACCTCTCAGCGTGTTCGCGGGAGGTGCACCGTGACAGCTTCTGAGATTCTCGACGATCTCAAGGCGTTGGCCACCGAGGAAACACGCGCTGGCGTGACACGCTTCGGCATACCGAATGCCAACGCACTCGGCGTCACCATGCGCGACATGAAAGGTTACGCCAAAAGGCACGGTCGGGATCATGTTCTTGCCGCAGCGTTATGGAAAACCGGTGTTTACGAAGCACGAACGGTCGCCGCCTTGATCGCCGATCCGGGTGCGATGAGCAGCCAAGAAATGGATAAGTGGGCGAAAGACTTCGACAGCTGGGCGATCTGCGACACGGTCTGCATGCACCTTTTCGATAGGACACCACACGCTTGGGATAAGGTCCGAGCCTGGACGCCTTATGATCAGGAATTCGTACGCCGCGCCGGCTATGCGCTCATCTGGGCCTTGTCCGTCCATGACAAGAAAGCCTCCGACGATTCGTTTGTCATGGCTCTCGAGATCATCAAAAAAACGCCTGCCGACGACCGCCCGCTTGTAAAAAAAGCCGTTGATATGGCGCTACGCGCCGTTGGCAAAAGAAATCGGATGCTCAACGAGAACGCCGTAGCGACAGCGAACGTCATGGCGGGATCCGACGCGCGGTCGATATCCTGGATCGGTCGGCATGCGCTGAAAGAACTAAAGAGCCACAAGGTGCAGTCGCGGCTCACATAATCTGTCACTCCTCGTCGAACGCTCGATGCGGCAGCGTCGCGTATGATGTCACCACCAAATCTGGCGACAACCGCAAAACGGTGGATGACGTGCGATGTTAGGAGGTGCCTTCTGGACAGAGAGAATGAGCGTGTGATCGCCTGGCCGCAGTTCGGCCAGGATCAAGGATGAGCTTCGCTTGGAGACCAAGGCAGCAGGCGCGCCTTGGTCTAGTCTGCAGGGCTGATCGCGGGGGAGCGATCGCGCCGTAACGATCAGATTCCCCCCACAAAACGGGTGATCGCCTGCCACATCATTGTGGGATTGGAGTACATCGGAAAATGGCCGCATTGAGGAATTTCAGCGAGACGAACGCCTTTCTTTTCGATGTCGCCCAGATAGCTCAGCGTCCTGTTCTGTTCACCATACATGTACATCTTCGGGCACGGCAGCCCGAGGAATTTCTCCATCAAGCCGCCATGATCGGAGAGACTAACCATTGAGGTAAAGATGCCGCGCACGGCATCTGCGCGCACTTTATGGCGCAGGCTGGCGGCAAAGAGGGCTGAGGCAAAGGCGGGATAGTGCAACGTTCGCTCGATGAATGCCTCGAAGAACCTGTCCGGATCAGGATCCGCGTGCTCGACGATCTGGCGGCTCAAGAAACAGTCTTCCGGTGCAATGTTTCCTTCGATGTCTGTGAAGCTCAGCACGCGCTTGGGATGGGCATGCGCAAGCATCAAGGCTGTTAGCCCACCCATCGAATGGCCGATGAGGTGGAACTGTTCGATTCCCGCCCGCGCCAGCATCGCTTCAGCCGTGCGCACGAGAAATGGAATATCGATTTTGGAAAG
The DNA here is from genome assembly GCA_028285265.1 of Geminicoccaceae bacterium. Taxonomy (GTDB): domain Bacteria; phylum Pseudomonadota; class Alphaproteobacteria; order Geminicoccales; family Geminicoccaceae; genus JANQPX01. The sequence goes on from JANQPX010000016.1 coordinate 24,434, forward strand.
ATCCGTACAGAAAGTCTCACCGCAGCCGGGTGCGTCATAGGCGAGGAAGGCATAATCGTCGAGGGTGGGATGATGGACGATGTCGGCGTAATCTTCTTTGGTCGATCCGAAGCCATGCAAAAAGACCATCGGCGTTCGTGTTCCAGCGCGTCCGATCGCCGCCACCTGGAGCGGAACACCATTGATGTCCACGTTATGCACCGACCTCTCGAACGCCGTCGTCATCGCACTAAACCTTCGTGATCTCGGGCACGCCATAGATGTCCGCCAATGTACCGCCGGAATCCAGAGCGGCAAGCGCCTGTTCTTCCTTGGCTTTCAGGGCATGATAGGCGCTCAATGTCGTCTCAACGCGCGCCAACGGAACGACGGTGACACCATCCGCATCGGCGACAATGAGGTCTCCTGGATGAACCGCAACCCCGCCACAACTGATCGGCACATCGATCGCCCCACCAAAGCCCTTATGCGGCCCGGCAGGAACGGCACCACGCGCAAAGCAAGGGAAAGCGGACTTAATGATCTCGGCTTGATCTCGGACGGCACCGTCAACGATCAACCCGGCAATGCCCTTCCGCCTGGCCGCCTCGGTCATCAATCCGCCCCAAACCGCGGTTCCTAGGAAGCCGCCGGCATCAGCCACCAGAATCTCGCCAGGCTCGATCAGGGTGATCGCGGCATGCAGGGCACTATTGTCGCCCACCATGCAGCGCACCGTGCGCGCTTGACCGACCAACTGCATCGCAGGATCCAGTGGTTTGATGCCACCATCCATCGCCATCCCACGCTCGAGGCAATCAGAAACCGCGGCGGCCTCGGTATCCTTCCAAGCGTCGCGTTCGGTATCGCTTAGCTGCCGGAAGGAAGCCTCATAAAGCTGAACGGCCATCGCTCAGCTGTCCCCAAAGCCGGAGCCCGGCTTCTTATACTCATCACGTGGTGGCGCGAAGATATCGAGGACGCGGCAGCCTTCGGGGCCGGCGCGCAACGTGTGCGGGACGTTGCCGGGCGTGCGCCAAAAATCACCTTTCTTGACTGCAATTTCTTGATCGCCTTGGACCCGGATCGCCGATCCTTCGAGCATCACACCCCATTGCTCCTCGGGATGCTGGTGCATTTTGCCTTCAGCATGCGGCGCTGCTTCCACAATGGAAATCATGGCCTGATCGCCGGGAAAGATTCGGGTACTGAGCCCGTCAGCCAACTGGCGGACGATTCCATCAGCATCATCGTCGAGATGATGGAATTCCGGATGATCGGTCATGGGATCAGGTCTCCTCTATTGCAGCGAACGTTTTTTCATAAACGGCGTGATGGCGGTTTCGCGTATGGGGCCGAACCTCCGACGCCCAGCGCCCAGCCTCAACCGCGTGGGCCCATTCCCGACTCTTGAGGACGTCGGGACTGTCGAGCTCATAGATCGCCGTATAGACCGGCGATGCAGTCGGCAAGGGTTGCGTGCCGTCCGCTATCGCAATCTCGGCGGGAACGCCCTTGTAACGCGTGACGCTGCGAACACCAGGAACCGTCAATAGATACGGCACATGTTCGCCATCGTAGACCTCGTTGAAGAGATCTTCGTAAGCTGGATCGACGTCCATGGCAGCGATCAAGATAAAACGGGTCTCGGCGGACATGTGGGCGGTCTCCTGGTTAGTCTGGCTCGATGCCATAGTCACGTCGGACACCTGCCGGTGTCACATAGCCATCCTCGATGTCCTCGCGGATCGCTGCTGCGCTGCGTTCTGTTGGATCACCAAAGCCGCCGCCACCTGGGATGTGTAGGGTGACCACGGTGTCTGCCGGCAGCATGCGGCTGATCTTGGGTTCAAGCTCCACATCGTTCGAGGTCTCAATCGCCCCCGTCGCGCCGGACCGACCGCCGTCGAGGCCGGGCGCTGGATGCTCACAGCGTTCATAAAGGCCAGAGAACAGGTAGGGACGATTAGTCCTTACCTCGATCGTCATGGTTTGGCCCAGTCCACCTCGATGCTGACCGGCCCCTCCCGAATCAGGACGAAGCGCTCGCTCGCCGACCACCAGCGGCGTCAGAGCTTCGATGATCTCCGCAGGTACGCCGGCAACACCACTCGGATAGGAGGTTGCGGAAAGTCCGTCCTGGCCTTGGAGGGCGCCAGTGCCGCCCGTCGAAAACCAGGTATAAGAGAAGTATGCACCATCCCGTGCGTCGTAACCGGCAATATGCGTGTTCCACAAGCTGTCTGCGCCGGGTGCCATCACCTTGTCGGGAAGGATGCCGCTCAAGGCCCCCATGATAGCCGACGGCAAGAAGTGGCCGACCGTGTGACGCCCCGCGACGGCCGCGGGCGACTTGGCATTCAAAATGCAACCCTCTGGCGCAAGGGTGCGGATCGGCAAGAAGGAACCGGCATTATTGGGAACATCCGGCGCGATCGCACATTTCACGCCGTAGGTTGTATAGGCCACCGTGTAGTTGAAGCCGACATTGACGCCGAGATCGACCATGTCTGAGGTGCCGTCATAGTCGACGGTAATCCCGTCGCCGATGATCGTCACGGCCGATTTGATCTCGATCGGTTGACCAAAACCATCCAACGTCAGGGCGAAGCTGTGCTCGCCGTCTGGCAGCGCGTTGATCGCGCTTCGCATGGCACTTTCGGAACGCTCGATGATCGCGTCTGCTACCACCTCAATATCGTCGAGACGAAACTCCTCGAGAAAGGACTGGAGTTGCCGCGCACCAACCTCGTTCGCGATGATTTGGGCGTGGATGTCACCGATAACCTCGTCGGGCGTGCGCACGTTCTTTTCAATGATCTGGTAGATCGGCCTTACGGGTTTGCCCGCCTCGTACAGCTTCATAATCGGAAGGAAGAGGCCTTCTTCAAAAATCGAGCGTGCATCCGCTGAGAGACCGCGTCCGCCAATATCAAGAGCATGGCAGCAATTGGCAAACAGTGCCACGGCACGGCCTTTATGGAAGACGGGCGTTGCGATCGTGATGTCATGAAGTTGTGAGACAGTGATCCAGGGATCATTGGTGATGATGACGTCGCCAGGCTCAAGGGTGTCGACAGGGAATGCCTGCACGATGTGCGTCATGCCCGTCGCCATGGAATTGATATGACCGGGCGAGCCGGTGACAGCTTGCGCCACCATGCGCCCCCGCCGGTCGAACACGCAGGCGGAGAGATCACCAGCATCGCGCACGATCGAGGTAAATGACGAGCGCATCAATGCGGCCGCCTGCTCATTGACCGTAGCGAGCATCCTGCCCCACATGATGTCGAGTGTGATCGGATCAAGATCTGACCTCGTCATGACGGCAGCTCCAGATCGACGATCAGGTTACGGTGGTCGTCGACGCAGATCCGGCCAGACCCGTTAATCACGACAGTCGACTCGCGTTCTTCGACGATGACCGGACCGTCCAGCTGGTCGCCCGTCCCCAGCCGATAGCGGTCATAAACGGGGACGTCGATCAAACCTTCATCCGGAAGGTGGATCAGCCGCCTGCCCTTTTGCGCATCTCGATCACCAGAACCGCCCTCCGGCAGCTTGAAATCCGGCTTCGGCCCCGATGCGACCAGGCGCCAGGACATAACGTCGATCGGCGTGTCCGGAATCGTATGGCCGTAGAGCCTTGCATAAACCCGCTCAAATGCAGCCATGATGCTGGGCAGGCGTTCCGGTCCAAGCTTACCCTCCGGGATGGGCACGGAGATGTCAAAGCCTTGCTTTCGGTACCGCATATCAGCCGTACGCCGAAAGGTAATCTCGGCATCGCCGATGGCCGCTGCAAGCCGCGCTCGACCTTCATTCTCCATCTCGGCGATCAGATCATTGACGTTTGGCCAATCGGCTGTCTTCAACCTCACGGGATGCGATCTGACAAAATCGAAGGCAAGAGGAGCGGTCAGAAAACCGATTGCCGACATCACCCCTGCGCCGAAGGGATAAATGATCTTTGGCAGCTTCAAGATGCGCGCTACGCCATAGGCGTGTACCGGCCCTGCCCCACCGAACGCAAACATCGGGAACTCTGAAATGTCGCGACCACGCTCGATCGCGTGAATGCGCGCCGCTGAAGCCATGGCCTCATTGGCGAGTTGGTGGATGCCGAAGGCAGCGTCGAGGTCATCCAGGCCGAGCGGCTTGCCGACTTGATCGACGATGACCTCATGCGCCGTCGTCAGGTCAAGTGTCATATCACCGCCCAAGAAAAAGTCTGGGTTCAGATAGCCGAGCATCAGATCTGCATCCGTGACCGTCGGCTGCTCACCGCCTTTCCCGTAGCAGATCGGGCCAGGTACCGAGCCAGCGCTCTTGGGGCCGACTTTCAGTCGCCCAAGGGCGTCGATCTCAGCGATCGAACCGCCGCCGGTACCGATCTCGATCATTTCGATCACCGGCACCTTGACGGGGAGGCCGCTGCCTTTCTTGAATTGATACTGGCGGTCCACCTCAAATTCGGGCGCCAGTAGCGGTTCGCCATCGACAATCAGGCAAGCCTTCGCTGTCGTTCCTCCCATGTCGAAAGACAGCACGTCTGAAAACCCAAGGGTCTGACCGTAATGCGCCGCAGCAAGCGCCCCTGCGGCAGGACCGGACTCGACCAGTCGGATAGGCGCTTCAATCGCCTGTTCTGCCGTCAGCAACCCACCATTGGATTGCATGACGAACAGACGGGCCTGCTCGTGCAGCACATCTTTGGTGCGCGCCTCCAACCGTCCCAGATAATGCTGAGCGATCGTCTTCACGTAGACATTGCAAAGGGCCGTCGATGTCCGCTCGAACTCTCGGATCTCAGGCGCAATGTCACTGGAGAGGGTGACGGGCAATCCGGGCAATTCATCCTGCAAAACTTGGCCGACCAGCCGCTCATGAACAGGATTGAGATAACTGTTCATCAGACAGACCGCGACGGCTTCGATGCCGAGGCCCTGAAGCGCTCTGGCGAGCGCACGAACCTCGGCCTCATCAGGTGCTTGACGCACCGAGCCATCTGACAGGGTGCGCTCTGCGATCTCATACCGATGTCGACGCTGCGCGATCGGCTCGGGACGGCGCAGGCGGAGGTCATACATGTCATAGCGATGCTCACGCCCGATCTCGATAGCGTCACGAAAACCCTTCGTGGTGATCAGCGCGGTTAACGCTCCCTTGCGCTCGATCAGCGCATTGGTGAAGAGCGTCGTGCCGTGAACAACGTGCTGAATCTCAGCTGGCGCTCCCGCCACGACCTCGCCTACGCCATCAATAACCGCATCATCCGGCTGTTCGGGTGTGGTCAGGACTTTACCCATTTTGAGATTGCCGGTCCTGTCATCGACCAGGACGACGTCGGTAAACGTGCCGCCGATATCCGCACCGATCCGCATCGCATCGTTTCTCCAAAAAAGCAGGATCACGATAGCGATATCGGCCGGCTTCGCGAATTGCCGTTTGGGCAATTCAGCATTGTCGGCGTTTAGCGTTGGTACCTTTCTGGGCGGCAGACCTCGATGAAACCATGACGCCCATCGCCTGAAACAACGTCCTCAAGGATGTCGAGGATGAGTTTGATCAGCTGGACCGCAACCTTGGAAGGAGGGCGGTCCTTGAGATGAATCAACGTAAGATCGCTTGTGATCTCGGGCTCAACGATCGGCCTTGCTGACAGCTTACCCGTTGCAACTTCATGCTGTACGGCGGCGAAAGGTAGGACTGCAGCAGCGAGTCCCTCCGCTGCCAGTGTCTTCAGCAATCCGGCGGAGTCGATCTCCAGTATCGTCGATACGGTTTGACCGAGAGTCTTCGCCGCCTCATCGATCAAGCCTCGGATTGGGTTTTGCGCCGTCGGCAGCAGCAACGGTGCCCTCAACAGATCACCAAGGGAAATCGTGCCATCGCCCTCAGCCGTCGGGCCCGGCTGCTCGATCGCGAACAGCCGCTCCACCGCGAGGCGTTCACCCTGCAGCCGGACGTGGTTCGGTGGTTGACCATTGACCAAAGCAAAGTCAACCACGCCAGTCAGAACCCAGTTCTGAAGATAGCCGCTATAGCCCTCGGCCAAACGCGGTCGCACCTTGGGAAATCGATCGAGACTTCGCTTGATAAAGTCGGCGCCAAGAAGCCCGATAACCGAAGGCGTGGCGCCAATACCGATGTCGCCCGCCAAATGCTCCCCTTCAGCCATGACATCTTGCCGTGCCACTTCGACGTCACGCAGGATCTGGACGGCTTTGCTATGCAGAATATCGCCCGCTGCCGTGAGCTGCATACCTCGACCATCCCGCTCAAACAGTGAGCATTTGAGCTCCTCCTCGAGCGCAGCGATGGTTCGGCTCATGGCAGGCGCAGCGATTCCCAAATGTGCTGACGCTTGTGCAAGGCTCCTTAAGTCCGCAACGAGAGAAAAGTAACGTAGTTGACGCAGGTCCATCCCGGCTCCGAGATTTCGATAGCAAAATTGATAGCGATCGCAGGCTCGTCATATTCGATCAGCGTAGGCTCGGGGTCCATGACGAGTTTTTTTAAGACGCAATTTGAGATCAGAAGCTTTTGTGACTGAGAAAAGAAATCGCTCAGTGACGCAACAATCGGGTCTGGAATTCACACCAACCATGCCGACGGCGAGAGCGAGCAATGGCAGGGTTTTGATGTCCCGCCACGCTTTAGACGTTCGCCTCGACCCACACTTTCACCGACAACCCTGCCAACCAAGACGGTCACCTCGATCATCGCGATATCTTCATGCAAGATCATGCCATGCCGCAGCACTCATGGGACTATGAAGTCAGCGCTGGGATCACGATATCTCCATAGTCTGCGATGATCTTCTCCTCATCGCCATTGTCGAGATAGATGTTGAACTGCGTGATTCCCGCCGCTTCCAGGGTCTTCAACTTGGCGACGTGGTCTTCCGGTTGGCCGAGGACGGCGAAACCGTCGACGATGTCATCGGTAATGAAGTCGAGATAGGGATTGTCGCTCTGTCCGTGTTTTGAGTAGTCGTAGCCTCGGCGCTTTTCGATATAGGCTGTGAAGCTGGCCGGGACCGCATCTGTATCCTTGCCGTATTTTTCGACGATATCAGCGACGTGATTGCCGACCATCGCTGGGAACCATTTGGTTCTTTCCCGGCATTCCTCGATCGGTCCGATATGGGCTGGGGCCGCGGACATGATCTGGTAGCTGGACATGTCGCGTCCCTCTTTCTTGCCGGCTGCGATTGCCTGATCACCGAGCCACTTACAGATGGACGGCTCAGCCAACTGCAGGATCAGCCCGTCGCCAACCCGGCCTGCGGAACTCAGGGCCATCGGTCCGTAGGCCGCTACCCAGACCGGCATCTCGTAGCCTTCCGTCCAGGGAAACTGAACCGGTTCCGGACAACCTTCATACTGAGCTTCATCACCGCGGACGAGCGCCTTTACGACGTGCACGAACTCCTCAAGTCGGGCAAGTTTGGCGGGCTTTTTCCCCATGACGCGTACCGCACTGTCGCCACGGCCAACACCGAGATCGAAACGTCCTCCCGACTGTACTGCAAGCGACCCGAAGAGGCTCGCTGCAACTGACCAATCGCGCGTGTTGGGGTTGGTCACACAAGGCCCGAATCGCATGTTCGTCGTGTGTTCCATCAACATGGCGATGGCGGGAAAACTCTCACGCCAGAGAATGTGGCTGTCGTAGAACCAGCAATAGGTGAAGCCGGCATTCTCGGCTTGACGCACCAACGCACGTGCACGCTCCGGGCGGACGACTCCTTTGAAGGTGATCCCGAAGTCCATGGCGATGTTTCCCCCCACGTAATTGATTGTGAACCCGCGCCGTCGACCGCCACTCAGACTTCAGCGCGGTCGCAAGCCATCCAAAAAAATAGTCTGCAGCGTGGCTGCTGCATCCTCAAGGCGCCGATCGCCCACCGCACCCAGGACGGCACGCACCTGAACATCGAAATCCGCATAATGCTGGGTGGTGGCCCAGATCGCGAAGATCAGGTGATGCGGGTCGAGCCGGTTGAGACGTCCCTCGTCCATCCAGTCACGAATAACCGCTGCCTTTCCGTCCACCAATGCCTTCAGATCGCCCGCAAGCACGTCGCCCAGTGTGGGCGCTCCTCGGATCATTTCGCTGGCAAACAGCCTGGATTCCATCGGGAAGTCACGAGCAAGCTCGATCTTGCGGTCGATATAGGCAGCGATCTGCTCGATCGGTTCGCCGCCCGCGTCAAGTTCCCTAAGTGGAGCTAGCCAATCCTCCAAAAGTCCTTCCATCAGGCTTCGATAAATGTCGTCCTTGGTCGGAAAGTAATAGAGAAGGTTTTGCTTGGACATGCCGGCTGCATCGGCGATGGCGTCAACAGTTGCACCACGAAAGCCGTCGCGTGAAAAAATTTTAAGAGCGGCGCGCTCAATGAGAGCACGATTCTTCGTCTGGATACGCGTTGGTTTTCTGGTAGCCGACAACATACTCTCACATAAGACGAATTCTAAAAATCTCCTTGACCAGCTAAGATATCTCGTTAGCGTATATTTTACCAAATGGTCAATAAGGTGAAAGACATGGCGGCAGCTGAGGCGGCACCGGGAGAGAATCTCAAGATCAACGGCCAAAGGCTTTGGGACAGCCTGATGGAGATGGCCAAGATCGGCCCAGGCATCGCCGGCGGCAATAATCGCCAGACGCTCACCGACGACGACGCGAAGGGCCGAGCTCTGTTCCAAAAATGGTGCGAGGCGGAAGGGCTGAGCATGGGGCTCGATCAGATGGGCAACATGTTCGCCAGACGCGAAGGCACAGACCCGGACGCCCTTCCGGTCTATGTCGGTTCCCACCTCGATACCCAGCCAACCGGCGGCAAATATGACGGCGTGCTAGGCGTGCTTGGCGGGCTTGAGATCATCCGCACCCTCAATCAGCTCGGCATCAAGACCAAGCATCCGATCGTGGTCACCAACTGGACCAATGAGGAAGGCACGCGCTACGCGCCGCCTATGCTCGCTTCAGGCGTATTCGCCGGTATCCACACCCAAGACTGGGCCTATGAGCTCGCCGACGCCGAAGGCAAGACATTCGGCGATGAGCTAAAGCGCATCGGATGGCGCGGCGATGAGGAAGTCGGCGCGCGCAAGATGCATGCGTTCTTCGAGCTGCATATCGAGCAGGGCCCAATTCTCGAGGCGGAAGATGTTGACATCGGCGTCGTGACCCACGGTCAGGGGCTCCGCTGGATCGAATGTAAGGTCACCGGCAAGGAAAGTCATACCGGGTCGACGCCAATGCCCATGCGGAAGAATGCCGGACGCGGTCTCGCCCAGATCACAGAACTCGTCCATGAAATCGCGATGGCGCATCAGCCAAACGCGGTCGGTGCGATTGGCCATATCGACGTCTATCCGAATTCTCGAAACATCATTCCTGGCCAGGTGGTCTTCACCATCGACTTTCGATCGCATGTGCTAGACGTGCTGAACGCCATGGTCTCACGTGTGGAAGCCGAGGCGCCACGCCTCTGCGCGGCATTAGGTGTCGACTTCGAAAGCAAAGTCGTCGGCTCCTTCGACCCGCCTGCCTTCGACGAAGGTTGTGTTGCCGCCGTTCGCAATGCCGCCGAGCGCCTTGGTTACAGCCACCGGGACATCGTCTCCGGCGCCGGCCATGACGCCTGCTGGATCAACAAGGTCGCCCCCACCTCAATGATCATGTGCCCTTGTGTCGATGGCCTCAGCCATAACGAGGCGGAGGAGATCACGCCGGAATGGGCGGAAAAGGGGGCCAATGTCCTGTTTCATGCCGTTGTCGATACAGCGGAGATCGTGGCGTAATTTTTGCATCGCTTCGGCGATGACCAAGAGTGTTTTGGGGAGAGACAAATGTCGAAAGTGATCAAAGGCGGCACGGTCGTCACCGCGGATCGGACCTATAAGGCCGATGTGCTGATCGAAGGCGAAAAGATCGCGGCGATTGGCGACGATCTTAAAGGCGACGAGACCGTGGATGCCTCGGACGCCTATGTCATTCCAGGCGGCATTGACCCCCACACCCATCTCGAGATGCCCTTCATGGGCACGACGGCCGCAGAAACCTTCGAGAGCGGTACCTGGGCTGCCGCCTCGGGCGGCACCACAATGCTGGTCGATTTCGTGCTCCCCGGCGAGGATGGCTCGCTGATGAACGCGATCAAGGACTGGGACAGGAAGTCGAAGGACCAGATCTGCACGGATATTTCCTACCACATGGCGATCACGGGATGGTCCGAACAGATCTTCGATGAGATGGAGCAGGTGGTCGCGCGTGGCGTCAACACCTTCAAGCATTTCATGGCCTATAAGGGCGCATTGATGGTGGACGACGACGAGATGTTCGCCTCCTTCCAGCGCTGTGCCGCCCTTGGTGCCCTTCCCCTCGTCCATGCCGAGAACGGCGATGTGGTAGCGGCGTTGCAGGAAAAATACATGAATGCGGGCGTCACCGGTCCCGAGGGCCATGCATTCAGCCGCCCACCCGAGGTCGAGGGCGAGGCCGCTAACCGTGCGATCATGATCGCCGATGCCGCGGGTGTGCCCGTCTATATCGTTCATGTTTCCTGCGAGCAGGCGCACGAGGCGATCCGCCGAGCCCGGCAAAAGGGCATGCGTGTCTATGGCGAGCCGCTGGTCCAACACCTGACCCTGGACGAGAATGAATACTTCAACCAGGATTGGGACTACGCTGCCCAGCGTGTCATGTCGCCACCATTTAGGAGCAAGGACCATCAGGACGGCCTTTGGGCCGGGCTTGCCGCAGGCTCCTTGCAGGTCGTGGCCACCGACCATTGTGCGTTTTCGACCGAGCAAAAGCGCATGGGCCTGAAGGGTTTCCCGATGATCCCGAACGGCACCGGCGGGCTCGAGGATCGTCTCGCCATGCTCTGGACCAAGGGCGTGGAGACCGGCCGTCTGACACCGAACGAATTCGTCGCCGTCACCTCGACCAATGTTGCAAAAATCCTGAACGTCTATCCGAAAAAGGGCGCGCTGGTCGAAGGCGCCGATGCGGATATCTGCGTTTGGGATCCAACGATCACCAAAAAGATCTCGGCGACGACGCAAAAGTCGATCATCGACTACAACGTGTTCGAGGGTTTCGAGGTGACGGCGCAGGCGCGCTATACCCTCTCCCGTGGCGACATCATCTGGGAATATGGCAAGAACGCCGAGCCTCCCGCAGGCCGCGGTCGCTTCGTGCCCCGCCCTGCCTTCCCCGCCGTCAACAAGGCACTCTCCAAATGGAAGGAACTCACAGCACCAAGACAGGTTCTGCGCGATCCCCAGAACATCCCAAGTGGTGTCTAGCGGCGTAACGACAGCATCTGATTCCGACACCGGATGTTGGGACTGGTGGCGTCAAACCGCGGCTTTGAAAGCCATTAAGGATATCTTCGGACGTCATCATACCACTAGGACCGCAGGTGCTATTTCATGCTGAAGAAGGCCCGGGTGGAAGCCGGCATGAAGACAGTGGTCGAAGCCACCAATCTCGAGCTTACCTTTGAGACCAATGACGGCCCGGTTCACGCGCTCTCGGACGTCAATCTGACGATCGCACCTGGCGATTTCGTCTCCTTCATCGGTCCTTCCGGTTGCGGCAAGACAACCTTCCTCCGGGTGATCGCGGATCTGGAACATCCGACAGGCGGAACCATCTCGATCAACGGCATGACGCCAGCAGAAGCGCGGCTCGGCCGAGCCTACGGCTATGTGTTTCAGGCGGCGGGGCTCTATCCGTGGCGCAACATCGAGAAGAACATCCGCCTGCCGCTCGAGATCATGGGATACAGCAAGGCCGACATGGCCGAACGGACCGCATCCGTCCTCGGCTTGGTTGGCCTTTCCGACTTCGGTAAGAAATACCCGTGGCAGCTCTCCGGCGGCATGCAGCAGCGCGCTTCCATCGCCCGAGCACTCGCCTTCGACGCCGACCTTCTCTTAATGGACGAGCCCTTCGGCGCCCTCGACGAAATCGTGCGCGACCATCTGAACGAGCAGCTGCTCGCCCTTTGGAAGCGCACGCAAAAGACCATCTGCTTCGTGACTCACTCGATTCCGGAGGCGGTCTATCTCTCGACCCGAATTGTCGTGATGTCACCGAGGCCAGGCCGTATCATCGATGTCATCGACAGCCCGCTGCCGGCGGAGCGTCCACTCGAAATCCGTGACAGCACCGCATTCCTCGAGATCGCCGCCCGCGTTCGCGAAGGCCTGCGCGCCGGCCACTCCTATGAGTGACCTGGTCACATTAAAGCCAGAGGGCATGCCAGAGCCTGGCTCGACGATGTATGGCCTGGTATCGAGCATCGGCATTCTGGCAGGGTTTTGGTGCTGAGAATATGAAGGCAGTGTCGGAAAATATCCTACCGATCATGACCATCGTCGGCGCTATCATCGTCGTTTGGTATGTTGGCGCCGTCTTCTTAAATGCCCCATGGGAGCGGGATCAGGCCGAGCGCGCTGGTATCGAAATCGCCTTCTCCGAGCTGGTCGCCAACACCATGGTACAGGAGCGGCCCGTTCTCCCGGCCCCTCACCAAGTCGCGACCGAGATCTGGAATACGACGGTCGGCAAGAAAATCACGTCCAAACGATCACTGGTCTATCATGCCTGGGTCACACTCTCTGCGACCCTGCTCGGCTTCGCCATGGGCGTGGTCCTGGGCATCGCTCTTGCGGTGGGTATCATCCACAACCGGGCGATGGACCTTAGCGTCATGCCTTGGGTCATTGCATCGCAGACCGTGCCGATCCTGGCAGTCGCGCCGATGATCATCGTGGTGCTCTACAATATCGGCGTCTCCGGGCTGATCGCCAAAGCCTCGATCTCGGCCTATCTCAGTTTCTTTCCCGTGGTCGTCGGCATGGTCAAAGGTTTGCGTAGCCCGGACGCCATGCAGCTGGATCTGATGCGCACCTATAATGCCAGCACCTGGCAGGTTTTTTGGAAACTGCGCTGGCCGTCCGCCCTTCCCTATCTTTTCACCTCGCTCAAGATTGCGATTGCCATTGCACTCGTCGGCGCCATCATCGGCGAGTTGCCGACCGGTGCGCAGGGCGGCTTTGGAGCGCGCATGCTAAACGGGTCCTATTACGGCCAGGTGCTGATCATCTGGTCAGCGTTGATCGGCGCAGCGATCTGTGCCGGCCTGATGGTCGGGCTGATCGGACTTCTACAAAAGCTGGTGCTCGGCCGGATGGGGCTAGCGCGATGATCTGGATTGTTTTGGCCCTCCTCGCCTGGATCGGTGGCTGGTGGCTCAATACCCTGTTGTCGAGGCAAAAGAACGGATTTGCGACCTTCTCGATCCCGGTCATCTTCGGGGTGACGATCCTCATCATTTGGCACGGCTTGGTGCGGGGTCTTGAGGTGCCGGCCGTGATCCTGCCGAGCCCGGTTGCCATCTGGTCGGCCCTCATCAACAACGTCCCGACCCTCTGGGCCGATTTCGAGCAGACCGTGCTCAAATCCGTCCTTCCCGGCTATGTCATCGGCTGTGGCTTGGCCTTCCTGACCGCGCTCGTGATCGACCGCTCACCCTTCCTGCAGCGCGGACTTCTGCCGATCGGCAATCTCGCTGCAGCGCTGCCGATTGTCGGGATCGCACCGATCATGGTCATGTGGTTCGGCTTCGATTGGCACTCTAAGGCAGCGGTTGTGGTGGTGATGTGCTTTTTTCCGATGCTGGTGAACACGATGGAGGGGCTTCGCGCCTCAGAGCCCATGCAGCGGGACCTGATGCGCACCTACGCCGCATCTTACTGGCAGACACTTTTCAAATTGAGGCTACCCGCCGCGGGGCCCTTCATCTTCAACGGACTTAAGATCTGCACCACCTTGGCGCTTATCGGCGCGATCGTCGCCGAATTCTTCGGCACGCCCATCGTCGGCATGGGCTTTCGCATTTCCACCGAAATCGGGCGCATGGCGCTGGATATGGTTTGGGCCGAGATCGCGGTCGCGGCCCTTGCCGGTTCCCTGTTCTACGGTGTGGTCGCGCTGCTTGAACGCGCGGCCACCTTCTGGCACCCCTCCTATCGAGGCTCATAATCGATATAGTCAAGAAAAACCAATCGAGGAGACGAACCATGAAGATGTTTTCGAAGCTTGCAGCCGCGACGGCGCTCACCTTGATCGCAACGTCTTCGCACGCCGCGGATCAGGTGACACTGCAGCTCAAATGGGTGACTCAGGCCCAGTTCGCAGGCTACTACGTTGCCAAGGACAAGGGCTTTTATGAAGAGGAAGGGCTCGATGTTGAGATCAAGGCGGGCGGCCCGGACATCTCACCGCCACAGGTGATCGCAGGCGGCGGTGCCGACGTCGTGCTCGACTGGATGCCGTCTGCCCTTGCAAGCCGCGAAAAGGGCCTGCCGCTTGTCAACATCGCCCAACCCTTTAAATCGTCAGGCATGATGCTGACCTGCCGTAAGGATACCGGCATCACCTCGCCCGCAGATTTTCGCGGCAAGACGCTCGGCGTCTGGTTCTTCGGCAACGAATATCCGTTCCTGTCCTGGATGAGCCAGCTCGGCATTCCGACCGAGGGTGGCGATGACGGTGTTACCGTCCTGAAGCAGGGTTTCAATGTCGATCCAATCCTGCAAAAGCAGGCGGACTGCGTTTCGACTATGACCTATAATGAATATTGGCAGATTATTGATGCTGGTCTCACACCTGAAGATCTGGTGGTTTTCAAATATGAGGAACAGGGCGTGTCCACCCTCGAAGACGGCATGTATGTGCTGGAAGAGAACCTCGAAGATCCGGCCTTCGTCGACAAAATGGTGCGCTTTGTCCGAGCCAGCATGAAGGGTTGGAAATACGCTGAGGAGAATGTCGAGGAAGCCGCCGAGATCGTTCTCGATAATGATGAGACTGGCGCCCAGACGGAAAAGCATCAGGTGCGCATGATGGGTGAAATCGCCAAGCTCACCGCCGGCAGCGACGGCGCCCTGGACCCTGCCGACTATGAACGCACGGTCGAAACCCTCCTAAAGGGCGGCTCCGATCCGGTCATCACTGAGACCCCGGAAGGCGCTTGGACCCACAGCATCACCGATCAGGCTTTGTGATGCTTTGCGCGCGGGGATCTCAAAAATCCCGGGAAGCCCCGCGCCTCGGGGCTTAGCCCCGGAATCGATCAGTCGAACATCGAGCCCTGTCGGATGATGGTTGCCCATGTCCTGAACGACAGGGCCATCGGTGTTTCCAATTACGATGCGGTCCGGCGCCATTCTTGCGATCCGCTGCCGACCGCGATCATCTGTGGCCATGATGGTCTCGCCATCGACGCGTCGCTTGAATGTGCCGAACGGAACCTGTCGGTACCCGACGACAACTCGATCGCCGGCTTTGACACTCTTGCGTTCGCCATGAATGCCAGCGCGCCTTGACGATGATCGAGGTTCCAACCGAGGAAATGGGCATGAAGGTTATCTTACCGACCTCTTCCCAGGCCGCAGCCGGCCCCCTAACCTAAATTCCGATAAGAGTGAAGGAATTAGGCCATGCGGCAACCGATCGGCATCATCTCCATGCAGTTCGTCCGACCCTTCACGAACAAAGACCTTGGCCTTTTCGAGCGGATCAAGGGATTGGGTTTCGATTTTGTCGAACTTCTTGTGCCGGAACCCGACGACGATCTGGATGTTGGTGCCTTGTGCCAAGCATTAACCGACAACGATCTCGGCGTTTTGCTTGCAGCACGTGTCAACGCCGAGCGATCAATCACAAGCGTCGATCCTATGGCTCGTCAGCATGGCATTGACTACCTAAAGACCTGCATCGAGGCTGCGGCTACCCTCGGCGCTGATATTGTAGGAGGGCCCCTGTTTGGCGGCCCGCTAGTCTTTGCGGGCGTACGCCCGTCACCAATTGATGAGACAGAACGACGAGCGCGTTTCGATCGGTGCGTTGACGGCCTTTCGACCGCTGCGAATGAGGCGGTCAAAACCGGCATCCGTCTTGCGCTCGAACCGCTCAATCGGTTTGAGACCGACATTATCTCGACCGTTTCCCAGGCTATCGAGGTCGTGGATTATGTTGATAGTCCGGGCCTTGGACTGTTGCTCGACAGTTTTCATATGAACATCGAGGAGCGTTCAATTAGCGATGCTGTACGGACCGCTGGCGATCGCATCATCCATTTCCAGGCCAACGAGAACCACCGTGGTTTTCCCGGCACCGGTCATCTGCCTTGGAACGAGATCACCCAAGCGCTTCACGACGTCGGCTATAAAGGGCCTGTGTCGCTCGAACCGTTTCGCCGGGACGATGATCGCTTCGGCGTACCCATTGCCCAATGGCGTCCACCGTTGGAAGACGAGAGCGATAAGCTGCGGACGAGCCTCGCCTTCATGCGTGCAGCCCTTGCCATGGCGGAACATAAGCGATGACGTTTCGTATCGGCTGGATCGGCTGCGGACGTCAAGCTACCGAGATGTTGCTGCCACAGCTCGTCATGATCGATGGCGTGACACTGACGGCTCTTGCCGATATTGAGCCCAAGCCGCTCTTGAATACCGCCCGACGCTATGGGGTTTCCGAGACCTTTCGGGACTATCGTGATCTGCTGTCAGAAGGTGATCTCGATGGCGTTGGAATCGCCGTCGGTCCGGCAATGCATCGCGAGATCGGGATAGCTGCGCTGGAACGCGGCCTCCCGGTTTTCATGGAGAAACCGCCGGCTACCGATCTCGCAGGAACGCTGGAACTCAAAACGGCTGCGGCCAAGGCGAAGAAGCCACTGTTGCTCGGGTTCATGAAGCGCTTCTCCACCGGCAATAAGATCGCCAAGAACATTCTTCGCAAACAAGACTTCGGAAATCCGCTCAGCTTCTTAGGCAGCTACATGACGGCGCCCACCTATTTTGAGGGCAACGTCGACTATCGGGGCTTTTTTCTCCATCACTGCGTCCATTATCTCGACCTCGCCCCTTGGCTGATGGGGTCACCGGTCAAGCATATCAACGCCCGGGAGATCGAGCCTCGCCCGGGACGTCTCTTGATCCATCTCGACCTCATCTTCGAATCGGACGCTATCGGTACGTTGATCATGGGCACGATGCAATCGCGCGGTGCGCCGGTCGAATTCATCCAGATTATGGGGGACCATCGAAAGATTGACATCAGGAACGTCACCGATGTTCAGTACACGCGCGATCCAGCTTTCAAGATTGCTGATACCAAGGCAGCGCTCGACAATGGCGCAGACACGCTCTCCTGGACGCCCAATATGACCGTTGCCGCCAATGAGGATCACAAGGGTTATCGGGCCCTCTTGGAATCAAGTCTTGATGCCATGCGGGAGTGGCCATCATCTGCACCGACAATCGATGACGCGGTTCGGGCTATGACCAACCTCGATCGTATGGTGGCTGCGCTCGATCGAACGCTCTAGCGGCATCGGCATGAGCAACAAGACGATCATGCAGCCCCCTTTATGATCTGACGATGCTAGCCTTGAAGCTCAGAACGTCGCGATACAGTTGGGAGACCATCATGAGACAGACTTGGCGCTGGTTTGGGCCGAAGGATCTGGTGTCGATAGACGACATGTTGCAGGCAGGTGTCGAGGGAGTTGTGACCGCCCTTCATCACGTGACGACCGGCGACGTCTGGACACCCGACGACATCAAACAGCGCCAAGACGAGATCGGGCATATGATGGATGGCGCGGCTTCCAATCTTGCCTGGGAGGTCGTCGAAAGCCTACCGGTCTCCGAAGATATCAAGAAGCAAAAGGGAGCTTGGCGGGAGCATATCGAGAATTACAAAGTCAGCTTACAGAACCTGAAAAGTGCCGGTATCGACGTCGTCTGTTACAATTTCATGCCCGTCCTCGACTGGACCCGCACCGACCTAGCCTGGCGAACCAGGACCGGTGCTACCTGCATGCGTTTTGACTATGTCGATTTTGCTGCCTTCGACATCCATCTTCTCGAGCGTACGGACGCCACCAACGATTACCCCAGCGAGATTGCCGGGGAAGCGGCAAAGCGCTTCGCATCCTTGGGCGAGCCGGTCAAAGAAAAACTGGTTGAGAACATCGTCTGTGGCCTGCCGGGTGCTGCCGAGCATTTCACCCTTGCGGACGTTCGCATGCACTTGGCCGAGTATGACAGCATCTCAACAGAGGGTTTGCGCGCCCATCTTGTCACCTTTCTTGAAGAGGTCATACCGGTCGCCGAGGCTTTGGACATGCGCCTTTGCTGTCACCCCGATGATCCTCCTTTTCCGCTGCTCGGCCTGCCACGCGTGATGTCGACGGAGGCGGACTACCAAACGATCGTCAGCGCGGTCGACAGCCCGGCAAATGGCATCACATTATGCTCAGGTTCGCTCGGGGCGAGACCTGACAATGATCTGCCAGGCATGATGGAACGCTTGGGCGATCATGTACATTTTTTGCATCTCAGAAACGTCAAACGCGAGACCTCATCAATCCGCGGCTCGTTTTACGAAGATGAGCATCTGACCGGCGACACGGACATGGTGGCGCTGATCGACGCGATCTTGAAGGAGGAGGCAAAACGACGGGATATCGGTCGCGCTGATCACCAGATTCCCATGCGACCGGATCATGGCCAGGATATTCTCGATGATCTCAAGAGAAAGGCTCAACCCGGCTATCCCGCCATTGGTCGGCTGCGGGGGCTCGCCGAGCTCAGGGGTGTCATGGCGGCACTCAGCCATCCCTCGATCGGAACGTCGTGAGCGCCAATGGGATGAAGCGCCTAACCTCGCTTGATGACATGGCTTCAGGCATCCGCCAACCAAAGTACCAGCCGTCGTGCCACGGATCAGGGATCGTACATCTTGGCGTTGGCGCCTTTCACCGGGCGCATCAGGCCGTCTATACCGACGACGCACTCGCGGCCGGCGGTGGCGATTGGCGCATAACCGGCGTTAGCCTTAGGAGCCCCGCAGTCGCGGATGCGCTCAATCCACAAAATGGCCTTTATACCTTGATCAAACGCTGTGACGGCGGCTCAAGCGCCCGCGTCATCGGCTCTCTTTCGGGGGTTATCGCGGCAACCCGCGAGCCTGGCAAAGTGATCGATGCGATGACCGATGCCAGAACTCGGATCGTCAGCCTCACGGTCACGGAGAAGGCTTACGGCATTGATCGGGTTGTCGGCGGCGTTGACATGACGCACCCCACGATTACCGCCGATCTTTTGAAGCCGAAAACACCCTCAGGTGTCATCGGCCTGCTTGTCACAACGCTTCGTCGTCGTCGGGATCGGGGGATCCCGGCCTTTACAATCGTTTGTTGCGATAATCTGCCGGACAATGGCGCTTTGCTTCGTGCCGGCGTACTCGATTTTGCAAGACGTCTCGATCCGAAGCTCGCTGATTGGATCGAAGCCGACGTGGCGTTCCCGTCGACCATGGTCGACCGTATCACGCCCGCACCGACGGATCGAACGCGCGCTGATGCGGCTTGTCTGATCAGACGCGACGACCACGGCGCCGTCGAAACGGAAGCCTTTAGTCAATGGGTTGTCGAAGAGAGATTTCCGTCGGGTCGGCCGAGTTGGGAGTCTGGTGGCGCGCTCTTCGTCGACGACGTCGCACCCTATGAGCGTATGAAGCTCCGCATTCTGAATGGCGCTCATTCGATGCTCGCTTATGCTGGCTATCTCAATGGCCATACGTATGTGCGCGACGTGATGGCGGACGAAACGCTGGCCACTTTGGTCAGGCGCCATATGTTGGCAGCCGCCGACACGTTGGCGCCGATGTCCGGGATTGATCTCACCGACTACATCGAATCCTTGCTGAAGCGCTTTCAAAATCCCGCCATCGACCATGAAACATACCAGATCGCCATGGATGGCACGGAGAAGCTTCCCCAACGAATCCTGGAGCCAGCCATGCACGCACTTGAGCATGGCCAAGACATCCGGCCTTTCGCTTTCGCCGTGGCCGCTTGGATGCGCTATGGACTCGGACGGAAGGACGACGGCAAAACCTATGCTCTCCGCGATCCGCTTGAGTCAGAGATCGCAGCTTGTCGTCGAAACACCAACGCAAGAGACCTTGCTACGGTCCTGCAGATGCTTCCAGGTCTATTCCCCGCTCGTCTCTCAGAGAGCCGGATCTGGTGTGACGCTGTCGAATCGATCCTGGACAGCCTGCTGAAGGATGGTGTTACTGCCGCGCTACGTCTTGAGCTCGACAAAGGCTAAGGGGAGCCTCACGGTTTCATACATGAGGCTCCGATCAGCGAACCCTATTCAGCTAAGCGATCGTAGATCGCTGCGATCTTTTGATGCGCTTCACCGACCGCCTCAGCTGGATCGACACCTTCGACCAGCGTGAGCTGCAGGGCTTCCGGAATGACATGAGTGGCGAGAATTTCACCGGATGCCGCCGTCGGCGGACCGGCATAGGAAATCGGTACACCGGACGAAGCGATCTCGATAAACTCCGAAAACTCCGGTCGCTCAGTCCACCAAGGATCGTTGAAGAGCTCGGGATAGACCGGCACGAAGCGACCGTTGGTGTTGGTGATCACTTGGTTGTAGCGATCAGGCTGCATCATGTGCTCGGCTAGTCCCTTGGCGAGTTCTGGCTCTGGCGCCGCGCTGAAGACGCCAAGCGACCAGGTGTCGATCTGATTCACCGCACCTGCTGGTCCCGCCGGAACGCCGAACAGTCCAGTCTTCTTCATTAACTCCGGATCCTCACCGGCAAGATAAGCATACACGCTGGTCGGGTTGTTGATGAAGGCGACCTGACCGGACTGATAGGCCTTGTTGTTCCAAGACGTTTCGCCGTTCCCGACCACACCTCTCGGGATGATCTTGTGGGTGTTGTACATCTCGTTGATGAACGTGAACCCTGCAACATTCTCCGGGCTATCGAACACGACCGCGCCGCTTTCATCCACGGTCTTGCCACCAAAGCACCAGCAAAGTTGCATAATGTTGTCGGTAGCGTCCGCCGTGAGGCCGAGGTCCATTCCAAAGCCATAGAACGGTGGCTTTTGGACTTTGAGACAGGTCTCGACGAAGGCGTCCCAGGTTCTGGGATAGTCGAGGCCGTGCTCTTCGAGCACGTCCATCCTGACATGCATCGGCCAAGGATTGATCGCAAAAGGCACGCCCCAAAACTTGCCGTCATACGCCACGGCCGTCAGGCTACTGTCGAAGACACCACCGCTCTCACCCTTCATCTTCTCGACGATGTCGGTCACGTCCATCATATGGCCTTGGGCTCGGTAAAGCTGGACGTAGCTTTCGTAAAGTCGGCAGACATCGGGTGGGGTGCCGGTTTCGAGGGCTGCGGACAGGCGCGGCACCAAGTCCTTGTTGGAAACCGGCACGAACGCCGCTTCACCGTCTTTCAACCCGGCCATTTTGGCGAATTCTTCGAAGTGGTCCCTCGCCGCATCATCGGCGAGCGGTGTGAACGCGGGCAGGTGCCAATAGATCAGCTTCTCAGCGCGCTGCGCCCAACTCTTCTTCGGTGTGATGATCATCGGCGCGGTGATAAGCGCGCCAGCGGCGGCGCCAGTCTTGAGAGCGCTACGGCGACTATAGGTTTTTTTCATCATGATCACTCTCCCTGGTGTTATTGGAGGCGTTTAAGTTTTCACTGCCCCCATGGTTAGGCCGGTAATGAGCCAGCGCTGAAAGAAGAAGTAGACAACAAGCGGCGGGATCACGGTGAACACGGTCGACGCCATGATCGGGCCCCAGAAGAAAACGTCCTCCACCACGAAATTGCTGAGGCCTGTCGGAATGGTCAGAACAGAAGGCGCTGAATTGAAGACAATCGCATAGAGATATTCATTCCATGACAGGGTGAACGAAAAGAACGCCACGACAGCGAGCGCCGGGAGCGAAATCGGCAGCACGATGCGAAAGAGCACGCCCAGGCGTGTGCAGCCATCCACCAGCGCTGCGTCTTCAAGCTCGATCGGAATCGACATGAAGAAGCCCATCAAAAGCCAGGTGCAAAAGGGAATGGTGAAGCCGAGATGGGCAAGCGTAAGTCCGGAAAGTGTGTTGGTAAGGCCAACCCCGACCATGATCGCGAATAGCGGGATGAACAAAAGCGATTGCGGCACGAGATAGGTATAGATCATGCCCCGCGCCAAGATCTTTCGACCGGGAAAATCGAGCCTGGCAATCGCATAGGCGGCGAGAGAGGCGCAAAGCACCGTCAAGAACGTGGTCGCCAGCGCCACGGTCATGCTGTTACGGAAGAACAAGAAGTAGTCGGTTTCAAAAAAGAGGATGTGATAGCTCTCGAGCGTCGGCTCGCGCGGCCAAAGCGTCGCTTCGGTGCCGTAGATTTCCTTGTGCTCTTTCAAGGACGTCACGAACATCCAGTAGAAGGGCACAAGCGTCCAGATCATGAAAACCAAAAGGAGGACGTTGCCTACCCATTTCATACCGCGATCGGCTTTGCTCTGGACGCCAGCCATCGCTTACTCCCGCTCTGCCAGCATGCGGCGAGACAAGATGTAGATCAGGACCGCCAGGATGGGAAAGAACACCATGTTGACCGCCGAGCCGATGCCGAGACGGCTTGCGAGCAGTGCATATTTGTAGGCGAGATTGGGGAGGATCTGGGTCGTGTTGGCTGGCCCCCCGTTGGTCAGCACTTGGACGATGACGAGATTGGTCGAGGTCCAAATGGTCGAGAGCATAACAACCACGGTGAAGACCTTCCGCATCTGAGGGATCGTAACGTACCAGAACTCTTGCCAGACGTTGGCGCCATCGATGCGCGCGGCTTCATACATCTCCTTCGGGATCGCTTTGAGCCCAGCGAGAAAGCTCATGGTGTAGAACGGCGTGCCGGACCAGACGACCACGGCAATCACGGAGGCCATGGCATAGTTCGGATCGCCGAGCCACGAAATCACATCCTGCATGCCGACGACAGCGATGAGAAAGTTATTCAGAAGGCCGCTGAAATCATCGTAGATCCAGCGAAACGACAAGGCCGCGACGATGGTCGGCACTGCCCATGGAACGAAAAGGATGGTGCGGTAGATGAAATCGAGCCGCCGAGGCTGAGCGAGCACCATAGCCATGCCGAGGCCCAAGAGAAACTTCAAACCCACGGCGAAGAAGGTGTAAACGAGCGTGTTTCGGATGGTCTTGACGAAATGGCGGTCGCCGAACAACTCGACATAATTGTCAAAGCCGATGAAGCGAGCTGGCGCGCCGACCATCTTGTCGTGAAAGCTCATCCAGATCGCGGAGAGGAAGGGATACACAACGACAAAGGCGAGGACAGCAAGCGCAGGTAGCACAAAGAGCGTGCCGATCACGCGCTGATCATTGACCCAGTTTGAAAGTCTACTGGTTCTCGCTTCGGGTCGCTCGGCAAGCGACGCAACCTGCCCAGGCCGGGCGTCTCCCGTACCGCTGCCTTGAAAGCGCCCTTCCAACATCGATCGGGCCTCACTGGCATCGTCACGCGTCTCTCGATTGGCCGACGGCTACCCGACCAACCTCACCGACACGTTCGAGCCTCCCTGAATGACCTTCGTGTCGTTATGAAAAGGGTAACGCTTTCCAAGATGCGATGCAAACGGAAGCGCACAAACGCTATCCGCGGGCTTGGGCGCGAACATCACTCAATGTAGCGAATGCTCTGCCGGACGGCATCGCTCAGCAGACTCTGAACGTTACCGCTTTCGATACTCGCGTGCAGCGCAGCCTCCTTCTTTGCCACCTCTTCGAGACTCCTCGTGATCTCAGCCAAACGATCGCGCGCGACGACGACAACACCGTCAGCATCGCCCAAGACGAGATCGCCTGTGTCGATTGAAACATCGCCCAGTGACAAGGGTAAGCCGACGTCACCTGGCCCGCTTGGAAACGCTGAGTTCGGTGTAATGGCCTGCGAGAAGACTGGAAGGCCAATCGCCCGTATGTCATCGGCATCGCGTACCGCTCCGTCGGTGACAACGGCAACGGCACCACGCTGTTTTGCGATGCGCGCCATGTTGTCACCAAGAACCGCCGTCTCCGTGAAACCTTGTGCCGAAATCACCAGCACGTCGCCGGGAGCGAGAAAATCCAGAGCCGCAAGAGCGGCGAGGTTGTCCCTAGCACCGGCTCTCGCCGTGAGAGCGGTCCCGACAAACCGGCTCGCTGGATCAAGCGGTTTGACTCGATGGCTGAGGGCACCCCGACCTTGCAAGGCATCGACCACGAACGAGGCCGAACGTTGCGAGAATGGTGCTAAAGCGGCTGAATCCAATCGCTTGCCTGGCCTCTTGATGATGAGTTTTGGGGGATCACCAATCACGTCTTCTTCCTCCCTCGAGAGCCCAACATGACACTGATATGGCCGGCGATCGGGGTCTCAGCTTCGAACCTTGAATCCCATCCGCCCTTTTTGAGCCCCATCAGGATGCCAGCCTGGTTTCCGGAACTCCGCACGCCCGACCTACCCTGCCCTATCCGCACCGAGCAAGGCGGCCGCAGGCGGATCGAGATGAAGGCTGCAGTCACCATGTTTTTGGGTAATCGATGCGGGAAGCGTGTTGGTAATTGGACCTTCGACGGCACCCAAGACGGCCTTTGCCTTTCGCGTATCCGATACGGACAGGATCAGCTTTCTCGACGCCATCATCTGGCAGATCGACATAGAGATGGCTCGAGACGGAAC
Source organism: Geminicoccaceae bacterium (assembly GCA_028285265.1). GTDB lineage: Bacteria > Pseudomonadota > Alphaproteobacteria > Geminicoccales > Geminicoccaceae > JANQPX01. The sequence continues at coordinate 49,079 of JANQPX010000016.1, forward strand.
ATCGTCGATTGTCTCGAACCATCCTTCGCCCATCTGCTGCCGACGGCAAGCAGCGTCAAGCTCTACCTGGATGAAGGGTTCGTCGACATCGAAATCCGCCGGCGGATCATTGAAGGCGAGATGACCGTTTTCGCCAATACCTGCGAAACAGACATCGATTGTTTCGACAGAAAGCCGTCGGTTGAGCCTGATGAGTTCAGCATTCGGGTCGGCGACATCACCTTCAATGGCAACGAAGGCACCAAGTCCCGCAACACGCCGGACAAAGCGTTCCTCCAAGTAGCGCCGAAAGCTTGCCGGGTGGTCGACGCCCAAGCCGATATACTCATCGAGGTGGAAAGCCGTGACTCGCGACCAATCGATCTCTTCGCGCACGAGGGCGTCGAGCATCTCGAACTGACTTACACCTGTGGCAAGAACGATGGCGGCGCCGCCCTTGGTGCTGATCGCAGTGCGTATCGCATCGGCGCCTTCGCAAGCAGCAATCTCGCCCAGCGTCGTCTTATCGTCATGGACGCATAAGCGCATTGTGTCCTCCATGCCTTGAAGCGATGTGGGATTACGGTTCGGTCGAACGATTGTGCGTCAATTCTATCGATTTCTACAGGTCTTATCGGCTCTGTCGGATTGGCGGCTCCAGAGGTTGGGCATCCCGACACGGTTGATCGACGCCCTCACAGGCTACCGTTCCCGTTCGAGATGATCGGTCAGGCAGTCGGGCCGCACGATCATTTCAGCTTGAGCCTTCGCGACGATAGAGCCACCCACCTACCGAGGCATCGAGATTAGCCACCGGGCGATCCATGAAAGGGAACAGCGCTTAGGCGCTGCTATGATCCGTTTGCCACGTAGTTTCACCCTTGCCGCCATCGTCTCCAGGTGACTGACGGCTTCCGCCTCCGCGAAGATTCATCAATTTGGTTATGTATTTGAGGCCAGTTTTAAGATATGGGTTCTATTACAGCAATTTAATGAAGCAATCGATCGTGATCGGCATCTGGGGGAGAGTATTGACATGGCCGATACCTTCGTCGTCGGATTCGACGGCACCGCATCCGCCAAGCGCGCCGTGCAACATGTTGCAGGTCTGGCCAAATCTGGCGGTGGTACAGTGCATCTGGTGCATGTGCTGGAGTGGTCTCCTTACAGCTTCTTGACTGTCGAGGAACTGAACGAGCGTCACAAGCGCCGCGAGGAAGAATTGGCGCGCGCCAAGTCGATCGTGCAGCCTATTGTCGATGACCTTAAGTCCAAGGGAATCAACGCCACCTGCGAAGTTCGTCACGGCCATGCCGGCGAACTGCTCTGTGAGATCGCCGAGGACATGCGGGCACGTCAGATCGTGATCGGCCGCACCGGCTCGACCTCGATCGCGGCTCGGCTGATGGGAAGCCTTGCCTTGACCTTGGTGCAGGCATCGCCCGTTCCAGTCACGGTGGTTCCCTAGCCGCCGTCATCTCACCATCAGATCAAAAAGCGAGCCTCGCTATGCAAAGAATGCTCCTCGTCGTCCTAGGCCTGCTGTTCGCCTCATCCGCCTTCGCACAGGAGGCGGCTGAAGAGGTCGGCATCGATCAGGCGATCAGCGATGCCGTCGCGCCTTTCGTCAACCCGATCGTGTCGACTGTCTTTTATTCGGTCCCCCTCTTTGGCACCGATTTTCCCCTGATCGTCGGCTGGCTGGTAATCGCGGCTGTGGTCTTCACCCTCTATTTCGGGTTCATCCAGTTTCGCGGCTTCAAACATTCGGTCGAATTGGTGCGGGGTGACTATTTCGATCCCAAGGACGCAGGCGAAGTCACACCGTTCCAGGCGCTAGCCACCGCCCTTTCCGGTACGGTCGGCCTCGGCAACATTGCCGGCGTCGGCGTCGCCGTTTATCTCGGCGGCCCCGGTGCCACCTTTTGGATGATCCTCGCCGGCCTTCTCGGCATGGCCTCCAAATTCACGGAATGTACCCTCGGTGTGCATTACCGAAACGAATACCCTGATGGCACCGTCTCTGGCGGTCCAATGTACTATTTGTCCAAGGGCCTTTCCGAGGATGGCAAAGCCGCTCTCGGCAAGTTCCTCGCCATTTTCTTCTCGATTTGCTGTATCGGCGGAGCACTCGGCGGCGGCAACATGTTCCAGGCAAACCAGTCGTTTGCCCAGGTCTCATCGATCATTCCCTTCTTCGAGGGCAAGGGTTGGCTGTTCGGTCTGATTATGGCCTTCGTCGTCGGCATCGTGATCATCGGCGGCATCAAGTCCATCGCGCGCGTCACCGAAAAAGTGGTGCCGTTTATGGCTGTTATCTACGTCATCGCTGCCTTGGTGATCATCTTGATGAACATCGGCGGTGTACCGGCGGCGGTGAGTGCAATTATCTCAGGCGCATTCGCCCCGACCGCCGTCGCAGGCGGGATGATCGGCGCCTTGATCCAGGGCTTCAAGCGTGCCGCCTTCTCCAATGAAGCCGGCATCGGCTCCGCCTCCATCGCTCACTCCGCGGTGCAGACCAGGCATCCCGTCACCGAAGGCTATGTCGCTCTGCTCGAGCCTTTCATCGACACGGTGGTGATCTGCACCATGACCTCGCTGGTCATCGTCATCACCGGCTCTTGGGTCCCGGATAGTGGTGTCACCGGCATCGACCTCACCGCCAAAGCCTTCACCTCAAACATCTCTGGCTTCGGCTATATTTTGGCGTTGGCAGCTCTTCTGTTTGCCTTCTCGACCATGCTCTCCTGGTCCTATTACGGCCTCAAAGCCTGGACCTACATGTTTGGCGAAGGCAAGGCCAAGGAGGTCGTGTTCAAGTTGATCTTCTGTGTTTTCGTCGTCATCGGCGCCTCCATGAATCTCGGCGCGGTCATCGACTTCTCTGATGCAATGATCTTCGCCATGGCGATTGCCAACATCATCGGCCTCTACATGCTGATGCCCAAGGTCAAGGCACTGCTCGCCGACTATCATGAGAAGCTCCGAAGCGGCGAAATCAAAAAAGTGACCTGAGGCAGGTCGGCCTTACCTTAGGCCAGCGCTTTGAACGAGAAGGCAGGCGTCCAATTGCGAGGGCGCCTGCTTTCTTTTTTGCCGTCAACGCTGGTGATCGGTCATGCTGAAGACAGGTGAGGAAAACAGCCCCATGCTTATGACCATCGATTGCGAAGCTGCGTGAAGGCAACGACGTTGAGAATCAACGTCATGCCCGATCCGTGAGCTATATTGCCGTCTCAATCGGTGTCTCAGACACTGCTGTCGCAGTGCCCTTGGAGCCCGATAGACTCATGACTTAGCCTTTCAATAACGTCAGGCTTTCCGGTGCCCATGAGATCCGAACCTGTTCGGCATGGATGTCGTCAAGAATGCCATCGGTGACAACCGCACGTAGCATCGCCTTTTCGCCAACAGCGATATCAAGTTCGGTGCATCTTCCCTTGAAGACGCTGTTCGTTATGCGCCCCTGTAGCGCATCAAAGCCAGATGTGTCGTCGGCACTGACGGTAATGCGCTCAGGCCGGAGGGCCATGGCCACAGATTGACCGACAGCTGGAGGACGATCACTAACTGCGTGAAGCTTCACACCCTCCCAGTCGATCTCAACAAACATCTTATCGACGTTGATGACCTTCCCGGAAACGATATTGGTCTCACCGATGAACTCGGCGACAAAACGACTCGCCGGATGGTGATAAAGATCTTCCGGCGTGCCGCTTTGCTCGACCCGCCCTTCGTTCATCACAACGATCCGGTCGGACATGGTCATGGCCTCGTCCTGGTCATGGGTAACGAAGAAGAAGGTCTTTCCGGTTCGTCGTTGGATGTCCTTGAGTTCGAGTTGGACTTGCGCCCGAAGTTTGGCATCCAGTGCAGCGAGCGGCTCGTCCAGAAGGAGAAGTTGCGGATCAGGAGCAAGGGCTCTTGCCAAGGCAACACGCTGGCGCTGCCCGCCGGAGAGTTGGTCTGGCATACGATCTCGAAGAGGCTCAAGTTCCAGCAACTCGAGAAGCTCAGCGAGTCGCGCATCGATCTCAGAACGGCTCTGGCCTTTGAGTTCGAGGCCAAACGCCATGTTCCCGGTCACGGTCATGTGCGGAAAAAGGGCGTAGTCCTGAAACACCATATTGACGTCGCGCTTGTTCGGCGGCTGTAACGTGACGTCCTCGCCCGCCAAGACCACGCGACCGGCGTCCGGCCGTTCGAAACCGCCAATGATGCGAAGCGTTGTCGACTTGCCGCAACCTGACGGGCCGAGGAAAGTGACGAACTCACCGGCGATGATTTCCATATCGAGATCATCGACCGCGATCACATCGCCGAAGCGCTTGGTAATCTGGTCGAGGTGGACAACGACATCCCCTGTTCCGGTCACCGCGCCGCTCCCTGTTGCATGCGTCTATTCCAACGCTCGGCCCAGAGGCCGAGCACGGCGGTCAATACCAAGGCAATGGTAGCAATCGCGTTGATCTCCGGCGACATGCCAGATCGGAGCTTGGCGAAAATCAGGACAGGCAATGTCGGCTCATAGCTGCCGAGGAAGAACGAGCGGACGAAGTCATCAAAGCTCAAAAGAAGGCAAAAGACCGACGCACCGATGAGAGCAGGTTTCAGATAGGGAAGTGTGATCCGGAGAAAGGTTACAGCCTGATCCGCTCCGAGATCACGTGCAGCTTCAAGCTGGCTCTTCGGCAGCGTGCTGAGGCGCGCCATCACCACCAAAGCAACAAACGGGACATTGTGCACGGTATGGCCAAGGATGATGGCGAGCATGCCGGGGTCGATTTCAAGGAGACGGGCGTAGATGCGGAGCGAAATCGCCGAGATGATGCCGGGAATAACGGCGGGAAGACACGTCAGCGCAAAAATGACGGCTCGACCAAAGAATCGATGCGGACCGAGCAGAAGAGCAATCCAGGTCCCGATCATCAGCGACAGCGCGGTCGACGCAATGGCGATGGTCATCGAATAGATAAATACGCTAATCACCTCAGCGCTTTGAAAGACGCCGACATACCACTCCATGGTGTAGCCACGGATCGGAAAGCCGATGAATTTCGAATCCTTGAAACCCATCAACACCATCAACACGAGCGGCACAAAAAGATAAACAACGAACGCCCAATAGATCACCGACATCAGGACACGTGTGCGACCGCTCATTGCAACAGCCCCTTCCCACCCCTGCCCATGACTTTCAAAAACAGACCGGTGAGTGAGAGTGTTGCGATGAGCATAATACTGGCGAAGGCCGCACCAACCGGCCATTCATCGCCAGCCACATGAAAGAAGCCGGCGATTGTCTCCGCGAAAACCGTGGTGCTCGGCCCACCCAGAAGAACGGGGGTTGCATAGAAACCTGTCGAGATCAGGAAAACCAAGGTACAGCCTGATGTCACACCCTCTCTCGAGAGCGGCAAGGTCACCCGCCAAAATCGCCTCCACGGACCGGCGCCGAGATCGGCCGCGGCCTCGCGATAGCTATCCGGAATTTTTTCCAGTGCTGAATAGAGCGGAAGAAGCATATAGAGCGCTGTCAGATAAACGATGCCAACGCTCATCGAAAACGTGGTGTACATAAAGGGTATCGGCCGCTCGATCAGACCCATGGACTTGAGCACGAGATTGATCGCACCGTTGTTCCCCAGGAGAATCATGATCGCATAAGTGCGGACGATCTCGCCCACCCAGAAGGGGATCAGCAGTAGCAAGAGAAAGATCATCTGGTTCTTGCGCTTGACGTGCTTCGCGAGGAAGTAGGCGACCGGGTACGTGATGAGCAAGGTCGAGAAGGTGACAATGAGTGCAAACACCAATGTACGCAGGAAAGGCATCATGAAGATGCGCTCTTCGAAAAAGCGAGCCCAGTTGGCCAAGGTGAAGTTGGGTTCCTGGCCGACCGTCGGCGGATAGGCATCCAAGAAGCTCACCCAGAGCATCTGCAAAATCGGCCCGAGATGCGCGATCAGCACCCAGGCGACCGGGAGGGAGGCGAGGAGAAAGAACTGTCGGCGGGGCGACTGAAAGATCAGATCGGTCACCAGCCGATAAACGGGATGGCCCACCAGGCCACCCCAAAAGACTTTTCGATCGCCGGCTGCACTCATCGAAGGACCGGCGATGCCCGCCTCACGCCCAGGCAATGGTCGGCGGCCGTCTATTAAGCGGCCTTGACCTCCTCGACGGCCGGGTCAACCAGCTTGTACTTCATATCGTTGGCCTCAGCGCGGAAGAATTGTAGGCCAGCGAGTTCCTCTTCGGTGAACGAAGACGCTTTCTGCTCCAACTCGGTGAGATGACCGGATGCACCATTATAGGTCGAGATGAAGCCCGATGATTTGGTCATCTGTGCACCCAGCTCTGAACTCGCAAGCAGCGCATCGAGGAACGTGTAGGCATTGTCCGCATTCGGTGCGTTGTTGGCAACGTTCAACGTATAGACGAAACCGTAGGAGCCTTCCTTCGGGATTGTCATCGCGACTGGAAAACCGTCCATGATCAGCTTCGAGATCGGGCCATTCCAGGCATGAGCAAGCACGATGTCCTGATTGATGAACATCTGCTGCACCTCGGCACCGGCATCGTAATATTTCCGGACCATCGGCTTGTGATCGATCATCAAATCTCGGATCTCCGTAACGATGCGTGCCGCCTCGTCCGGATCGTCCATGTAATCAACCATATTGCCGTCATAGCCCTTATAGAGCATCAGGACGGACATCATGTCTTGGATGATATACGCGATCTGGCCGCTGTATTTGTCATCAAACATAACGTCCCAACTGCGGGCTTCTTCAGGCGTCACCACCTCAGTGTTGTAGGCGAGCACCTCGGCGCCGGAGAGGATCGGTGCGCCCCACTTCTCGCCATTGATCGTCGCCCAGTCGCTCTCCGAATAGACCGGGTTAATATTGCCCCAATTGGACAGGCGTCCTGTGTCCATCGGCGCCAGTAGACCCGAGTCGATGAACTGCAAGAATCGATGACCCGCGACGGTCACGATGTCGGCCGTCGGGTTGGGCGCTTCCGCGGCGAGCAGATTGAATTGTTTTCCCTGATCGTCGACCAGGCGAATGTTCACTTTGATCCCTGTCTCAGCTTCGAAGGCCGCCTTGAAATCTTCGGGGACAAAGTTGGCATAGGTCCAGATATTGACCTCTTTTGCGTCCTGCGCCCGAGCATGTTTCAAATAGACGGGGGCAGCAAGCGCTGCACCTGTAGCCGCCGTCGTCGCCATAAAGGAACGTCGATTGATCTTGGTCATGGGGCGTCTCCTCTGGGGGCTGGTTTGTCTTGTTTTCGTAATGTTCGTCTACATGCTCCTTAGCGGAAAGCCTTCTGCAGCCAGCTTTTTTAACTCTGCAAGGGAGAGCGATTTCAAGTCAAGGGCGGGAAGCAAGTCGTTCGCCTGCTCGAAATCGACACCGTACATCGCCGAAAAGATATCGATCCCTGCTTGATGCAGTTTTGCCATTCGTCCCGTCATGTCACCGAGCATGACTGTGGGCAAGAGACCGTAGGGTACGTCCTCCGTGACATAGCGGCTGTCGGCCGTGGCTGGCCCCGTACCGCCGCGCCCGGCGCTGTGCATATCCTGGTTCATCTCGCTAATGCTGGCGATCGGCACATGAAAGGAAAGGTGGAAGTGTTCGAAGATCGTGCGCACCGAAAGGCCGAGACTCTCGGCGATGGCAAGTCTTTCCTCATCAAGGGATTCCAGCAGGCGTCCGACATTTGGTGTGACATGCTGGCCTTGGCTCCAGACCTCGGCACGCTCCATGCGGGTCATGTTGCCGAGCGCGATCCCCATATGGTTCTGTGGGTTTAGATTAGAGAGCGCGATCGCAAGCAGCCCGTCCCGCTCCACGAACCGATCTCCAAAGAGCTGCTGGCACAGGGATCGTGCTTTCAAAGAATCCCGCTGGGGTATGGTCGCCATGTCGATCTTTGCCCGAACGGTGTTGACCAACACCCGTCGCATGTCCTGTTGGCGGCCCGTGGTTGCCGTTGTGCCCCAAGCAACGATGGGCGAAGCCACACCTCGTGCTGCGAGCAGTTTCGAGAGATAGAGCGCGCCCAACGAGGCGTGCGAACTGATCAATACCGTCTGGTCGGGACGAATATGAGACGCCAGGGCATCAAAGACCAATTTGTGGCCATAGGCGGGAAGCGCGATCAGGATCACGTCAGCGAATCCTGATAACTCCTCTGCACTCCTGGCCACAGCAAGTTGATAGTCCCCTTCGATCGCGCCTTCAGCAATAAGTGACGTACCCCTTGCAAGCTCGACCGTCCGTTTTCCAGATGGTGACCAAAGCATCACGTGATGCCCGGCGGCCGCCAAAAGAGCGGCATTGCCGAAGGCAACGGAGCCTGCCCCCGCAATCCCGACCTTCAAGGCCAGTGGGTCAGCCACTGTCCGCGCTCCCAGTTGTCACGGGGTCGCCCAGGACATGCATAAGACGGTTGGCCCAGCCGAAAAGCGCGGCGGACAAAATAAGGTCGACGATTTGCTCGTCGGAGAGACCGACATTGCGCAGATTTTGGATATCGTCCGGCGTCGCTTCCGGCGGCGATTTCGAGAGCTTGAACGCGAAGTCAACGATCGCCTGATTGTACGGGTCGAGCCTGACGTTGTTGCCGTCTTCAAACAGGCCCTTCATGACCTCACCGCTTTTGGCCAATTTATTATAGCGGCTCGCATGAACCGCGGCGCAGTAGATGCAATGATTGACCACGGACGCCGCGGTCGCACCGAGTTCCCGGCCGGTACGACTGAGACCACCACGATTGTACATGATCGCGTTAAAGAGCGGCGAACGCTCCTTTAAAATCTCGACGTCATGGGCAAGCGTCAGGACATAGTCCGAAACTTTCGTATTGGACGGCGTAACTTTGAGCGCTTCACGCTGATCAGACGTGGCCTCATCGAAATTGACCGGCGTCACCCTGGGTCGCCAAACGGGCACGTCGGTGGTGAAGTCGTGTATCACGTCGCTCATCGGGCCAATCCCATCAGTCGGAGTCCATCGATCAGCCGGATCTCGTAAGCGAGGAAGGCATTCAGCTGCGTCAGTCTGACAATATCAGCGTCGGCAAGGCCTGCATGTTTCAGGCCATCGATATCGTCGCTGGTCGCGTCTTTGGGGCTCGTGGCTACACGGTCGGTGAAGGCAAGAATTGTCGCCAGCTGCGCATCCCCACCTCCATCAAAGGATGGATCGGCGATCGCCTCATCACGTACATCCATTCCCTTTCCGTAATGCGCTGCCAAGTCATCTCTACCATTCAGCCGTGCGATGCGCGCGGCGAGAGCAGCGCGACGGCTGTGGGAGAACGCTCCTTCCGCTGCCGGTGTCATCACAGCGGCACTTGCAGCGTCGGTCATCGCCAAAATGTCGGCGCGCAAACCAAGCGAGTCAGACTCTTTACCTCCAGCCAGCGTCGTTATTCTTTCACCCGTCAACGTCCCACCTCCTCGTCATCACTATTCGGTAGCGGACTTTCCGTCCATTCATCGCCTTGAAGCTCCGGCTTCGCGTAATCATTCAGCCGCCGCCAGTGGTCCTCGATATCCTCACGATAAAGTGTCGCCGCCAGATCGCGGGTTAGCCAAGCGGCACCCTCGCTTATGCCTGGGATGTCGCCGCTTATCTTACCAAGGCTCGCCGTGGCGCCATAGTTGAAGCAGTAGACATTGGCGAGCCAGGGCGCAGAGCCGGGCACCTTCTCACGGAAGGTAAAGTCAGGATTGAGATAGGGAAATCGCGCGAGATCCGGATCTTGTTCGTCCTTGGGTGGCGTGTAAACGTCTTCCCAAAGTTCGATGTCAGCAGCGGTTTCGCCAAACTCGGTGCGTGCCAGAGGATCCGTGGTGAATCCGGTACCTAAAATCAGAAAATCGGCCGCAAGGTGGGATCCGCCTTCGATCTCGATCAGAAGACCATCGTCGACTGGACGAACATCGATGACCGGCGCACCGAAGTGAAAATAGACGTTCTCGTGCTGATTCGCGCGGCGCGTTGAGCCATGAGGTGCTGGCGTTTGCGTCGCAAAGGAGTAGTGCATGAAGCGCCAACGCCACTCGTCCGGCAATTCAGCGTAGCCGGCAGAAAAGCCGAATGAGCCAATGCCCATCATTTTGTTGATGGTCGGCATCGACTTGCGACGTGCCAACAAGCGAACATTCGCAGCGCCGGCTTCGGCCGCTTCGGCGGCATTCTCGACAGCCGACGCACCGACGCCAATCACGACCACTCTTTTGTCACGAAGCGCGCCAAAATCGATAGCTTCAGAAGAATGCGCGAAGCTCGCCCTCGGCACGCCGTCCATAAAGGCAGGAATATTGGCATGACCGGTGCCTTCACGCCCCGTCGCCATAATTAGCTTACGTGCGATGATGGTCGTTTCCGTGGTTCCGCTGCCGCCAAGCTCAAGACGCAAGAGATTACGCTCGGGACGGATACGCCGGATCTCAACGTCGTTCTCGACCGGTATGCTGAGGGCTTGTCGATACCAAAGGAGATAGTCCATCCACATCGTCCGCGGAATCTTGTCGAGTTCCTCCCATTCTGTCTCGCCGAATTGGGCTTCGAACCAGGCTCGAAATGTCAGCGAAGCCATCCCGTAGGCGGGGCCTAGCAGATGTTTTGGCGAACGCAGTGTTTCCATTCGCGCATAGGTAATCCAGGGCCCCTCGGTACCCTTCGGCTTTCTATCAACGATCCTTACGTTCCGGATCCCGGCGGACTGCAGCGCGAACCAAAGAAGCATCCCGCACATGCCGCCGCCGACAATGACCACGTCGACCACGTGCATGCCATCCTGCGTGCGGGATGGCACCCAGTTGCTCGGTGGGCGGCAGAGATCGTCGAGCTCTTTTCGAATACGCGCTTCAAGAGAGGCAAGATGGTATGAAGCGTCTTGGCTTGGTCGTCGCATTGATGTTGATCTTTCTCGGTCCGGCTCCTTTGAACCTGTGACCCCGCCATCATCAATGCAATCCCCAAGGCATCACGACGACATGGTCATGGCGCCAGGAAGTGCTTTTCTGCACCTTGATCCTAACAAGCCTATGTCCTTGTCCAACCGGCGAGAGATGAGAACGGGATCGTATCTTCGACCGGGTCTTGCCTTTATGGTTGCCGACATGTCCTCGTTTGAATGCGGTTGGTCAGCCCCACTTCCCGATGATAATGCCCGCACGATCCTCGTCACCCCGCATTGCACGAACGTCATCGTCATTCATGGTTACGCGGTTCTTCCTCATGGTCAATCGATCGAGCAAGCCGGCGTGCATCCTTTGCCTTACGTCTTCATGGTCGGGATCACGCCCAAGGTCTTGAAACTCGTTAGGATCGTTTTCGAGATCGAACAGCTGCGGTGGGAAATGCCGAAAATGAACGTATTTCCAGCGTTCCGTTCGCAGCATATAGCCGCGGGCATCGGATAGACCGACATCGAGCGTCTCTCGTGCGGCATAGAAGGCATAGTCAATTTCGGAAAAGACAGCGTCTCGCCAGTCGGTCGAGGCTTGACCATGGAGCAAGCGCTGTAGCGAGCGTCCTTCGAGGCGGTGCTCAGCAGACGGTGCGCCGGTCGCCTCGAGAAAGGTTGGCACGAGATCGATTGCCTCGACCAAAACATCCGTTGCCGTGCCTCGGGTCGCATCCGCCTCCGGGCGTGGATCATAGATGATCAGCGGCACACGAACGGAGACTTCGTGAAACAACTCCTTTTCCCCGAGCCAGTGGTCACCGAGATAGTCGCCGTGATCCGACGTCATGACGATCATGGTCTCATCGGATTTGCCGATCTCCTCAAGCCAGTCGAAGAGCCGGCCGAGATGATCGTCGATCTGCTTGATGAGACCCATATAAGCCGGCAGTACGATTTCCCGCGTCCCCTGACGTGAAAAGGTCTCACTCACCTCCATGCCCATGAATGCGGCGAAGACCGGATTCGGATCATGTCGCTCCACCTCGTCCCGCACCGCGGGAAGAAAGGTCTCGGGGCCGTACATGTCATGATAGGGTGCGGGAGCGATATAGGGCCAATGGGGTTTGATGTAACTGAGATGACAAAGCCAAGGAGCGTCGCCCATCTCGTTGATGAAGTCCCTGGCGCGCATCGTCATATAAGCGGTTTCGGAATGCTCTTCTTTGACCCGTGCCGGCAGGTTGGAGTTTTTAAGGTACCAACCCGAGAGCACATCACCGTCCGGACCGTCAGCTGAGTTGGCATAGTCGTTCCAGGGGTTCTCACCTTCATAGCCACGCTCGCGTAGCCAGTCGTTATAGCGAAGTTTGCCGCCCCTCTTGCGAAGAAGTGGCGTTGGGTGCAGTCCATCGTCGCGTTCATAGGGATCGAAGCCGGGTTGGCTGATGAGGCAACCAATCTCCGTCTTCCCGTTAAGCCCGAGTCGGGCCATTCCCTCTTTGTCCGGCATCATATGGGTTTTGCCAACAACAGCGGTCCGAACGCCGATTGGTCGAAGATAATCACCGAGGGTCAACTCACCGATCGGCAATGGCACTCGGTTCCAGGTGGCACCATGACTGAAGACAGTTCGGCCGGTATAAAACGACGCTCGTGACGGGCCACAAACGGGTGATTGCACATAGGCGCGGTCGAACCGCAGGCCGCGGCTCGCCAGCTTATCGATGTTTGGTGTCTTCAGATTGGGGTGGCCGTAGCAACTAAGGTAATCCCAGCGAAGCTGGTCCGCCATAATGAACAGGACGTTCTTCACAGTGTTCATAGCATCACCTCATCAGGCTAGGCAGCAACGTCGCGATCTGCGGGGCGATGAACAACAGAATCAGGGCCACGATGAGGGCCACGATATAGGGCGCCACGCCTCCAAAGATGTTCGCAAGCTTGATATCTGGTAGGACTGATTTGACCACGAAGACATTCATGCCAATCGGCGGGGTAATCAGCCCTAATTCGGTGACCAGCACGACGATGATACCAAACCAGATCATGTCCACACCGGACTGGATGAGTGTTGGCAGGAACACGGGGACCAGCAGAAGCAGGATCCCGATGGATTCAAAGACCATCCCCATCAGGACCGCAATCAGCGCAACCGCGATCACCAGGCCTGTGGGCGAGAGCTCCAGATCTTGGACAAGAAAGACCAGATCATAGGGCATGCCTGAGAGGTTAATGAACTGAGCAAAAACCAAGGCGCCGAAAATAACGATGAACAATGCCGCCGTTGTCTTGGCCGCCTCAACAAGGGTATCGATCCACTGCTCGACGGTGCGAAGATAACCGCGACTGATAGCAATAACGGCAGCCCCGAAAGCACCGATGCCGGATGCCTCGGTCGGTGTGAAGATACGGCCGTAGATCCCGCCTAGAACCAGAAGGAAAAGGCCGATAATCGGCCAAACGACTTTGAACGCCCGCCTTTTATCTTCATCAGCCATCGGGTCTCCGGCCGGACCAGCACTTGGATCCAGGCGTACCGTGACAGCGACAGCCGCCATGAAAAGCGAGACCAACAGGATGCCTGGGAGAACACCCGCCATGAACAGTTCGCCAATATCCTGCTCAGCAACGATCGCGTAGATCACCAGCGGTACCGATGGAGGGATCATGATCCCAAGTGTACCACCAGCAGCGATGGTGCCGGCCGCCAGTTTGTCCGAGTAGCGATAGGCGCGCATCGGCGGCATCGCGACTTTGGTCATGGTGGCTGCCGTGGCCAGCGACGAACCACACACGGCAGAAAAGCCGGCGCAGGCAGCGACAGTGGAGAGCGCGAGGCCGCCACGAAACCGGCCAAGCCCAGCATAGGCGGCATCATACAAGTCGCGGCTTATGTCCGCGCGGTGAATAAAAACGCCCATGAGGATAAAAAGGGGGATGACGCTGAGATTGTAGTTCATCGCGTCTTCGATGATCTGCTGGCCGGTCATAGCGAAGGCCGCCGACCAGCCACGCTCGGTCGCAAAGCCAACCAGCCCGACGATCAGCGTCGCGTAGCCGATGCGAAAGCCGAAAAAGCAGAGGCCCAGCAAGACAGCAAATCCGAGCAGCGCCGTTGTCATAGCCCGGAGGATCCCTCACCAGTTGCGGTTGACGATCGAGAAACAAGGCCGAGGATCTGGGCCACTAGGCTTAGGCATGACAGGCCGGCAATGGCAAAGGCGACAGCAGCGAGCGGCCATTCCAGGACAACGGTGATTCGGTCGTTTTGCTTTGCCTCGATGGCAAATTCAGTGAGTTGGAAGGCGATGATCATCATGGCGATGAGAGAAAACAGCTGGATCAGCACTGGACGCAGCCTCGGAAGCAGGCGGCTTAGCGGACGGTCAAACAAATCGACACTGATGTGATCGTCGGACGCATTCACCAAGGCGAGGCCAGCGAAAATCGTCATCGCCAGAAGAAATTGGATCATCTCCGCTGCGCCGAAGACGGGGGCAGTAAAAACATACCGACCGACGACATCGACGAAGGTGAGAATCATCATAGCCAACAGAAGGGCCGCCGAGGCTAGCCTCATCAGGGGAAGGAGCCAGCCTAAGAGCCTCTCGGCGTATGCCGAGAGGCTGGGCCGGATTCCTTTGGTCACTTCGAGAGTTCCTGCACCCTCGAAACATAGAAGTCATAGGCCGCCTGACCGTCGATTCCAGCCTCATTAGCCTTTGCGATCCATTGCTCGGTCACGGCAGATGCCGCCTCCTTGAAGGCCTCCTCGAAGGCAGGCTCGGCGTCGATGATCTCGATGCCAGCTTTCTCGAATTCGACCAGCGCGGTTTGATCGGCTTCGACCCAATGGCCTGCCGCCATGCGGCCAAAGTGGGGTCCGCTGACGTTCATGATCGCTTCTTGATCTTCGGGTGAGATCTCGGCCCATTTGTCCTTGTTCATCACCAGAGAAAAGCTTGTGGAGTAGATCGAGTCGCTGAACTTCGTCATCGATTTGGTATAGGGGATTAGACGGAAATCCCGCACCGCCGTTGGGCTGAGGCCGATATGGGCGTCAACGACGCCACGGGTGATGATTTCGTTTGCCTGAACGGCAGGCCCGGAGACGACACCGGCACCAATCGCCTTCATCGTCGCTGCCAGAGCGCCCGGTAGCGCCCAGATCTTTCGCGATTTCAGGTCATCCATCGACGTCAGAGGCGTGTCGGTCTGACTGTAGAGTTCGGCGGGCGTGATCACCCAAAGCGAAAGGAGATGAGCGCTCTCCATCTCGTCAGGAAAGAATTGATTGCGGGTCTCCCACAACGCCTCTGACATGGCAGGCGCATCGGTTGTCGCGATAAAGGGGTTCATCGCGACCAGCGGCCCTGTGACACGCCCTTGGATCAGACCGTTGAATTGAGGAGCGACATCCGCGATGCCTTTTTCGACAGCATTCAACTGCTCCGGCGGCGCCGCCAAAGATTTTGGCGGAATGATGCCTGTGACTCGTCCTTCTGTCGCTTCCTCGACCTCTTTAAGCCAAGTCGGCAGAACGGACTGGCAGACGTAGTGCTGTGGCGGCCAGAAGCAATTGACGAGCAGCCTTGTCTGAGCGTCTGCAATGCCTGACATGCCGATAAGCAAGACACCACATAACAAAGATCTGACCAAATGCTTCATGTCGTTTCTCCCTGATTTTTGCGATTTTTGTTTTCTGACAGCATGTCCTTCAGCTGGGTCAAAGTCGAGGAAAGCTTTAAAACGCTACCCGATCCCCTCCCTTCAGTGCCAGCATCTCTCGGGTTTCCTCGGGCGTTGCGATGTCATGACCCAACTCCTCGACGATCCGTCTGATCTTGGCGACCTGCTGTGCATTGTTTTCGGCGAGCTTGCCGCGTGCGATGAACAGACTGTCCTCGAGTCCGACGCGGACATTGCCACCCATTTGGCTAGCGGTCGTTGCAAGCGGCATCTGCGCACCGCCAGCGCCGAGCACAGACCAGCGGTAGTCCTCGCCGAACAGACGATCTGCGGTACGTTTCATGAAGATCAGATTGTCGACCTCAGGCCCGATGCCACCGAGAATGCCGAAGATGAATTGAATGAAGATCGGTGGCTTGAAGAGACCAGTGTCCATGCAGAATTTGAGATTGTAGAGGTGCCCGACGTCGTAGCACTCGTGTTCGAACTTGATGTCATGAGGGTTAAGGCTTTCGGCAACGGTTCCGATATCCCGAAACGTGTTGCGAAAAATGTACCCATCGGAACTCTCGACATAGTCCTTCTCCCAGTCGAACGTCCAATTGTCGTAGCGCTTGGCGAGCGGATGGAAGGAGAAGTTCATCGAACCCATGTTGAGCGAGCACATTTCTGGAGAAAAGCGCTTAGCCGGTGCGATCCGATCTTCGATCGCCGTCTTCAGACTGCCGCCGGTGGAGATATTCACGACGGCATCGGTCGCTTGTTTAATTCGCGGCAGGAATGCGGCGAAGTGTTCGGGATCGAGCGATACCGACCCATCATGCGGATTTCTCGCGTGCAGATGCAAGACCGACGCGCCAGCTTCGGCCGCTGCTACCGCCTGACTGGCGATGTCATCGGGGGTAAAAGGAAGCGCCCCGGACATAGTCGGCGTGTGAATGGCACCCGTAATCGCACAAGTGATCACGGTCTTCTGCCTGCGTGCCATGGTCAGAGTCCCTTGGTGGCGTTTACGCGCACCACGCGATAGGTGAGCGGAAACAGTTGCGTGTCGAAACGAGCACGAATGAAACCCCAGACACCCTTAGGCGCCCTGAGCATGACGACGATAGCCACCAGGCCGAGCACCATCAGGTAAATCGTACCGAGATCGGCAAGCGTTTCGCGAAGGGCAAAAAAGATGAGCGTACCGATGATCGGACCTTCGATGGTACCGATACCGCCGATCACCACGATGAAAATGACGAACGCCGTCCAATCATTTACCGAAAAGGCGGCATCAGGTGAGATCCGCAGTTTCTGGAGAAAAATCAGGGCGCCGACCATTGCGGTAAGGGCCGAGGTCACGACATAGACGACGAACTTGGTTCGCCAAATGTCGATGCCGAGCGACCCTGCAGCCAGCTCATTGTCACGGATAGCGGTGAGCGCGAGCCCTTGTCGGGAGCGCAAGAATAGATAAACCGCGGTGACTACCAGCACGGCAGCACCGAGCGCCAGCCAATAACTCAGCGACTCGCGCGCGGAGCGTGATCCAGCGAGCGACTTTACGATGCCCACAGGCAAGGACGATCCCGAGCCACCACCTAGCGCGGAGATTTGCGCGAAGCTGAGCCGGAACACTTCGGCGATGACCCAGGTGCCGATGGCGAAGTAAGCGCCACGTAGCCGAAAAATGAGCGTGGCAACTGGAATGGACGCCAGTGCGCCGAAGACGCCCGCTGCAGCGATGGCGAGGAGAGGATGCAATCCTAAGAGGATCGTCAGGGCAAACAGCATATAGCCGCCAAAGCCGACATAGGCCTGCTGGCCCACCGAGACCAGCCCTGCATAGCCGGCCATGAGGTTCCAAAGGCTGGCAAGCGACAGGTACAAGAAGAGTTCGCCCATCAAACGCAGATCAGCGCGCCCGGCCCACCAGGGTGCCGTGATCAGCATGATGAGAACGAAGGCCCCCAATATTCCGGCTATCCTGGCGGCTTTTGAGTTCCGAGTAACATCGACGTCTTGATAGCTCATCCCGACACCCTTGGAAAAAGGCCATTCGGTTTGACGGCGAGAATGAGGAGGAACGCGATGTGCCCGGCCAACAGCTGCCAGCCAGGGTCAATCTTCGCGCCGATGGTCTGAGCAACACCGAGAATAACGCCGCCCGCAAGCGTGCCCCAGAGATTGCCGAGCCCACCGATGATCACAGCCTCGAATCCGAAGATGAGCCGCCCACCCCCGATCGAGGGATCAAAGCTCGTCCGAATACCCAAAAGAATGCCCGCCACGGCGGTGACAGCGAGCGATAGCGCCATGGCCAAACCGAAGACATGGCGTCGGTTCAGACCCATCAGCTGCGCGATGTCCTGATTGTCAGAGACCGCACGGAATGCCCGCCCCAGTCCTGTGCGGTAGAAGATCCATTGCAGCGATGCGATGATTAGAACGGCGACGGCGAAGGTCAAAAGCGGCAATACGCCGAGTGACAAGCCGCCGAGATCGAGGCTCGCAGTCTCCAAGACACCAGCATCCATCTTTTGGGGATCGGCGGAGTAGGTTTCCAGCAATGCATTCTGGATAATGACTGAGAGTCCAAAGGTCACCAAGAGCGGTGGAAGAATGTCATCACCCAAGGTCTGATTGAGGACACCACGTTGCAAGGCATAGCCGACAATAGCCATAAGAGGCACGACGACGATCAGGGCCAAGACGGGATGCAAACCGAGAACGATCGAGGTGGTCAGCCCGAGATAGGCGGCGAGCACGATCAGATCGCCATGCGCGATGTTGACGAGGCGCATGACCCCGAAGATGAGCGATAGCCCAGCTGCAAAGAGAGCATAGAGCCCCCCAAGTAGCGTTCCTTGGACGAGCGCGTTCAGCCATTCCATGATCAGGCGATCCCGAAATAAGCATGAGAAATGTCTTCGCGTGACACCGTGGCGGACGCCGATTCGAGGGAGATGCGTCCCTCCTGCAGGCAATAGACACGTGATGAGACGGACAGCGCCTTTGTGATGTCCTGTTCGACAATCACGGCGCTCATGCCGCCACCGACAATGCCTGGCAAGGCCTCGTAAATCGACTTGATGATCACCGGCGCGAGCCCAAGGCTGATCTCGTCAAACAGGAGGAGATCAGGATTGGCCATGAGGGCTCTTCCGATCGCAACCATTTGCTGCTGCCCACCGGAAAGCGACGTCGAGGGCACGGCTCTCCGCTCTTCAAGAATGGGAAAAAGCTGGAAGACAGCGCCCAAAGACCAGGGTCCGCTGCGGCCAACCTGCCCACCAATAAGGAGGTTCTCTTCGACGGAGAGCGACGGGAAAAGTTGACGTCCTTCTGGGACGAGTGCGATGCCACGCATCGCCACTTGATCGGCCCTGAGCGCACCGATTGCCTCGCCTCGATAGGTGATTTGGTCGGCGTCGTTACGGATCAACCCCGAGATCGAGCGCAAAAGTGTGGTCTTGCCGGCGCCATTGGCGCCGATGATGGCAAGGACTTCGCCCTCGGCGACGCTCATATTGAGATCGTAGAGCGCTTGAAAATCGCCGTAATGCGCATCGAGGCCCTCAATTGTGAGGATGGGATCAGGCATCAACTTCGATCCCGAGATAAATTTCCTGCACGTCTGGACTCTGCATGATGGCCTCTGGCTCGCCTTCAGCGATTTTCTTACCGAAATCGATGACAATCAGCCGGTCGACGACCGCGAGGAGCGCATGCACAACATGCTCGATCCAAACGATCGATACGCCTCGGCCTCGAATGTCCTTGATCGTCTGCACGAGCGAGGTGCACTCAGCCTCCGTCAGCCCACCAGCAATCTCGTCCAGCAGCAAGAGTTTGGGTTTGGCGCAAAGGGCTCGTGTCAACTCAAGCCGTTTCCGCTGAAGAAGCGTGAGGCCGCCAGCGAGCGTATTCGCTTTGTCCAGAAGATCCGTTTGATCCAGCACCGAGAGGCAATGATCTTCGGCCTCTCTCCCGGACAGACCGGCTGCCTGTGTCGCCGCGATCATCGCGTTCTCGAAGACGGTCATGCCAGAAAAAGGCTGCGGGATCTGAAAGCTGCGCGCCATACCCAGGCGGCATCGTCGCGCAGCGCTCAGCCCCGTCACATCTTGACCGGCAAAATGAACCCGGCCGTGATCAGGGGAAAGTGTGCCGGTGATCAGGTTGAACATCGACGTCTTGCCGGCACCATTCGGGCCAATCACACCCAACGCTTCGCCTGCGGCCAATTCATAAGAGAGGTCATCGGCGACCGTTACGGCTCCGAATGATTTCGCCAACTGCTCCAATCTCAGAATTGTAGCCATCTCTGCCCCATTGGTGGCCAGGTCTGCGCGTCCTCGCGTGTCGTGGTCGCGGTTCAGCGCATCAGAGAAGCTTCAGATCGCCCGTCAACGGAATCTCCGGGGCAGCCGAGTTCGCGACGATCTTCAAGTCAAAGCCATCCCCTTCCTGCTGCCATTGACCGCCAACCAACGGGGTCTTGGTGACATTGTTGATGGGCCCGTTTGCCCAATTGACCGGTCCGACAATGGTGTTGAGATCCGTGGTGACAATGGCCTCAACAATGGCGGCAGGGTCTTCGAGATCTTCCGCCCTCTTGATGACGTCGGCTACGACCTCGAAGAGCGCATGCTTGAAACCGATCGGCTGAGTCCAAGGGCGCCCAGACGCTTTGACGTAACCCTCGGCAAGCTCTCCTGCCGTCGCGCCGGTCAGCGACGATGCAAACGGATGATTGGGAGACCACCAGACCTCGGTGCTCAACCCGTCACCGCGCTCACCTAGAGATCCGATCACTGACGGGAACAACAGAGCCTTGCCAATCGTGACAACCTTGGGTGCAAAGCCCTGTTGTGCGGACTGCGCCCAGAATGTCGCAAAATCGGGCGGGATCATATTGCCGGTTATGATCTCACAACCAGCCGACTTGAAGGCTGCGATCTGGTTGGAAAAATCGTCGGAAAGCGGCTGGTAGCGACCTGGATCGGTCAAGGTATAGCCTGCTTCAGCCAACGGTTTCGGCAGACCGAGCTCTGGATCCCCCCAGGCATTGCCGTCAGCATCATTGGGGAAAAGACCGCCGACGGTCTTGGCCGCACCACTTTTATCCCACATGTCGAGGAAGGCGCCTATGACGTCTTCCAAACCCCAGAAGAAATGATAGGTGCTCTCAAAACCTTCACCCGGAACACCGCTGCGTCCGAAGAAATAGGGTTGCCAAGGGCAGTCGGTGGTGATGCAGGGCACCTCGTTGACCTCGGCCTGATCCGAAACAGGATTGACAGTGTCCGGCGTCGATGCGGCGACGATGATGTCGACTTCATCACCCAGAATCAGATCTGCGGCGACCTCAGCAGCGCGGTTCGGGTTGGACTGACTGTCCTTCGAGATGATCTCGACGGTCCAGGTCTTTCCATTGTTCTCCAGACCGGCAGCAAACATCTCTGTGATCGCCTGCAGCACATAGTCGTCAGCCTCTGCAAACCCTGCCAGCGGACCAGTGCGTGGACTAACATGCCCAACTCGAAGTGTTGGATCAGCGGCATAAGCGCGGGTGGTTCGAAGGATGGCCGGTGCCGTTAGCGCAGCTGCGCCACCTGCCAAAAATCCGCGACGCGAAGGTTTGCGAAATGTCGATTTCATATTGACCTCCCTTGACTGGCATTACTGCCGAGATGCTCTCTCAATCGAGAAGAATGTCATTCAACCGCGTTAGATGGCGGCTCACGCGTTTTCGAACCGCTGCCGCCTCATCGTTTGTCCAGGTTCTAAAGCCCCTTCCGGATTTCATCCCAAGTCGCCCATCGGCGACGAGCTGTTTCAGATAGGGCGACGGCGCAGGCCTGCTCTCAAGGTCGAAAAGCACATTCTCGTGGATGTCGAGCGTCAGGTCTGTACCCACGAGATCAGCGTTCTCCAGCGGACCCAGGACGGCAAGACGGCGTCCAAAGCTCGACTTGATCACGGTATCGACAGCCTCAGCATCGCAAACGCCGTTCTCGACGAGACTGATCGCTTCGCGCCAAAGAGCATGTTGGAGGCGATTGCCAATGAACCCTGGCACGTCCTTTTCAACCATCACCGGCATTTTGCCGACCCGTTTCAGGAGGTCGCACATCGATTGGGCGATCCCACGATCTGTCCATTCGGTTTTCACGACTTCGACTAGGGGAATCATATGCGGCGGGTTCCACCAGTGGGTCCCAAGCGCCCGCTCACGACGTGCGAGTCCTTTCATGATCTTCGTGATGGGAATGACCGACGTGTTCGACGCGAGCACGGCATGATCAGGAGCATGTGCCTCTATATCGGCAAAGAGCGTCCGTTTCAGCGGCAGCTTTTCTGGCGCTGCTTCGAAGACAAAGGCTGCATCGCTGACCGCGTTAGCCGTGGCGTTATGAAGCTCGATCCGGCTCAAGGTCTCGGCAATCTCTTTGCCGTCGGCACCGAGGGCGCCCAGGCTCGCCGATATGCGCTCTCGCACGCTGCCCAAGACACGCTCCGAAGGATCGGAGATCGCAACTTGATGACCGGCACGGGCAAGCGTAAGGGCGATACCGTGGCCCATCAGCCCGGCCCCAATGACAGCGATCTGGTGGAACTCCGCCACGGCTCAGCCCGCCGTATATCCGCCATCGGCATAGAGAATATGGCCGGTATAGAAGTCAGACGCGTTCGAGGCGAGAAAGAGAAGTGGCCCCGCCAAGTCTTCTGGCTCACCCAGGCGTCCTTTGGGCACACGGGCGAGGAAGCCCGTGCGTACCGTCTTCGCTTTCTCGGTGTCCTCGAACATCCAAGCGGTCAAAGGCGAGCGAAACACCGTGGGGGCAATGGCGTTCACCGTGATCCCAGTCGGCCCAAGCTCGCAGCCGAGCGCCTTGGTGATGCCATCGACGGCCGCTTTGGACGCACAATAGGCGGTATACCCTGCTGGATGACCAAGAAGCCCGCGCGCCGAAGAGACGAGTACGATCTTGCCGCCATCGCCTTGCATCTTCATTTGTCCGGCAGCGGCGCGTGCCAGGAGCCAACTTTGGGTGACATTGGCATCCATGACCGACGTGAATGTTTCGGGCGCCATGTCGTTGATCAGAGCAACCTTATTCATGCCGGATGCCACGACCAGAATATCGAGCCTCCCATAGTCTTCGACCGCTTGGGCAACCAGATCGTTACAGGATTGCTCGTCCTCTGGGCGGGTGTTGATCGCCGTTACCGCTGCGCCCATGCCGCGGCACTCATCAGCGATCTCATTGAGCGCTTTCAGATTGCCGGCGGCTAATACCAATTGACAGCCAGCGGCGGCCAGGACACGGGCCGCCACCATACCGAATGCACCCGATGCGCCCGTGATTAAAGCGACCCTATTCTTGACCTCGAACATCGACATCGGATCGGCCATGGCGGTCATTTCGTGACCTCCGGCGGATAGGGGATGACGACGAGCATGGTGCAGACGTCATTCCTACGGTTCTCGATCTTTCGAACTTCATCAGGCGCGATAGTGCAGCTGTCATACTTGCCGAGAACGGTTTCGTTACCATCCACGATAACGGTCATTTCACCGTCCAGCACCACATAGACCTTCTCGAAAGGCGTCGAGTCCGGCCCTGCCCCACCACCAGGAAGAAACTGGCTTAAGCCCACCCACTGGTTGGTCGGCCCGCCGTCCTCGAATCCCTGTAAGCGAAGGCCAACCACACCGAAATGATTGGGTGCTTCATAAACCTTCGCGTCCTCAAAACGTTTCAGATGCATGGCTCTTTTCCTCAAGGATGCGATTAGGAAATGCCTGCGACGGCGGGCATCAGAAATCGTCGCCGGCCTCGATGCGGTAGGTTTGACCTTTGTCGATGATGGCAACCAGGCGGATGATACAGCCGTCACCGCGATCCCAGTTCCAAGGGAAGAAGGCAAAGGTGCAGCGCTTACCCGTCACCGCATCCAGGTCGCCACCAACATTTTCGATGCCGAGGATGCCGTTGCTGAAGAGCTTGTTGTGTACCGGCTCCCACTCAGGAAAATCTTCTTCCCAACCGCGCCCACCGGACCACTCCCGATACTCCGATTCCAGATGCGGCAAGATGGGGCCGTTTCGCTGCGGACCAATGGCCGTTGCTAAGGGATGATCGTTCGCTTGGGTGTCGTGACCGACCACCTTGATGCCCTTGTCGACCATCCAGTCGGCAGCGGAAGGTACGAGGCCAGGGCAATAGGGAAAGTAATCACCGTCTTCATACTGCTTGTGCCAGCCGGTATTGATGATCAGGACGTCGTTCTTACGGATCGCATGCCCACAGGCCTTCTCGAGATCGTCGCCGGTAATCTGCTCCCACTTCTTCTTCGGAATCGATACCACCAGACCCGAGCCAAAAAAGTGTGGCAGGGGCACCTCATCGATGAAGGGCGTCCCCTGCACCACATGGGCCGGCGCATCAATGTGGGTGGTCACATGCATGGTCGTGGTGATGGTCTGGCTCAGCACCCCCGACTTCGCCATGTAGTGTTTCCGATCGATTTGTACGTCAGCGAAGTAGGGCCAGTTCGGGCATTGGAAGCCGTAGCGATGGCTGAGATTGTAGAACTCGAGCCCCATATCGTTGTCGGTATTCGCCTGAAACTCGATCCCACGAATCTGGACCATCGCATGCCACTCCCTGTTCTGCCGGCGACCTAGCGTCACTTGGTTTCAGATTGCCAACGCATCTTATTTGTCCTATATAGCGATACAGATTGACTGCATCGTGGTCAATACTTTTCTCAATACAAAACTCTTGTATCGTATTGCGGTTCAACTAGATGGAAGTCGGTGCACATTTGACGGCGCCTGCTAGCGAAGGATGGGCAGCAACAGTGACTGAAACGGCGAATACAGCTGAGCGCAGCGGCATCCAGGTGATCGCTCGTGCTGCAGCGATCCTGCGCACACTCCGGGACAACCCGAGCGGCATGAGCCTTGGTCAGATCGCAGAGCGCGTTGCGTTACCACGATCAACGGTGCAACGGATCATAGGGGCCCTCGTTTCCGAGCGTCTCGTTATCAGCGGCTCAAAGGGCGGTGGCGTCAGACTAGGCCCGGAACTCGGCTCGCTGGCTGAAGCGGCTCGCTACAGTACTGTCGAGCAATGCCGTCCCGTCCTAGCGGACCTCACGGAAGCGACAGGGGAGACCACAGATCTGTCTGTTTTGCGGGGGGACAGTATGATCTTCCTTGATCAGGTACCGGGTCTGCATCGCTTGCGCACCGTTTCTTTTGTCGGCGAGGTTTTCCCACTAACAACAACCGCCAACGGCCGGGCTTGCCTTGCGCAGTTGCCTGAGAACGTGGCCCAGCAATTGGTCGAGCGGGAATGGGATAGCAGCGATAGGGAAGGCTCTATCGTGTCGATGATGGCGAGGTTGAAAGACATAAGAACTCAAGGCTTAGCTTATGATCTCGAGGAGCATACGTCAGGAATTTCGGCTATTGGATTTGCGTTCAAAGACTGGGCAGGCGATCTTCATGCCATCTCAGTGCCGATTCCGTCCTCCCGGTTCGATACGGCTCGAGTTACGGTCGAGACGGCGCTGCAAAAGGCCATGAGAGCCATCAAGGACATGATGGGCGCTCGAGAGATGGGCGAGGTTTGAACCTGATCGGCTTCGCTGCCATCCCGCGCTAAAGGACGCTAAAGCATAACATTGCGAGGTGACGAGAAGACTGCGGCGACACGCTCATGAACCTGTGGCCCTGATCACTCGATAGAGCACGCTCTAGATCGCAACGACACGTCGTCATCTAAGCGATATGACGTAGCCCCAACGTCCTACCAATCAGCTATGAACCCGCAGGGGCTTCTGCTCCTTTACCGCGCCTGCCGTCCCGGATCATCTTGATAAGCGGTAGCAAGATCAGAATGATCGCAATCACCATGATCAAGCCGCTAATGGGCCGCGTGAAGAAGATCGTCGGATCGCCCTGGGACAGGAGGAGCGACTGGCGCATGGAGGGTTCGGCAATAGGCCCGAGAACGATGGCAAGCACCGCCGGTGCCACAGGGTAGTCCAGCTTGCGCAACAAGTAGCCGACCACGCCAAAGATGAGCATCAGCCACAGATCGTGCATGGTCTGAGTCGGCGCATAGCCACCAACAATACAGAGCGTGAAGATGACCGGCGCAAGGATCGTGAACGGCATGGTAAGCACGCGCACGAAGATCGGAATGAAAGCGAGATTGATGACAAGGCTGAAAACATTGGCGATGTAGAGCGAGCCGATCAATCCCCAGACGAAATCTGGATGCTCGGTGAACAGAAGGGGTCCCGGCCTTAGACCCCAGATGATCATACCGCCCAAGAGAATGGCCGTTGTCGGCGAGCCCGGAATGCCCAAGGTCAGCATCGGCAGCATCGAGCCAGTGGAGGCGGCGTTGTTGGCACTCTCTGGTGCTGCGACGCCTGCAGGATTACCTTTGCCGAAGCTATCGCCATCCTTCGCGAAGGTCTTGGTCAGACCATAAGCCATGAGAGAAGCAGGCGTTGCCCCTGCTGCCGGCAACATGCCGACGAAGTAACCGAGAAGGCCACTCGCGGACGTGGTACCGAGATAATTCTTGAAGTCGGCAATGCTGCGCATAATGCCGGCAAAGGTCGTCTTCACCTTGTGCACGATGACATTGCCACCGGTTTGCTCAAGCGTCCAAAGCATCTCGCCGATGCCGTAGATACCGATCGCCAGTACCAAGAAATTGATCCCGTGCATGAAGCCCGGAAGGTCCATGAAAATTAGACGCGGCTGGCCACTGATGATGTCGAGACCGATGGTTGCAAGCACCAGGCCGATCAAGATCGAGAAGACGGTCTTCGGGATGTCGTCCGAGCCCAAACCGACAAAGGTCGCGAATGCTAATAGCATCAAAGCGAACTCTTCGGGCGGGCCGAAGCGGAGGGCAAACTCGGCGAGCGGTGGCGCGAACAGGGTGAACAACACGACGGAGATGGTGCCGCCGATAAAAGAAGCAGTCGCTGCTGTGACCAGCGCGACATCAGCCTTGCCTTTGGTTGCCAGCGGTCGGCCGTCAAACACCGTCGCGACTGCGGTCGACGCGCCGGGTATGCCGAGCGTCACCGAGCTGATGGCACCGCCATACATTGCGCCATAATAGATGGCGGCTAGAAAGATGATCGCCGCGTTTGGCGGTACCAAGAACGTGAGTGGAAGGAGGATAGCAACGCCGTTCACGGAGCCTAAGCCGGGCAAGGCACCGACAAAAAGGCCGACCATCACGCCAACCACCAGCATGAACAGGTTGATTGGCTGAAGGGCTTCGCCGAAGCCACCGATCAGATGGCCGAGAATGTCTTCCATGTCGCGTCCTCCAGACCTGCTCTTAAGCTCAGTAGATCAAGTCGTAGAGCGGGTAGAACAGCACTTCTTCGATAATGGAAATGCCTTTCGGCAAGCTTATGGTCAGCGCCCATTCGAAGAGGCAAAAGACCACAACCGGCATCGCAATCGTGATCGCGAGCGTCATGCCCCAGCTATGGCCGCCCATGACCTTCAAGTAAAAGACGAGAAACAGCATCAGAGCGAGGTAGATGCTGATCCAGGGTGTCAGCAGCAGCAGCAGGGCGAGCGCGATGACGGTCAAGCTGACCATCGTTAGCGCTGACGACGAAATGAAGCTCGCCGTCGATCGGCTTTCGGGCGTTGCCCGCATGAACCAGCGAACAATGGTCGCGATACAGCAAATCAACATGCCGGTCGCAAGCCAGAACGGCCAAGCTCCAGCGCCTGGGCCCCGTTCCGAGACCCAACCAATGTTGAGCTCAGCGCTCTTGATCATGAAGGTTATCGACAGCAACGCCATCAATACTGCCATCAAGAGTTCAGCAGTGCGCACGGTCATGTCATCGCTCCGTCACGCCAGTTCGCTATGAGGAAATACCTTCGAGACGATTGACCGGGACGGCTCCAAGGAGTCGTCCCGGTCAGTACATGATCGGTTTACTCAGACGTGATCGCGTCTGCGCCAACCTCCGAGATCAGCTTCTCATGACGATCGAATTGAGCGGCATGGAACGCGGCGAGATCTGCGCCGGCGACCCACTCCTCGCAGAACAGACCGTCATCGACGCAGAATTGCTGCCACTCCTCGGACTCGTAGAGGGTCTGAAAGAGGTTGATGTACCATTCCTGTGCCTCGGCCGACATGCCTGGAGGTCCGTTGATCGAGCGCTGCATGTAATACTCGATGTCGTGGCCGAGTTCCTTTGCGGTCGGAATGTCGGGATAGGCTGCCATACGCTCGGCAGTAAACTGCACCAATGGCTTGGTGTCGCCCGCACGCATGAATTCATTCTGCTCGGCTGGGTTATTGACCGTGCTGTCGATTTGATTACCGACCAACGCTGCAGCCACCTTGCCGCCGCCTTCGAACGGAATGTAGGTGACGTCATAGCCGAACTCAGCTTCCATCATCGCGGTCAAGATGCTGTCTTCCTGGCCGGATCCGGTGCCACCGACATTCCACTCCTTGCCCTTGGCCGAAACCGCGGCGACATAGCTATCAAGGTCGGTGATGTCCTCGTTTGACGTGTTCACCCAGAGGAGAAACGTGTCGAGCGCCATACGGCCGATCGGGGTGAATTCGGTGATGTCGATACCAAGACCGTCCTGAATGATCGGCGTGGTGTAGAAGCTATTCAGCGTTACCAAGATGGTGTGATCGTCACCGGCCTTGCCCTTCATATAAGCAAGTGCTTCGGCCCCGGAACCACCCGGCTTGTTGATCGGAATAAAGGGCCTTGGCGACAGATCCTTCTGCTCGATCAAACCCTGCAGCAGACGAGCGATCTGATCGGCGCCACCGCCGGTGCCTGCCATGATGATGAATTCCACCGGCTTCTTCGGTGACCATTCGGCGAACGCCTCATCGGCGAGACCGCCACCAAGACCAACGGCAAGCGTTGTGCCGAGGAGCAAACCTTTCTTTGTCATCAACTTCTGTCTCCCTCTTCTTCTTTTTCCTCGTTAAACCTCGTCTCCAACCGGTTCATGCTTTTTTTTCCCGGCTGGTCTCTTGAACCTTCGCCAAGTTGGCGTCGGCATTCCCTTAAAGAGATATCCTCCCTTTTCTATTACTGTCGTCCTAGAACAACCCTTCGATTTGTCCGTCCTCATTCAAGTAAATGTTATTGGCCGAAGGGATACGTGGCAGACCGGGCATCGTCATGATCGCGCCGGTGACTGCAACGATGAACTCGGCACCGTTCGATAGGCGAAGCTCACGGATCGGCACGGTGAAACCCGAAGGCGCGCCTTTTAGGTCCGGATCGGTCGAAAAACTATACTGAGTCTTGGCCATGCAGACCGGGAAGTGGCCATAGTCCTTTTGGAGTTCCTCGAAACGTTTCTCGATTGCGCCATCACAGGTGATCCCGTCACCGCCATAGATCTTCTTGACGATGGTCTCGACCTTGTCACGAAGTGGCATGTCATCGGGGTAAAGCGGTCGGAAGTCAGCCTCGCCGCTGTCGGCAAGTTCGACGACATGATGCGCGAGTTCCTCAGTGCCAGCACCGCCATTCGCCCAGTGACTAGCAACAAACGCTTTGACACCTTCACCTTCTGCTGCTGCCTTGACAGCTGCAAGTTCCGCATCGGTATCGGTGATGAACTGATTGATCGAAACCGTGACGGGCACACCGAAGGATTTAACATTTCGAATGTGGCGGATCAGGTTAGAGCAGCCTTCCTGAACCGCTGCGACGTTTTCCGTGCCGAGATCATCTTTCTTGACACCGCCATGCATCTTGAGGGCTCGAACCGTTGCGACGATCACAGCGGCGTCCGGTTTGAGTCCAGCCTTTCGGCATTTAATGTTGAAGAATTTCTCCGCACCGAGATCAGCACCGAAGCCTGCTTCGGTCACGACATAATCCGCCAGTTTAAGAGCAGTCTGGGTCGCGATCACTGTATTGCAACCATGGGCGATATTGGCAAACGGGCCGCCGTGGACAAAGGCCGGGTTGTTTTCGAGCGTCTGAACCAGGTTTGGCGCAAGGGCCTCTTTCAGAAGGACGGACATGGGTCCGGGCCCTTTAACGTCTTTCGCATAAATGGGCTCACGCTTCCGGTTCTGACCGATCACAATCTTGCCGAGCCGATCGACCAGATCGTTCAGGTCTGTCGCCAGACAGAAAATCGCCATGATTTCCGAAGCAACCACGATGTCAAAGCCATCTTCGCGCGGAAATCCGTTGGCAACCCCACCGAGCGAATTGGTGATCTGACGAAGGGCGCGATCGTTCATATCGACCACGCGTTTCCAGGCGATGCGACGGCTGTCGATCGCGGGCTCATGGCCCCAATAAATGTGATTATCAATCAGAGCGGAAAGAAGATTATGGGCGATGCCGATCGCGTGAAAATCGCCGGTAAAATGGAGGTTGATGTCCTCCATCGGCACCACTTGAGCATAGCCACCGCCAGCGGCGCCGCCCTTCATGCCGAAGCAAGGGCCGAGCGAGGGTTCACGAAGACAAATCGCGGCCTTTTTGCCGATTTTATTCAAACCGTCGCCGAGACCGACGGTGGTTGTGGTCTTGCCTTCGCCAGCCGGCGTCGGCGTCACGGCCGTCGTGAGAATGAGCTTGCCGTTCGGACGATCGGCCAAGGACTTCACATAGTCCATTGAGAGCTTGGCCTTGTGCGGGCCATATTGCAGAAGCTGGTCGCTAGGGATGTCGAGCCGGTCGCCTATCTCGGCGACCGGCATCATCGCCGCATCGCGCGCAATTTCGATATCGGTTTTGATGGCCATGTTCGTTGTCCTGTTTCGTTATTTAGGCGCCTAATCGAGTCCTCGCCTATGATGCCCCTAGTGTATCACCCGCTTGGAGCCCGCTTGCCGCTGCCCAGGCGGAAGCGGGTTGTTTGTCTCCGCCAGCCGGCCGGACACGCTTCAACAGAATGCGGCCGCCGATACACTGTACAGTGACCCCATCGTCCGAAACCTCAATGACCCGACCGGATACACCATCGCCGTCAACGCGTGCACTGTCGAAAATGCTGAGTTCGGCGCCGTCGAAGGTGGTCCAGGCACCTGGTGCCGGATTGGTGCCACGGATGAGATTGTAGACCTGGCCGACTGGTTTATGCCAATCGATCGCCGCATGTTTCTTCGTGCAGCGGCGCTCGTAAGTGGCCTGGCTATCGTCCTGTCCGATGTGGGGCGGATTGCCGGATCGGAAGAGGTCGCAGACCTCAGGAACAGACTCAATGGCGGCGGGATAGATCTTCTTGAAATAGAGGTCGATGACAGTGTCATCGGGACCGATCTCGCACTGCCAGTTCAAAAGCACGTCGCCTTCGTCCAGGCCATCGGTCGGATAGAACCAGGAAAAGCCGGATCGTGTGCTGCCCATAATGATCGGCCAGTTCACGGCTGATGGGCCGCGATGCAGCGGCAAAAGCGAGGGGTGAAAGCAGATCGAACCATGCTTTGGTGTGTCACGCGCTGCTTCGGGCACGAACACGTTGACGAAGGCCATTATCATCAGATCAGCGTTGTAGCTCGCAAGCTGATCCAGCGTTTCTTGGTCCTTAAAATGGGCGGGCTGATGGACCGGTAGGCCCTTTTCGAGCGCGAACGTCTTGATCGGGTCGACAGGCTTGCCGTCCCTATCCGGTTCGCAATAGACCGCCACAACCTCGTCGGTCCCGGTCTCGAGGACCTTAGCTAGCGCGTCCTTGCCGAACGCCTGCTGGCCCATCACGATCAAACGCATCATCTATCCCCTAATCCGCCGCATCACGTTTAATCTCACCGACAGCGCCGGAATCGATAACCCGCTCAAGATCGTCTCCGCCGTAGCCGAGTACATCGGTCAGAATTTCCTCGGTATGCTCACCCAATAGCGGCGAGCGCCTCACCTGGGCAGGACTATCCGACAGCTTAATCGGGCAGCCGACGCTTAAATATTCACCGCGTTCGGGATGGTCCACCTTGACCATCGTCCCGGTCGCGAACAGCCCTTCGTCTTCCGAGATCTCCTTCATCGACAAGATCGGGCCGACGGGAATATCGAGGGGATTGCAGATATCCATGACCTCGAACTTGGTCTTGGTCATGGTCCATTCCTCGATCCGATCGAAGATCTCGTTCAGCTTATCGAGCCGCTCCGGCGGTTTTGCGTATCCCTCTTTCGTCTTCCATTCGGGCTCGCCGATCACGTCGCAAACCTTCTCCCAGACCGCCGCCTGAATGATGAAGTACGTATAGGCATTAGGGTCCTGCTCCCATCCCTTACACTTCAGGATACGGCCGGGCTGTCCACCACCGCTGTCGTTGCCTGCCCGCGGCGTTGCCTCGGCGAAGGGAATGCCTTCGCCGAATTGTGAGTATTCCTTAAGTGGCCCAGCTGCTAGGCGTTGCTGATCGCGCATCTTCACACGAGCGAGATTCAGGACACCGTCTTGCATAGCGCAAGTGACCCGTTGACCGCGTCCGCTCTTCTCGCGCTGAAACAGCGCGGTGACGATCCCAAGCGCTAGATGAAGGCCGGTACCGCTATCGCCGATCTGAGCCCCCGTCACCGTCGGTGGACCATCGAGGAAGCCTGTGGTCGACGCCGACCCGCCTGCGCATTGCGCCACGTTTTCGTAGACCTTGCAGTCCTCATACTTGCCAGGGCCGAACCCCTTGATCGAGGCCATGATCAGACGTGGGTTGATCTGTTGAATTCGTTCCCAGGAGAAACCCATGCGATCGAGAGCACCCGGCGCGAAATTCTCAACCAAGACGTCGCATTCCTCAACCAACCGGGTCAGCACTTCTTTCCCGGTCTCGTTTTTCGAGTTCAGCTCGATCGAACGCTTGTTGTGGTTCAGCATGGTGAAATAGAGCGAGTCCGCACCCGGCACGTCGACCAACTGCTTGCGGGTCGCGTCCCCGACGCCGGGCCGCTCGACCTTGATGACATCGGCGCCAAACCAAGCCAGCAACTGCGTGCAGGTCGGCCCTGACTGGACGTGGGTGAAGTCGAGAATTTTGATGCCTTCAAGTGCTTTCATCTGGGCTTCCTGTGTGGTGTGACCACGAGATTGGCTTGTTCGATGTTACAATTTCGGGGCCGCCAAGCCTGAGCATCAACTGGTCCCGTCGGCGAGGACAGTCCATGTCGATGCTGTGACAGCTTCACTTCTTTTTGACGACGCTTTGGGGGTTGAGGGAACCGATATTACCACTTTCCTTGCCAGCGGCGGGATCGATGGCCGCATTGATCAGGGTCGGCTTGCCGCTGTCCATGGCATCGGTCACGGAGCGATAGAGCTCATCAGGGTTTGAAACATGGACACCAACGCCACCGAAAGCTTCCATCATCATGTCATAACGTGCGTTTTCGACGAACACGGTTGGAGCGGGATCCTCGCCGCCCGAGCGATTCTGGTCGGTGCCGCGATAAATGCCGTTATTGTTGAAGACCACCACGCAGACCGGCAGCTTGTATCGGCAAATCGTCTCGATCTCCATACCGGAAAAACCGAATGCGCTGTCGCCCTCGACCGCTAGAACCGGATGGCCCGTCTCAACGGCCGCCGCGATCGCCGATCCCATGCCAACACCCATGACACCCCAGGTACCGACATCGAGGCGTTTTCTTGGCTTGTACATGTCGATGATCGAGCGGGCGAAGTCGAGCGTGTTCGCGCCTTCATTGACCAGGATGGCGTCCGGACGTTCGGCGATCACCCGTTTCAGTGAGCCGAGTGCGGCGGCGTAGTTCATGGGTGAGCTGTTGTTACGGAGCGTCGGCGCCATGCGTTCGATATTGGCATTTTTCTTGGCATTGACCGCCTCTGTCCAATCGGTCGGCGGCTTTTTCCAGCCGTCGCCCATCGCATCAGTCAAGGCAGTCAGACAGGAGAAGATATCGCCGACCACCGGCGCTACAATCTCAACATTGCTGTCCATTTCCTTGGGTTCGATATCGATTTGCACGAATTTGGTCGAATGGGGCTCTCCCCATTGCTTGCCCTTGCCATGCGACAACAGCCAATTTAACCGTGCACCGACCATGACCACGACGTCGGATTCCTTAAGGACCAACGAACGCGCCGGACCTGCTGATAGCGGATGGGTATCGGGCAGCAGGCCCTTGGCCATACTCATGGGCAAATAGGGAATGCCCGAGGTCTCGACAAAAGCGCGCACGGCCTCGTCGGCCTGCGCATAGGCAGCCCCCTTGCCGAGAATAATCAGCGGTCTTTTTGCGCCTTTGATGACCTCGAGCGCCCGATCAATCGATTCAGACGAGGGTCTTTGCGCCGGTGCTGGGTCGATGACTTCAAAGAGAGACTTTTGCCCCTCGACCTCGTCCATCACCTGACCCAGCAAATTGCCGGGAATATCCAGATAGACACCGCCGGGACGGCCAGAAACCGCGGCCCGAATGGCGCGAGCGACACCAATGCCGATATCCTGGGCATGGAGGATGCGATAGGCTGCTTTGCAGAGCGGCTTGGCAA
The DNA here is from genome assembly GCA_028285265.1 of Geminicoccaceae bacterium. Lineage (GTDB taxonomy): Bacteria > Pseudomonadota > Alphaproteobacteria > Geminicoccales > Geminicoccaceae > JANQPX01. The sequence goes on from JANQPX010000016.1 coordinate 83,205, forward strand.
TGGCGAGTTGATCCATCTCCTCATAGTCGCCTTGCATCAGATCGACGACTTCGCGCTCGGACGAGCCGGAAATCAGGATCATCGGCCAGCAATTGGTGTTGGCATGGGCGAGCGCCGTCAGGCCATTGAGAAATCCGGGTGCTGAGACCGTCAGACAGACCCCCGGTTTCTTGGTGAGAAAGCCGGCAATTGCAGCGGCATTCCCCGCATTCTGCTCATGGCGGAACGACAGAACGCGCATCCCCTCTTCTTGCATCATCCGACCGAGGTCGGTGATGGGAATGCCGGGCACGCCATAGATCGTCTCGACACCATTGAGCTTCAACGCGTCGATGAGGAGGTGGAAGCCGTCGGTAAGAGCGACCTCTTCGATGGCTTCGTCATGCTCAGCGGTTGTGGCGGCGATCGAGGTCATGGACTTGGTCTTCCTTACTCAATTTGAATCGGCGACAACGGGTCCCGAACCGAGGTTTTCCAGCCGTGTCCAGGTTCCGCGGATATGGTCGTGCAGCTTCATCGTGTGCTCCCGCACGAGACGATCAGCGAGATCGCCATCGCGCGATTCCAACGCATCGATGATTTCCATATGGTCGACAACGGATCGTTTCGCGCGGTCATCTTCACCCATCGCTCGACGCCGCACGGCATGCATATGTTGAAACAGGCCGTCCGCCGTTGTCTTCAGCAGTGAACAGCCAGACAATTCCAGGATGCGCTGATGAAACTGGATGTTGGCTTCCGAATATTCCGAGAGATCAGCACGCGCCGCATCGGCGCTGTGCTTCATCGCGAACTTGCGCAGGTCACGCAGATCCTTATCGCTTGCGCTACCAACCGCGAGCCTTGCTGCCATGCTCTCTAGGGCTGCCCAGGTGACGATCATCTCGAGGATCTCGTCCAGGGACTTGCGAATAACAAATACGCCCCTGCGCGGTTGAATCTCGACCAATCCGTCCTGAGCAAGACGCGCCAATGCCTCTCTTATCGGCGTTCGGGAGATCCCTAGCTGCTCAGCAATCTCCCGCTCATCGAGACGCAGGTCGGCACCATCTTTGTAGATGTCCATGTCCAAAATTGCAGCGCGCAGGACATCATAGGTGTGATCTTTCAGCGTGAAATTCGCACTGATGCGCGTCAATTTGCTGCTTATCGACACAGCTCAGTCGGCTCCCCATGCGGTGCTTATTTCGGAACTGCACCATCCCTGCGTTTTGGATTTGGTATACCATACATCAAGCAGCTAGTAGGTCAACGGCCGTCGTTCGCCCACGTCCTTGTTGATCAGCCCCCCTTCAGGCGCAATTGAGCGCTCGATGCGCGATGCTCTCCGGCTCGACACCAAGCAAGCGTGTCGCGTCGTCATCCCCTCAATTGGGCTGATTGAAGCGTTCGTGAATCTGAAATTGACGGCGGGTCGCACCCTTCCCTCCGCCGCTACGAGCGCCGATCAGTGCAGCTCAAATCGTTCGGCAAGGCTTTGGGCAAGCTGATCCTGAAAACGTGCTGCTGCAACAGAGAGGGCTCTTCCTGACTGCTGTCCGAGATAAACTGTCCCTGGAGCAACATCCCGATGATCGAGTGGCCGGCTGACGGTACCCTCGCTGCTTGTGCTTTCCGGTGCGCCGATCGGAATTTGGAAAGTCAGAGCCGGCTCATCGCCGACATAGCGCTTGAGAAACTCGAACGAGTTGGACTGCAAGGCTGGCTCGAGCTTGAAGGACCGTCTCGCCATGGCCCGCTCCAGCATTTGACGACCACTGAACGCAGAGGTCGGCAGGGCAAGCGGATAGTCAAGGCAATCGCGAAGGCGGATGACGTCACGGCTAGCAAGCGGATGATCGGCCGCCATAATCGCATGCAGCTCCTGGCGAACCGCGATCGTCACTTGAAACGTCACGTGCTGCTCCATGGTGAACACCAAAGCGATGTCGGCGCTGAAGTCGAGTAGCGCCTCTCCGGCTGACCGATGATCACGCACATCGACATGGAAGGTGACGTCGGGAAACTGCTTGCGATACGCGGCAACCTCGTTGGGCAAAAATGCATAGGTCATGGCCTGACTGCAGGCCACGGCAATATGCCCGCGGCGCATGCCGGCAAGGTCAGCAAGCCTAGAGTGCAAACGCTCGACATCAGCGAGCTGCATGCGCGCGTGCTGTACCACGAGCTCGCCAGCTGCATTGAGACGAACACCGTTCGCGAAACGCTCAAAGATCGTTTCGCCAAGCTCCGTTTCGAAGGCCTGGACCCGACGGTGAATGGCCGATGGCGTGAGCGAGAGCTCTTCTGCGGCCTTCCTAATCGACCCAAGGCGCGCGACCAGATCGATCAATCGAAGGGTAGTTAAGTGCTTCATGATCGGGCCATTGAGCCATGGTGTCGCGTTTTCGGCAACGCCCTTCGGAAAAAATAGCAGAAGACAGCAACAGTTGTTTCTCGACAAAGTGGTCGCAATGGGTAGCGGACGCGCGGCAGCGTCCCAGACCCGGCGCCTCAAGCCAGACATAGGGATCAAGGGAATGACCATCGACATCACGCGCCGCAGGTTTCTTTCGGCCACCGGTTCAGGCCTCGCTTTGGCAGCCGCAAATGGCCTCTCGATGCCAGCCTTTGCTCAGGACAAGACCGCACTCTCGATGATTCTGAATTGGCGCTATCAGGGACCGCAGGCCTGGTTCTTCCTCGCCGAGGACAATGGTTACTTTTCCGATGCCGGAATCGACATTCAGATGGACCAGGGCAATGGCTCAGGTGCAGCGGTCGGACAAGTGGCGGGGGGCACCTACGATATTGGCTTTGGCGACGTCAACGCTCTCATTCGCCTGGCAGCAAGCAAGCCTGAGGAAGCCCCGATCTGCGTATACCAGATGTACAATAAACCTCCCTTCACCGTCGCCGTTCTTTCAAAGAGTGACATCAAGACAGCGAAGGACCTGGAAGGCCGGAAACTGGGCGGCGCAGTGAATGATGGCGCTCTGAAATTGTTTCCCGCCTTTACCTCCGTCGCCGGTCTTGACGACAGCGGGATCGAAATCTTGAACTTTAAACCGAACCTTCGAGAGCAGATGTTGAAAACCGAGCAGGTTGAAGGCGTCTTTGGCTATGTCAACACGATCCGTTTTTCGGCCAAGCTATCGGGAATGAACCCTGACGAAGACATCCGCTTCATCAGCTATGGCGATTACGGCATGGATCTCTATTCCAATGGCTTGATCGTGCCGAAAGCGATGGTGGAAGAGCAACCAGACATGGTGCAAGGCCTGGTGACCGCCATCAATCGCGGCGTCGCTGACACGCTGGCCGATCCGGACGCAGCGATTGACGCTGTCGCCAAGCGGGAACCATTGATCGACAAAGTCATTGAAAAGGAGCGTCTCATCGCGACCTTGCAGGACGAGATGGCGCATCCCGAGCTCGCGGAGACAGGTCTGGGCGGTGTCGATCCTGAGCGCTTTGAAAAGGCGATCGACATCGTCGTCGAAGCGAACGAACTGCCCCGCACCCCCGCCATCGATGAGATCTATACGGATGCCTTCCTGCCACCGGAGGAGGAGCGGATCTTCGCGCTGCTCTAAGGATAGAGCAGATGAATATGAAGCTACGCGGACAGGTCGCCGTGATCACCGGACCCGCCAAGGGAATGGGATCGACCATAACGCTCGCCTTTGCCGAAGAAGGCGCGCACGTTGCCCTTCTTGGTCGGGACGTGAGCGCGATCGAACCGGTGGCCGAGGCCTGCCGCGAGCTTCAGGTCCGGGCCGAGATCTATCCTTGCGACGTGACCGAAGAGGCCGCGACAAATGAAACCGTCCAAACGATCAAAACGTCGTTTGATGACCGGATCGATATTCTCGTGAATATCGCCGGAGGCTCCGGCCCGATCGGCAAGACCGGCACTGAAACCACGGCCGATGAGTTCGACGATATTGTCCATCTCAATATGCGCGGCCCGTTCAATATGATGCGTGCCGTGGCACCCATCATGCAGGCGCGCCGTTATGGCAAGATCGTCAATATCGGGGGAACTTTCGGCATGCGCGGACGCGCCGGACGGCTTGCCTATTCAAGCTCGAAATGGGGGTTGCGCGGCCTCACCAAGAGCTTCGCTCTCGAACTCGGACCAGACAATATCAATGTCAATTGTGTCGCTCCCGGCATGGTCGACGGCCCGCGATTTCGTACCAAAGTCGTACCGGAAATGATGTCGCGTCTTGGCCTCTCTGAAGAGGAAGTCGTGCAACGTCATGCCCGTGATTACGCTTTGCAACGTGTGAGCACCGCGGACGATGTTGCCGCCGCCACGCTGTTCCTGGCCTCCGATCTCTCCCGTCAAATCACCGGTGTGGATTTACCGGTTGATGGCGGTTGGGCAGCGGTTTGAGCGGGGTGTCAATGTGACAGGCGCTGCCGAAGCGGTCCGAGAGTCGGAAGCGACGACGGTTGAACCGCTCTCCCAGGAAGACGTTGCGCTCAGCCACATGGCGGCCGAGCCCGACCTGCTCGTTCGCCTGGAAAACGTCACGGTACGCTACGGCAAGGGCCCCTCTGCAACCGAGGCCCTGAGCCCCACGACGCTTTCCGTGCCGAAGGGTGATTTCATCGCTCTTGTCGGACCGTCAGGATGCGGCAAGTCTACCTTGTTGAAACTCGCGAGCGAATTGCTCTCACCAACCAGTGGACAGATCGTTTTTCCTGAGTGCCGACATGGCGAGGCGTCGATCAAAGTCGGCATGGCTTTTCAAAGCTCGACCTTGCTCCCTTGGTTGACGATCCGCGACAACGTGATGTTGCCGCTCAAGATCGTTCGCCCCTTTCGCCAACACTACCGCGCCAAGCGCAAGGGTGAATTCCGTGACCGGGTTGACGCGCTTTTGGAACAGGTCGGCCTGCTCGATTTCGCTGACAAAAATCCCTGGCAACTCTCTGGCGGTATGATGCAGCGGGCCAATCTTTGCCGGGCCCTGGTGCATGAGCCTGATCTGTTGCTCCTGGACGAGCCCTTTGGCGCGTTGGATCAGTTCACCCGTGAAGAGCTTTGGTCGACGCTTCAGGATCTTTGGCTAGCAAGGAAAGCAACCGTGCTCTTGGTAACGCATGACTTGCGTGAAGCCGGTTATCTCGCCAACCGGATTTGTGTGATGAGTGCGCGGCCGGGGCGCATTCTTGAAGATCGAACCATCGCATTTCGCCGCCCACGCGAGATCGACATCACGTTCAGTTCAGATTTCGTGACGCTCATTCAGGACCTACGCGGCCTGATCATGCACCAGCCCCGGGGGCTCAATGACGATGACTGACGTGCTCGGAAGAAAACTGCTGTCCGCGGTGCTCATCCTTAGCGTCTTTGTCGTCTGGGAATTCTTTTGCCTGGTCTTCGGTATTTCCGATCTGGTCCTTCCCAGGCCGACGCAGATCATCGCGACGCTCTTCAACTATGCGCCGGCCATTTGGCCTCATGCCTATCAAACGCTTTATACAACCATTGTTGGCTTTGCCTTCGGCGTCATTCTTGGTCTCGTCCTTGGGATTCTCATCGGCTCCTCGAAGCTCGCTTTCGACACCGCGTATCCGCTCCTGGTCGGCATGTCGTCCATTCCCAAAGTGGCGGTCGTACCGATCTTTGTTCTCTGGTTTGGCGCCGGCACGGTGCCCGCCATCCTGACCGCAATGATCATCTGCATCTTCCCGATCGTCGTGAACGTCGCAACCGGCATCGCCACTGTGGAGCCGGAACTCGAAGATGTGATGCGTGCGATGAAGGCGACCAAGTTGGACATTCTCTGGAACGTCGGCCTGCCGCGCTCCATGCCCTATTTCTTTGCTTCGTTGAAGGTCGCGATTACGCTGTCCTTCGTCGGCTCGGTGGTCGCCGAAACCGTCGCATCAAACCTCGGTGTCGGCAATATGATGCTGATCGCGTCCTCATCATTCAACGTTCCTTTGGTGTTCGCAGGCCTCTTCGTCCTCGCGGGGCTCGGCGTCATGTTCTACGCGATCTTCTCCATCATCGAGCGGCGTGTTGCTGGTTGGGCCATGCGCAAGGAGCAGATCATCTAGTTTTTTCGAAACGGCGAACACGAAATGGGAGGCCATCAACGATGTCGGCTGCGAAGGTAGACCTGGTGATCAAGGGCGGTCGTGTCGTGAGCGAAAGCGGGATCGTTGATGCCAACATTGCGGTCACGGACGGCAAGATTGCCGGCATTTTTGCGCCTGCATTGGCGCCAGATGCCACCCAGGTGATCGACGCCACCGGCCGTTATGTTCTCCCTGGCCTCATCGATGTCCATGTCCATTTCCGCGAACCCGGCATGGCGCATAAAGAAAACTGGACAACCGGCTCACAAGCGGCAGCCGTGGGTGGCGTGACCACAGTCTTCGAAATGCCGAACACCGATCCACCGACCGACAATCTCAATAATCTCGCAACCAAGAGAGACCTCGCGGAGCGACAGTCGATCGTCGATTTTGGCCTCTATGGCCTTCTCGGCGAGCACAATCTCTCTGAACTGGAACGACTAGCGGACGGCGGTGTCATCGGCTTCAAACTTTTCCTCGGTAACACCACCGGCGACCTCCCCTGCCCCGATGACGGTGCTGTCCTTGAAGGTTTCGAAATCCTAGCGTCGCTCGGACTTCGCTGCTCGATCCATGCCGAAAATTCACCGATCCTTTTCTGGCGGCAGCGGGCATTGCAAGCGGCGAAGCGCAACGACCCACTTGCTCATCTAGCCGCGCGCACTGATGTGGTCGCGCTCGAAGCCTTGAACCGATCAGCAACGCTGGCCGAGTGGACCGGTGCGCGCATCCACATCGTGCACGAAAGCTGCGCGCGCTCGATCGATTTCATCAAGTTCTGGAAAGGACGCGGTGTTGATCTGACGGTCGAGACGCTGCCGCAATATCTCTACCTCGATGCCGAGATGATGCTTGACGATGGCGGTGAGGTCATTCGCATGAACCCTCCCATCCGCGAGAAGGCCCATCAGGAACCTCTCTGGCAAGCCGTGCTCGATGGCACGATCGACATGATCTCCACCGACCACGCACCGCACGCCATTGAAGAAAAGCGGGGTGACGATGTCTGGAAGCTCGCTTGCGGCTTTCCCGGCGTGGAGACGTCACTGCCCTTGATGCTGACTGCAGTCAACCGCGGCCGACTTCGGATCGAAGACATTGCAAAACTCATGGCTGCAAGCCCGGCACGAGCCTTTGGTCTCTATGGGCAAAAAGGGGTGATCGCTGTTGGCGCCGATGCCGACATCACGCTTGTTGATCTGAACGCTGAAGCTGTTCTGAGCGCCAGTTCCTTGCATTCGAAAGGCAAGTGCAGCGCCTATGAAGGCATGACGGTCAAGGGCCTCCCGGTCATGACATTGGTACGCGGCCACGTCGTCGCAAAGAATGGCGAACCGGTCGCCGAGCAGCCTCGGGGACGCATGGTCAGCCCAACCATGCCAGCTCCTCGCCCGCGCAATCAGGCCACGACACTGAAGGCTGTGCTGGAACCACACCAGAAACCCTATGGCGATCCATTTTAGAGGTTCGACGGTCACACCGCCTCGTAGTATCTCTTAATCGCTTGTTTCAAAGCATCACGGTCCGCACGTCGATCGGACGGACCTTGTTTCCAGTCCTGAAGCGCGCGCTCAAGAATCTCGGCTTCAGCGGCTGGTAGGTCGATCCCCGTGCAGCGCCCGTCGACAACCACGCTCCGCCCCGCAACCACCAGCCGACGCAAGTGTCGCTTGGTCATGCGTCCCGCGATCAGATAAGCCGGCTCGATCGCGCCTGGCATCATGTCGTGCGCAATCGCTCGCCAATCCAGCTGCATAAAGTCGGCAGCACTCCTCGGTGTAAATGGCGCGTAAGTCGATCCGTTTTTATCCGATGCATCGCCATCGCGAACCACGGTGCGGCGACCGTCAATCGCGGCAGCACGATAGGCTCGACCCAGATCCAGGCGTTCGTTCATGCCGGCATGCCGGTCACGATGCAGCCGCCAGAACAGACGGAACTCGCGCAACATGTCCTCGTCATCATCAAACGCCATGCTGTCGAGACCGACGCCGAAGCAGAGTCCTTCCTCGATGAAACGATCAACGCGCGCCATGCCTGAACGTAGACGAAGGTTTGACGACGGATTGACCGAAACCGTGACACCACGTTCCGCCATCAACGAAATCTCGTCGTCATTCAGCCAAATGCCATGAGCGACCGTGAGGCGGGGTGACAGAAAGCCTGTCGCATCCATGCGCTTTATCGGTCCGCTTGGATAGGTTCGATCGGCCCAGATACGCTGTCGCTGGGTTTCAAAGAGATGCATATGGATCCGTCGACCGGTTTTCGCCGAGGCCTCGGCGATTGTTTCCATGGTCTGGTCGGTCATCCACTGCAGACCGCGCGGTCCATATTGAACCTCAAACAGGTCGTGCTCAAACTCGGCGATGGCGTCGACCGCTTCAAGCTGTTGCTCGATGTCGACGACACCGTCGATCCGTCGCTGCAACGCCACTTTGATCGCTTCCGGCACGTCATGGAGCAGGCCATGGTGATCACCATAGACCACCGGATTGCGGTCCAGGATCGGGGCCGCAAAGGCGACACGAATACCGACATCACGCGCGGCGCGTGACACCTCTTCAGCTTCAGCGATCAGGTCGGCAGTCTGCGTATTGTGGCAATGATTCGCAGCAGCGATGCCGCCTTCTACCATGCGCCCGAAAGCAACGGCGGCGCGCAGATAGGGTGGCACGACCGGCTCATTCATGAGGTCGAGGATCCAGGACTCGAGCGGCTCGTCCATGGTTCCGAACGCGAGGGTTCGAAGACCACGACCATGATCATGCGCATCGACGATCGCCGGCAGCGTAGCCAGACCTCGTGACTCGTCGGCAAGATCATCTGTCGTTATCGGCGTGCAATCGACAAAACAGCCATCGACGACGTGCAAACGCGAAGGGCCGGCGTCGGGCGCATCGCCAGGCGCTTTGAATAAGAACTCGGTTGAAAAGACATTGCCAGCGTCCACGTGTCGTCTCCCTTGGATCAGTATATCCGCTTCTACAATCAAGACGCATGCCAATTGATCCAGCCAAGAATAGAACGATTTCCCCTCTTTAAGCCGGATAGATTGCTCAAATAATCAGCATACGGATGACTATTCACTCATCGAAGGCGGACGAGACTTGACGCACAGAAAATGGGCAAAAAGATGAGCTCGATTGCCCGAAAAGACATCATTTAAGCCGTTGAAATTTATAATCTTTTAAAGGTTGCACAACAGTTGCTCCATAGCATGCGACTGGCACGAGACTTGCTCCAATGTTCCCTAGAAACACACGTCAAAGGGAGAGTTAAAGTCATGCCTTTTCGCCCGCTGTCTGCCCTTTCGTCCGCCGCCTTGCTGATGATGGGATGTTTTCCTTCGACACTGGTGGCGCAAGACTACACGTTCAAGTTTGCCCACATCCTGACAACGGACACGCCGGCCCATTTGGCTGCTGAGTTTCTAGCTGAAACCGTTGCGGAAAAGTCCGAAGGGAAGATCGCCATCGAAATCTTCCCAGGTGGTCAGCTCGGCAATGACACGGAAATCGTCGAGCAGATTCAAGTCGGTGCCGCCCATATGGGTATTCCGCCGACAGCCAAGCTTGGCCAATTCGAGCCCCGCATGCAGCTCTTCGATCTACCCTATATTTTCCCAACACCGGAAGCGGCTTATGCCGTTCTCGACGGCGAGATCGGCAGCGAACTGCTGGCAACTCTGGAAGGTCAAGGGCTCTATGGCGCTGCCTATTGGGAGAGCGGCTTCAAGCAGCTAACGAACAATGTTCGACCGATCACAACACCGGAGGATTTGGCTGGCATCAAGATGCGAACCATGTCCAGTCCATTGATCATCGAGCAATACGAGACCTGGGGCGCGAACCCCATCCCGATTGCCTTTGCCGAGGTCTACAATGCCCTCGAGCAGGGTGTCGCCGAGGCGCAGGAGAACTCCTTCGTCTCGATCGACAAGATGAAGTTTTACGAGGTGCAAAAGCACCTGACCGTCTCGAACCACGCCTATCTCGGCTATGCATTCATCGTCAACAAGGCTGCCTGGGATGGCTTGCCACCGGAGCTGCAAGACGTGCTGCAAGTCTCAATCGAAGAAGCAAGGGACTATCAGCGCTCTTTGAACGCAAAACTGGACGAGGAGCTCAAAGCTGGTATGGCCGAACATGGTCTCGAGATCGTCGAACTCGAAGCCGAGGGCATTCAGGCCTTTGTCGAAGCCAGCAAGCCCGTACATGAGGGCTATGTCGAGGTCATCGGCGAAGACATGTTGAACGCGACATACGATACAACCGCCGCTTTCGTGAACTGAGCCCTCCCCGCCGCGCCGCTCCCGAACTCTACGCGCTTACAACCGGGCACCCGGGAGCGGACGGCAGATAAAACAATACTGAGCGGTCACATAGATGCTTGCCAAGCTCGACCGATTTGATCGCGTTCTGACCCGCTTCGAAACGGCCGTCATGGTCGTCAGCATGGCAACGATTACCCTGGTGATCGCCGCCCAAGTCTGCCTTCGCTACATCTTCAATGACTCGCTTCCCTGGGCCGAAGAACTGGTTCGTTACGTCGTGGTCTGGATGAGCTTTATCGGCGCCGGCATGGGTGTCGCGAAGGGGGCCCATGTTGCCATGGGTCTCTTGAGCAATCTCCTGCCTCAAGCACTTGTCGTGTGGTCCGTTCGGCTAGCGCATCTCGCCGGCATGCTGTTCGCCGCGCTTTTGATGATTTATGGCACCGAGCATGTGCTCAACGTGACCGCCTTCGGTCAGGTTTCATCAGCCATGCGGGCACCGATGGGGTTGATCTACGCTTGCCTGCCCCTTGGCGCCGCGCTCTTTTTCCTCCGTCTCGCCGAGAATTTCCTTCGAAGTTGGCTAACGCCTCTCGGATCGAAGCGAGCCTCCGACATGCTTTGGACGGGTGGCACGTGACCGCGACGCTTGTTCCAGTTCTCGCTTTGACCTTGCTGGTCGGTATGCCGATCTTTGCAGCCCTAGGCTTGACCGCCTTCCTGGTTCTCGGCCTTTCATCAAATGTGCCGCTTTCGGTCGTCGCGCAACGGATGTTCGCCGGTATCGACAACTTCACGTTGCTCTCGATCCCGCTCTTCATCCTCGCTGCCGAGATCATGCGGATCGGCGGACTGGCCGAACGCTTGGTCCATCTCGCAAAGGTTCTGGTCGGTTGGTTGCCCGGCGGCTTTGCCTATGCCGCCGTGCTCGCCTGTGTGTTCTTTGCAGCGATCTCCGGCTCGTCGCCAGCGACACTCGCAGCGATCGGCACGCTGATGATCCCGGCCATGATTGAAGCGGGCTACAACAAGCGCTTTACCGTCGGCCTAGTGACCACAGCTGGCTCCCTCGGCCTGGTCATTCCACCAAGCATCACCCTGATCATCTATGGGGCCGTTACCGGGACGTCGATCGGGCAGCTCTTTGCAGCTGGCGTGGTGCCGGGCCTGTTTTTGGCAGGTCTTTTGGCCATCTATTGCTACGCCCGCGCACGGGCCGACGGCATGCCGTTCGGCCGGCCGCCATCATTGGCTGAAGGCTTCAAGGCATTGCATCGTGCGGCCTGGTGCTTGGGCATGCCCGTTGTCCTGCTCGGTGGGATCTATAGCGGCGTGTTCACACCGACCGAGAGTGCGGCCATGGCCTGTCTTTATGGCCTCTTTGTTGGTGCCATCATCTACCGCCAAATCAGCCTGGCATCGCTCTTCGAGATTTTGCGGACCGCTGGTTTGATTTCGTCAACGCTTCTCCTGATCACGGCGGGCGCCTCGGCGCTTTCCTGGCTGCTGGCTAGCAACGGCATTCCGGCTGATATCGCGACCTGGCTTTTGGGATTGACCGACAACGGCGTACTCCTCGCGATGGTCTTCAATCTGATCTTCTTGATCGCCGGTTGCTTTCTCGACGGGGCATCCGCTGTCATCATTTTGGCACCGCTCCTCGAACCGGTCGCCCGCTCCGTCGGCATGGATTCGGTCCATTTCGGCATCATGACCCTGATCAATGTCGAGATCGGTATGCTCACACCACCAGTCGGGCTGAACCTGTTCGTGGCAAGTCAAATCACCGGCCTACCCCTGCTAACGGTGATCCGCGCTGTGCTGCCAAGTCTTGGTGTGCTCATGATCGGCCTTTTGATCATCACCTATGTGCCCTGGTTGAGCCTCGCTTTACCGGAGGCTCTCTATCCATGAGAGCCATCGACGATGATAGAGCCGACTGCCTGATCGAGAATGGACAGATCACGGACGAAGATGGACGGCTCTCGCCGGCCTGGATCCGCATTCGTCGAGGCATCATCGACGAGATCGCAAAGGCCCCCCTTGCCTCGATTGCAGACGAGCAGGTCATCGACGCCCGAGGACATGTCATCTGTCCAGGCATGGTGAATGCACATGCCCATTCACCGCTCTCCGCGACAAAGGGCACAACGGATCAGATGGACCACCCGACTTTCATGTGGACCAATCAAAAGGACACGGTGGGCTGGATCGCTGATGAGGCTCGAGCCGTCACCACGCTTGCGGCTGCGGACATGCTGCGTCATGGGATCACCGCGATCATCGATCACGTTCCTGAGCAAAATGCTGCGCTAGAAACTGTGGCACCGATCGTCGAGACCTGGAGAGGTTCGGGCATGCGCGCGGCCATCGCCCTTCGGATCTTTGATGGCCGCTATGACGATATTGGCGATGGTGGCTATGCAACTGATCAAAACCCCCTCAGGGCGCTGCCAACCGATGATCTTTTGGATATATGCCAAGAGGCGATTAAGCGATGGCATCAGCCCAACGAGGGATTGCAGATCTTCATCGGCCCTTCCAATAGCGAACGCTGCAGTGATCGTCTCTTGGCTGAAGGCCATCAACTCGCCGCCGATCAGAGCACGGGATTCCACGCGCATTTGCTTGAGACCAAAGTCCAGCGCGAGCGCTGCCAAAGCTTGCACGGCATGACACCAGTCGGACGTCTGGAAAGGTTAGGTGCGTTGTCAGCGCGTTGTTCATTCGCTCACTGCGTTTGGACCGACGCGGCTGACCTTGAGCTGTTCGCTGCAAGACAGGCCGTGATTGTGCACAATCCGCATAGCAATGCCAAGCTAGGCGTCGGCTTGATGCCCCTTGCGGCCATGCTCAATGCCGGCTGCGAAGTCGCGCTTGGCACAGATGGCGCTTCGACCAATGACGGCCTGAATCTTCACGAAGCGATGGCCTTATCCCTGCTCCTTCAGCGGAGTGATGGCACATTGCCCCGCCATCACTGGCCGACAGCGGATGACGCCTTGCGGATGGCCACCAAGGGCGGTGCCGCGGCCATGCTGCTTAGGGATCGCATCGGCGTGATCGCCAAAGGCGCCTTCGCCGATTTGGTGTTCTACGATCTCAAAGCACTCGACCTTTGCCCTCTGAACGATCTCGCCCAACAACTGACCTTCGCCGAACGCGGCCGTTCAATTTGTCGAGTTATGGTCGGTGGCGTTACGCTCTTCGACAATGGTCGGTTTCGAACATTGGATATCGAAGGCGCTCTCGATACGGTGACCGCCCTTCGTCATCGCAAGGCCAAAACGCCATAGAACTTGTTGCTTGCCGCCAGCCTGACATCATGACGAACGCGAAGAGGCGTCGCCCGCAACATGCCGAAGCGACGTACAACACAAACGGATGGGTCCGTTACGCGGCGAGCATGGAAGCTGGCGGCACCAGGGGCGAATCGGCATCGATCCGCGCTCCGGCCCGCAAGCAGAAGTCAGGATAGATCAGCGTATCGACGCTTAGCTCTTTTGCTGAGTTATCCGTCAGGCGGAAGCGTCCCTTGAGGAGGTCAAGCACAGTAATATCCGCGATACGCCCTGGCGCAAGCGTACCGATCTCGTCCTCCAGGCGCAGCATCTTTGCCGGATTGGATGTAACCATGGCGATGATTTGGTCGAGCGGCACGCCAAGGCCCAACAACTCCGACATGGCAATGGTCAGGCTGAACGGTGCGACGCCAAAAAACGGATTGTCGGCTCGGTCATCGTCGTCATTCACCGATGGCATGCGGACATTGTAGCCATGTAGGTCTGCCCCAAGCGTAAAGGGAACGATGCCTGCGTCGATCACAAGCTTCGCCATCTCGAAGGAAAAATGAGACCCATGGCCGACATCGGCGGTCACGCCTCGATCCAACGCTTCCCAAACGACCGGGTGGACTTCACCGGTTGCAGCGCTGACAAACCCGCCGGGGTGACGGGTGAAGGGATGTGCGAGGATATCACCTTCCTCCTTAAGCGGGACCAGAGCCTGCACCACCTCATCCGCGTCGACCGTCGCGCTGTCCTTAGCCGGCCAGAGTTGTCCGAGATGAATATAGAGCGGGAGGCCGGTTTCGCGTGCGATGACCTTGCCGAGCTTAATAACTTCTAGCCCCCAACGTGACGCGCCCCCGATCTCGGCATGCGCCTTGATCCCGCGCACAAGATCGTTGTTGGCTTTAGCCTCACGCACCGTGTGGTCCGTATTCACACCGTTCGGTCCATAGAGGTCGGGATAGAGATGTCCTTCCAAGCCACCAACCAGATAGGTGCTGATGAAGGCAAGAACATTGGTTTTGGCAGGTTCGGACACATAGTGGCGAAAGCCTGGCATGGTCATACAGCTCGGTCCGCCCTGATCGACGAGTGTGGTCACGCCAGAGCGCACACCGACCATGTCGGGGTTGAGACCAAATTTGCCGGTGACGTGCTGATAGACATGTGCATGGGTGTCGATCATGCCAGGCAGCACGAGCTTGCCAGCGACGTCGATAACCTCACCGGCGTTCGACACATCGATCGACGGCTCAACGGTGGCAATCCGGTTATCCTTAACCGCAACATCAAAGGCGCCATTGCGATGGGCTGCCGGATCGATCACCGTCCCGCCTTTTAGAATGACGTCATAGTTCAACGCTTCAGTCGCCATCGTCGTTTCCCCTATCGCATCAAGGCCAATCGATCATTGATGAGCCGTTGCTCCTTCTTTGACCAAGGCCTCGCTTGAGGCGCCCTTTATTGTACCCACTCTAAAATCTGCAATCCTCATGCCATGCTAAATACACCAAAGCCCCCCGAATGGCGCGGCCAATCCCTCGCATAAAGCCGTCAGTCTGCTTGCATTCAACGCAACAGCCTTTGGCGATGCCTAAGAGCTGTGCAAGCAGCTGGCTGCGTGATAATCGAAAGCCCGTAAACGTCTCTCGTCGGATCCCGCACGCTCGATTCGTGCTAACGACGATGTTGGGCGCGCTACGCTGAACCGCCAAGAGCGATCAGGCGATCAAGCCGGATCATCTAAGTTTACCTCGACGATCTCGTCGTTGATTCGGGTTCGATAAAGCTTGATGCCGTTGATCTGCCACCGGTCATCGGGGTCACCGGAACGCATGCAAAACGATGCTTGATGTCGCGCGCAGTGTAGCCTGTCACTCTGGATCCATCCCTCCGACAGCCGTGCGAATTGATGCGGACAGAGTCCACTTCCGGCCCAAGGCCCCTCGTCGTACCAGGCCAGAAGGATCAAGGTCGACTTGATGAGACGCTCGATCAAGCGTCCCTCCTTCAGTTGGGCAACATGGCAGACAGGTTCCCAACGCTCCTCCCAGCCTACTTCGGTCATCCCATCACTCTAAAGAAAACATGAGTATCTTTGCACAATAAAAAGACGTGCTCGTGACGACTTCTCTTTGTTCATCAGGCCTTCTTCAAAGGCCAACGTTCCTGGGCTCTTTGGCATGCAATTTGTATGCTCTAGAAAGAGAACTACCAAAGGATTTGTATCGTGGCATCTGTGCACCTTCCGATCTTAAACTCTCGATGAGCCGCTCAGCCGTTGGGATGACGATCTGAAGGCGAAGCGCCGAAAAGACATCAAGCGTCAGCTGCAGACCAAAGGGATGAGCCTAGTGATTGATAGTCACATCGCGTCACGGACAAGTGGTATCAAGCTGAGGTCTCAAGAGCGTTTTTTGGGGATTGATCATGGCTGAACCAGTGAAGGTTGCGGCAACGGCCGAAACGGTGAAATGGGGCTTTCATGACGCCCAAAGTGAACCGGTGCTGTCAGTAAAAAGTGGGGCGACCGTCAGTATCGATACGCTCACCGGCGAGCCCTGGGACATGCCAGGCGATGATCTTGGCTTTGCCATTCTGCCCGAACAAGCTGCCGTTCATGATCATGCCGAGCGTGGTCCGGGACCGCATATGGTGACCGGTCCCATCGCTGTCGAAGATGCTCAACCCGGCGACGTTCTCCAGGTTGATATCCTCGACATCTCCGTCCGCCAAGACTGGGGCTGGAGCATGATCAAACCCTTGCTCGGCACGCTACCGGAGGACTTTCATGAGAAGCGGCAATTTCATCACGCCATCGACATTGCCGCCAACACAGTGACGCTTCCGTGGGGAAAGTTGCTGACCCTCAGACCGTTCTTCGGCATCCTGGCCGTCGCTCCTCCTAAGAATTGGGGCCGGATCACCTCGATTATACCCCGCGATCATGGCGGCAATATGGACAATAAGGAGTTGATGGCGGGTACGACCGTGTATTTTCCGGTCTTTAACGAGGGCGCCATGTTCTCCGCCGGCGACGGCCATGGTGTTCAAGGGGATGGTGAAGTCTGCCTGACCGCCGTCGAGACGGCGCTCAATGGGATCTTCAAGCTCACCGTCCGAAAAGATCTCAACTTTCCCTTACCGCGTGCGGAATCCAATGAATGGATCATGACCATGGGTTTCCACGAAGATCTGGACGACGCGGTCAAGATCGCCCTTCGGGCCATGATTGACTGGATCGTCAATCTTAAGGGCCTGTCTCGCGAAGAAGCTTATCTGCTTTGTAGCCTTGCGGCGGATCTTCGGGTGACCCAAACCGTCGACGTCAATAAGGGTATCCATTGCATATTGCCGAAAGAGGCCCTGGCATGATCAAGACCGCATGGGATCTCTTGCTGCCTCTAGCGATCGATGTGCCAGACGGACCGCAATAGGTCGAGCCGGAAACGTTGATCGCATGACCAACGGCACGGGACGGTTCGGGGGGTCAAGCTCGCCAACAGAGGAATCGATGGAAAAAGATAACGGATTCGTTGAGGCGACAACGCCCTATTGGCAAAGGTTATTGTCGCCTGGTTCAACAAGCGAGGAAACCTCCTTTCGCTACGCCTACCCGGCAAGGTTGCCCGATGGTCGCCATCTTCTTCTTCCGATCCGGCGGCGTCCCGATGATCCGGGGCGCGCCGTCGCCTCATTCCTTGCCAATCATGCGTCCTTTGATGTGATCGACGCCATTGCCGAGACCATGACGGACCTCGCACGCCCGTTTGCGCCCGATGTCATCGTCGGCGTGCCGACACTCGGACTAGCCCTTGCGCCCCTCATCGCCAAGCAGCTTGGCCATGAGAATTTTGTGCCTCTTGGTTACTCTAAGAAGTACTGGTATCGCGAGGACTTAGCCGAACTCGTGCGCTCGATAACATCGCCTGATGCTCGCAAACATGTTTGGCTCGACCCCAATCTACTTCCAAGGATCAGGAATAAGCGTCTCATTTTAGTCGATGACACCATCAGCAGTGGCACGACCATTTCGGCGGTTTTACGATTGTTGGAAAAAGCGGACGCAGCGCCGGCCGCCCTCATCTTTGCAATGAACCAAGGCGATCGCTGGCGACAACATCTTGATGCAAGCTGGCATGACAAGGTGCATGCGGTCTTCTTTTCGCCATTGCTTCGAGCGACTCCTGATGGCTGGGTCCCTGAGATGGACAGTGTCGACTGATCGACATCGACCTCGCGCACATCGCTCTAGACAGAGCATGCCATCAGGACAGAGCGTTATGGGTGTTTGCTCCATCGATACGTCTAAGGGTTATCCAAGAGATCTCTGGCGCAGAGCCAAAACGCGCAACAACCGCTGAACAAATTGCCCGTCTTGGCACAATATCGACGGGATAATCGGCACATCGTAAGGTACGGGATCGATTGATGAGGATCTGCTATGTCATCAACGTCTGAGGACTTAAACCCCGTTCAGGATCGAGCCGCCGGTGCGCTCCTCGGCGCCTTCATCGGTGAAGCTTTGGGTGTCGGGCCTCACTGGTTCTATGACCTGGACGAGCTGCAAACGAACTTTGGTAGCTGGATCGACAACTACACCCGTCCACTGCCAGGTCGTTATCACGATGGTTTGGAGCCTGGCGAGCTTTCGCAAGGCGGTCTCATTTTGGCTTTGACCATCGACTCGCTTCTCAACACCAACGGCTATGATGAGGGCGACTTTTGTCGGCGTTTCGAAAGCGAAATCTTTGCAAAGATTGATGGCACGCCGATGTCCGGACCGGGTGGCTACACCAGCCAATCTGTTCGCGAGGCCTTTCTTCGATGGAACGCGAATGGCGGGAATTGGCAAGACATTGCGGGTCCCGCTGATTCGACGGAGGCTCTGGAACGAACGATCGCGCTGGGCGCCTTTTACGCGCTTGATCTAAAAGCCATGGCGACCGCAGTCGATCGAAATGCCCGTCTGATGCAGAATGACGCGACAGTTCTGTCGATGACGGTTGCCTTCAACGCCGTGCTGGCCCTTTTGATACGAGGCAGGCCGCTGGATGGAGATCTCTCAGGTGCGTTGATGTCGTTCGCCAAGAAGCGGGAGCTTCCGTTTTATGTGTCGACGACCGGCAACCTGGCCCCGCCCGAATCAGGGCGTGCCAATCCTTTGAAGGCGACGATGTTTGCGTCGCCCGATGCCTTGTTATCCCCATCCTATATGGCACGTGCGGCCAAGGATCCGACCATTCAGATCGAGCCGGCTTGGAAGGTCTCCTTGGTCTATGGCATGCCTTGCGCCATCTATCACATGTTGCCAGCGGCGTATTATCTCGCAGCGCGCTTCTGCAATGAATTCGAGGCTGGTGTCTTGCATGCCTTGAACGGGGGCGGGCAAAATCAGGTTCGCGCTATGCTCACAGGTACGCTGATCGGCGCCCAAACCGGCCTAGCCGGCATTCCTCAACGGTTCATCGAAGGATTGGTGGATAAGGACGCCTTACATTCGAGGGTGTTAAAACTTGCAACGTCGATGCCGTAGGCGTCGCAAACGACCTCATCGTTTCTAACCATTCAACGGATCGTTGGCGCACGCCTCCTTAAAACGCCGTGGTCAGCGCAAAAAACCAGGCGGCCAAACCCTGCGCTGGCGCAAGATCTCCGGCTTCGTCGTCCGGCGCTGCATCGACACGATCCGATATGCACTTCCGTTGGAAACGCAACCGGTGGACGAGTAAGGGAAATGCGGGCGCAAGAACGGTAGGTCCTCGCGCTCGCCTTCGTGTCAACGAACGCTCACTCCGCGATCGGCCTACTACCGTTCATTGAACGCGAGTGCCTTACGGTGCGAGCCATCCTCCATCAACATCGATCGTGGTACCGGTGACAAAATCGTTCTCGATCGCGAACAGGATGCCTTTGGCGACCTCGTCCGCGCTGCCGGCCCGGGGAATGATGTGGGCTGCCGTCGCCTTTTCATAGAAAGCTGCGCGCTCATCGCCGCTGAGCGCCACCATCGGCGTGTCGATCTGACCGGGAGAAACAACATTGATCCGACGAGGTGCGAGCTCCCGGGCAACGGAACGGGCGAAGGCTTCGACGGCACCACCCACGCTGCCAATCGCGATCTGACCGGGCTTAATTTTACGCGCAGGTGCGCCGCTTACCAACACGATGGTGCCTGTCTCGGGCAGGTGTTGCGCCCCATAGCGAACGACGTTCGCATAGCCCCACATCTTATCGAACGACCCACGAAAACCGGCCATATCCATCTGAAGGAACGGTCCTACAGCCCTGTCTCCGCCAGTCGCGGCGCTCACAAGAATATCGTAAGGGGCACAGTCGGAAAGCAGGCCCTGTAACGCGGCCTCATCCCTGACGTCACCGGCGCGAAGAGTCACGCCCGCAGGCACATCGGTTGCGCGATCCGGATTTCGGCTGATCGCAATGACGTCAGCTCCCTTCTCGGCCAATTGACGCACGGCCGCCAGGCCAATGCCCGACGTGCCCCCGAAGACAACCGCTTTCTTTCCCTTGATATCCATCTTTCGATCTCCTTCTCTTCAATGTTGCGGCGTCAAAGGCTCCAGTAAGACCCTTCCTTTTGGCCGATGTGAGCGATGAGGGTTTGTTCGGCGTGATCGTCGTTCCCATCGGCGATGTCCTGAGCGATCTGACGATGTTCTTGGAACGACTTTTCCACCTGGCTTGGGTGGTCACCCAGACGGGTTCTGAGCGCCGACATCCTAGGCGCAATGGTTTGATAAGCTTCCCCTAAAAACGCATTGGCTGCACCGTCAATGAGGGCTTGATGAAACGCTGCATCCAAGGCGAGATATCCGCGCGTATCCTTGTTCTGAAGCGCGCGCTCCATCTTGCCAACGACGGCGCCCAAACGTTTTACAAGGTCCCGCCGCCCCTGCACAACCGCCAGACGGAGTGCTCCGGTTTCAAGCACGACCCGCGCATCACAAATCGCTTGCAGCTGATCGCGTGTGACCGAGAAAACGAAGGTGCCACGCTGCGGTGCGCTGTGCACCAAACCTTCCAGCTCCAATCTAGCGAAGGCCTCTCGCACGGGCGTCCGGCTGACCTCAAGCCGTTTGGCAATCGTCACTTCCGACAAAGCCTCGCCGAAGCCCAGCGTGCCATCAATGATCTCCTCGCGCAGCTGATTGGCGACGAGGTTCGCAAGCGATGGGGGGCGGACGAATGATTTCATAAGTTGCTTCATACAACCTCAGACCGAAAATGACCAGAAAATTTGCATACTGTATGTCAGTTATTGACATTCTGTATGCCAGTATGCCAGTTAAGAATCGCAAACAACATGTGCCGGAGCGGTCTCATGCTACCTCAACAATCCATCGTCGCCGTTTTGGAACCCGGCTACACCGACTACGCTCCAGAACGTGAGAGTTTGGCGCCTCTGGGGATCAGCGTGCTTTCCATCCCCGCGGAACGAGATGCCGCTGACAACCTGAAAGACCGTAACGTCGTTGCGTTACTGGTCCGCGAACGGCCCTGCCGCAAAGTCGTCATGGATGCATGTCCCAATCTCAAGGCGATCGTGCGTTATGGCGTTGGTGTCGACAATATCGATCTGGCGGAGGCCACTGAACGCAAGATCTATGTTGCCAACATTCCAGACTACGCCACCAACGAGGTCAGTGATCATGCCGTCGCGCTCTACTTGGCTGTCGCCAGGCGGATCATCACGCGTGATACCGAGGTTCGACGCGGCTTATGGGGGATAGGCCAGGGCCAGATCATTACCGGTCACCGCGGTGCAACCCTCGGCTTGATCGGGTTCGGTCGGATCGCCAGGGCGACGTGGGCTCGTTTCAAGGCTTTGGACTTCGCTCGTGCCTTGGTCACGGACCCTGCGTTGACACCGGAGGCTGCGGTAACGTTGGGTGTCGACGTCGCGCCACTTGACCGAATCTGCGCCGAGGCCGACGTGCTGAGCCTGCACGCGCCGCTCACAGACGCCACACGCCATCTCTTGGACGACAGAGCCATCCGCTTGATGAAGCCGACCGCCATTCTGATCAATGTCGGCCGTGGCGGTCTGGTGGATGAGCAAGCCCTTGCGGCCGCGCTCAATGAGCGCCGCATCTTTGGCGCCGGGATCGATGTCTTCGAGGTTGAGCCCCCAGCACAAGACAACCCGTTGTTGAGCACACCCAACACTGTCGTTTCGGATCATACCGGCTGGTACTCGGAAGCATCGGTCAGGCACCTGCAAACCCACGCGGCGGACGAATTGGTCCGGGTTCTGTCCGGTAAGACACCCCTTAACTGGGTCAACCGTTGGTGAGCGCACCCGGCTGCAATCAGACCAGAGGATTTTCATGAAGACAGCGCTCATCACAGGGGGCACGCGCGGCATCGGGTTCGGCGTGGCCAAAACGCTCATCAATGCTGGATGGTCGGTCATCGCAACCGGCGTCAGTAGCGATGAGGTCTGTGACTGTCCCACGTTGAGCAATCTTGAGACCCGGGTGCTTGATGTCACGGATCAGGCCGATGTCGACCAGTTGATGGCGACAATCGATCGGCTGGATGGACTGGTGAACTGTGCCGGCGCCCTAATGCGTGGCGCTGAGTATGACATCGATACATTCCAAAAGGTCGTGAACATCAATCTCGTCGGAACAATGCGCATGTGCGTCGGGAGTCATGACCTGCTGTCGACGGCCAGCGGGTCGATCGTCAACACCGCGTCCATGCTCAGCTTTTTCGGTGGGCCACAGGTGCCGGGCTACTCAGCCTCGAAGGGCGGCGTGGCGCAGCTCACCAAGGCTCTTGCCGGAAAATGGGCGCCGGACGGTATCCGGGTGAACGCCGTTGCTCCCGGCTGGATCGCGACCGAGATGACAACGGGCCTACGCGATGACAAGGCCCGCGAAGGCGCCATCTTGAACCGAACGCCGATGTCCCGCTGGGGCCAACCCAGTGAAGTGGGTGAACTGGTCGCTTGGCTGCTCAGTGACAAAGCGAGTTTCGTGACCGGCGCCGTCATGCCGGTCGATGGCGGCTATGCCGCGATGTGATGGAGAAGAGATATGCCGCTTGAGGTCAACGAAAACGATCCACGCATGCCCTATCAGCTCGCGTTCCCGCCGGATGCCCTCGACGAGATCGTGGTGCCCAAAGCCATTCCGGACGACGAGCGGCTTTGGGTGCCGCAGGCCGACAATGTCTCGTTTCGTCCGCTCTGCCTCAACCGCAGCCAGGGATATTGGATGAACCTGCTTCGTGTACGCAAGGCAGGCGTGCTGTCACGCCACCGTCATCCGCAGGCCGTCCATGGTCTCGTCTTGAAAGGCCGCTGGCACTACCTCGAACATGACTGGATCGCCGAAGAGGGGTCTTATGTCTTCGAACCCCCTGGCGAGACGCATACGCTCGTCGTGAATGAGGGCGTCGAGGAGATGATCACTTTCTTCCAGGTGAACGGCATTATGTACTATGTCGATCCCTGGGGAAAACCGATGGGCTATGAGGACGTCTTCACGAAGATCGATCTTTGCCGCGAGCACTATGCGGCGGTCGGGCTTGGCGCCGATTTCACAGATCAGTTCATACGCTGACCTGATGCGACGGCACCAAGGTTTCTTGAACCTCTTATCGGTTGGCCTTCCGATGCCGCCTTCAATGGCAGATGAGATCGTCGCGTGAACACCATCCGATGAGGTCATGAATGTCACCAGATGCCCTCGCCATGATCGCCGTGGCGACCTTTCTCTTCGCCGGTATGATCAAGGGCGTTGTGGGCATCGGATTACCAACGGCCACGATCGCCATCCTTGCGCAAGTGACCGACCCACGTCAGGCCATTGCTCTGCTCCTGCTACCGGCCCTTGCGGCCAATGCCTGGCAAGTCTACCGAAGCGGTCGCTTGCTCGAAGCGGTCCGTGAGTTCTGGCCGTTTGCAGCCGTTATGACGGTCGGCATCTGGATCTTCGCCCGGTTCGCCGTCCACGTGCCAGCCGATGTACTCATCATCGGTACCGGCATCGTGATTGTCCTCTTTGCCCTGTCGAGCCTGATCTCAAAACCCTACGCCTTGCCACCTGCTTTCGATCTGTCGGCACAACTCGGTGCCGGCGCCCTTGCCGGCATCATGGGCGGTTTGACCTCGATCTGGTCGCCGCCCATGGTCATCTATCTCCTAGCCCGCCGCTTGTCGAAAGATGCGTTTGTCCGCGTCACCGGCATGCTGATCTTGGTCGGCACGATCCCGCTCCTCGTCGGCTATATGCAGGCCGGCCTGATGACGCCGACTTTGGCTGCCTATTCGGCCATGTTGATCTTGCCGACCTGGCTCGGTTTTGCGATTGGTGAGTGGCTGCGTCACCGTCTCGATGCCGAGCAGTTTCGGCGCATTCTGCTGATCGTCTTCTTTTTGATGGGGGCAAACCTGATAAGGCGCGGATGGTTCTAACGAAGCCGCAAGCCACGCCTGTCACCGATACCGATCACCCTCGACCTCAGCGTCTTTGCCGATGCAACACATGCTCTCAAAATATTGTCAGACATAACCTTGATTTTGTCAGACAATAAATAAAGGTAGTCGTATAGGACTTACCTAGTCGAACGAAGCCATGACGGTGTTGAGGACGTCTCCAAATCAGACCAAGATTCGCCTCGCCGCGGATCAGATCCAACCGTTGAAGGCCGGCAGTAGCGGACGTGATGTCCTGAATGCACTGTCACGTATGGTCGAACGGGCAGGACTGGCTATTGGCGATCGACTGCCGCCAGAGGTCGAACTGGCAACGCGTCTCGGGATCGGACGTGCCAAGGTGCGTGAAGCACTGATCGCTTGGCAGAACTTAGGCATCGTCACTCGCAACAAGAAGGCAGGCACTGTTCTGGCTGCGGAGATCTCGACAAACGCCGTCCACATTCCGTTGACCGTGAAACTCGAGGCAGAAAGCCTGCTGAGAACCCATGCTGTCCGAAGGCCTTTGGAGCTTGAGGCCGTTCGCCTCGCCGCCCGCCATGTCAGTGAGCAACAGAGCCGCCTCATCATCGCGCGCGTTGCGGAGCTGATCGCCGTTTATGAAGCGGGCGAAGATTGGCGCGACGCTGATCAGCGTTTTCACGATGCCCTTCACGAGGCCTCAGGCAATCCTTTGTTTAACCCTCTGATCCGCC
Organism: Geminicoccaceae bacterium; assembly: GCA_028285265.1. Lineage (GTDB taxonomy): Bacteria > Pseudomonadota > Alphaproteobacteria > Geminicoccales > Geminicoccaceae > JANQPX01. Next base: position 108,009 of record JANQPX010000016.1, read on the forward strand.
AAATCCTGAAGACTTTTCGTGAGATCTATGATGCGCCCTTTGGCAAACCTCAACTGGGCAGAGAGACCATTCCGTTGCACCGCGACCTTGCCGAGGCTGTCATCGCGCATGACGAAAAGACGGCCGTCAGCCTCATGGCGTCGATTCTCGACCGTCTTGAAGATGACATCAACGCCGTCATGAAGGCCTCCGTCGATGGTTGAGCGGCGGGATGATCTCGAGATGGCTACTCTACTCGCCATGACCTATGGCACTGATGCCGGCTCGGTAACGCCGCCGATCTATCAAACCTCCCTTTTTACGTTCGACAGTTTCGAGGCCTTTGAAGATCGTATGGCCGGGAGAACCGACCAGGCGATCTACACCCGCGTGCAGAACCCAACGGTCGCCGCTTTCGAGACGATGGTGGCCGACGCCGAAGCCGGAGAGGCCGCCGTCGGCTTTGCCTCCGGCATGGCGGCGATTGCGTCGACCTTGTTCGCCTTTTTGAAACCGGGGGACAAAATCGCTTGCATCGAGCATGTCTATCCCGACACGTACCGCTTGTTCGAGCGACTGCTTCGGCCGTTTGGTGTCGAGATCAGCTATCACCCACCAATCGCGTTCGAGGACGATCCTGAGCTGCTCGACGGCATCGCCCTCGCCTATCTCGAGAGTCCGAGTTCGGTTGTGTTTGAAGTCATGGATCTCGCCAAGGTTGCGGGCCATGCACGCCACCATGGCGCGCTCACCGTGATCGACAATTCGTGGGCGAGCCCGATTTTTCAGCGGCCGCTATCATCCGGCATCGATATCGTCCTGCACTCCGCATCCAAGTATATCGGAGGTCATTCCGATACTGTGGCCGGGGTCGTGGTGTCGTCAGCGGCGCATATCGAGCGACTCCGCGATCTGACCTTGCCACTTCTCGGTGGCAAGCTCGCCCCTTTCGAGGCCTTTTTACTGGCACGCGGCATGCGCACACTTTCGGCACGCATGCGCCAGCATCAGGCAACCGCCAATCTTTTTGTCGACCGTTTAGCAGCGCGGTCTGATGTCAAAGCGGTGTATTCGCCAGGCGTGAACAGCGTCCCCGGACTCAAAGGGCGTTCGGGTCTTATGTCGGTCGAGTTCAACGACGACATCGACATTCCTCGATTGGCCAACGCGCTTCGTCTGTTCAAGCTCGGTGTAAGCTGGGGTGGGTTTGAAAGCTTGATCTTGCCGGCTCAGGTGGCACTCGCGCAAGTCGGCGAAGAGAATTCGCTACAGCGCTTCGGCGTGTCGCCGAAACTGGTGCGCCTTAGCCTCGGTCTCGAAGATAGCAACGACCTTTGGGAGGACTTTTCAACGGCATTAGAGCATGCGGGAAAACCAGCCGGAGCGCGTCTCGGAGCATCGTGATCCGGTCATCACAATGAACGACAACAGCGGAGGATAGGATGCAACGACTTCTCACCGGTGTCAGCTTGGGAGCGATGTTGCTAACGGGAACGGCGCAGGCCGAGACAACGCTTCAGCTCGTCGAAGTGATCACCAGCCCACAGCGGACGGAAGTGCTCGAGAGCATGATCGCGACCTTCGAAGAGGCGAACCCCGATGTGCGTGTCGAAGTCACCTCGCTCCCCTGGGGCCAGGCGTTCGAAAAACTGGCGACCATGGTCCAAGGCGGTCAGATCCCCGATGTGGTCGAGATGCCAGACCGGTGGCTTTCGCTCTACGCCAATAATGACCAGCTGGTCGATCTCGGCGGCTATATGGACGGATGGCCTGATGCCGGCGAACTGAATGACCGCGCCCGGCAATATGGAAGCTACGTCAACGACACCATGTACATGGTACCCTACGGCTTCTATTTGCGTGCCATGTTCTGGAACAAGAAACTGTTCGCTGAGGCTGGACTCGATGGCCCGCCTGAGACGATGGACGACTTCATGGCGGCATCGAAGGCGATCTCAGCACTGGACGGCAAGACCGGCTATTGCATGCGCGGCGGCCCTGGCGGCGCCAACGGCTACGTCATGATGATGGCCAACATGATGGGCCATGACGATTACTTCGACGACGAGGGCAATAGCAACCTCAATAGTCCCGAAGCCATGGCCGGGCTGCAGTTCCTCGTGGACATGTATCAGAACGGCTATGTGCCCAAGGACAGTGTGAACTGGGGGTTCAACGAGATCGTCGCCGGCTTTTATTCCGGAACATGTGCCATGCTCGACCAGGATCCGGACGCATTGATCGCCATTGCCGAGCGCATGAATGAGGAGGACTTCGCCGTCGCCCCCATGCCGCTCGGCCCGGCGGACAAGAGCTTCCCGACGATCGGCTATGCCGGCTGGGCCATGTTCGAGGCCTCCGAGAGTAAAGATGAAGCAGCCGCCCTGATCGGCCATCTCTCCTCGCGCGCGAGTAATCTCGAATGGGCCAAGTTCGTCGGCGTCATTCCGATCCACCAGGGCGCCGAGCAGGATCCAGCCTTCACCGGGCCGCAATTCGAAGGCTGGTTCACCGAGATGAACGACAATCGCTGGAAGCCCACGGTGATGCCAACCTATCTGGAGGAATTCGCCTATTTTGCCGACGTCATGGCGGTGCAGGGCGGCCAGGAGATGCTGCTAGGCGAGCGCACCGTTGAAGACGTTGCCAACGAATGGGCAACCTATCTCGGCGACGCCCAAAAGAAATGGCTCGCAGCCCAGTAGGTAGCGGGGCCACCAGCCCCCGTTTGACAGTGGATGCTCGGCCTTCGCGTGGGGCCGAGCATCGGCACTGGCGCTTGAGCGTGCTGCTGGAACCTTATCTCTATCTGAGCCCTGCCCTCGTCCTGATCGCGCTGGTGATGTTTGTGCCACTGATCGTCGGGCTCTCCTATGCCTTCCAGAACATCGCGATCTTAAACCCATTCAAAACAGGATTCGTCGGCCTTGCGAATTTCGAGACCTTGCTATTTGGGGATCGGATCTTTTGGCGTTCTCTCGGCAACACAATTTGGTGGACGACTGGCTCGCTCGCCTTTCAGTTCTTCCTCGGCCTCGGCCTGGCCCTGCTCCTGAACCGGCCATTTGCCGGCCGTCGCCTCGTCCAGGCCGTTGTCTTTCTTCCCTGGGCGGTACCGACCTTTCTCTCAGGTCTGACCTTCGCATGGCTTTTCAATCCGGTGATCGGCCCGTTGCCTCATTGGATGACCGCCATCGGCATGCTTGGCGAGCCCTACAACATCCTGGGCGATCCCGATTTAGCAATGTGGGGCCCGATCACCGCAAATGTCTGGTTCGGCATCCCCTTTTTCGCGATCACGCTTCTGGCAGCCCTCCAAGCCATTCCCAACGAGCTTTATGAAGCGGCAGCGATTGACGGCGCCTCAGCATGGCAAGGTTTCATCAAGGTCACGCTGCCATTTCTCGCGCCAATGATCGCCATCACGGTGCTGTTGCGCACCATCTGGATCTCTAACTTCGCCGATTTGGTGGTGGTCATGACCGGCGGCGGTCCAGCCAACGCGACCCAGATCCTCCCGAGCTACATCTTCACCACCGCCTACAAGAAACTCGACTTCGGCTATGCTTCGGCCATCGCGACCGTGTTGCTCCTCTTGTTATTTCTCTATGCCGCGATCCTCATCCAGATGCGCAAACGTCTGCCGGACACGACATGAGCGCCATCACCTCGCCCATTCCAGGATCGTTGCTTCGGACGCTCGGCCATCGGGCAGCCATCCTTTTCTATATAAGCTTTGCGCTCTTTCCGTTGTTCTGGCTGATCAAGATTGCGGTCACACCAGATAAGCTCCTTTATAGTGAGGGCGTCAGGCTCTGGCCGTCGTCGACCACCTGGGCAAACTTCGACTTCGTCCTGGTGCAAAGTGACTTTCCCGCCTTCTTCACCAATTCCATGATGGTGTCTTTCGGTACCGCTTTTTTCGTCACCTTAATCGCATCAGGTGCTGGCTATGCCTTCTCGCGCTTTCGCTTCGGCGGCAAGGCTGTGATTGTGGCGATCATGCTACTCACCCAGATGTTTCCCCTGGTAATGCTCATAGCACCCATCTATCGGCTGATGACGCCGCTTGGCCTGACCGATAGCCTCGCAGGCCTGATCATTGTCTACACAGCCTTTAACGTGCCATTTGCAACCTTTCTGATGCAGTCCTTTTTCGACGGTATTCCAAAGGAGCTGGAAGAAAGCGCGATGATCGACGGCTGCACCCGCTTTTCAGCCCTTTGGCGAATCATCTTCCCACTCACCCTCCCGGGTATGGCAGCCACCCTTGGCTTCGTCTTTACCGCCGCTTGGTCCGAACTGCTGTTTGCCCTTATGCTCATCAACAGTGAGGAAAAGATGACCTTTGCCGTCGGCCTCCTTACGTTCGTCTCCAAGTTCTCAGTCGACTGGGGTCAGATGATGGCCGCTGCCGTTCTCGCACTTATCCCCGCCTGCCTCTTCTTTGCCTTTATTCAACGATATCTTGTGCAGGGTCTGACCGCAGGTGCAGTCAAGGGTTAAGCAAGGTCTCGACTGCCTGATATGGGGCATCTGCTCCAGGAGGTCTCCTGGCAGACCGATGCCAAGGTCTAACAAAGTATCGAGCCCACCTGACGCGGTTTCGTAAAGGTCCGTTTGGACACCGGCATGCCGACCATCTAGTACCGGAAAATAGACCATCTGTGCGTTGGCCGAATGCATTGGTGCTGGTACCTTACTGCGGTCCTGAGAAGACGGCTTCCCAGCCGTCACATCCCATGAGAGAGGGCTCCTTGTCGATCCGCCAAAAACTGATGATCCTACCGCCGCTTGCCCTCGGAGCCGGCATCTTAGCCTACACGATCTCGGACAGGTCACCGCCGGCAACTATCGAACCCGGAGAGGTCGGTGTCCCGGTCCGGATCCTCGCTGTCGAACCGGGACCTTTTGTCCCGAAGGTCGCAGGCTTTGGTGTGGTGCAACCGGCGAGGACCTGGCAGGCCGTCGCTCAAGTGGCCGGGCGGATCGAGGAAGTCCATCCCAATTTCGTCCGCGGCGGCACGCTTGCAGCCGGGGATCGGGTTCTAAAGATCGCTGACGAGGAGTATCGACTGGCCATTGTCCAGGCGGAGGCCGAAATCGAAAGCGCCGCCGCCGAGCTCGAGCAGACGTTGCTGTCAAAGAACACGTTAGAGCGTTCCCTTGCCATCGAGACCGAAGCCCTCGCCATAGCTGAGCGCGAGCTCGAACGGCAGCGCAAGCTCGCCGAGCGCAACACCGTTGCTGCTGCGACCGTCGAAACCCAGGAGGGCACTGTCCTCACTCAACGCGCCAAGGTTCAGGATCTGCAAAATCAGCTCGATCTTCTGCCGTCGTCGATCAAATCCTTGGAACAGCAGCGAGCCGTCGCTGAGGCAGCCTTGGACATCGCACGGCTTAATCTCGATCGCACAGTGATCAACGCCCCCTTTGACGGCCGTGTTGCCGCAGCAGACGTCGACATCAGCCAATATGTCGGTGTCGGTACGGCTCTAGGCAGCCTTGATGGCATTGCCAAGGCGGAGATCGACGTACAGATTGCGCCACAGCAAATGGCGAGCTTCGTTCGCCTTGCCTTCGGCGGCCGGGAGCCGCCTGTTGGCGGTACCGTCGGTCAGGTCCCTCCTTCGTCCGGGCTTGGCGCCACGGTTCGCGTCGGATTTCCTGGTACTGGCGAAGGATGGCGTGGTGATGTCAAGCGCATCAGTGACACGGTCGACCCAGAAACACGCTCGATTGGTGTCATCGTCGCTGTCGATCGGCCATACGATCTAGCGGAGCCGGGGCGGCGTCCCCCCTTGATCAAGGGCATGTTCACTGAAGTCGAACTGCACGCACGCGCTGTGTCCGATGTCATCCTTCTGCCCCGTAGTGCCCTTAAGAATGGCCGGGTGATGATCGCGGACGGCGATGATCGGCTCGCTTTCCGAGAGGTGACGGTCGCCTACCGTCATGACGATGTCGCGGTGTTGAGCCATGGTCTCGAACCCGGTGACCGGGTGGTGATCAGCGATCCGACACCAGCGATCGAAGGCATGCTCCTGGCTCCCATTGCCGATGACGAAACAGCCGCCCGCCTCAGTCGTCTTGGCACGCCGGCATCGAACGACGCGAGGGCCGGCCAATGATCCGCTTTTTTGCCGGCCATCCCACCGCCGCCAATCTTGTGATGGCAGCGTTTCTCATCCTGGGTCTGGTGGCAACACCTTCGTTGCTTCGCGAGACCTTCCCACGCATTCAACCGCGTGACGTTCAGGTGACCGTCGCCTATCCGGGTGCTTCGCCAGAGGATGTGGAGCGAGCGATCTGTCTTCGGATCGAGGATGCCGTCGACGGTGTTGAGAACGTCACCGAGATGCGGTGCGAGGCGCGTGAAAATGCCGGTGTCGCCACCATTGAGATGCGCCAGGGGAAGGACATCGATCGCTTCTTTCTCGACGTCCAGACTGAAATTGAGGCCATCGACGACTTCCCTGATGACGCTGAAGATCCCGTCATCAGCCAGCTCGGCCGCACCGACTTCGTCGCGTCAATCGCCATCACCGGTCCGAAGGATCCGACCGCGTTAAAGGCGCTTGCCGAGGATCTGAAGGCGCTGATGCTCCGTGCTGGTGGCATGCCACAGGTCGAGATCAAAGGGTTTTCCGATCGGCAGATCCGGATTGAAGTCGAGGATGCTGTCGCGCGAGAGCTCGGGCTCAGTCTTGAAGATCTCGCTGCTGTCATCGGGCGACAGAACGTCGACCTACCCGCAGGCGAGATCATCTCCGAGGACGGTACGACGCTACTGCGCTTCGCCGACGAGCGTCTGGCGATCGACGCTTATCAAGACGTCGTCGTGGCCTCAAGCGCATTGGGTGGTCAGATCCGACTCGGCGACATCGCCCGGATATCAGACCAGTTCGAGGACGAAGAAGTCAGAACCCTCTTCAACGGCCAACCAGCCGCGTTGCTCGACATCTCGAAGACTGCGACGGATGACACCATTCGAGTGATGACCGCGACCGAGGCATTTCTCAACGAGATACGACCGACCTTACCCCCAGGTGTGACCCTGACCGTGACCCGCGACGCCTCCAGCATCTTGGTGGATCGTTTGGAGATGCTGATCGTGAACAGCCTGCAAGGCCTTGCGTTGGTCTTTCTGACTATGTGGCTATTCTTCGGTCTCAGGCAGGCGTTCTGGATCGGCATGGGTCTGCCCGTATCCTTTCTAGGCGCGCTTGCGGCAATGTCGGTTCTCGGCATTTCGATCAACATGCTGAGCATGGTTGGTCTTTTGATCGTCATCGGCATTTTGATGGACGATGCAATCGTCATTGCCGAAAACATCGCAACCAAGCGCGAACGGGGAATGCCTCCTCTCGAGGCCGCCATCGAAGGTGCCCGTCAAGTCCTACCGAGCATTCTCTCCTCGTTCCTGACGACGTTCGCTGTTTTCGGCTCGCTTGCATTCTTGCAGGGCGATATTGGCGAAGTGCTGAGGGTCGTGCCGATCGTCATGATCCTGGTGTTGGTCGTCTCCCTCATCGAAGCCTTCTTCATACTGCCCAATCATCTCGCACATGGTGGTGCTGCCGATCGCCCCTCGGCACTCAACCGCAAAGTCGAGGCGGGAATCGTCTATCTTCGTAACCACTGGGTTACGCCCCTCGCAACGCTTGCCGTCGCCCATCGTTATCTCACGCTTGGTATCGGCGGGTTTATGTTTCTCCTATCGCTCGCGATGATCGCCGGCGGCGTCCTCAAGTTTCAGGCGTTCCCAGAGATCGATGGGGATCAAGTCGAGGCCAGGATCGAACTCGCGGCAAGCGCAACGCTAAGCGATACGGAGGCTGTCGTCGACGAGGTTCTCGCCGCCCTGAAGCGGGTGGACCAAGCGCTCACGTCTAGAAACTCCGAAGGGGCGCCATTGGTCCAGGATGTGCTGGTACGCTTCAGCGAGAACGGCGATGCAGGCACAACAGGTGCCTATCTCGCGACGGTGAATGTCGATCTGCTCGAGGGTGAAACGAGAACCACAACCAACGACACATTCTTAAGTGCCTGGCGGGACGAAATACCGGTCATTCCCGAGGTCCAGCGTCTCAACCTGACTGAGCCGTCGATAGGGCCGGCAGGTCGGGCGATCGAGATCCGTCTTCGTCACCCCGACGTCGACACGCTCGCCTTGGCCGCCACCGACCTCCAGACGTGGTTCGGACGCTATCAGGGCGCATACAACATTGCGGACGACCTGCAGACAGGTAAGCCGGAGCTTCGGCTTTCGCTTCGCGATGGCGCCGGGTCGCTCGGCCTGGATGCTCAAGCGATCGCGCAGCAGCTTCGTGCCGCCTTCTACGGTGTCACCGCCGATGAGATTCAGATCGGCGTCGAGAGCTATGAAGTTGACCTTCGGCTCGCTAAGGCCAGCCGCGACAGCCTCGGCGACCTCGATGGCTTCACGGTGCAAACACCTCATGGCGAACGGGTGCCGCTGAGCGCTGTAGCGCAGATCGAGGAGGACCGTGGCTATACACGCATCAGCCGGGTCGACCGTATGCCGACAGTGACCGTTACCGGCGATGTCGATACGGCCATCGCTAATGCCAACGAAATTGTAAGTGACGCAGAGGCTCGCTTTCTGCCGGAGCTGAGACAACGCTATCCCGGTCTTCTTGTAGGCACCGAAGGTCAAAACGCGGAAGCCGCGACCACACAGCGCTCGATGTTCGCAGGCCTGTTGATCGGTCTGGCTGGCGTTTTCCTCCTGCTAAGTTTTCAGTTTCGAAGCTATGCCGAGCCGCTCGTGGTGATGACCATCATTCCCTTTGCCTTGGTCGGGGCCGTGTTCGGTCATCTGGCACTGGGTCTCGATTTCTCTTTACCCAGCACCCTTGGCCTGATCTCGCTAGCAGGCATCGTGGTTAACGATTCGATTCTTTTGGTGAATTTCATCAAGGACGAACACGAACCAGGCGTCGTGACGGTGGCCGATGCGGCACCCAAAGGAGCTGCCGCCCGCTTCCGCGCGATTCTGCTGACCTCGGTCACAACAATTGTGGGTGTGACTCCGCTCCTTTTCGAGACCAGTCTCCAAGCCCAGGTGCTGATTCCTCTGGTCACTTCGATCGCGTTTGGTCTGTTGGCGACCACGCTTTTGATGATCCTTATTGTCCCCGCCTTCTATGCGATCCTCGACGATTTCGGGATGACGTCGCTTGCTGCTGAGCGACGGCAGCAGGCGCTTGCCAATCAAGATATGCTGGCAGAGGACCTCCTCACGAGATGAGCCCGAACATAGTGGAGCTTCATTCGGATGATCTGAGTTCGTCCAAAGGCCACATGATAACGGATAGAACATGAGCATCTCGTCAGATTTGATGGCAGGCGGGACCTTATGTCCTTAGGTACGAAACGTCGGCACCCCGACTGTAGAAGACTGCAAGCCACTGACGTCCAGAGCCTGCCAACGGAACTGGCTTGAGATCGGAGCTCGTCCGGCACCGCGTTTGCAAACCGGATCGTATAGTGTTGGCTCGATCACGATCGCGAATGCCTAGCTCATCGGGACATCTTGTGCTTCCGGCCTTTAGATGTATCAGCGGGAAACGTCTGTCCCAGCCAGTCCTCTTCTGCTCTGACGACTCCTTGTCCCCAGGGGCGTGATAGCTTAAGGCGTCATGAAGGTATCGAGTCGATGACACGGAATCTTCGCCGCTCTCTTTCTGCGCGGACGATGATGGAGACGGCACATTAGGCATACTTACCTTGTCTGGGCGATTGTACCGATCCTCCCCTTTCTGGCATCGCTGGTTCTTCTCGAGGTCGTCTTTGGAGAAACCCTGTCAGCTGAAGCCTGGTCAGTAGGCACGCATGATGACGGCGGAACGCGATCCTTCTTCGAAGAACTCCCGTTTTTCAACGCACTGATTGTCTATGTTACGATCGGCCTCTTCCATGTTGCCTTGTGTCTTGCCGGATCTGCCTATCTTCTGGCCAAGATTTTCGCGTACCCGCGTGAGGTGCAGCGTTGTATTTGGACGGTGATTGGCGTTCTCGTCTTCTTGCTCATCGTTTCAAGTTTCTTGTCCTCGGCACTGCATGGGCTCGGTGCCTTGGAGCTGACCTATCGCAATGTCTGTTGGGTCTTATCCAAGACAGGCGTTGCGCCGCATCTGATGCCCGCTGCATGCAATGCAGGCGGGATCAGTCTGTTTGCCTGGTTGGCCGCCCTGCCCTATCTCGCCGGTCTCCTTGCTGCGATATGCGCCGCCGGGGTGGCTTGCACGTCTGCCTTGCCCATGACCGCTGGCACAGACGCCGCCCGGGATCGTACAAGGACAATTGAGCTTGCGTTCAAGCTCACTGTTATCCTCTTGGTAACGACCACGTTGTCGTTGATGCTATTTCTTCAGCTCCCTTTGGCAGTCGATCTACCGAATACCTATAGTGAAGCGTTGATGAAGCAATATGGCCAAGGGATGGCCATGTTCTGGGGCACTGTCTGTACATTAACGCTCATTGCGATCTTTGGGCCAGCGGTCCTGATGCTTCAAAGTGCGGCGGCAATTCAAGGTAGCGCTCATAGCCGAACTGACCCGCCAATGCTGAGCTTTCAAGCCGTACGCGATCAAATCACCAAGGTTCTTGCCGTACTTGCGCCTTTCATCGTTGGTTCCCTTGGCCCAGCACTCGAAATCCTGACGAGTGTATTTTGATGACATACCCTGATTTTTGGAAACGTCGGCCGTCCTAGGCAAACAGCCTTCCCGATCATTGTTCTTGTTGATTAAGAAAATAAAAATCAGCCATATTTCGTTTACTATAAGTTATGAAAGACCCTCAAGACCATCTTGATATGATGTTCCCATGAAAAAAATCGGAAAAAATTGCCCGCCCAAGAGGCAATGTTTTCAATAGACTAGGCAGAATCTGCCTATGATTAACGGACTCTAACGAGAAAAATAAAAAAGTCATTAAGCGGTGCACTCTACTTTGATCTTTAACAAGATCGAAGAACCGGGGTCACGCCGCCATGACTAGCTTCGCTAAAGCCGCTATCTTCGCCATCGCCGCGCTTGGAGCGACATTCTCAACGTCAGCTGCGGCGCAATCCCCGGCTCTCCTCAACACCATTGAGTACCGTACCAACAATCTGGACGCCCTGCCGAAGTGGAAGAAGACCCTAAGCAAAATTGCTCAGGAGCGGAAAACCTACGCCGTCAGCAGCTCCAAAGCTGTGAGAGACTGGCAGGCGATGATCCGAGATAACCGGCGTGCGCGTCAGATCGACCAGCTCAGGACGGTCAATAGCTTCATCAATCAGTGGCGCTATCGCGCGGACAATCAGAACTACAAGACCAGCGATTACTGGGCCTCGCCTGCCGAATTCTTCAGCCGATCTGGGGACTGCGAGGACTACGCGATCGCCAAGTACGTCACCCTGCGCCAATTGGGTTTTCTTCCGGAACAACTGCGTTTGGTGGTGGTGAAGGATCTGAACCAGAACCAAGCTCATGCCGTACTGGCCGCTTACGTCGATGGTGACGTTTACATTCTCGACAACATCAATCGTAAGGTGCGTGCGCAGGTCGAAGTCACCGAATATGCACCTTACTATTCCGTCAACGAAAAGGCTCGTTGGGCCCACGCGGCTGCGCCAGCGAAGGTTGCATCTGCTGCGGGACTCTTCGCCAAGTCCTGACCTCTACGTTGTTCTTGCCCCGTTACCCCGCCTAGCGCCCGTGCTTGTCACGGGCGTCTTTTTTTGCACGTTTTTGCAAACAAGGTTTGTTCGCTAACGATCCATGCCCCCATGGTGCCGCTGAAGTCTTCATATCTATGCTCCCAACAGCATGAATTTTTTATTGCGAAGTAAGACGTGAGTAACCGTCAACCTCTCGAACAAATCATGACGAACCAGGGCTAAGCCCCTTAACCCCGACCCGATCGTCGCGGAACTCCATGGGACCCCGCTTCTAGTCGGCACGACGGTCTGCGTTGAAAAAGGGTTGGAGTGACTCGATCAAGGCGGCCGGTGAGACAGAGACACCACCCGGTTCCCAGGCGTTCTGAAATTCGGCGATCTCGAGACCAATAACCCGTTGTGCGGCGATCACCTTAGAGCAGGCATGCAGATCATCAAGCGATAGCCCACCTTCAAGAACATAGTCCGTTGGAACAATCCCTGGCTCCAAGACATCGCAATCAAGATGGACATAAGTCGAGCGGTCTCCGATGGCGTTTCGCAGGTCGTTCGTTAGGTCACCACCAGGCCTTATGTGTCGTATCCCTTCCCGGTCGATCAAATCCTGTTCGAAGGGATCGAGATCACGCTGCCCGACCAAGACGATTTGGTCCGGCTTCAAGCCCATGCCCAATCCAGAGTCCCAAATGCCCAAAGGAGCAGCGAGCGCCATACCGCCGAGATAGCCTGTCGTCGTTGCCGTCGGGATGTTCAAATCGGCGTGGGCATCGAACCAAAGGATGCAAACCTGGGGATGGTGCTTGGCGATGATGGGTAGCGTTGCGAGCGACACAGCACAACGACTCGTTGCTGCGATGGAGACCGCTCCTTTTGACATGACATCCTCAAACCGGGTCTGCATTTGTTGAAGGTCATGCCGTGCGGCATCGAGCTCCTCTTTCCAACCGACATTCAGCGAGGGTGCTGGCGTGCCAACGACGAAAGGCGTTACACCTGTTCTCTCAGCAAAGGCTTCGCCAACCGCCTGCGCCCCCGGTATGGCGAGATCGTTATGATCGCCAGCCCGCCCTTGGAACACGGTGTATTTAATATCTTGGGCCATTGGATCATCCTGCCGAGACGTCGTCCGATGGAAGGTTGCATAGCGGAATAGGCCCTCTTGTCGGTCTGTTTGCAAGACTGTCGGCGTCATCTCGGCGTTTGCTCAATGCCGAAAGAGATCATGTGACATGGAATCTTGGCGCGACGTGAAAAAGGACGATGTTGTCGCAGCGACGGAAAGCGCCCTGGCGAGAACATCAGGCCTTGCCGTCAACCTGTCTTGCCTTGAGACGATCAGTGGTGATCGGCGGCGCCATCACATTATTCGGGCCACCGCCACTTTTGCAGATGGGTCGGCAGAGCGCATCATTATCAAGGTCACCCGGTCCAAGGACTATGATCCCAAGGTGGACAACGCGCTCCAGAAGTTTGGCTTGCTTCGGGAATGGACATCGACGGCTCTGCTAAAACCGTGGGCAGACACCGGCATGCGGGTCTCGCAGTTTTTGGGCGGCGATGTCGATCTAGGTTTAATGATCACGCGCGATCTCGGTGCTGATGTGACGTCGCTTGTTGGGCCGCTGATGGGCGACAAGCCGTCCGAAGCGCATGAGGCAATATTGGCCTATGCAAGGGCGCTTGGCGACTTGCATGCAAGGACGGCCGGTTGCGAGGACTCCTATAATGACATTGTCCGAGCGACCTTCCCTCATAATGGCGCGAAGACAGACCATCTTGCAGCGCTCACAAGGTCCATGGACACGGTTCAACGTGCTCTCGGTGGGACCTTTGACAAGGCTGAGCTTCTAGCTATCGCGGAGAAACTCAATCGTTCGGGCCGCTGGCAGACCCTTGTCCATGGCGACCTTTGCCCGGACAATGTCTTGTTTCGTGACGGACACGCCTTTCTGATCGATTTCGAATCGGGTCAACCGGGCCACGCCCTTCTGGACGCAGCCTATCTGCGGATGGGCTTTCCGACATGCTGGTGCGCCGGCCGTCTTCCCATGGACGTTGCGAAGGATGCTGAAACGGCCTATCTCAGCGCGCTCAGGATGAGTGATGATATCGATGACACCGGATATAGGCGCGAACTCGCCCACATCTGTGCTGCTCACATGCTCAAGCGAACCGCAGGTCTCCTTGAGGAAGCGTTAGTCGCCGATCAAGACTGGGGCATAGCATCGATACGGGAGAGAATTCTCTGGTGGCTTACCTCGTCATCCTTGATCATGGAGGACGCCAAGGTACTCCCTGGCCTTCAAGCCCTTGTCGACAGCTGGATCGTTGATCTGAAGTGTCGCTGGGTATCGAGCACGATGCTGGGCTATTACCCAGCCTTCGAGACCGCACGCCTAAGGGACGCGTCTCCGCGCGATTGATGATAGCGTTTCTGGTTCGGTCAGGCTGCAGCCATCGGGTGGGACCGCATCTTCTTATGCTGGTGGCACACCATCGACTTTACGGACGCTCAAGGTGACGACTGTCTGATGCTGGAAGCCTGTCCCATCGCTGAGGGCACATGCTCCACCTGGATTGGTGGACGCCGGACAATCCTCGGGCGCCAGACTCCCAAAACGACGTTGCCGATTGAAAGCGCCAAGACAAGAAAGAGTGTTGCCCATTCGTGAGCGATCGCGGTGCCTAGAGCGTTGTCCAGTGTTTCGCCTTCGGCAATCCTTTGTGAGACGACCGCTGCATAGTCGGCCTTAGCACCGACGATCGTCAGCACACCCTTGAACATCAAAATACCTAGCGCCGCTTTTACCCACGCCCATCCTTTGTCCAGGAAGGGTCGATGCACCATCATGGAAACAAGGCCGGATATCAGCGCGATGGCCAGGGATGGAACCAACACATAGTTGCTGATCGCTGCGATCGCCTTCCGCAAGTCGGCATAGGCTTCAGGCGTTTCCTGGGGAGCGGCGAGAAGTAAGATCATATAGCAGCCAAGGCCTCCGATCAGCCCGCATGCCGATAACGTGTGAAGGATCTTTAAGATCTTGCGCATCGCAGCACCTGTCGTTCTGCGCGCCCAACTCCCGTACCGTCGAGATCCTCAACGTCGCCGGAGGAGCGCGCTACAGACCAGTCGATCATGGGCGATACGATTCTGGCCATACCCTCATCTAATGTAGCAATGGGTCCCGCAATCTTCGATAGCCACCATCACCCATGTCTGCTTTCTGCAGACCTGGCCCAATCTCGAGGCTCCAACGCTCATGTGTTGAGATTGCTTGGATCGTGAGGTGGCCAGTCCAAAGCCTATTGAAAGCGAGCGCTCGGGCAGACTCTCCATCAGGATCCAACCCACCCCCAAGCTCAGTTTGATCACAGCGAGGTTTGGATCATCGCGGGATCGTCTCGTCCACTACCAACTGGCTACAAACACGCCTAAAATTGATTCCAATCGTCGGTCTGACGCTGGCCATCGATCAGAGTCTGGACAAGGTCACCAAGCGCATCAAAGTCGATCGGCTTGGTGACAAAGTGGTCGGCCCCTACCTCCATAGCATCGGCAATATCGTTCTGTTCGGCATAGGCGGACACGAAGATAAACGGTACATTCTGGAGATGTGAGAAATTCTCGACGATCTCCTGACGAAATGCGCACCCATTCATATTGGGCATGTTGATATCGGAGAGAATCAGCTGGGGCTGATGGGTCGCAAGATATCTTAAGGCTTCCGCACCATCACTAGCGATCGCCGTAGAATGACCCATGGATTCAACTTCTTCCACGATAAGATCGCGCAAATCAGGCTCGTCTTCAACAACGAGAATGTCTGCCATTGACTATCCCCAACACGATCAACCCATCCCTAAGGACTACCATCTCTTGATTAAGGTCGGACTAACGAGGCACACCTCCAGTACCGAGGTGTCGATCGAGCTTGCCGCAGTCGAACGGTTTGGAGCGGAGAGCCAGCCCGAATGAATCCAGGCCATGTTGGATCCGGCGTGCTGGCCCATGGATGAAGAGACGAACGATCTCGATCGTTCGTAAAGAGAGGATGAACGGATTGATCGGCCGACCTCGGGCCTTGAAGGGTCTCGTTTCGTTCTTGTTGACACCTTGAAAGTGAATGGCATCATGCACGGCGTATTTCAGGAATGCTCTCGGGCTCGTCGTTTGCTAGGGCAATCCGCGGCGAGCCCGAGTTTCTCCCTTAGCAACGCACGACTTATAAGAGACTTACGTCGCCCATCGGTGGTTGTCCGAAGCTGGTGAGCTGTGTCGAACTGCTCAGACCACGCATGTCGCTCTATAACTGCCTTTCGATTCCGCTCAAGAGTGCCCTGCCCCACA
This sequence comes from Geminicoccaceae bacterium, assembly GCA_028285265.1. GTDB lineage: Bacteria > Pseudomonadota > Alphaproteobacteria > Geminicoccales > Geminicoccaceae > JANQPX01. The sequence continues at coordinate 124,031 of JANQPX010000016.1, forward strand.
CCTTAGTGGTGATCCAAGCCCCATCGATGAGTCCGGCCGTCTGCCCGATCACTGAGCGACTAGCCTTGACCCATGCGATTTGATTCTTCCGTTTGCGAGACAGGCAACGTCGGGGCCTCCAAGACAAAGAGGACAATAGCGCCGACCGGCCCCGGTTCCAGGAGACGATCGAACGTCATGCCCAATCGCTCCATCAAAGCAATGGACCGGGTGTTGGCCCGGTAGGCTCGGGCAACGATGCGACGAATTCCGTAATCATCAAAGGCCGCCCTTACCACCCGTTCGGCACCTTCGAACGCAAGGCCTTTTTGCCAGTGAGCTGGTTTCAGCCACCAACCAATCTCTATTTCACCAACTGAGGCCAGCGGCGCGATCCCACAAAATCCCAAAAGTTCACGGCTTGTACGATCGGTCATTTTCCAATGACAGAAACCAAGCGTCTCTTGCAGGCCAGCCTGCTTACCCATGAACCACCCGATTCTCGAATCAGGCCAGGGCTCGCCTTCCGCGATGAAGCGCATGACGTCGGCATCGCGCGCAATCGCAGCAAATGCTTCAAAGTCGTTAAGATCCCAGGTCTCCAACAAGAGTCTCGGTGTTTTGTGAACGATCATCGTTGCCTGCTGAAGTTGCGATTAGGTGACAGACCTGTGCCTCGCCGCCAAGTTCAAGCTCTAAGGATCCGGCCATCTCGCTGATCAAGGGCCCTTTGGATGACCATGTAGGATTAATCATGGGTCTCCGTCATGGGGGCGTCCTTTGCGTCTGCGCCAGATCATGACAAAGGAACTGGACCGCCGGGTCAACATGGTGCTTGCTAGTTAGATTGGATGTTGAGGCACGCCGTGCCCTCGACGCCGATCATATCGGGTCATGAAACGTATCTTACTGATCGCTGCCAGGAAGGGTTCAAGATGGTAAAGTCAGCTGCCGAGCGGGTTCAAGTCGTCAAACCCGGCCAGACCTATGAAGGCAAGCAGGGCTTTGTCTACGGCTCGGGTGCATCTGCCGAAACTGTTGGCTCGCAACAGATCTGCATGAACGTCCTGCCAATGCCCCCCGGCGCCAAGGCGAAAGTTCACTATCACGACAAGATTGAAACCATTGCTTATCTTCTTGAGGGTCGCTGCGCCGTCTATTTTGGTAACCAGATGGAGCATAGCGCGCTGCTGGACCCTGGTGATCAGATCTTCATACCAGCCGATGTACCGCATGCACCGTCTAATGAGAGTGAGGCGGCTTGCACGTGGATCGTCGTGCACGCGTCGGCAAGCGATCAGGACGGCATCGTGCTTTTGCCGGAGCTCGATCGCATCTTGGCGGAGCGATCGTTGCAGCCATAAAGGTGTCGACGGCCGATCTGACGGAGTATGTTTGATATGATAGGACCGATCAGCGTCTCGGCAGACTTCGAGGTTCATCGGCTATCGTGTCACCGAGTCAATCCGGAAGATGATGGATGCGCCCTCTTGACGACAACAGGCTGAACGTCATCGCTCAGCGGATGTTAGCTGATTATGACGACGCCAATCCAGGCACCGTCTTTGCCGACGGCCTTAGGCTTTCAATTCCGGATGCTTGGCGGCTGCAAGCGGCCGTTGCAGCGCTTCGTGAACAACGCGGTGAAACCGCAGCCGGCTATAAGATCGGCTGCATTTCTAAGGGCAATCAAACGATGATGGGCTTGAACCATCCGGTTTGGGGACGCCTCTGGTCGAACGAGCTGCACGAGGATGGCGTCAATCTTAGAAAAACTGACTTTGCCAATCTTGCCCTCGAAGCTGAGTTCGCCGTCACCCTCAAACGCGCTGTGGATCCCAGCAACACGTCGCCAGAAGTGATCTTGGCTGCGGTTGGTGCTGTCTACCCGGTGATCGAGCTCCACAATCTTGTTCTCCGCGGGGACCCACCCCATGGCCATGAACTGATTGCCAATAATGGTATTCTTGCTGGTGTGGTTCGTGGGAAAGGTATCACGAATCCGATCAAGTCGATCACAACTGATCTTGCCTTGGTTTTCGACGGCGAGATCATCGATTCCTGGGACTCACTTCGTTGGCCCGATGATGTACTCGGCTCGATCGCCTGGCTCGCTCAGCAACACGCTCAGTTCGGCGATCAGCTCAAATCGGGTGATGTGATCCTTACAGGCGCGTTCGGCCCGCCCATACTGATCGAACATTATGTCCGCGTGGATGTTCGATCCTCAGCTTTCGGCGACGTACACGCGACCTTCGGCTAGACTTTTGTATTCATGAGCCGGCCAAAAGGCAGCGGCATAGAGATGACAATCCTGGAGGTGACGCGAGATCATGACGATCGAAAAGCTGACATTCTCCCACCTTGTCGCACGACCCGTCGTGCTGAAACTTAAACGCCCGGTCGTCGCTCGCATCGCTACGATCACCGATTGGCCGCTCATCCTGATTGATCTCCATACCGAAGAAGGCATCACGGGAAACGCCTATCTCGAGCCTTATGTCGTGCCATCACTTCGCTATCTCGTCCCAGCCTTGCATGACCTCGGCGCACTGCTCAAGGGCCGCCCGGTTGCGCCCCAAGAACTCTTTGCAGCGTCGCAGAAGTCTCTGCATTTTGTTGGGTATGAGGGCCTGTCAATGATCGCCACCTCGGGCGTTGACATGGCAGCATGGGATGCGCTGGCTAAGGCAGCCGGCATGCCTCTTTGCACGTTCCTTGGCGGCACCGTTGGGCCGGTTCGATCCTACAATAGCAACGGGCTCTGGCTAAACGCGCCGGCGGCTGTTGCCGAAGAAGCGATCGAGCTAAGAGACGAAGGCGGGTTCGCGGGCCTCAAACTCCGCCTCGGTCGCGAACGCTCTGTTGATGATATCGCAACACTTGAAGCAGTACGTGACGCCGTCGGCGATCACATGGCTCTCATGGTGGATTACAATCAAGGGCTTGATCTCGCGGAGGCCCTATCTCGTTGTCATGCGATCGATCATGCCGGGCTTGCCTGGATCGAAGAGCCTCTGGTTTACAATGATCTTAATGGCTTTGCGAAGCTTACAGCGGACCTTAAAACGCCCATCCAGATCGGCGAGAACTTCTATGGACCGAAGGAGCTCTTAAGAGCTGTGCAGCTGGGCGCTAGCGATCTAATCATGCCAGATTTCATGCGCATTGGCGGTGTTACTGGTTGGTTGAGAGCAAGTGCAATCGCGGGCGCTGCGGGCGTGCCCATGTCAACGCATCTTTACCCTGAGATCGCAGCCCATGTCATGCGCGTGACCGAGACGGCGCATTGGCTGGAATGGCAGGACTGGGCCGACCCCATTCTTGAAAAGCCGTATCAGGTGAAAGACGGATTATTGCATATCCCAGATGTACCGGGCATAGGTCTCGCCTGGAATGAAGACGTCGTCGCGGCGAATACCTTTCCATTGTCACCCTGATCGCTCGCTTGACCTAGCCATGGCGAGCGCAATCGAACAGCGATAGCGGTCAGGAGGGTTCAAGCGCTTAAGTTGGTCCAGACCGAACCATCCTATGTCCCGGTGCTCGCTACCGATCGCCAACTTGCCGGGATCGCATTCGAGGCTCGCGCTGAAGCTGGGAATCAAGAGCTCCTTCCCCCAACGCTATAGACCCAACTGTCAATCAGGCATTCAACCTGAATAGCCGCACTGAGTTCCCCGTCGAATTCGCTTATGACCGTTTGCTCCAGTGTTTCCCCATGTTCTGGACGCCCGCCTGGCAGTTCCTATTCATCGAGTTCGTTTCTGAGCAGAATCAGCTTGCCCCTCGTGACGACGAAGGCCTTGACCGAGACAGGAAACATGGGAGCCATTCGATATCCCCAACGCGGTTTCTGTCAGTAGATCAACGAGCCTCGGTGGTTTTGTCGGCACTGCGGATTATTCGAAACTAGCGAACTCCCTAGCATGCATCTAACCCTTTCGGCGATGAACCAGTGAACAACGGGCAGCCGCGCTCCAACTCCCCTCCCCTTTCTTGACAATCCATTTCCCATTTGATCGACCCAGGCCCTTCCCAAGCGCACGCTCCCTTGGTCCCTTGCTTGCCAGTTGCTGAGGTTGGAAAGGTGATACTGAAGGGATGAGGCTGCATTGACTTTTAATCGTGCACGGACGAAGGCATGGGCGCAGGGATCCGGACCTTGACAAGACGAAGCGCGAACCGGTCTGAACATCACGGTCGTCGAGCGCGTCGCCAAGATCGCGACGGCTCAGCCTGAAACGTGCGGAGCACTTAACACCAAAGTTTTTGACCTAAAACGGAATACGTTTGCGCTTCAACCCGTCAACGGCCAGCGCGGACATCATCTTCATCGGATCTGGTCGTAGGCTATCATCAGCCTCACACCGGACTTGAGGGCATCAGACTCCTAAAGGCCCGCAGGCAGCATTAGCCAGCTCGAATCAAAGTCGGCTCCCTTTGATGCGATGCAAACCAGCCACCTTCGAAGTCAATCCATCGATCGGCGGCAAGTCAACTGTCGTTCGCAGTGATATCGAGTGGCGTACCGACACGTCACCGATGCAGCCCTGAGGCCTTCATAAAGAGACGTATAGTCTTGCCTCTCCAAGAGATGCCTCACCATCGCTGCCCAAATCAGACCTCGTGGGCCTGCCTAATTTCGAGCGGTTGGCCGAGCTATTAAGCGCCATGGAGACGTTGGCGCGCGGCCAGTAGAGCCCAAGCAAGTCACGCGGATCGTTGCAGCCAAGAATCATCCTTACGAAAGCTAATTGTCGAAAAAGTTTCAACATCGATGGCTTCTAGAACATGCGGATTCTCACGATTTTACGTCAACGCCGGCAGCATCTGGCCGCCATCCGCATGCCTTTCAATTATAGAGTGGTGGAACAAAGGCGCTGGCAAACCCATGAGTCCGCGGCCGCCATTGATGCCAGGACTGATCCATCACTCCTTCCCGTATTGGGAGTCACCTTGATACATGGTGATCAACCGACTCGAGCCTTGCCATTGATGGGCAGCAGTTCTTAGACGCTCAGCCAGTCTTTTGTTGTTCGGTATCGAGATCGTTAAAATGACGATGCGACGGTGGGCCTAGGCGTGCACACCTTCCCCTACCCTCTTTCGCATCACGAGACCCCGATCGCCGTTGGCAAGATGCTCACCTCCGGGGCGTCAGCGACCAGCCCTGTTTTGACCAACTAGCAGCTCTGACATGCTTCGGCATGCAGGAGACCTCGGCCACAGAGTCGAGCAGCATGGCAGAGATGCAACAGGTTAAAAATCAAGCATTTGCAGAGGCTTGCTGCCTGCACGAAAGGGCCTTAAACAACACGTGAGCAGTGTAATTCAAACAAATGACAGGACAAAAGGGATGGAACATTCGATGCCCGATCGAAGTGGTCTGCGACGCGTCTTCAACCTCCGCAACGGCGTCGGTGCCGTCTTCGCCTGTGGCATCGGTCTCATCGCTTCTTCACCGATCGCGGAGGACACGTCGGAGCTACGCCAGCTGGCGGATAATCGCCTCAATCTCCTCAAATCGACGGCCGCAGACACGCCTGTTCCTGGTGGCGGAGATGATGGCGTTGTCGTGAATTCGCCGCAACAGCCTCGGTCTACCTTTAACGACCTCGATGCCGCAGCGTCAGGATTGAATGACGCCCTTGATGGCGCACGGTCGAAATTGGACCAGCTCCGCGAAGCAACGGAGATTGCCGCGATAGCGGCATCGCTTCGAGACGAACTGGAAGCAAGCGCTGAAGAAAACAATCGGCTCGCCGCGGCGTTGACCCAAGCAGAAGCCACACGGCGAAGCCTAGAAGCAAGCATCGACAAATCTGATGATCAGATCACCTCACTGACCGCTGCGCTTCAGGAAGAACGATCAAAAGCAAACGGTCTCAATCAGGAGCTCCGTTCAAGTAGAGAGAAGACCGAGGCCACTGATGTTTCCAGAATTGCAGCGCTACAAAGGGCTGATCGTGCTGAGAGCCAATTAGCGGACAGCCGCGATCAGAACCAAGCTCTTCTACAAGAGAACAACATATTGAAGGGCAAACTCAAAGCGACACGCTCGGAACGCGACAAAGCTCGCACGGCAACCGAGCTGACCCGTCAAGAACGCGATGCCGCCAACCAGGAACTGGACCAGATCCGATTGCGTATCGCTGGCCTCCTTCGCTCAGTTCTACATGCCAACGAACCCGTCAATCCACCACTGGGCCAGAAGGGAGCCGCTTTGGCGAGCCCCGCGGATGTGGCCACGGCACAGAACAGCGAGCCCGTGACTTACAAGATTATCCAGACGTCAAATATCCGCGCTGAGCCACATCGGGAAGCTGCACGCGTCGACATTGGCATTGCTGGCGAAGAGATCTCGATCGTCCGTAAAGTGCCCAATGTCGATTGGTTCGAAATCAAGACCAAGCGCGGCGTCAACGGTTTCATCTTTGGGGAATTGGTGCAGCCAGCACCGCGCTAGCCAACGCGAGAATTTCGCTTGAACGGGCGGCGCCCGGGTTGACGCGCATCGCGATAATGCGGGTTCGTTGGCCCGGGCGTCTGTGTCTCTGCCCATACCTCAGAATGCCGAGAGACGCGTCTCAGGCCTAGGTGACGGCGCCAAGGCGGATGCCGTTATGGCTTCAAGGGAGACGTTCCTCGCCTCTTCAGATCGGCGCGGTGACGCAATTGTTCGTAGAGCTGACTTAGATCTTCAATGACGGCTGCATCGTCGTCACTCAGGACCATCCCACCTCCTTCAGAGCGTTGTTCAACAAACCGATATTCGTCCAGTTCTAAGTGAATGCCCTCGATATCGTAATCAAGCGGCTGTTTGAAGAAACGCACAGCTGCGTTTGTCCCAAGCCGTCGCGAACCGTTTGGTCTCCAGTTGCCGAGTATAGACGTATCAAATCTGTCGAGAAGTCCAAGCGATTCGAACAAACGGGGGATCGCAAGGTTTGGGTTCTTCGACTCTTCATGGAAATAGTACTCTACGTCGACTCCGTGCTGAGCCGCCGTAGCGGCGATCTGGTAGACATTGCACGAGGCTGACGAGAAGAGCTCCAAGAGGTCCTCTGATTTGATGCGCTTCTCCCAGCAGTGCCACCAGGACTTGATCGTGGCCTCAGGGCGTCGCTCCATCAGGATTACCTGAATGTCCTCAGACCGAAAGCCAGCATCCAGGAGGACCTGAAGGGGCGAGAAGGTGCATTCAGCGGCTACATAGGGGCCAAATGTTTCTTTGATAAAGACGACAGGCTGATCAAGCGAGAGATTCATTTCCGGGCAAACCTCACCGACCAGCCTATGTCGCAGCAACGTTTTCATCGGCTGATACAATGCCGGGATTTCAGCATGCCCAAAAACGTTAGCAAGCGGTGTTGAACCGACGCGGCATTTGCCGCAGCACAGGATGATGCGAGGACGGGCAGCGCCAAAGCGACGACCCACCTCATCAACGAGATGGCGGTGAAGGGCACGCGCCTCCACGCGTGATCGTTGGAAACGTCGATCCTTATCGGGTGGGAGGAAACGCATCGAGGCAGGGAGATCGTCAGCCGTACTGGACGGTCCGACATCCTCGTCTAGAAGCATTAAGCGTCTCCCCTGACCCATTGGTTCACTTGATTTGACAGTACAACTCAGCTGATGCGGGAATTCGCTATGCCTGCCACATATCGAAGATCGTTAATTGAACCGTTGTGGTCGAACGCTGATTGCTTGCCGAGCGCCACATACAAGTTTCCGGCAATAATGAGGGCTGCTCCAATGAGCGTGGCGCTTGTGGGTGTTTCGGCGAAGAAATAGGCACCGATAAGAATGGCGAAAATGAGTCGGCTATATTCAAGAGGCGCTAGCTTACTAGCCTCGTGAAGGCGGTAGCCGCGGATCATGCAATACTGACCCAGATTGGCAAGCACGCCGACAACCAGCAGCAAAGCAAGCTCAGCAACCGCCGGCGTCTTCCAGGTGAGCCAGGCCGGCGCTGCCGTGACCAGCGTCATAACAAGGCTGGTGTACAGCAATATGGTCAGCGCTTGTTCCTGTTTGGCAAGAGACCGTAGGAGGAGCTTAACCGTCGCAATGGCCATCGCGCCAATCAGAGCCACAATGGCCGCCATTTCGATCATGCCACCGTCGGGCTGAAGCAGGAGAACAACGCCAATGAAGCCCATGATCGTGGCGAACCAACGGCTCGCATCGACAGCCTCGCCGAGAAAGACACCTGCCAAAAGAACGACGAATAATGGCGCCGTAAAGGTGATCGCAGTAGCGTCAGCAAGCGGCATATGCACTACGGCATAAAATCCCGCCGTCATACCGACGGCACCGGCAATCCCTCGCCCCAAGAGAAGGAATGGCCGTTTTGCTCGTAGAACGCGCGTCCCCTGGGGAAGAACGAGGGGAAGAACGAGCAAGAGTCCGAAGGCAGCTCGGAAGAAAGCGACCTGAAAGCTGCTGAGATGATCACCTAGCGTTTTGACGATTGACCCCATGGTTGCGATGCAAAGACAGCTGAGGACTATCCAGCACGCACCTCGGATGGCCAACGACTTCCGTCGCCGCTTCGAGATCATAACCGGTCGGGGCATGCTCGTCGTTCGAGAGGCCATCAATTCCTCCCCCCCTGCCCTCTTCCAACCGCATCTCTCAATTGACGGTGTCGCTCGCGACGCTTCCTTGGGCCAGATCCAATCGATTGAGGTAGGTGTCAACGACAGGTAGCTTCGGCCAATCACCAAAGTCTGCCCTTGGATCGAGATCTTTGAGCTTAGGATGACGTCCGACGGCACCGAGCTTCTGAACATTGTCGATAAGGCGTTCGGCAAGCTCCTGAACACCTCTGAACCGTTCCGTGCCGGGCTTCCAGTTATAGGCTGCGATGGCGGTTCGAACAGCGATCGTCTCAACCTCTCCAGTACCGATGAGCCAGGAGTAGTCATCACGGCTAAAGCTACTGGCGGTATAGCTGTCGTTGTATTCGACCTTCGGGACGTTCAAGAGACGCACGCCATCTGATAAATCGACGCTCTCCAAAAGCGGCATGGGCTTTCCAGAGACAAAGACTGCTGCCGCAATCTCACCGGACTTGACGAGCTCCAAGGCTTCATGGTCGCCATAGAACGAGCGTTCAACATCCACACCGAGCTGTCCGAAGATGATTTCGGCCGTCAACTCGGCACCGCTTCCACGGACGCCAAAGTTCACCTTTTTGCCAGCGAGCTGCTTCAGATCATAAATGCCATGTTTAACCAGGACATGGACTTCCTGATCAAAAAGCGGGGTGAGAATTCGCAGTCGCTCATCCAGATCAGGATAGGCATATTCCTTCGCGTATTGAAGGTAGTCCATCTGCACGACGGCAGCATCGACACCACCAAGGTAGAGCAAGTCAGTAACGTTTTGCCCCGAGCCTTTGCCTGTCATGGTGATGAGACGCAGACCATCACCATCAACGGCGAGCGCGATATCTCCGATAGCGCGTGCCGACGTTTGGGTGCTTGGTCCGGTGACGATGCCGACGCGTCCTTCGTTGACGGTCTGACGCGCCTCGGCATGCGTCCTGTAGCGCGACAGGAAAGCGTCACCGAAGCCGCTATCGCTGACGACTGGCATGGCGAGGCCACGCTCGCGGAAATACCGCTCTGCGCCCTGATGCATCGGGACTGGCAGGCCGACGGCTGCTTGGTCAATGTCAATTTGAGATGCCGCCGCGTGAAGTGTTTGGAGCTTGTCCAAGTTATCGAAGATTGTCTTTGTGAATCGGTAGACAATCTCTTCTGGAACGTCGCTTCGAACGGCCAAGATATTCGGAGTCGCCACGCTTGCTACGTCATCATTCTGGCCAGGATATGTACCGGCGGGAATGATCTCTCTCGACCAGAGTCCTGTGCCAGCATCCAAACGCGCTAATTGCTGGTCAGTTACTTCCAGGAGGGTCGCGTCGGGTCCCATCTGCGTCAGCAAATCACTGACCGCTGAAACAGGAACGCCAGCCGATAGGTTCATGGCGGACAAAGAACCGTCGGTGAACAACCCAACGCTGCCCTTGTAGCCTTCGTGGACCAGGTCGAAGTTCTCAAGCGGCAAGCCCAGTCGCTCCAGGAGCAGACCGTTTTTGAGAATCGTGCCTGAGCCCTCCTTACCGAATGATGCAGGCTGACCGATCGCATTTGAAAGATCGTCAAGGGTGCCGGACTGTGCCAGATCTGATCTCATGACGAAGTGGTCGGTACTTCGCCAAAGTGATCCAATTGCTCGAAAACCGTCAAAAGGCCCATTCTCTTCAAACTTGCCCAAACCCTCAGCGGCCTGATAGGCGGCAAGTCCCGAGATGATCGCGAATTGGCTTTCGTTGTCACGCAGCAGGCCGATGTTCTCGCCGGACCCAGCCGTCGGAATCGCGACAAGATCGATACCCTGTCCTGGGAAAAGCTCGAACTTCACCAAAGTCGCAATAGCAACGCCAATGGGATAGTAGGTTCCGCCCGGCGTTGCTGTAGCTAATGTGTAAAGCTCCCGAGCTTTAAGCGAACTCGTACCAAAGCTCACGAAGATCGAGAGTGTTAACAGCGCGATCAAAGGCCGTAGAGTTCGTCGCATCGCTACCTACCCATCATGATGACTTGGTTTGCGTCAATCCGGATTTCTGGCTCTTTCGACCGGAGCCACTTCCCTTCGGTTGAACATCAGCAAGACAATGCCGCCATTCAATTTCAACAGTGGACCACCAATAACGAGAGAACGCCTCAACTTGTGACCAACTCGATCCGCACACGTACACAAATCCAGACCAGCCAATTTCGCCACCAACAATGATGTTACGAAAGAAGAAGCCCTAGCGCTTCGCAGCAAGTATTCGTGGAAGATCAGCATCGCCTTCGAAGGCATCAAGCCAGTCCCTGACGAAGCTTTCCGGTTTTGCCAGAAGCTTGTGGGAAATACAATCTCAACCAATGGCCGAATATGTGACGTCTGTAATAACATTCAACTTTGGATAAGTTATTTCTTCTTTCTAAAACAACCATAATGCAATAAGTGTGCAATAGTCACCTTCTCTTAAGACACTGTGAATACGTTATTTTTCACAAGAGCAGAGCAAAAATGACACGCCTACCGACAGCACTGTGTTTATTGTGCAACTCACAGTCTTGAAAGTGATGGATCGTTGACAGGACGACACTGACTTATTTGCTTTCGATTGCCGATCCCCTGCCCTCACTTGCCAGGGCGCAACCCAAGATTTTTTCTTTGCCGGTATTTGTCGGCTCTAAGTTCTACGGGCAAATGTGTCTTAGCCCGAACAATGGCTGACTTAGAGGCTATTTTCTGCAAATTTTGGGCAGAAATGGCTATACATGGCCAAGTACTATGGGAATTTCCAGGAAATTTGATAGAAGCGACGTTGGTAGCAACATTGGCCAGTGGACGAAGAGACCTGCACTGTCCCGTCCCCGAGAGAGCAGCGCTGATCTATCGAAGCGAGTCTTGATACGATCAGCCAGAGGGAGGAGCAGCGGTTGTCGACAGAAGACGGCACTTCCAAGATCGACAGGCAAGCCAACAAGCCCGCAAAAAGGTCTTCGACGTCGTTGGCCCTCTCGCGATTTTCCAACGCCTTCAGTCAACGATGGCACAAAATCTTACTGTTGACGGCGGTAGCCGTGACGGCCACGTCAGCTTATGTGCTGCTGCGTCCAAGCGTGTATATCGCCAATACAGAAATCCTCGTCGACAACAGCACCAAATTGGTCACTGATCTAAGTGATATTGGTATCGGGGCGGCGTCCGACTCATCGCAGGGCGGTCTTGGCAGCGAGCTCAAGCTATTGATGTCGTCATCGACGATCGACAGAGTTGTTGATCAGGTTAGCACTGACATTGATCAGGACGCTGCCTTCAGCATGCTCGAAATCTGGCGACTCTATGTCTCGGAGCCACCAGCATTTGAGCGTGCGCGGCAAACGTCTTTGTACCGTCGCTCGGAGATCATCCGGATTCATCTCGATGTTGAGGCAGATCCCTCAACATCGGTCATCACGGTATCTTATCGCTCCAGGAATCCAGGCGTGGCCGCATCGGTCGCCAATGGCATAGCCGAGGCGTTCTTGGAGCGACGCGCTGAAATCCGTCAACGTGCAATTCAGCAAACCTTGGAAGAGGTTCATCGCCTCACTGAAATTTCGATTGCAACAATTCGCACTGCACAAGAGCGAGGTGACGGTTTAAGTTCAGTTGACGAGTTATCAGAGCGAGCCCCGCCTCCTATCGAGCAACACTACGCGAGGCTTTCTGAGGAGCTCACCAACGCGACGTTCGCGCTCGCACGAGCGAAGTCGCGGTTGGCAGAAGCTAACGCGGTCAGGACCACTGAAGCCTTTCATGGCAGTACCCTAAAGGACGAATTGTCCCCCCTGGGAAGAGAATTTTTGGAGCGGGAGCGAGAACTTCGAGTCGAGATCAAGTTGCTGGGCACGCGAACAGCGGATAACACAGACGACTTCGATCGTGCCGAGACACAATTGGCGCTCGTACGGGACGCCATCAACACCGAAGTCGAGCAGATCCGAGAGCGTTTTCGCCTAAGGATTCAGGCCGCTGATGCGAAGGTCAATGAGCTACGGATCCAGGTCGAGAACATCGAAGCCAACGCCCCATCCGTCGATAGCAGAGAAGTTCGTACTCAGCGCGTCTACGAAACTGTGCTCGAACGAGCCAACCAAATCGTGGGGCTTGCTCGTACTTCAGTCGACAATACACGCATCATTGAGCCAGCCGTTGCACCGACGAGTCCCAATATCTCGGGCGGTCTTTTCTTAATAGGATTCGTGCTTTCAGGAAGCATTGGTTTGGGAGTCTTGTTGACGATTGCCGGTGAGCTTCGTCGGAAGGGGTTCAATGACTCGCGTGAAGTCGAAGCCCATTTCGGACAGCCGGTTCTCGCCATGTTGCCAACCGTGCAAGGCGTCGTACCGCTTGCTGTAAAGCTACAACTTTCTTCGCGGGAGAAGCACTGGGCCCTTCAGGGGTACACCTTCATCGAAGGCGTACGAGGCCTCTTCAATGGGCTTCTACCACCGCGTGGAGATGACCCTTCCCCAGCGCAACGGGTTGTCGCGATCACATCTTGTTTTCCCGATGAAGGCAAGACGATTTTAGCGCTGAGTCTAGCCCGACAATCCACGTCCGGTGCCGCTAAGGTCCTGTTAGTGGAGGGGGATATGCGCAAAGTCGGATTGGCGACGAAGCTGAGTACGGTCTCGGCGCAACGTGGTTTGGTCGATCTCCTGTCCGGCAGGGTAGACAACGTCGACGATGTTATCGTCAAAGAGGCGGAGAGCGGCGTTGATCTATTGTTGGCATCAGGCCCCAGCGAAGATGCCTTCGCGCTCTCGAGGTCGCCACGCTTCAAGAGAGCCATCAAGGCCCTCAAGCAACGATACGATCTTATCATTATCGATTGCCCGCCGGTTTTAGGCGTTAGCGATACGCTTGCTCTTTGCGATGCAGTCGATGAAATTGTGTTCGTCATTCGATGGCAGGAAACTGATCGGGCGGCAGTCGAGGCAGCTGTGCGTGAACTCGCCCCCCGAACTGTTGCCGGATTTGTCATGACGCAGGTCGACTTGCGGAGCCAGTTAAGAGACGCAACCGCAAGCAAGTACAGATATCAGGACGAGTTCATGTCCTATGGTACGCCTGACGGACCAAAGGCCCCGCGCCCTAAAAATGCCTAATCCAATCGTCCCTTTCCGCTGCAGGAAATCTCCTGGCCAATGTTGAGGGCGAGAGGACATTTCAGGCGCCGGACTCCCGAAGATGTTTAGGGCTTGAATGGGACAGAAACCTTCCCCACGGGGAAGGTTTTGTTACCCGGGAGCACAAGGCAAGGCGGAGCTCCGCCTTGGTGCCCCAAAAGAAGCATTGTGTCCGCGGATTCATCGGCGTGACGCGCTGGATCGAAACATCAGCAAGCCCTCGCATCGGAACGACACTTGAACGGAAAACCTTCCCCATGGGGAAGGTCTTGGGTCCTAGCCTCGTCAGAACGTCGACTGAAGAGCTAGCCGGGCGCCCACTTGCTAGGTCTTGGGCCGCTTGCGCGAGGATTGATGGCAATGGCACATGTACGCGCTTTATCGTTCGCCTTAGCCAAAACCTTCCCCGTGGGGAAGGTTTTGGCTCTAAGAGTTCTGATGCCGGCAATGACGTCTGCGCTCGAAATTCCTAAGACAATGCCCTCCCCTACCCCATGAATGATGAGGATGAAGGCATGGAACAATTTCGGTACTTCGTCAGCGCTTGGACGATGAACTGCACAAAACCTTCCCCACGGGGAAGGTTTTGTGCAGTTCGGTTCGCGGGTTCGGCACCGATCGACGGGCGCTTGCGCCTCAGCGGAAGGCGATGCCAAGGGCGCTGGATATAGCAGCTGCTCTCAGTCCGCTTCATTCGCCACCCGCATATTTGGCCAGTGTGGGTTGGCGTAGGGTGAGGCATAGAAGTTATCTTGCCGTTGACTCCGCCGCTCGACAGTGGACCAAAACAAACTCGACAAGGCCCCAGCGGCAAGGGACAGGAAAAGAGCCAGCACGACCATTGTCGGTGTCGATAGAGTATCCGTAGTCGTCGCCGACAATTGGGTGATCGGCGGCTTTGACCATTCGGGATGGCTTAGGAGCGAGAGTAGGCTGGATGCCGTCTCAGATCTTTTGCCTTGTGGGCGTGCAGCACCGATCTGCTCAGCCTCTGACATTTGACCTGCCATTCTGCCGAGCAGCTCATTTCGCGCAACGTCATCGATTGCGTTGATTTCCCCGGCGAGCCGTTGTCTTTCATCCGATGGCAGCTCGTCCCGAGCGCGTCGTAGCGCGTCAGAAAATCTCGCGAGAAGATCCAAGTTCGGAGCATCGCTACCGCGACCGGTTCCAACACTGGCCTGGACCGATTCGTTCCTATCGGAGACACCGTCGGCCATGGCATTGAACTCGCCTTCGATAGCATCGATGACTTTGCGTTTCAAATCGATGCTGGCCTTGCCGTAATGCTCTAAGAGTCCTTCCCCGTAGGCCTCGACTAAAGCTTCTGCGAGATTAGGATCGGCAGCCCGAAAGGCCACATCGATGCGCCTGTCTCCGTCGGTGCGTATGATCGACAGCCGTTCTTCTACGACATCCAGCTGATCGATGCCTAGGTTCGGCTTCAACAAATGGTTTAGCCAGCCACATGCAGTCTTGCCGCGAAAGCGCCATGGCTCCAACTGGTCACGACAGACCAGCGAGCGCATGCGCTCTCGCACCTTAACGTCCCACGTCAGCCCAAGATCTTTAAATACAGCCGCGTGTCGGCGCGTATAGGACTCGTGGACAGCTTTCGCCGCCACATCCGGACTCAGATAACTATCATCCATGAGCTGTGAGGATGGGGTGCCAGTGTCAGCCATCACATCCGGAAGACGTCCATTGAGCACGCCCATGTCACGTACTTCAAAGCTCGCCCGCGACGTCGACCACGGTGCACTGAACCATATCAACGCAAAAATCGGTAAAAAGAGAAGCAAGGCGATCAATGCGATATGCCGAATGCTCAACATCTCTTCATTCTCATTCGTTGTTTGGCGTCACATCGTTTCCGATGCTCCACAATTCCATTAGAGGGAAACAAACGCCCAACAATCCCGAAACGTCAATGAGCGAGGCTGCAAAGTCACCAAATTAACTCGAGGATGTGGCGGCTCGTTGTTCTTCCGCGAAGTCGGTCGGATTGAGCCGTTTCTTGTCCATAACTCGGTGTGCCTCTCGAGCATCTGCTGCCGAACCTTCCCCACGGGGAAGGTTTTTGGGTTCAATGGCGGCGTCGATTGAACCCAGGCCCTGTTTGGGTGGCGCTCTGCCCTTCCCTGCCCGCTGCGTCCCTTTGCTAGGCTTCGTAAGCTGACTTTATGAACATACAGACAAGGTCCCGGCACGCTCACGCTTTCTAGCGGCGCCTGATGTCATGTCATACTCACTTGGATCGATCCCTTCGGGCCTTATCGGACCATGAGCCAATGGCTATGAGCATTCTTGAGACGACACACCTCATGTCGCGCAAAGCTTCAAACCTTCCCCGTGGGGAAGGTTTTCGTTCCAGCCTTGGCAACAACAATCGGGGGTAGGGGGGAGCTTAACCGACAACGGATCGAGAGGCCTTCCTCAGCAGCTTTGAGCCATGGCGTTAGGTCCTCAAGGAAGCACACGCCCCCTTCATGCTGCAAGACAACGCAACTCGAACCTTCCCCATGGGGAAGGTTTTCTCTTGAAGTCTGCTAGAGAGAGATCATTGAAAGCAGCACCGCAAGACATCTTATTCGGCGTGCCCATGAGATGTTGGCGACTGGCGGCATAGCGCCTGGACGGTGCGAGCAGGCAGTGGCTGCTGGGGCAGGGTGGGGACTAAACCTTCCCCACGGGGAAGGTTTAGCTATCTGGTTGGTTCAAGACGTCAAAGAATGCTGCAATGGCCTTTTCAATCTTGTGGGTTTCGATCGATGCAAAATCACGATCAGCCTTGAGCTCAAGCCTTCCTCTTTGAGCCGTACAACGACCCGATTGTGACGGGGCATCAAAGACAAACGACAATTGAGAGCGTGGGGTCTTTGGAAGGCTCGCATCAGCCGTTGGCATATGTGTTTGCTCTTGTTTGCGGGACGTGGCCGCAGAATGTCGAAGAATATCGATTTCCACGTCGGCGGTGCGCATCGGCGTTCCTTTGAGACTTTCAATCAGCTTAGCCCGCCTAGTGTCATCCTCCATAGCACGTCGGAGATCGAGCCCCAGATTCCGCGGGATCAGGTGGGGGTATTTGACGTGCTCGCCAACAAGATCCAGAAGCTCTGCAAAGGCTCGGATATATGAACGTTTCTGATAAGCTGCCGCTTTGAAGAGTGATGTGACCGCCTTATCGACGCTGGTCTCTGGCGTAGCAGGATCCTTCGCGTAGGCCCGCGCCAGCTCCGCCATCTCAGCAAACGAGATGTCCTTTCGAACGAGGTTCTCATCGACCATCTTACGATAGCTGACTTGAAGCTCATCACCCGATGGAACAACGGCCACGGGGATTTTGGCGAACCGTTCATCTTTCGTCTCAACGCAGAGCCGACGGTAGGCTTCAAGACGACGATAGCCTTGGATCAATTCGTAGCGGTCACCTTCTTTTTTCTCAGCACGAATGGGGTTGGATAAACCAAGTTCACGAATTGACATCGCGAGATCATCGATCTCGGGATCGACGGTGATGCTACGATCGCGCGTTAGTTTTTCGTTGTCGATCTGATCGAGAGCGACAAGCTCAAGAACCAGGCCTTGATTTTTCAGCTGTACGTGCTGATGAGCGAGCTCATCATTCTCACGCCGGATCTTCTCTTCGAGCGTTCGGCGTTCTTTTAGGCTCTCGGCATTATCGGCAATCGCTGACGCCATCGGGCCACGGCGTGCGAGGGAAGGGGAGGGGGATGCTGTTTCCTCACCCAACTCGTCTTCAGCAACATCAATCGCAAACCTCGATCTTTGCTTTTTCATGCGGCTTCCTCAGCGGGCTGGATATTGTGCCAGGAGGTCTCGAGGACTTGAGCAAACTCTTGATATGCTCGATCGAATGATAAACGAGCTCTTTTCCAGGTTTCTCTCGTCATATCGCGGTAGTCGATTTCATAGATTGAACAAAGGAATCGCCCTGACTGTTCGACAGCCCGCGTCAGCTCGATCGGATGCTCGGCCACATGGCCGGCAAACACTTTTTGAAACGCGGCTTGCATAGCGATGTGGAGGTCATTGCCGGGCTCGAAGCGGGTTAGCAAGAAGCGGATATCGGAAAAACTCTTAGGAAGCGGAATCTTCCCCACGGGGAAGGTTTCATCATATCCGGCAGCAAGATCCGCCAAAGCTTCAGAGAGCTGACCGACAAACGACGTCGTGCTGTCATACTCCCAATAGCCGGGTCCGGAGGGGATATACAACACGTCGGCGGCGAACACCGCATTCATGCTTTGATATCCAATTGCAGGCGGACAGTCGAAGATGACGACGTCATACGCGTCATCGGGGATGTTGCTAAGAAATCGGCTGACGCATGCATAGAACGACCAGTCCGGATTGAGATGCCGATATTGTGCAGAGGCGAATTCCACAAAGGCAGCGTTGGCGCAAGAAGGGATGATGTCGATTGTCGGCCATGACGTTGGTTGAATGAAGTCCGATGTTCGTAGTTCGCCAAGACCCAGACCCGTTATCGATTTCGGCAGCGCTCGTTTGGGAATAGAGGACCCCGAGGCAGCTCCGATAGGCCCCTGATTCATCCGCTCGGTCTCATGAATGAGATCTCGCGCCATGATACCCCAGACGGTAAAGTCTTCCGCGACGTCGGTTTTCCCCATCGAATGCGACAGTGTCGCTTGTGGATCGAAATCAACCAGCAACACCCGGTAACCCGACAAAGCCGCAGCATGGGCAAAATGCAACGCTACCGTGGTTTTGCCTGCGCCTCCCTTAAAGTTGGCGATTGCTGCCCGAATAGCCCGTTGCCCGGACGGCCGAAACGGGAGCAGATTTGCACCTTGGAACCTCAGTCGCCGCCGCAACTCATTGATCTCTTCGAGAGAGAACCAACGTTGACGGCCATCCTCCATCACCTCGCCGAGGGGAAGGGTTTTGTCGGCTGAGAGTTTACCTCTGAGTGTCGATTGGTTGACGTTGAAGATGAGCTCCGCGACTTCCCAGGCTGAAAATCGCCGCAGCGTCTTTTCCATCTCGGGCGAATAGGTCTGTCGCCGAATGGCCTGCTGCATTCTCAGTGACTGGGCTTGAAGACGCGAGAGGTCGACATGCGTGTACATGTTTGCCTCCTTTTGGACGTAAATTATTACGTCGCGAGAATTTACGTCGATTTCAAAGGAATTGCAAAGAATCAACGTCGCGAAATGGGATTATTTGGTTGAAATACATCTAGGGGAAGGCAACGGAAGGGTATCGAATTGCTACATCTAGGAAAAAATCACGCAATTTTCAGCACATATAGGACTGCAGAGCTCGAAGACTGTGACACGCTTTGGCCTTGTAAAATGAGACGTATTTCACGTTCCTCCAAGGATTTACGTTATCGAGACTGAAAGCTGCTGGTCCAGTTTTGTTCATGAAAAAGAGCTGGCGGTCGATTTTCGTGCTTTCGAGAATGGTTTATTACGGGGTTTCTTGATCGGCTTTCGTGCTTTTGGGAATGCCTTTTAGCGACTATTGGCCTCTTTTTGCCCATGGAAGCGATGATTTTTCCTGTTAAAACGCCTTCTTGCTCCAAGTCTCCGCCTGCAAGCCAAGCGTTGTTATGAGAGTAGAAATTTAAAGTTATTAAGTTATAGGCTGGCCTAAGTGCTTGAAATAGAGAGCCTTTATCGCGTTGAATCTGCCCAAAAGCACGAACATCGTTCGCCAAAATCACGAATGATTCCTTCCTGTTAACACGAAACTTCCTACGCAAAAGCACGATCGGGAAGGCGAGTATCTGCGATCTATTCCCGAAAACACGAAGTGATGGGCACCTTGAACGTAGAATTCCTGAAAGCACGAACCCTATCATCCCTGAAAGCACGAAATGCAGGTTATGATCTGCAAGATCTAGAGCCTAACGGCCCCAAATAGCGCTGTTTCATGCCATATCTAGACATGCGCTAAAGTTTTGCCCAAGAAAGATTCGTGCTTTTGTGTAGCCATTCGTGAAAGCACGAATCATTGCTATGGACAACACGAGCAGACTGTTCAATCAGAGATCCTACGGACCAGAGTGTGAGATGGTAATGGCAAACCAATCTAATCTGTTTCCAGGTCTCGACAGTCCCTTGGTCGGCAAGGTCAAGGGTGAGCGGGCGAGTATGGCTTTTCCCTTTTTTGCTCTGTCGAAGGGACGTCGTATGACGCCGTTGCTCTACAAGGACGGGAATGTGTCGATCGAGATACGGCCATCATCGACAGGTGTCGCCACCATCTATGACAAGGAAATCCTACTCTACGTCGCCTCATTGATGGTCGAAAAGATGAATGAGGGGATCGATCCGGGTCAGGAGTTCAGTTTCACCGCCCATGATTTTCTGCGTGTCACCGGAAGCAATCGATCGGCGCGATCTTATGATCGAATCTCCCAGGCTTTGGAGCGGCTCCAAGGAACCCAGGTTCGAACGAACATCGAAGCTGGAGGAGAGGGGGAAGACGGCTTTTTCTCCTGGGTCAGTGAGGCAAAGGTCCAGTACTACCGCACAGGCAATGACAAGAAACGACTGAAGGCTATCACCATTCGCCTCTGTGATTGGCTATACCGCGCGATCAAGAAGGATACGCGGATCCTCACCTACAACCAGCGCTACTTCTCCCTGAGCCCCGTTGCTCGCCGGCTGTATGAGCTTGCGCGATCACACTGCGGTTACCAGGAGCGTTTCGTCATTGGCCTTGAGAAGCTCCGCAAAAAGGTTGGCTCAGAAGATACGCTCGCCAAATTTAAGCATCAGCTCAGCAAGATCGCTGAAGACGACCAGCTTCCCGAATACTCAATTGAGTTAGCTTTCGATCCAAAGGTGCCGAGTTTGGTGCAAGAAGACACCGGCTCAGCGCCAAGGCGTCTCCGAAAGAACAGCCAAGTTCTTGTGGTCTTTTATCCGAAAGCAACACGAGGCGCCGCTCTGAATTATATGTCGGCAGCGAGCTGACCTTCCCCAAAGATCGATTTGAAGCGGAAGGGCAGGGTGGTAGCACGGCTTCCGGCCTCAAACCGATCGAGTGTCTTTCGGTCGGTTCTCTCTAAGCCAAAAGAAGACACTTGCACACGCAGCCTGATGTTCGCCTGATCCGATGGCTTGACGGAGGGCTGAGCGCGTCCTTCTCGAACAGGGTATTGATGCAGAGCGTGTCGACGCGTTGGGCCCAGGCAAAAGAGCATCTCTTACCGACAACGCAACGAAGGACGGACGTCGTGGGGTGATCGTCCCGTAAAGAACGCCTTGCTGCGTCACCGGTAGAGGTTCGTGGCTGGTGGCTATTCTCGTCTTTCCAGTATTCGGCCAGCTGGCGACAACTGGCTTCAGATCCGAATTCGTTCGAACTCGTCCAGAGTTGGCTGATCGTTTCGTCGGTCATAGAGTTGGGTCGTGCGCGTTGAGGCGTGGGCTGCCATCGTCGCAGCCTTTTCGAGGACGCCTCCGTTCTCCAGATAATTTGTAATGCCCGATGCACGGAAGCTGTGATTGCAAATCCGTGCTGTGATCCCAGCGGCCTTGGCTCGTCGATTGATCATCGACCTGGCATTGCCATCTGTCAGCGGCCGTAAGCTGAGAGCCTTGCTCGTCCGATCGATGGATGGGAAGAGGGGGGATTGAGGATACCGTTCGAGCCTGGTTTCCCGGAGGTAATCGGTGAGGTAGGCATCGAGTGTATGATGGCAAGGGACAACATGGGCCTTGCCACCTTTCTCTAAGAGGCGGATCCAGAGCTGATGATTGCGACGCTCGACATCTTCGACATTAAGGGCAAGGGCGGCACCTATGCGGGCAAAGGTAAACGTCATAAGAGCGATAAGCGCGCGATCTCGCAGCCCGGCAGGGTCGGGATCATCGTCACCCCCGTTTTTGTTGGGCCGGACCAGCGGAATGCTATCGAGCAGGTGGCGCACTTCGGCGGCAGAAAGGACATTGGTTTTCCCTCTCATCATTGAGAGGGGCGGCCCCTTCACCGACGTTGCTGGATTGATTGTCAGATAGCCGCCGGAAACCAGCCAATCGAGCAGGCGTCGAATCGCAGCGAGATGCAGCTTTACGGTCGCGCGCTCTTGGCGTTGGCCGAGTGCTTCGATGTACGTGGCAACATGCAGCGGTCGGAGATGATCGAGCTCCTCGATCGTAACCATTTCGCACCAGACAAAGAATTGCATGGCCGCGCGATGATAGGCTTTTCTGGTATTCTGGTTTCGTATGACAGCGATGAAGAACTCGACAAATCTCTCGGTGGCGGCATCACCTTTCTTGCTGATTTGCGATGGAACCGGCAAAGCCATCGCCGACAAGGCAGGTAGGGAAGGGTGGGGGACAGGCTTATCATCCATCGGATCCGTCTGGCCTTTCCTGTCCGTCATGGATGGTTCCATCCTTTGTGTCGTTTCGCTCCGCCCGTAGCCTGACGAAACATTGTCCGAATGCGTAGCCTTCGCGGTCCCCTAGCGGCGATTGCTGTTAAGCAAAATGCGCAGCAAACCAGAGCGATGCAGGTAGTACAGCAGGGTCAACAGCGAGGTGATAGCCGCCGCGAGATAGGTCAAGAAGGCAGCATTTAGAACCTTAGAAGCTCCCTCTGCTTCTTCATCGTTAACAATGCCCGCATGCATCATGGCTTTCTTAGCGCGGGCGCTAGCGTCCCACTCCACGGGTAAGGTGACGATGGCAAAAACCACGGCCGCAGCGAAGAGGACGATGCCGAGGATGATCACTGGCATGCCCAAAGCGGGAGCCATGGCCATCAAGAGCGAACCGATCATCAAGACAGGCATCGACATCCGGCTCGCAAGATTGGTGACCGGCACCAGCATGGAGCGCATCTGCAAAAACTTGTACCCGGTGGCGTGCTGCAGGGCGTGACCAGCTTCATGGCAGGCTACGCCAATGGCTGAGATCGATCGCTCATTGTGCACAGGCTCGGAGAGGCGAAGGGTGCGAACTCTCGGATCATAGTGGTCATTGAGACGTCCAGCGATCGGCTCGATTCGGCAATTGGTAACGCCGGCACGCTCAAGCATCATTCTCGCCGCTTCGGCTCCTGTGAGGTTGCTTGTCGTTCCAACGGTTTCGTATTTGGAGAAGGTGCTTTTGACCAGCATCGACGCCAGACCTGAGAGCACCATGCCCGGTAACAGGACTAAAAAGACGTAGGTCAAATCAAAGCCATAACCGCCCATCATCTCGAAACCTCCTTTATCTGACTTAACCAGCCTCAGATCGCCAGCTCTTCCCACGGCCGTCGTTGTCCATAGCCGCGCGATTTTCCGAAAACCGCCATTTCCACAAGGGGCAGAGGACTTCTCAATGTATATAGACGATAATATTTTTTATCCGCTATTTATGAAACATTCTATCTGCCACAATGTCGCTATGAGTGAGTGATCTATGTTGAAACTTTTTTCCAACTTTGCTTTGTTCAATTTATGTTTGAGGAATTTAGTACGCTTCACTGGTCAGGCTTGATTCGTCCTTATGGACAGGCAGAGCGTGCCCTAGGCCGCCTTGCCAACGCGCTCGAGACCAGTTCGCTTTATCCAACATGGCTCTGGCGAGAGATCACACGGGCGTCTGTCACGATTGCTCAGGCCAGTGGTCATTACAGCAAGATCAATCAGCTGCGACTGGCGTTGATTGGCGCACCGCTTGGACGTGAGCACCAAACAGCGGGCCTCGCTGCCGCCAAACGGGTGTTCTTGGCTTCCGCGCCACTCTTTCGCCAGGGGAGTAAAGCCGACTCCGGTGGAATCCCTTGGCCTCGGTTCTGGAATGAGGACGCCCAAGAACCGTTGGGCCCTGACCATGATGCAATGGTCGACCATGATCGTCAGGACGGGGAGGGAGGGTTGTCACAACAGGACGCGGAAGATCGAGGCCAGCTCATGAGGCTGGTTCGTGATCTTGCTACTGTCGCTGACGACGGTCAAAGGCCTTCGCTCATCAATGTCTTCGTCTACCTCAAGAGACATGCGGCCAGTCGACAACTCACGCCGTCGCTAACTCGGATAGCCTTGCCACTTGCCCTATCGGAATCCGGCCTGTTACCCAAATCCGCTCCTGGCTTGCTTGGTGGTCGGCGTCTACCGCTTGGGTTTAGCCGTGCGCATGACTTGGAAAAGCCGTTGACCGAATGGTTGATGGTCGCGCTCAAAGAGCTTGCTATCGAGGCCGATCAATCCCTTCGACGTCTTCTCGAACTTGAGCACCAACATCGTGCTTGGCACGATGCTATACGCGGTGTCGGATTGCGCCGGCATGCCAGGGCGCCGATGATTCTTGATCTGTTGGCTGCCACACCGGTCTTAAGCATCGGTGTGGTGGCGTCGCATCTCGGCTGCAGCCATGTGGCGGCAGGGCAGGCGGTTAAGCTATTGGTCGAACTCGGCATCTTGATCGAGCAAACTGCGAGGACTCGACACAAGGTTTATATCGCTGGCGACTTACCATCTGAGACCGGACGCGATTTCGAGCCGGCTGGAAAGCTGTCTGCGAGTGAGCCACCGAAGCCGGTGGACATTGATGCGCTCAAAGCCACGCTTGATGGCGTTTTTGCTGATCTTGAGCGAAAGACACGACATGCCAAGATACGCATGATTGATGTTGAAGGGTAGAGCCTTCAATCGGATTGGTGCTCCGCACGACACCCTCGGTTTCTTACGGTTCTGTTCGTCGTCATGTGGCGGCTAGCCGATAATTGGCGACTCATCAGATATTAATTTTCCAAGCTATGGGTTGTACGGCTAAAAGCAGTGCATGTTGCGCACAAAACTCATCTTAGCGATAGCAACCTCGCTTGCCGTCGTCTTCATCATGGCTGGCCTCCTTTTCTGGGGGGCTGAACGAATGGCACGAGAACTGGATCGGAGCCTCCTTGCTCATGAGCAGACCGAGGGCTACCTCCGATTGTCCAGTGAGACCTATCGTCATTTTTGGGAACTGGCCGATCGGCTTATAGATCGGGAACAGTCAGAATCCAGCGATACTCAGTTGACCAGCGAGCGTATCCGCGAACAACTTCGCCACCTCGAGCGTCTCACGATCGAAGAGTTAGAACTTGTTGGTGAGAGCGAACCGGATGAGAGGCAAGAGCTTCTGCGAATTGAGCAACTAACGAACGCCATTGCAGCCGGCGTCATTGCATTCAATCGCGCCTCTGAGCAAACACTCGATGCGCCGGATCGAGCAGAGCGCCTGGCTCTCCTAAAGCAAAAGATCGATTTCGATTTTGCAGGACTCATCAAAGAAGCGATTGTTGATGAGCGTGAAGAAACGGAAGGGGCTGACGATCGCGTACGAGGTCTCGTTGTTTGGCTCAAATCAGCAGCTGCTATGTTGTCAATCTTAGCCGTCTTCATGATCGGCGGCCTCGGAATTTGGCTTATCCGCAATATCAAGACTCCTATTGAACATTTGTTGTTGGGCACCCGAGAGATTGCTGCTGGCGATCTCGGTCACCGGATCGAGTTGCGAGGCCGAGATGAATTGGCGCATTTGGCCGGCAGCTTCAATCAAATGGCGGCTGATCTTGAGCAACAGCGTACAGCACTTTTGCAGGCGCAGGCCGGACTGGAAACGAAAGTTCAAGAGCGGACCAGTGAGCTTGAGCAGGCCAATCTCACACTACAGCGCCTTGACGACGTACGGCGGCAGATGTTCGCCGACATTAGCCATGAACTTCGCACACCGCTCACGATTATCAGTGGTGATGCGGAGGTGACCTTGCGCGGCAAGAATGTGCAAATTGACGATTACCGCACAACGCTGAGACGGATTATCGATCTAACAGGGCAGGTGGCAAAACTCGTCGAAGATTTCATGTTTCTTGCGCGCTCAGATACCGCTGACCTGCAAATCCAAAAACGTTCTGTGCTTGCAAGCGATATCCTAGAAGAATCAGCTGAAGATCTGAGGGCGCTTGCAAGCGGTAAGGCCATCGAGGTTGACCTACAAATACCAACGAACGCGGATGCATTGCTTGATGCTGATCCCAGCCGCCTTGCCCAATTGCTCTTGATCTTGGTCGACAATGCGTGTCGCTATAGTGATAGAGGTGGGCGGATTGAGATCTCGCTTGGTCAATCCGGTGGTGAAGCTCGCATCAGTGTCATCGATCGAGGTATTGGCATCCCTGCTGCAGAAATTGACGTTGTGTTCGATCGGTACTTTCGTGGCGAGCGTGCTCGCCATCTTGCGCCTAAAGGCGTTGGCCTTGGTCTGCATGTCGCTAAGACAATTGCTGAGGCCCATGGTGGACGGTTGATGATTGACAGCAAGGCGGATGTTGGCACGACCGTTACCCTAGCCCTGCCGATCAGCCGATGACACCAATAGGATTCATTGTTGGTCTCTCGGTCGACTGTGGTTACAAAAAGGTGTGACGAGGCGAACGACTTATTCTGCGATTGCCGCGAGCGTGAGTTTTTAGCTCTCGGATCCATTTCCGATCTTGAGTCGGATAAAGATTCTGAAATGCAGTCCAGACTTAGATCCACGATCTTCTGACCAAGTCGTCTGGCGTCTCTGTCCGACTGGTGCGGAAGAAGTGTGACGCTAATGGGAAAGAGCCTGCAAGCCAGACCTTTAACGGGTTAGTCGCCGGATCAATGAGGGACAGTTTAATCCGCTCCTCATGAAATCCTAATCCAGCGACCTGATCGAATTCGCTATGATCTCTAAGTGCACAGGATTTGCTCTCCCGTGCAAGAAGTTACTTTCGCACCCCGGGCCGTAAGGTCCGGGGTGTTTTATTTCAGCTACATCGATACTTTTAGGTTGTGATGAATAGACGCCAACAAGGCCGTCTTTGTAAGGCCTGCCAATGCGTTGCTTAGGGCCTGATCGCGACACCCCAAGGAAACCTGCCGACGGGGATTGATTTGATCACCTTGAGGTCGGCGACGTCGATCACCGAGACATCATTGGTGACACCATTCGTCGACAAAAGGAGATCTTCTTCCGGCGTCAGGTCAAGATGCCAAACCCGACGGCCGACCAAGAGGTAGTCGAGAACCTCATATGTTTGCTGATCAACCACGGCGACCCGGTTCGACGGACCAAGAGCGATAAAGGCATACTTGCCGTCAGCCGTTAGACGCATGCCGACGGGCTGAATGTTCTCGTCCGGCACGCCCGGAATCTCGAACTCGATTTTGTGGACGATTTCCTTGGTCTCGACGTCGATAATCGCAACTGTACCGCCAATCTCAGCAGACGCCCAAAGGAGCTTGTCGTCCTTGGTGAAGCGTGCATAGCGGGGGCGCTGGTCGATCAGTGTGTTGTCGGTCAGTTTTTGTTTCTCGACGTCGATCCAATGGACCATATTGGTGGTTTCAGAGGTCGTGACCGCCCACTCGCCGCCATAGCTGACCGCCATGCCCTCAGGCTCGATACCAACACTAATCTGCGCGACGACCTTTCGCTCCTCAGTATCCACCACCGTCGTCAAAGCGTCATCCTCATTGGCGATGTAGAGGAAGCGGTCATTTGGATGAAGATCGAACAATTCGGGATCTTCGCCAGACGGAAGGTTGTGCAGGATCTTCCTTGTCTCGGCGTCCATCACTTGAACTGTGTCGTCATCGGATGCGCAGATATAGAGTTTCGAGAAGTCTTTTGAAAAAATGATCCCGCGTGGTCGCTGCCCGACTTCGATTGTCTCGACAGCTTCCAGCGTCTCGATGTCGATAACGGTGACAGTATTGTCTCTTTCGTTCGACACCCAAGCTGTTGGGCCAGCTTCAGATGAACTTGGCATAATGAGATGAAGGCAAGCGACAATGGCGGCGAACTTGGTTAGCGCCACGACGTTCCAAAAAATGCGCATAGACCGACAGACCTCCTGCGAAAATGATGTTTCCGCTCTATCCTCTGCTTGCGCAGGCGGCAATGTGCCATGGGCACATGCCAACAGCTTTAATCTCTTCTTCATCTCTTTTTCATCTTTCCGTCGAATGCATCAGCGCGCCGAGCTTGGGCCGAACACGCCTGAGATCCGGCCGATACTCGAGATCGGGGGAGCGACGTCTGCTCTAATGGAGCCTGCATGCATGGAGCATTTCTATGGGCATGCCAACGTAATGGTTTTGTGATCTCGCTCTTGTTTGCGATCGATGCGTTCAAATCGGGCTCGTGTTCGGTGATGGATGTGCATGCCGTCTCTTGTCCGAATTGGGCGTGGCCTTGAGCCTTGTTGATCGCAATCAAGCCCCACAGATACTTACAGCAAGATCTGGCTGATCGGGATTGATACATCTGAGCCGGTTCTGCATCAAGGATCGAGTTCTGCGGCGGCAATCATCTTTATCTTCACGATCCAGCGAGACCTTGAGCCGTGCAGATTGCTCGATCAAAGAATGAGACGATAACGAGGGGGCTCTGCCGGTGTGATCGAATGGTCTCTTGGCTAGTCGAGAAGAGCCGGAGCGCCAAGGACAGCCGACGGCAGATATTGTCGACATGTCGCCTGATCGAGATCAATCGAGACACCACTTTTAAATTTGAAGTGTAATCGTTTTGCAATGAGCACATTGCACGATGCAATGGGTGTAATCGAGCTTGAGCTTTGTGATAGCAATTGCCCTTCAGGCAGGTAGATGGTGCCATGCAACTCGGTCGGCGCCTTGCTGTCCCAGAGATGATGGCCACCAAAGTTACGATCCTGAAAGACCAAAATGCCGGCCATGTCGCCATCGGTTGGTGCCGTCAAGGTCAGCGTGCTATTGTCATCTAATCGGATCAATCCGTCTTCGCCTGTCAGGAAGAACGTGATTCCTTCCCCGCGCAGCTTCGACGTATCGAAAACCCCCAGTGGACCATCTTTGATGACATAAATGCCTGCAGCCAGGGTGAGGTCGGAATCGCCCATGACCTTAAGGCCGCCGCAGTAGACACCTGGCTCGAGGTTACCATGATGCGCAATCAAAACTTTATTGTGATGGTCGCAGCCACCAACTTCAGGGGCTTTTAGATCAATCAACGGATCGGGCTGTGGCGGGCAGCCAAGCGTCGGCTCTGGCGAGATCGTGGCCCAGCCACTCAAATAGGCACCTCCCGTTACGCATAGCCCGTCAGCCACAATCTTGCTGCCTAGCCAGATTCGGAAGGCATAGTCGTGCCGTGAATTGACCTGAACCGTGCAGTTGAGGGCTTCGATATTGGCGGCGATATCAATCCCCAGACCGTCAGCTGCATCGGGTTCTAAGGATTGGATGCACATGGAGGATCGTTTGCCGGCGACAGCACTTGCTGCCACCTCAAGCGTGTCGTTGCCGAAGACGCTGGCAAAGAGCGTACTGATGGCGTTGCCATTCTCTTCCGAGAGGCGAGTCGTCACGCGAAGTGCGCTTGGCACGTCTTCACTGGAGACCAACCGCCGCGTTTCTGGATCCCAATGGCCAAACTCGATATCCTCGGAGCGCACGAGCCTCTCAAATCCAGGCATATTAATCGCTGCGTAGCGATAGACCGCTGTACGGGCCGCATCAACGTCGGGAAGGTTGACCGCTCCGGCGAGTGCGGCCGCGTCGGCTGCGATGCTCAATTGAGCTCGATAAGCGTAGGCACGACCTATATCGACAGCGACGGCTGCGCCGGCGGTCGCGAGCATGACAATTGCGCCGATGATCGGCAGGATTGAGCCCTGTTGATCCTCGAACAGGCGCAAGAGCGTCAGGCGCAGACAAGACGTGAAGGTGACGTGCATTAGGGCTCTTTTGCTCTCTTGCTGATATTCATTGGTTTACGACTGCATTTTATGAGCTTTGTCTAAATGCCGGGTTAATGTTTGAAAAATAATTTAGATTTGGTTCGCGGCTTCTTGGCTCTGGATACGGTGATTAAGAGTAGGGGAGGGGGCTTGGCGCTGAAAGCTCCCCGACGGTTTGTGCATCGACATCGATGAAGCCTGATGACGGCTATGTGGTTAAGCGCTTCATTAAGATGCGCGACGCCAAGCCCAATCAGGATCGCTACCATGCGTGACCTTGGAGAAACCGTCAGAGGTACAACGCCATGGGCTGGCGGCCCTCTCATCGTCGGAGCAACGTTTATGGCCTCTCGTCTTCACACAGACGACTGTTCCGGCCTGCGGCCGCTTGTGATCAAAGGCGTTGCATCCTCCTCAGGACTGCGACCTTACTGCCCGTCGCCTTCATCCTGGGGCTGGGTGTCTTTTCAGAGCAGCGCTCCGAGCCTTGGTCTGTTGCGATCACCCTCAAGCATATAGCCGCAGCACTCCATTGCGAGGCCGCTCGAACTGTCGGTCTCGCGCCAGCAATGCGCGGAGAGCCTGGCTACTACCCGAGACATGACCGGGATCAAGACGGCATAACGTGCGAACCGTGGACACGTTGACCGAATCTGTCAGTCCGCTCCAGAACGCCCCCAAACGTTGCAGCGGGTTGATCCCGAACCTTCGGATCCCTGGTTGAGATCTTCAGTGACGAGAACGTTGCGTGACAAAGCACGCTAACGAAAACTTAGCCGTTACGGAGAATAATAAAGGTCCTATTTCTCGCAATGGCTAGATGGCTGATGCTTAAGGGCGATCGCATCACCCCTGAAATTCCGGATCTTCGAAAGGAGCTGCAAGCGGAAGAACCGCTCAGCTCGTTGGCGGCATGTATTGCTAGTAGCCTTGCAGTCGAACATTGTGCCATTGAGTACACGACGGCCTCAGGGGATCAGCGCTGGGTTGCCCCAGCGCATGACACGTTCATCAGGCGAGCTTTGCGCACGTTCTCCAACCAAGCCGATCAGCTTGGTGGCGAGACGATGTCGGAAGTCCCGCTCGAACGGCTGCCTAACGATGCCGCCGAACGGAATGGTCTCGGTAAACTCAGATTTTTGGTTAACACTCCCTTAACGTTGAAGTCCGGCACGTTGATTGGACGACTTTGGCTTGGCGACTCGAAACCCAAGGCTCTTGCCCATGATCTGACGGATCGACTTGAAGACTTCGTCCGTGTTGCCAGCGAAATGATCTATCAGCAAAGTTCCAGATCCAGGCTCATCAGTGCCCAAGCTATGTCAGGAACCGGCAGTTGGACTTGGCGTGCATCGAACGGGCGATTCTTCGGTTCCCTGCAGTTTTGGCAATGCTTGGGGATAGGGGAGAGCCAAGATGGAGTGAGCCCCTCGGTCATCCTTCGCCGTCTTCGGATCGAGTATCGGCGCAAAGTCATTGCAGCTTTCAAAAATGCAATTGAGACCAGCTCGCCTTGCTCAATGGAGCTACAGATCAACGACAATTGCGGCAATATTAAGCATATTGCCGCCAATATGCGCATTGATATCGACTTAAATGGTGAGCTGGTCGGTGCGTTCGGCACCCTTCAAGACATTACGGACCACAAGCGCGTTGAAGAACTCGGAGACCAAAACAAATCCCTGGAAGAAGCATTGCGCGCCGCCAATGAGTTGGCGGATCAGCATCGAAGCTTTGTCTCAATGGTCTGTCACGAGTTCCGGACACCCCTTGCGATCATTGATGGCAAGGCTCGCCGGGTCGAGCGCGAGCTAAGCGATAAAGAGGCGCTTGAGGCTGCCTACACGGCAACCGGGAGAATCCGATCTGCTGTAAAACGTTTGACCGGTGTCATCGAACGTTTTCTCAGTGCGACACGTTTTGAGGCGGGCAGAATGTCGCTAGCTCCCGAATGGCTAGACCTCGTTGAGCTCCTCAACGACATCAGCACGACCCAGCTAGAAATCGCGTCGTCTCGACGGATAGAGCTCGATTTTGACGGCTCAGAGACCATAATATTTGGTGATGGCAAACTCCTGCATCACGTCTTTACGAACCTGATGTCCAATGCGCTCAAATATTCGCCCAAGAGCGAGAGCATTTGGGTTTCCGCCCGGCAGGAGAATGGTGCCGTCACGGTCTCAGTTCGTGACGAGGGTGTCGGCATCCCAGAAGATGAACTGGACAAGGTTTATGATCGCTTCTTTCGTGCCAGTACGTCAGCCGGCATCATCGGAACCGGTTATGGGTTGCATATTGTTAAAGAATTTGTCGAGCTTCACGGAGGTACCATCCACCTGACCAGTCAGGAGGGGCAAGGTTCGACCTTCACTGTGCGGCTGCCGGTGAAGCCGCCAGCGTCCAGTGGACCGGCCACGCCGTAGCCTATCGAGAACGACGGTTTCCCCATCTGGCGTGCTGAAGCCATCGATTTCCTGAAACGGTATCGGCCGGCGACCCGCTCAATCATTGTGCAATGACAGCTCGTCAATCTTGGCCTCAATCCTCTCAAGCATAGCGTGGTATTTTGGACTTTCGATGGTACCGACGTTGGTCCGGAATTTTTGTTCGGACATTATTTGTGGAATGTCGTCGAACGAAATGATGATGTCGTTTTCATGTTCGATGCGTGCAAGCAGTCTCGGCCAGTCATGAACTGGTGATGACATAAATCGATTCGACATCCGGATTCCAGAATTGTTCGCGGCCAGATCCGTGAAATCAAAGCCGCCTGATTTAGTCTTGTCGTAAAGCTCCTTAAGTTCGCCGACAGTTACGGAAAATCCCCGGTTGCTCGCTGCTTGAAGTGCGGCCGCGGTCGTGAAGTGTCGACGGGAGTCGATACGACCATTGAGTGTCAATTGTGAGCAATCTGTTGCCCAATGCCGGCTCGCCACGACGTCCCCACCGAGGACATCGCCAACGACCAGTGCAAAATCCTCGGCGCCACAGGCGCGGGTCAGTGCAAAGAGCGCCGCTGTGTAGGCATTCGGCCCGTCCACGCCCCGACTGCTATCGAGCGCCGCTTTCAAGGTAAAGTGTATATAAGGAAGAAAGCTTCCGTCGGTTGGTAAATCGCCTCGATCCATGGCCTCCCTGATCATGACATAATAGCGATCAAAGTCTTTCGTGCTGGGCAATTCGGCGCCGCGTAGAGCTCGAAAGACGACTGGCATGATCCCGTTGTTGCCGAGGCCGCCGAGGTTGAGGGCGAAGATCAGCCGATGTTCGTCAACGACCATGCTGGAAGCCGCTCCGATCAGCCGGTCTCCGAAGCCACCACCCACGAGGATATTCGCGCCACGGCGGGCGGCCTCGAGGACGAGGTCCGGTGGCAACGACACCTTGCCAAGCTTGACGCGCGACAACGAGAGCGACTGATCAAAACTGGGCACGGTAGCCGACACATTCAGCCAAAGGGACTCATGCGTGTATGGGATTGGGATGGAGGCTTGGCCCTGAACGTCTGTCTGGCCGACCGTCACATCGCCGCGAAAACCTGGCGTAAAACGTGATGCCAATCTGACCACGCTGTCTAACTGAGCTTCCGTTGTGATCACCGGTCTAGCGGTTAGCTGACCTGCTTGAGACGAGCCGTTGACGGCTTGAAAGAATGCTCTTGCTTCGACAACATCGCTCGATGTGGGAGCCGCTATGTCGTCGACTGAGGGATTGAGCTCAAGGAGCAGCAGGGCGAGGATGCCAAGAGTGACAATGAGCAGAGCTGCCAGTCGATAGATTGCCTTCCCAATCGTATGAATCACGTCAAATTTCTCTGCTCGCGCCAAAGTGCATGCTCGATATGTCCGACACGGCGATAGACATACGTCTCCATGAGGTGTGACGGGATGAGGCCAATCGTCCCCTCTATGTCATTCTGTTGTTCAGGCTGCAAAGGCCTTGCCTGCATCGAACGACACTGATGCCGAGATTGATCGGTGATGATGTCGGCGACCATTTTATGGCGTCGCTCACAGCCATTTGAACATCGCACGCAATCACCGAACCATATTACTATTGGTTCAGGCCTCGGACGTCTTCCAGCCGCCCCCCGTTCCGGCTTATCCGAGCCTGAACCGCCCTCCAAATCAGTTTCGTCAATCCAAAATCGTTCATTCTTCGTACAACACATGGGTTCAGGCCAACGCTTCAAGGGTCCCCGCCTCATAGTGAAGTGCGGGCCTGGGCCATCTTCTCGTGACGACATCATGAGCAGCCGTCGTCGGGCCAGACCTCCTTTCTTTTCTCGCAGCGCGTTTCAGACGGTTCGGCCGACCTTTCTCGGGCGCTTACCCGCCGTCTTGTCTAAGCTCGCGCGCCGCCGCAGGATCGCATGATGCGCGGCCCTTGGGAGGCAGAAGATGGCAAGATTTGATGCGGTTTTTGTAGGTCTTACGATTCTTGACGTGGCGGGGCGACCGGTCGACGCGGTGCCGGAAGGTGGTGGCGTAGCTTTTATTGATGAGATTCGTATGAACCCGGCGGGCACGGCCGCCGGTGCCGTCATGAACGCTTCGAAGCTTGGTCTTAGAACGGCAAGTGTCGCTTGCGTCGGTGACGACTCGATGGGCGACTTCATCATCGACGCGTACGGTCGCATGAACATTGATTGTTCAATGATGCAGCGAACGACGGCTTGTCGAACCAGCGCAACCATCCTCCCAATCCGTCCCAATGGAGAACGCCCGGCTCTTCATAGTCGGGGCGCTTCTGACGAGCTCTTTGTTGCTGACGACGATTTTGACCGGGTCTGTGATGCCCGTTATCTGCATCATGGCGGCACCGGATTGCTCAACAGCATGGATCAAGGCCAAAGCGCCAGGCTACTGGCTCATGCCAAGGGAAAGGGTCTTGTGACGACTTTCGATTTGATCGCTCCTAGTGATCAAACCATGGCGCTGTTGGATGATCTCCTACCGCATATCGATTACTTCATGCCGTCGATGGAAGAGGCTGCCTTTATGTCGGGACAATCCGACCCTGATGCCATCGCCAAGACATTTATGGAAAGAGGGGCCAAAACTTGTATCTTCAAATGGGGAGAGCGAGGCTCCTTTGTTCGAACGCGCGATCGGAGCTTTCGCGTGCCGGCTTTTAAGGTCGATGTCTCGGACACCACGGGTTGTGGCGACAGCTATTGCGGGGGATTCATCGCGGGATTGGCTATGGGCGACGACCTTGAGGACGCTGTGCTTTTGGGGACGGCAGTGTCCGGGCTTGTTGCCACAGGCCTTGGCTCGGATGCAGGTGTGGTCGACCTGGAAACGACAAGGCAGTTCATGAGAGCGGCCGAGCGTCTTCCGTGACCGGCGCCTCGGTGTCGTACGGCAAGACATGACGCTCTTTGAGTCAGTCACAGCCATGACGTCGCGGTATTGAGCGCCGTCCCAACCCCTTAGTCAGCAGAGCGAGATAGGTGGCGTAGGGCGCTGCCGCACGGCGGTGCGCCAATCTAGATCTTCAAGAAAGGATTGATCAGCCGTCCGATTGGACTGGTCAGTTTGAGCGGCGCATCGGTTACGGTCAGGCAAAGGCAGTCCTCATCGTCGCCCGCGATGGGGCGATGATCGACATCGCTATCAGCTTCTGCAATGTCGCCACAACCGTAATGGCCGTGTCCGTCCCAAAAGCTGCCTTTGAGTACCAAGGTCAACTCACTCCCCTCGTGGGTGTGTCGAGGTGCGGCAGCACCAGAGCGGATCCACAGCAGTCTTGTCGCGTGGTTCGAGACCTCCGGTAGCAGTTCGAGCTCGGAGATTGCCCCTCGTTTCCGCCAGGGCATATCGCTGAGGGGACGATCCAAATAGTGACGTAATGGCTGGGGAATGTCTCGATTAATCGCCGGCATCGGGGCTGGTTCTTCAATCTCGATAGGCGGATGTGGAAGCTCAATCCGTGCAAAAAGCCGGTCGAGACAGCCTGCGGACATCGTTTCTTGCGGTGCGTCGTCGAGTAGGACACCGCCTAACTGATCGAGATGGTGCATTTCGTGGCGGCATCGAGCGCAAAGCGCTAGATGGGTTGCGATCACTAGCGCCATGGGTTCAGCAGCTGCGCCTGTGGCGTAATCGAGAAGGCGCTCGTCGCTTGGATGATGTTTTGGGAGGATGGGCATCGTCATCGTTACTACTCGAGTTTTTGGGTCGTCTGCCTCAATTTCGCGAGGGCGAGGCGCACCCGTGATTTCACTGTGCCGAGCGGCAACCCCAGTTCCGCGGCGATTTCGCTGTGGGGTTTGTCCTCGAAGAAATTCTTCTTCAGCACCTCAATTTGGTCTGGCGGCAGCGCATCGATCGCTGCGCGTAGTTTCGACGCTGTCTCTTCCTGTGCCACAACGGTCTCGCCTGCAGGCGCTTCACTCGCGGTGAGCGCCAGATCCTCAGGATCGATCTCCGGGCGGCGTTCCCGTCGGATGACATCGATGTGACGGTTCCTCGCTATGGTAAAGATCCATGTGCTAACCGATCCATGTTCTCGCTTGTACAGGCCTGCCCGCTTCCAGACTGTTAGCATCACATCTTGCGCTAGATCTTCCGCTTGAGCTGCTTCCGCCCCGCGTCGCCTGATAAACCCCTTTATTCTAGGAGCGAAATAGTCGAACAGCGATGCAAAGGCTGATCGATCCTGCCGTGACGCAATAGCTTCAAGCCATTCGCACAATATCTCAGGTGTTGCCGTCTTTTCGTCTGTGATCGTCACTTCCCCAGGGACCCAACGATGATCAGATGCATGCAATATTGGTTGTGCTGTGACCGTCGCTGCGATCGCCATCTGTTTTACCGATTTGGTTCCGAACTAACGCATCTACGGGACTCCGGCAGTCTTGGATCTCCATCGAAATTCTCTTGGCCAAAAAATCCGATCTCATCGCACCGGCGTAACCTTAGGACGAATACCAACCAAACAAGCTGAGATCCTGAGGGAATCACTCAGACACACCGGCCCCAACAGAATGGTGCCACCGATCTAACCGACGCTTGATGAGAGGATCCGCTTAATGAAGCCGCTTCATCGGCCTACCGTTCGGAGCAAGCCCCAGTTTGTGATCGAAGATTATTTCCTAGGTCGCACGTTTGCTTGGGGTCTTTTCGTGGATCGGTTTGGCCGCGTCCGCCGCGAATTCAGCGTCGACATCACTGGCGAATTCGACGATGGACGTCTCGTCCTGAAGGAAGACTTCGACTTTGATGACGGTGAGCGCTCCCAGCGCCATTGGTTGATCACGCCGCTTGGTGATGGACGCTACCGGGGCAGCGCAGATGATGTCGTCGGCACGGCGAATGGTGAGGTCAAGGGCAACTGCTTGCGTTGGTCTTACGACCTCAACCTACGCATCGGGCCGCGGCTTTGGCGCGTGCATCTCGACGATGTGATGCTTCTTCAGAACGATCAGATCCTTCTCAACCGCGCGAGCATGACGAAATACGGAGTGAGATTGGGGGAGATCATGATCTGCTTCCAGAAAGAGGTGCAAACCAGAGAAAACTGGCCTGCCGACGTCAAGATCACGGACACCGTTACGAGGAGGTCAGTTCTGTTGGATCGTGATCTTGTGTCGGCACGTTCAGCGTGACATGGGCCGATATTAGGCTCGATAGGGTTTGCTCGTCGGACGGCGGACGCTGCCTGCGTGACGCTGGGTCCTTAGGGTTCAATAGGAGCGACGCACGAAATCGGTCCATTGACGGATCGAAACGAGCCTCATCGCATTGAGGTTTGCATGAAAGTCGGATCGCTCCTCTTAAGTGAATGATCCGAGTCGTTAGTACTAGCGTAGGTTTTGTGGTTAACCCAATCACGCAACGCATGGAAAGAACTGATGACAACAACGATGCGCGAGGCGGCCCGGGAGGCTGCAAAATTGCTATGGGCAGCGGATGAATATCGCTTGCGCGGCGAACGCAGCTCGCATTTACGGGACAGTGCGGAGCGCATAGCCGAACAACTCGAGCAGCTGGCAGCTTCTACACTCTGTGGAGACGTTTCACGGCAATCAAAATGAGCTGATGTTGGGGAACTCGGTCATGGAAACGCTCCGGTTGGCCAGGCTCATAATCATTCTAGCGAGTTGGTACGTCGTCATGCGCGTCCAAACCGGCTCTCGTGATGCCTTGATGGCGTGACTGGCTTAGCCCTCGACGAACAGCAGGAAGTGTTAGCAACGATGACGAAGATAGCGCGTTATGATGTGGCGATCGTTGGTGGCGGGATTGTGGGCCTGAGTGCAGCCTTGATCGCTGAACAGGCGGGTGCACGTGTTGCATTGATCGACCGTGGGCCGGCACCGTCAAACCGCTCGAGGGCTGATGGTCGAACCGCTGCTTTGCTCAACCCCGCTATCGCACTCCTTGATCGGTTGGGCGTTTGGCGCAGTTTGATCGCGCGTTCAGCGCCGCTCGAAGCCCTGCGCATCGTTAACTTAAAAGATAAGCGTGCCGCCAATGCTGATCTGACATTTCATGCTGACGAAGTCGGACATGAAGCATTCGGCTACAATGTTCCTAATGATGCACTAAGCCAGTCTCTTCATGCGAAGGTGTGCGCGCTTGATGGTGTCACGCTCGTCACCAACATGGCCGCTTCTTCGATCAATATCGTTGGTGATCAAGGCATTTTGACTCTTGACGATGGCAGGCATATCGGAGCGAGACTGTTGGTTGCGGCGGATGGACGTCACTCCGTGCTCCGGCAGGCCCTGGGCGTCGACACCCAACGTCGTGATTATGGCCAGCTGGCGATTGTGTGTAGCTTTGATCATGAGCGCTCGCACCGTGCAACGTCGACAGAGTTGCACCGACCCGGGGGGCCTTTCACGATGGTCCCGTTGCCGGGTAAGCGATCAAGCCTGGTTTGGGTCGAGTTGACTGAGAAGGCCAATGCGCTGATGGCGCTTGATGACGATTCCTTTCGTCATGAGCTTGATATGCAGGCATCGCCTTGGCTTGGGCACGTTCGCAATGTGTCGGCACGGCGTAGTTATTCGCTGAGTGGCATCTTGGCCAAATCCTTGACAGCGCCGAGAACTGTTCTGATGGGCGAGGCCGCCCATGCCCTCAGTCCGATCGGGGCGCAAGGCCTCAATCTGTCCTTGGAGGATGTTGCGCTCCTCGGCGACCTTATCGGTGACGCGCTGTCGGCAAAGGGTGATCCCGGGTCCACGATACTGCTTGAAGCTTATCGTAGGAAGCGCATGCCCGATATCCGTGCCAGATACCTCGCGATCGATTGCCTCAATCGTATGGTCGCGAGCGATTGGCGCTTTATTGGACTGGCCCGCGCAACAGGGCTTCAAGCGTTGGCCAAGCTTCCTTTCGTTCGCCGCCAGCTGATGAACGCGATGATGACGCCTGTTGCACTGCCGAGTGCTCTCGCACGCATAGCTGCGTAGTCCGAACAAAGAAAATTTTAGAAGTATTTGACGTTCCTGAGAACACTATTATTAATAATCATTAATAAATGTGAACTAATAAACTCTAATCATCGTAATAATTCACGAAATTCGTAGTGAGCTGTGAAGCTAATTTCGCAGTCTTGCTTGAGTGCAACCTCATCTTGTCGGAGTTCTTGCGATGTCTTTTAAATCTCGCCTCCTGGGTGGCGCTGTCATTGCGCCGCTGGCCTTCGCCTCTGCAGGTGTACAGGCCGCTGATATTGTCGATACGGCGGTTCAGGCTGGTCAATTCGAGACGTTGGTAGCTGCCGTCCAGGCGGCAGACCTGGTCGACACATTGAAGGGCGATGGCCCCTTCACCGTGTTTGCACCGACGGACGACGCGTTTGCCAAGTTGCCGGCAGGGACTGTTGACGATCTGTTGAAGCCCGAGAACAAGGACCAACTGACCGCGATCTTAACGTATCATGTGGTACCGGGGAAGACGATGTCGGGTGACATCGCCGGCCAGACCTTGGAGGTGGCATCTGTTCAGGGTGACACGATCGCGATCGACGCCACTGACGGTGTGAAGGTCGATGGTGCAATCGTCGTCTCTGCTGACATTGAGACGGAAAACGGCGTCATTCATGTGATCGACACGGTGATCATGCCCGAGATGTAAGGGTTTTCCTGCGGCGTCGTGACCGAGGAAGCCACGTATACCGTTACGTTTCCCCAATCCGTGAATGGAATACTAGCCCCTTGGGACCCCCCTTTTCATTCACGGTCATTCGAGCCAGGGCGACAGCTCTGGCTCGCTTTTTTTGAAGGGCAATTCATGGATCTCGCTAACCAAAGCCAGGCTCGCAACGATCTTTCCATCTATGACGCGGCAGCGTCGAATTGGTGGACCGGACAAACCCGTTGGGTCCGAACGCTCAGCAAACTCGTGCCAGCGCGGCTTGCGCAATTTGATCGTATCATCGACTGGACAGATAAGGATGTGCTGGATCTAGGTTGTGCCGGCGGTTTCATGGCGGAGGCTCTCGCGAAACGTGGCGCTGTCGTCACCGGCATTGATCCAGCGGAACAGGCGATTGATGCCGCGCGCGCCCACGCTTCACAAGAAGACTTGACGATTCGATATGATGTTGGCGTCGGTGAAGCTCTGCCCTATCCGGCAAACACCTTCGACGCTGTCGTTTGCGTTGACGTGCTGGAGCATGTCGAGGATCTCGAACGGGTGATCGAGGAGAGCTCACGTGTATTAAGGCCAGGCGGCCTCTTTCTATTCGATACGATCAATCGCAATCCCTTGGCTCATTTGGTGGTGATCACCTTCGCTGAGGATTGGCTTCGACTCTTGCCAAAAGGCACCCACGACCTGGAACGATTCATCCGGCCGAGCGAACTGCAGGCGATCTTCGCACGCCATGCGTTGGCACCGGGCCCGATCACTGGACTTGGCCCACGTTGGATTGATCGGCAAGGTGACTTTGTCTTTGGACGCCTACCATTCAAGGGCATTCTTTACATGGGCAGTGCAACAAAGGCGGGATGATCGTCTTTGGTCGCTCCAACGGAGCCAAGACCTTGCTGCATAGGTTGATCATCGCATTGATTGCGGTTGCGGCCGTCGCTCTGAGCATCTGGCAGATCAGGTCTCATGCCGCGGGGTTGATCGTCGACGAGCGCACGATTGGCACGACACCGGTGACCATCTTTCGCGCAGAAGACAGTATGCCAGCCCCTGCCATTGTCATCGCCCATGGCTTTGCTGGCTCGCAGCAACTCATGGCGCCATTTGCCGTCAGCCTGGCGAATGCGGGCTATGTCGCTGTGACCTTTGACTTTCAGGGTCATGGTCGCAATCCGATCCCGCTATCGGGCGATGTCACCGCCAGCGATGGCGCAACGGCTCATTTGCTCGCTGAATTACAAGAAATCACGACCTTCACGAGAAACCTTCCTATAACCACCGACCAGGTCACGTTTCTTGGTCATTCGATGGCATCCGACATCGTCATTCGCGCCGCTATCGCTGACCCGTCGATTGCGGCAACCATCGCTGTCTCGCCTTATTCGCCCGCCATTACTGCAACAGAGCCGAGGAACCTGTTGATGATTGTCGGGGAGTGGGAGCGATTCCTTGCAAGCGAGGCCCTGAGCGCGGTCGAGCTGATGACCGGTCGTCCTTCGTTGGAAGGCGTGACCTATAGACTTGTCGAGGCGGGTTCCGCGAGACGTCTGGTTCTTGCCGACACGACAGAACATGTCAGTGTTCTCTACAGCGGTGAAAGTCTTCAGGAGGCGCGAGATTGGCTGAATATGACTTTTGACCGTCATCACTAGGGGGATTTGGATCAGCGCGGTCCATGGCTCGCTCTTCTATTCGTCGGTATCGTCATGCTTGCCTGGTCGCTCTCCTGTTTCTTGCCGAGAAGTGAT
This sequence comes from Geminicoccaceae bacterium, assembly GCA_028285265.1. Lineage (GTDB taxonomy): Bacteria > Pseudomonadota > Alphaproteobacteria > Geminicoccales > Geminicoccaceae > JANQPX01. The sequence continues at coordinate 165,350 of JANQPX010000016.1, forward strand.
GTCGATGGTGCCGTGAGAGCCCTACCAAAACGCCACTTCTTCCTGTTGGCAGCTGGTCCAGCTTTCGCGACGCCCTTGTTGCTTTGGCCGCTTCCTCTCAATTTTCTTCCTGTTCTCGTCGCCGACTACCTCGTCGTTCATTTCGCGCTCTACGGCCTTTTGACGTTACTCGGACTTTGGTATTGCGGCATTGATTTTCCACGGATCAGGGGGCCCCAATTCGGTCGTGCGACGACATGTGTCACGCTCTTTGGGATCTTCGCAATTGGCCTTCCCATCGATACTTTTGTGGCCTCCTTCTGGCCACACCAGGGACGTTGGCCCATCATGGTCTGGCTTGCTATCGGCATCATCGCCTATACGGTCGCCGATGAATGGCTCTGTCGGCGACCCGAAGCACCGCGTGGCGCCTTTCCCTTCACAAAAGTCTGTTTTCTTGTCTCACTTGCTGTCGCCGTCGCTCTTAATCTTCATGAGCTCTTTTTCTTGATCATCATCGCGCCGGTCATCCTATTGTTTTTTCTTATCTACGGGATGATGAGCCACTGGGTTTATAGCGCCACCTATCATCCCGGCGTTGCCGGTATCGCCAACGGCTTAGCTTTTGCTTGGGCGCTTGGCGTCACCTTTCCGCTGCTGGCGACTTGGTGACCGGATATCACCGATACCGATGTCACCTTATCAGGAGTCGGATCATGACCACCGGCTCAGATGCGCGATTGGCAAAACCAACGAACAGTTTCGGCGAGCGCATGCCTTGATCACGATGTTCGTATGTCCAGAAGACATGTTTTTGTGCGGGAAGCGTTTTCTAAGAGGTTGCTTTGAACCGCTAGATGGCTTGTCCAACCTTTTGGGGCGCTGACACGGCTGTCGTCATCCACGCACCTGCTTCTTCACCCTCGGCAACCTGCTCTACCGTCCACTTGCATGCATAAGCGTCACCGGCCTTCGAGACGATGGTAACGGTGAAGCTCGCCTGACCGTCTGTGCGTAAGGTCTCTTCGATTTGATGCGTGCGATGGTTCAACAGCATGTTGTAAAGCGGCCCTTTGACCATCTCTGCGAAGCGTGGCAGCGGCCCCGTCATGCGCTTATTGTTGGGATGGGCGAAGATCCAGGTTTGCTCGATTCCGTCATCGGTCGTTTCGGCGTTGTTCGTCTGCAGCGCAGTCAATTGGATCGCAACCACTTCCTCTGGCGTCAATTCAGGATTGGGCTCAATCAGCTCCGCTGCCCAAGATGTTGATATTGCGAACGCCAAAGAAACCAAAATTGACAGTAGCTTCATGAGCTAGTCTCCATAGTCATCACTGGTCCGAACATGCGAAATGAGAACACATGAAACAATTACGTTGAAGATGATCCACAAGATCATCTGTCTCGAATAATGGGTAACGATTCCGACCTGTGATGTGTTATTCACGCGGCGGTGATGGAGTTTAGATGTTTTCTTCAATGATCATCAATCCAAGATATGAGATCGAGCGCGCGGACGGTAACGATGTCAAGCTCCACGATCGGAATGAGGACCTGTTGCTGGTCGATGACGACGGGCCGTTTCGTCGATCCTTATCCCAAGCACTAGAGCGTCGAGGCTTTACCGTTCTTCCTGCCGAGACCCTGCAGGAAGCGCGCATGCTAGCGTCAGAGCATCGCCCAACCTTTGCGGTCCTGGATCTACGAGTTGGTAATCAAAATGGGCTCGATCTGCTGGACACGCTGCGCAAGCTGCGCCCAGACGTTCGGATTGTCATGGTCACTGGCTACGGGAATATCGCGAGCGCCGTGATGGCGACTAAAGCAGGCGCCGTCGATTACCTGGCCAAGCCACTGGATGCCGATGATGTTGTCAACGCGTTGTGTCAAACGAACAGGGAGCCTCCGACAATTCGCGACAAGCCGATGTCGGCGAGCCGTGTTCGATGGGAGCATATCCTTCGTGTCTACGAGCAGTGTGACCGCAATGTTTCAGACACTGCGCGCCGGCTCAATATGCATCGACGGTCGCTGCAACGAATTCTCAGCAAGCGTGCGCCACGCGAGTAGCGTGCGGATCAATCGGCATGCGGAGGGTATCCGTGCGTCATACAACGGCACGAGATGGTCAGAGGTATGAGGCAGGCGAGACGTTTGGTCGTTTGGGCACGCTTGGCTCTCGCTGGCGTCTTTTTCTTCGGGGCTATCGACATGGCTCATGCTGATGGATCCCTCGATGCTCATCGTTGGCAAAACCGTCTCATCGTCATCTTCGCTGACCAGGACTCTAAGAAAGAAATGGAACAGCAGCGTCACATGCTGCTCACCAGTCGTCGTGGTTTGCGGGACCGACAACTTGTCATTGTAGAGGTGGATCAGGAGTTGGTGACGTTTGACGGCCTCGTTAGTCAGTCAGTGGGTGGCGACGAACTTCGGAACGTCCTCAACGTGTCAAGTTCGGGGTTTTCCGTCGTGCTTATCGGAAAAGATGGCGGCGTGAAGATGCGCTCTACGGTGCCTACGACCTCGGAAAGCCTCTTTGCCCTCATCGATGCTATGCCGATGCGTCAACGCGAAATGAAGGAGCAACAAACGGATCGGCGCTGACATTCAGTGAAAGATTGCCATTAGAGCGACTGAAGGTGGCAGGGCTTGCCAGTTCCTTCTGCCCGACAAAGGCGACACCGGCGCCACCTTTGGTCCTTCATCAATGGCCATCTGATACCATAACACCGTCGTTGGCTCGTGACATGCAGGCACGTTAACCCACGCACGCGACCGGAGGCTATTTGTGCGATCTGGCCTTGGCCACGGTTGGATAAGTTTTTCCTGAACGAACCAACGCGAGGTCGCGCAAGGAGATCATCGATATCCCGCGAAGAGGCGGATTGAGAGAATGGCCGTCCCAGACGCTCGCGGCCTAAGAGGGTGATGCCCAACGTTGTTATGGACCCTTAAGGATTGAAACATTGAGAGATTGTTCCATGCTCGAAGATGGCCTCGACTATCTGTCCTGTTGGGTCGAGCTTGGTCTTCAGGTGAAGCATGATGGCATAGAGGTGATGACGGGTGGATGGGATCAAAGATCAAGTCGCAGTGGTTACCGGAGCTGCCCAAGGAAATGGTCGCGCGATCGCTCTCGGTCTCGCAGGTGCAGGTGCGCGCGTCGTCTGCTGCGATGTGCAGGAGGAAAAGCTGCAAACGCTCGTCCACGAGATCGATGCGGCGGGTGGCGAAGGGCTGACGATGCGCCTCGATGTTGTTAGCAGTGACCAATGTAGGAAAGCAGCTACCGATGTAGAAAGAAAGCTCGGGCCCGTCAGTATTCTGGTCAACAATGCCGGCATCATCCGCCGCACACCGCCTGATGCTGAGACTTTTGGTGCGGACTGGGATGACGTGATGATGGTGAACGCAACCGGCGTTATGCAGGTCACGCGCGCCTTTCTTGATCAGCTTCGTTCGACGAAGGGGCGGATCATCAATCTCGCCTCAATCATGTCAGTCTCGGCGGGGCCGGGTATCGCAGCCTACGCTGCCTCGAAGGGCGCTGTTCTGCAATTGACCAAGGCCCTGGCCCATGACCTCGCTGTGGACGGTATCCGCGTGAACGCAATCGCGCCCGGCGTCATCGAAACACCCATGACCGAAGTCACCCGAAAGAACCCAGACGCGATCGGCCGTTTTATGGCGCACACGCCACTCGGTCGACCGGGTAAGCCGGAAGAGTTGGTGGGGCCTGTTCTCTTTTTGGCGTCAGCGGCATCGAGCTATGTGACCGGCGCGATGCTGCCAGTCGATGGCGGCTATCTCGCATCATGACAGGGCATGAACCGGAACGTCGAGAGGTGGATGTGCTCGTGGTCGGATCGGGAGCAGGTGGTTTGGCGACAGCTGTATGCTCCGCCCATCGACATCTTTCCGTCATCGTCGCTGAGAAGGAACCGGTGTTCGGCGGAACGACAGCACGGTCGGGTGGCTGGAGCTGGATCCCCTCAAATGCACCCGCAAGGCGGGCCGGCATCGACGACAGCATAGAACAGGCACGGACGTATCTTGAGCACGAGACCGGTGAGCACTTCGATGCTGCACGGATCGATGCGTTTCTCGAAGCCGGGCCTAAAGCCGTTGACTTCTACGAGACCGAGACGTCACTCCAGTTCGATCTTGGACCCTTCTTCGCGGATTATCATCCCACCGCGCCCGGCGGCGTTGACGGAGGCCGATCGATCGTTGCCAGGCCGTTCGATGGGCGAGAGCTTGGTGGCGAACTCAAACGCTTGCGTCCGCCCCTTCAGGAGATCACCGTCCTCGGTATGATGATCGGTTCGGGCAAGGAACTTTTACACTTTTTCAACGTCACCCGATCGCCCATCTCGGCATTCTATGTCGGCAAACTGTTTCTCAAATATCTGCGTGACCTGTTGATTTATGGTCGGCCGATCCGACTGATGAACGGCAATGCTCTGGTGGCCCGTCTTGCAAAATCCGCCTTTGACAGAGGCGTGCCGATCTGGACGTCATCGCCGGTCAAAACCTTGATCCGAGACGACGAGGGAGGTGTGATTGGAGCCCGCATTGACCGCCCGGAGGGTATGATCGAGGTGATCGCGAACAAGGGCGTCGTTCTCGCAGCAGGTGGCTTTCCACTAGATACGGTCCGTCGCAAAGAGTTGATGTCGCATGCACCCTCCGGCCATGAGCATGTCAGTCCGGCACCACCTGGAAATACCGGCGATGGCCTGCGTCTTGGAGAAGCCGCAGGCGGTAATGTCGACACAAGCCTGCCTCAGCCAGCGGCACTCGTGCCGATCTCCCGTCCTGTAAGGCCGGATGGCACGCTCGGGACATTCCCCCACTTCGTCGACCGCTCCAAACCGGGCGTCATCGCTGTGACGCGCTCCGGACGGCGCTTCGTCAATGAGGCCCATTCCTACCATGATTTCTGCCAGGCGATGATCAAGCGATGCCGAGAAGAGGGAGGGCAGGATGCCGAGATCGCGGCCTGGTTCATAACGGACCATCGTGCCTTTCGGAAGTATGGCATCGGTTTTGCCAAGCCGGCGCCTGTACCTTATGGCAAGCTCATCGAGAATGGCTATCTCCTTCGTGGCGAGTCGTTGCGCGATCTTGCCAAGCAATTCGGCACAGATCCCGATGCGCTTGTTGACACGATCGATCGCTTCAATGCCGATGCACGTCAGGGCGAGGATCGCGAATTCGGGAAGGGTTCAACGAGCTATAACCGTTCTCTCGGCGATCCAGAGCAAAAGCCAAACCCATGCCTAGCACCGATCGAGACGGGTCCTTTCTACGCCGTTCGTCTTTATGTTGGTGATCTCGGCACGTTCGCCGGTCTCAAGACAAACGAATACGCCCAGGTACTCGGTGGGGATGGTGTACCGATTTCACGCCTTTATGCGGTCGGCAATGATGCCGCCTCGATCATGGGCGGCAACTATCCCGGTGGCGGCATCACCCTTGGCCCGGCCATTACCTTCGGCTACATCGCCGCCCGCCATATGTCTGGCGGAAACGAGTGAGGTAAGTTGGTCGCCAGAGGAGCCCGGATGTCGATGTTAGAGCACGTTCATGCGATCGAAGCGGTCAGGGATCCTGGCGTCGTCGCGTGTGCATGGGTTTGGCGCGAAACTCGAACGGGATGCGTCCTTCGACACGATCTTCACGCGGTGGCATCCCGAAGCGGCGGCGATAAGCCCGCGAGAAGTGTTCGGGGCTGGAGAAGCCGCAGGCCAGCGCCACTTCGAGGACCGGCATGTCAGTCTGGGTAATCAGTCCCCGCGCGCGGTCGAGTCGGATGTCACGGTAATAGCGGATCGGCGACGCGCCGGTGTTTTCAGCGAACAGGCGTTCCAGCTGCCGTTGAGATAGGCCGACACGATCGGCGATCTCGGGAACGGCTAGCGGCTCTTCGAGATGGTCACCCATCATTTTGATGGCGTCCCGGAGCTTCTTGGGCGCGCGGGCACCAACTGGCTCAATGCCCGATGATTCCTGACGTTCCCCGGGCGCTCTCAAGCGTTCGTGGAAGATGTAGCGCGCGGCTGCATTGGCGAGAGCTGGTCCCTGCCTTCTCTGGATGATCTTGAGAGCGAGATCGGTGGCGGCGATACCGCCGGCACAGGTGATTCGGTCGCCATCGATCATATAGAGATCTTCGCGCACCTCGACCCGCGGATAGAGCTCGGCAAAGGCATCGAGATGCTCGTAGTGGACGGTGGCGCAACAACCGTCGAGCAGGCCTGCGGCGGCTAAGACAAACCCGCCTGTATCAATCCCGCCCATAATAACCCCTTGCCTGGCGAGACGACGAAGCCCTGCAAGCATCGTGGTTTTGCCATAGACCTCCGGTGTCCAGCTGGTCGAGACCATCAGCAATTCGGGGTTGGTCTCATGCACATCCTGCAACGCGGCGGTAAGGACGGCGAGGCCGTTGCTGGCGATGATCGTCCCGCCCTCAATGGAGGCAAGCGTCCATTGATAGAGGTCTCGACCCTCAAGATAATTGGCGGCACGGAAGGGGTCGAGAAAGCCGATCGTCGGCGCCAAGTTGAAGCTTGGTGTGACGATGACTGTGATCCGAAACGCCCTTTCGTTAGTGGTCGCCATGTCACCATGCGCCATCTTTGGTCATTCGCATGGTTCCTTTCGGATGCTCCTCGTACAGAACTGTCTCGTGCGCAATGTTTAGAGCTCGCCTAACCGCGCGAAGCCGTATGATTGGGGATACAAGCGATCAATCGAAGCCGCGCCAGTTCACGACATTCTCGATCTCTTCCCGTTCGCTCACCAGGGTGTTTTCGATGGCGTCGGGGGCTCGATAGCCGAGGCTCATGCCCGTCACCAATTCCTGATCATCAGGGATGCCCAGATGGTGGAAGATTGGGTCTTGCACAGGAATCCAGGCCGCTTGAGGGCATGTGTCGAGGCCGAAGCCCTTCGCGGCCAGCATAATCGTCTGGATGTACATCCCTGTGTCGGCCCAGTTTCCGCGTGCCAGATATTTGTCGACCGTGACAAAGAGGCCGACCGGCGCGTCGAAGAACGCAAAATTGCGGGCGCCTTGGCGGTTGCGCCCTTCGCGATCTTCCTTCGTGATACCGAGCAGGGCGTAGAGGCTGTAGCCGACGGCGCGGCGCCGGGCGTTATGCACATCGTTCCACCGCGCGGGATAGTAGTCGTAGTCGTGATAGGCTTTGCTTTCGCCACGTTCCAGCATCGTCAGAACGTCCCGCGTGATCGCGTCCTTCACCTCGCCCGTGCAGATCCAGGTGTGCCAGGGTTGGGTATTGGTGCCGCTCGGCGCGCGTTGGGAAATTGCCAGGATCTCAGCAAGCGTCTCGCGCGGCACTGGATCCGGTTTGAAGGCGCGGATTGACTTCCTGCTTTTGATGGCGTCGAGGACGTCCATAGCGGGCTCCTAAGTCGGGGCGTGAGTCGCGATTGAATAGGAGCGTAGGCGACTGCCCTAGCCGCAGCAACCACACTCGGCTGGTCGGACATCTGCGTTGACGGTTTCAAAGATGATCGGGGAGGTAACGGCCATCGCGCGCTTCGGTAAGGCGCTGACGAACGTTGCGCATCACTATCTGAAGGCGCTGGCAGACATGTTCCAGGGCGCTACGCGAACTTGGACTGACCTTCACTCCCGTTGCCGTAAGATGGCCGCTGCGTTGGAGGGAATGGGCGTGGCGTCGGGTTCACACATGTTGTCAGCGGGGCTGTTGAATGCGCATTCGATGATCATGCCTGCGTTCGACATGGTGGCAATGATGAAGTCTGTCGCCCGCTTTTAGGTCCATGCGGTAAGATGGTGCCGAGCATGATGCGTTTGGCCTGTATCATCGATGGCCTGATAGATACTCGTCGGGGCTGATTTGCTTGTTACTGAAGAAAGCAAGCGACTTGCAGGCCATTCGCAACGTCGATGGGGTTATGCTGCGATGGGGTCATTCTGCGTTTGGCTTAAGGACTTTTTGTAAGCGAGGACAAAGCGCAGCACACCACCCCAATAATTGCTCCGGCAGACATAGATGGCGCTGTCCAATCCCATAACTTTGATTAAACGCGCAGCCCTTTCCTGAAGGACCTCGTCTTGGGTTAATGAGCATGCTGACGAATTCATCGGTCATTTCCTCCTGTTATGATGGAACCTTCGGGATAGGAAATCACCGACCTTCATTGGCATTGACCTGCCGACATGTTGATCCTCCTAAGATGTCGGCTTGCTTAGCGGATCTGCTGGCTAGATGGTCACCATTCTTCGCTTCAATAAGGGGGACGGTCAAAAGCCGATCGCCTGTCCGTCGTAGGTGAGGAAGCTTCCGGAGTTCACAAGTGACAGGGCATCGATCCGGTCAAGCAAGCCCTTAGCACTCTCGTCGACGCCGAGGTCCGCGGCGGCGCTGCCCATGTCTGTCCGGACCCAACCGGGATGATACGCAGCGACCGCAATGCCTTCCGCCTTGAGGTCTTTGGCCAGGTTGGAGGCGAGATTGATCGCCGCTGCTTTACTGGCACGGTAGATGTAGGAGCCGCCGCCAGCATGAGCGTTCGATCCCATTCTCGAGGCAATAATCGCGACGCGCGGTGTCGTCGAAGCTTTGAGGTTGGGCATGAACGCGCGTACAGCAAAGAATGGGCCGGCCACATGCGTCAGCATCGCCTGCGTAAAGGCCTCCGCCGTGTATTCAGGGTTCTCCATACTGCCGCGCGCTTGGTAAATCCCTGCGTTCAGCACCAGAGCATCGATGGTCCGGCCGTTAAGCTCGGCAGCGAGTGCGTCATGGCTCTCGGCTGACGTGACGTCGAGTTGGAGCATGCCATCTTTGGGCGTTCGTGCTGTTTCGATCACATGCCAACCCGTCGCTTTTGCAAGGTCGCAGAGGCGCCGCCCAATTCCCCGACTAGCACCGGTGACAAGCATTGTTTTGCCTTCGTCGGACATCAAGAGACCTCACGTTTGTCGGATGGAATGATGAATTGCCGTTTGGCCAGTACCGATAGAGACGATCCAGTCGATTCGATCAGAGTACCGATTGTCTCATGGAGATCATCATCTTTCGTCGAGCCTAATCGCCGCAACCCGTCATTCCGTTAGAAAAAACGGCGAGAGGCGGTTTCCGGCCGATTTCTGACAAGCATATCTTTCTGGCTCGGCTGTACCACATGTTGTCTCAGCGATACCTCGTGGACGACTTGGGTCTCCCGATGCTGCGTTAACTTGGAAGTCCAGAAACCGCAATAGCGCCCTCGCGACCACGCAAGGTCACGCTTCCCATGGGCTGGATTGTCTCTCGATCGTCATTGACCATGGCCAAGGCTGCCTCTGACAAGATCAGCTCGTGCTGATGCCCTCGTGTCAATTCTAACAGTCTCGAAGCGGTGTTGAGCGGATCGCCAATCATGGCGATTTCTCTCCGGTAATCACCGACTTGCCCAATCATCACGGGACCTGCATGGAGGGCGCCATGGATCTCCGGATAGACTCCGAAGTCACTGAGATACTCATCCCGGAGCGTATCGAGTTTCGTTCTGATTGCCCGCCAACATGCAAGACAGGGCGGGGGACGGTCGGTCTGGTCGACATGCCAATAGGCGATAATCTCGTCACCGACGAACTTGTAGATGTCACCGCCAAAGGCGCGAATCGGCTCACTCGTGTCCGAGATGAACCGGTCCAGCATCTCGAAGAAACGCCGGTCGCCGATCCGTTCGGCGATTGCTGTCGATCCCTTAAGGTCGATCAGGAGAAAGATGACGGTTTCCTGCCGTGGCTGATGATAGCGGCCGCTTAGTAGATTGAGAAACGTCTCATGCCCGATGAGCCGCTCCACCGTCATGAACGTCACAGCGACGAGTGAGAGCAAGAGGCTGATCGTTATGCTCAGTCTCCATTCTGGGTCGTCTGTCGGCGGTCCAATCGACGTTACGATCCCGACAATCACGAAGCTCCAAGCTGCTAGTCGCAGCAGGAAATGACCCGATACACCGAGGCGGCTCACGAACCGCATAGGTCTGGCCGGTAGAATGAAGACCTCAAAGGCCATGATCGAGCAGCCGATCATGGCGCCGGTGAGCATGCCATCAACCATCTCTTCAATGGTCGCTGTGTCGGCAAGCACACCGAGGATGGAGCCAACACCGGCGAACATGGCGGCCCCGAGAAAGAAGGTCCGAGCCTTGGTTGTGATCTGCAGCTGCAGCGACGTCATGGGTACTCGATGGTTCAGGGATTGCAGGGATCCAGTCGGGCGAGCAACGGAACCGACGGATTGGCCGAGAACGGAAGCAGCCCGATTTTTTGTTGCCACTGGCTTTTCTTTCGACTGACAATGATATCAATGAGACAGTCTGCTTTGCCGTGCCGCGTTTGTAGGCCGGCTCGTCGGAGACGCAGCCAGCGACGGACTGATTATGGCCGTCGATGGCCGCGCCTTCGGCGACAATCAAGTTGGGTTCGCTGTCATCAATCGAGTTCGTCAGCAATGGCCGCGACGCCGGCCTCGGCACAGATGTCGTCGTGTTCTTTGCCATTCGCATCTTCGCCCGGCGCGCCGCCCACGCCGATGCCGCCGATGACCTCGCCTTCGTACAGGATCGGGATGCCGCCTGAGAGCGTAATGAGGCCAATTTCGTTGAACACCGCTCCCAAGGTCGGCTCATGTTCGTTTTCGGCTTCGATCAAAACCGTTGCCTCGCGACGCGAGGCCGCGGTCCGTGCCTTTCTGTCACTGGTTTGGAAAGAATGCGGGAAAGCGCCTTCACGCATCAATTGAACGCGTGGCTGGGCACGTTGGTCAACCACGGTGACTGTGGTCGCAAAGCCCATGTCAGCGCAGGTTTCGGAGGCGACGGTTGCAGCCTCGATCGCCCAGTCGAGCGGAATGCTCTTCTCGGTATGCGGTTCGGCTTTGGCGGCGCCCGCGAAAACGATGATGGTAAGAGCGGTGAAGGCGGCGGTTCCGAAGTGGGTCATGGGGGATCCTTTCTGTGTTCGACGACTCATGGATACGCCGCATGACTGTCTGCCCGCTGACGTCAGCTATACAGTTTTGTAAGAGTCGGAAATTGCAGGCAAACCGACAGCCCACGCCCCTTGGGTCCATCGGTTAGCCGTAGGTCGGCCCCGTGGAGCTCGGCAATGGCCCGCACCAGGGAGAGCCCTAAACCAAAGCCGTCTCCTTGCCGGGTCGCTTCACCCTGATAGAGCGTCTGCAACACTTTCTCCCTTTCTTCAAAAGGGACACCTGGCCCTTGATCGCTGACGCACACTTTCAAGCCATGGACTCGCAGCGTGATGGTTTGCTCATTGGCACCGTGCCTCAAGGCGTTCTGGATCAAGTTGGCCAGCAGTTGGACCAACATGTCGTAATCGCCACGGATCTGGGCGGCGTCCTCGACCTCGACACGCAGCTTTTGGCCCATGTCCTCGACGACGGCGCCGTAGGTCTCGGCGACGCCTTCAATCAGCTTCCCTAAATCAACAGAAGCGAAGGCTTCGCGCCCAGCTCCGCTTTCGATCTGAGCCAGACGAAGAAGGGCGTCGAAGGTTCCTGTGATCCGGTCGATCTGATCCAGCGCGTCGCCGAGATCCTTTGGATTGACAGGCCGCCCTTGTTCCGTAGCCGCGGTCAAGCTGGTTTCGATTTGTGCGCGTAGTCGGGCGAGCGGGGTGCGGAGATCATGGGCAATGTTGGACGATTGCACCCGCATCTGGGTCATGGCGTCTTCTAAGCGCGCGGTTGTCGCGTTGATCCGCGTCGCCAGAAGGCTCAAATCGTCTTGTCCTTCGAGGGTTATGCGACGGTCCAGTCTACCTTGTGCTACCTCAGCCAAACCATCGCTGACCACGTTCAAACGCGCCTGGCCGCGCCGGGCCATCCACAGTGCTGCGACGCCCGTGGCCAGTAGGGTGGCCAAGAGGCTCAGCTGCATCCCCACGGCCAGCATGTCGCGCAATTCCTGCTGGCGTTCGGTGTTTTCGCCCAACAAAACGCGGCCATGCTCGGTCGTCTGAAGCAAAAAGCGCATGTCAGGCCCGGGCGGATCGATATCGACGGACTGAAATCCGTCGTGCTCTGTGCTGGTGACGATCGAAGCCGTTTGATCTTCCCCTGGATGCGGCAGAGCCTTGCCGGCGTCCATTGCCGTGATCGCAGCTTCCATTCGCGCCGTCAGCCGGGCGTCGACATTACGCAGAATTTCACGTTGCATGAACCAATAGGTGCCACCCCAGGCGACCAGGGTGATCGACGAAAACAGCGCCAGGAGCCAGAGCGCCTGCCTTACAGCGGAAAGGTGTAGGAGGGCGCTAATTCGGTTCGAAGACATAGCCCGAGCCGCGAATAGTACGGATCAACGTGTCGCCGAAAGGTTTTTCGATCTTGCCGCGCAGGCGGCTGATGTGAGTCTCCACCACGCTCGTCGTCGGATCGAAATTCATGCTCCAAACCCGCTCCAACAGCATTGCGCGTGTCTGTACCCGACCTTCCGATCGCATGAAGACCTCGAGCAACAAGAACTCTTTTGGATTGAGATCGACAAGGCGGCCTTGGCGGAGACAGGTGCGCTTATGCAGGTCCAGGACGATATCGCCGGTGCTCAGCTGTGCGGTCTGTTCTTCGGTCGCGCCTGGCCTTCGGACCAAAACCTCGATGCGTGCGAGCAACTCGCTAAACGCAAAAGGTTTGACCAAATAGTCGTCGCCTCCGGCGCGCAGCCCTTCGACGCGATCATCGATCTCACCGAGAGCCGTCAGAAAGATCGCGGGCGCCGTGATCTTGGCATGCCGCAGGGTCTTGAGCACCGACAAACCGTCAAGCCCTGGCACCATGCGATCGAGCACAAGCACGTCGTAGCTTTGCCCCATGGCCGCGATAACAGCGTCTTTTCCGTCGGTGAACAGGTCCACCACATGCCCAGCATCGTGCAGACCTTCTTCGATCCAGGGGCCAAGCGTCGCGTCATCCTCGAGAACTAGCAGCCGCATGGAGCACTTCCATCGTTCAAGAATGTCCAAGATAAAGGGCAAAGTTCACATCGACCTGGATGCAACCTTACAAAATTGTCAGGCCCGATGTTCAGTCTTGCAAGATTGTAATCCTGATGCAAAGCCGACGCCATGTTAGCTCGCCATACTCCTTGCCCGAAACGGATGACGTATCCAGCCCAGCTTAGCAAGGATGATCGAATTGAAGACGACATGGACACCCGTCACGGCTGCCTTCCTACTCGCCATCTCCAGCAATCAGGTTGTGGCCCAATCGCCCTCTGATCCGCCACTGGCTTCGTCTCTAACCTTCGACGAAGCCATCGCAATCGCGCAGGAAGCTCAACCCGGTACGATCGCAGAGGTCGCCCTTGATCGCGCGAATGGCCGAGTCGTGATCGATATCGAGGTCGTCGACGCCGCCGGCAATGAAATCGAAATGGCCCTTGATGCCGAAAGCGGCGAAATCCTCTGGACCCACATCGACGACGATCCGGCGAACGACCCTAACTAAGGCGCCCAACAAGACATCAAAGACGAGTTAGAAAAGAGGGGCGGACACCTTCCGATCCTAGGCCGCGCAAAACAACTTGCGCGGCCAGGTTCGCTCGTTCCGACGAGTCACTACATGATGACTGATCCACACGGGATTTCCATGAACGCTAGTCATCTAGCGAACAGAGTTGGTTGTTCGACTGTCATCAAAGATAGAGGACGCCTTAGACCGTTGCGAGGTCATCGATCCGTCGATCATCCTGTGCCGTCCCGGTATTGATTGTGGTGGCAGGCTCTAGGAGAACGACCTCACAGGTCTCTGTCAGGGCGACTGGGCAGTGTTCAACCCCGTGCGGCACCACAATGAACTCACCTTCTTGGATAATTTCTTCCCGGTCGCGGAATCTCATAAGGAGCCGACCGCGATGAACAAGAAACAACTCATCCTCGGTCTCATGAAAGTGCCACGCAAAGTCCCCTTCGAACTTGGCGAGCTTGATCTGCATATTGTTGATCTGCCCGGCAATGCGTGGCGACCATGTTTCTTCAAACGTACCGAAGGCGAGGTCGAGGTTCTTCTTGCCGAAGGGTGAGAGGTGGCCATTGAGCGTGGCGACGTCCCGCACAATCGCTGCGAGCTGTGCCGCAAGGCCTTCGTCGTCCGTCGGATACTCGCCATCAAGTGCAGCTGTCCCAATTGTGAAGCCAGCCGCGCCGGCTTCCTTCACCGAGGTAATGCGTTCAGGGTCCGCGATGGAACCTGCAACGATGACCGGCTTGGCGGCCGCCTCACAAACGGCGCTGATCAGGGCTGGAATGTCTTGGAGTGCTGAGCGATAAGCCAAAAGATCGAGGCCATGGACGCCATCACGCGCTGCGAGCAAGCGGGCGCTCTCGGCGATGTCCTCGATACTTCCCACTAGAATGCTCGGGTGACCGACAATCTCACCGGGAAATGGGTAGTACTGGATGTCACTTCCGTCGAGGATCGGCAGAACGTCATCGACCCGTGTACCGCCCAGAAGCACATCGACACCGATCTCAACGGCTCCATAAGCCGATGCCATTTCGCTCTCGCGATCGAGGCTGACCACCTCCAAGTAAGACGTCGCCCCCTTCGCCTTGATGGCGGAATTTAGGGCCTTTAGATCTTCGATTGGCAGACCAACGTCTTTGAAGCCGATATGGCGCACACCCAAGGATAGCGCAGTCTGCAAATGGTCTGCGGCCTCAGCAACCGTCCGATCGTTCCGGGTGAGCATGAAGATGAAACGCAGGCCCATCAGGCAACCTCCTCAGTCTGTTGGCGCGTCGCGATCAGACGTCGCGCATAGCTGATGGCAATTGCTAGGCTATTGGCATCTGCAAGTCCCTGGCCTGCAATCTCGAAGGCGGTTCCGTGATCAGGTGATGTGCGCACGAAGGGCAATCCTAGGGTAATATTCACACCCTTTTCGATACCAAGATACTTCATAGGTATGAGGCCCTGATCATGGTACTGCGCGACGACCACGTCGAAATGACCTTTCCGCGCCGACATGAAGACTGTGTCACCCGGCCAAGGTCCTGAAGCATCGATACCTTCGGTTCTAGCAGCCTCGATGGCTGGCGAGATAATCTCGATCTCCTCGCGCCCGAATAAGCCTCCTTCACCCGCATGGGGGTTCAGGCCCGCTACAGCAACGCGTGGTAATGGAATACCCAAATCACGGCAGGCGCCGTGAGCAAGCCGGATTGCGTCTAACTGCGCCCGAAAGTCAGCGTTCTCAATAGCCTCACGCATGCTCACATGGATGGTCACCAGAACCGTGCGAATTTCATCATTGGCCAGCATCATGGCGACGCGATCTGTACCGCTGAATTGGGCCAGAATTTCTGTATGGCCGGGAAAGCTCAGTCCTGCGGCCGCCAGGGCCTCTTTGTTGATTGGAGCCGTCACGATGCCCGAGGCACGGCCCGACCCGGCCAGATTGATCGCCATGACAATCGCCTCAAAGGCTGCCTGCCCGCTAGCCGAAGAAACCTCGCCAACCGGGAAGGCTTGATCACCCGATGTCCGAAGCACCTCGATGGTTCGCGCGGCACATGTTGCGTCTTCAACCTCTTTGATGTCGCGGACGATCAAATCGAGGCCGAGCGCAATGGCAGCTTTCTCGATGACAGGCGGACAACCGACAACGATGCACCCATCCGCGTGTCCATGTGCAAAGGACTTGACGATGATCTCGGGGCCAATTCCTGACGGGTCACCCATGGTGACAACGAGCGGTGGCAACATTGTGGTCAAGCGACGATTCCCTCGGGTCGGATGAGCCGGGTTTCTACCTTCGTGAGTGTGTCCGCTGCGCCTATTCTCCTCGTCTTGACGCCCAATCTGAGCCGACGATTGCGCAAAGCCGCTATGGCAGGCGGGACCCTTGGTGCGGGTTCCCGGGAGAGCTTGACGTCGTGAATGCCAATCATTGGCGTGCGATGCGCAGACATGTGGGTAGTATCGACCCGATCGAGATTCGCGACAAGCGATGGTTTCTCACCATGAATGGTGATACCTGATCACCAATGAAGCGATCCGAATTGCCTTATCTGGACGACCTGCGAGCGTTCGAGGCGGCGGCGCGAAAGGGGTCCTTTCGTGCCGCTGCCAACGAGCTCGCCCTAACCCATGCTGCCATCAGTCGTCGCATATCGCGCCTATCGGAAAGGGTGGGCGCGCCTCTGTTTCAGAAAGCTGGGCGTGGATTAGCGCTCACCCTGGCAGGGGAAAGCTTGCGTGATGCCTGCCGCCGCAGTTTCGACGACCTAGAGCGTACAATTGCATCCATTCGCAATTCGGTCGGTGAAGAGGGGCGCGCTGTTCTTCTGTCCTGCGAACGCTCGGTGGCCATGCGATGGTTGATCCCCCGTTTGAGCCAATTTCATGACGGGCATCCCGACGCCGTGGTTCACCTTTCCGTTGGCGGTGGAGCCATCGAGGAGCATGGAGACGGCGAGGTTCTTGCGCTCCGCCGGCTCGATTTTCCTCTCGACGAGCATTGGGGGGTCGAGACGCTGTTTCTTGAAATGGTTGGCCCCATCATGGTTGATGGAATGCAGGAACGGTTTGCGGCCGGTGACTACGTTGCGCTCGTTGCCAAGACACGTCCCCAGGCGTGGGATGATTGGCTGGTCGCTCATCCCGAGGCTCCTCGTCCTTCTGAACGCCGCGGTATGGACCATCACTTCCTGATGGTCGAAGCAGCCTCGGCCGGACTTGGCGTTGGGCTTTCACCAAAGGTCGTCGCCCTTGACGACGTGGAGCGTGGACGGGTCGTCGCTCCGCATGGTTTCGAACCCGATGGATCACAGTATGGTCTTATCAATCGAGCGGATCGTATTCCTTCGCTCAATGTGAAGCGTTTGGCCGACTGGATCCGGTCGATCTGCGGTCCGCTCCGAGCATAACACTTTCGAAGCTGCTTGAGCCGACGTTCAAACCAACTTGCCTTGACCTGATTCTGCAGATGGCAGCAGACTGAAGGGTGATCCTAAACCCTTGAGCGATCCTTTTCTTCGGATACCAATGGATTGACGACATCTCTGTCAGACCTGGACACAGGGCGTATTTCCGTTGAGGCCATTCGTGAGGCCGCCAATGTCTTGTACGGCGTTGTGACACGGACACCATTGCTCGAGAATATTGATGTCAATGCGCGGCTCGGTGGCCGTCTTTTGATTAAGGCGGAGCACGCGCAGAGAACCGGGGCATTCAAGATTCGAGGCGCCTATAACCGTCTCCGTTTTATGACCCTGGAGGAAAGGCGACGAGGCACTATCACGTATTCTTCAGGGAATCATGCTCAAGGACTGGCTCTCGCCGCTCAGCTCCTGAAAACGTCGGCATTGATCGTCATGCCAGCGGATGTACCGCCCGCTAAGATGGAGAGCACCAAAGCGCTGGGCGCACGTGTCATCACATTCAACCGTGATGATTCGGACAGCAATGAAGTTGTGTCGCGCTTGAAGGAGGAGACGGGCCGGATCATCGTACCGCCAAGTGGCGATGTTCGGATTCTTGCTGGCGCAGGGACGGCTGCCCTCGAACTTTTCCAGCAGTCGCAAGACGTGGATGCGACGCTCGACGCCGTCCTCGTCCCTTGTGGTGGTGGCGGATTGACTGCGGCAACAGCCTTTTTAATGCACGAACTGTCCCCTGGGACGCGCGTGTTTGCCGTCGAGCCTGAACGCTTTGACGACACGCGTCGGTCGCTCGAAGCCGGAGAAAGGGTCTCGAACCCCAAAGGTCAGAAGACAATCTGCGACTCGATCATGACTCCCACGCCGAACGAACACACATTTGAGATCAATCGTCGACTATTGGCTGGCGGTCTGACCGCAAGTGATGACGATGTTCGTATTGCCATGCGGTTTGCCTATGAGAGATTTAAAATCGTCGTTGAACCGGGCGCGGCCGTCGGGATCGCGGCCATCTTAAATGGGCAGATCGATATCACTGGAAAAACGATCGGCCTCTTTACTACAGGGGGTAATGTTGATCCCCATCGGTATTGTCAGCTGCTGATGTCTTCGGACGAATTGAGCTGAACCCAGGACTGACGTCCAACTTGGTATTTCGTACTGGCGATCAGGTTCTCTGACCGCGAGCTACTTGAAACCGACCGTCATTTGGCCACCAGCCTCGACGCGTTGTCTTGATGTGCTATGCGGGTCTATCAGTCTCCCACTCCTCATCTCAGACTAGGGTTTGCCTTGCTTTTTGGCGCGGGGCCTCAGGTCTTTGTCGATCGCGTTTCATAGCGGGCATTGTAGATCGCGCCCGCTGCGATCAGGCCGCCGCCAAGCCAGACCCAGAAATCGGCGACTTCGCCGAAGGCGAGATAGGCGATTAAGGCGACGAAGGGGAGGCGAAGGTAGTCGAAAGGCATGACGGACGAAGCATCGGCAGCGCTGATCGCTCGCGTCAGGCAGTAATGGCCAGCCGTCCCGGCTGCGCCGAAAAGCAATGCAAACCCCCAGAGCTCGAACGTTGGCCATGTCCAGACGAAGAAGGCTGGAACTAGGGAAATGGGCGTTAGGAGCAGCGGCAGATAGATCACGATCGCTGACGTGCTTTCGCTCCTGGACATGTATTTCAGGAAGACTGTGCTGCTACCCCATATGAGCGCCGTGGCGATTGCCAGCAGAGCGATGGGGTTGAGCACGGCGACGCCAGGGCGGATGATGAGCACGGCGCCCAGAAAGCCCAGCACAATGGCCAGCCAGCGATGGCGATGCATGATTTCTTTAAGGAAAAAGACCGCCAGAATGCTGGTGAAGATCGGGGCAGTAAAGCTGAGCGCCGTCGCCTCAGCAAGCGGCATCAAAGATAGCGTGATGAACCAAAGGACCATCGCCGCAATGCCGAACATGGCCCGAATGATGTGCAAATGCGGGCGGCTTGTACGCAGTGCGGACGGGCCTTGCTTCAACAGCCATGGAAGGATGGCCACGAGGCCGAAGGCATTTCTGAAGAAGACCACCTGCAACGGATCGAAATGATCGGTGAGGAGGCGGACCAGATTGATCATGATTGCGAAAAAGGCGGCGGCTGCTGACATCCAAAGCGCACCTTGAAGGGCAGCCGGCGTCGCGACGCTCGGCGGGCGATCTTGCTCTGCTTGGACTTTGACCATGGTGGTCTTCATAGACCATTTGGCATGGCACGGCACGGTTAAACGACAGAAAACGTCCAGCCGGCCTCCATCATCCCGTGACATGGTGTTTCAAGAACGCGAAATGATGAGCACTTTCGTCACTCTGACATTCAATTCGAAGTACAGGGAGATGTCAGTTTGGTGCGAAGATGGCATCAGATTCCCATCCGTTTCAGTCGACGCTGCTGCAATCGTGCGAGTCGCCTTTCTGAGCGCTCCTCGAGATAACGACGACGGCGGCCCCATTCAGCAGCAACGATGTTCCGTTCGTCCTGGGTTTTGCAGCGGTCAATAAGGCCCTCGAGCTTCTTCAACGACAGCCCTTTAAGGCACTTCGGAGACAGGCTTAATTTCTTCAACATCAAGCCGTCCTTGGAGCGTCGACGTTCTCGCGCGTCGCTCTGGAATCGATCCGAATGACATGAAGGCTTTCGGCCCATTGATCACCTCGCTTGTCCCGATAACGAACATCTTCCAGAGCTTGTTGAGGACCGAGCCTCTATCCGAGACCTTCAGGTCAAAAGCGTCGTTCTCGGCCGTCACGGGCCTGGATCTAAGCGTTTTGGGGCGACTCCGCTCTTGGAATTCGAGCCTATCCGATCCGAGACGGCGAGGTGTTCATTAGCCCGAACACGATCCAAAGTGAACAGTCTTCCAAGGCTGTTTGGTGGTCACCAGCATTGCCACGATCAGAATAACCCTAATGACCTCTTGGACAAAGCCATCTGCGAAGCGGAAGGCTGCAGCGACCGTCGAAAGGGGGTACCGTCGGATAAGTGGCAAATTTCAAGATTTCACGGCGAACAAAGCATCGTTCTGGTCGATAATGGTTATGAAACGAAAGGTGCCTGCTGGGGTGAACTGACGTTCAGTACGAGGCGACAAACTGCCCTCTCGCATGCACTGCAACTCGATCGAATGCTGCAATAGCTCTTTTCCGGATCTGGAGCCGCTTCATACCGGCGCCAAAATTGGTCGGCAAAGTTAAATTGGAGCGGCGGCGGGAAGAGTTGAGGTGGCATTCGTAGGTCCGACCGTAGAGTGCATAGGTGCGTGTCGCCGGCGCATCGAGGCCAAGTTCAAGCGGAGATGACAAATGCAACAACTGCAACGCAGACTCGATGTTGCTAGATACGCGGCCCAAAACGCGGCTGTCCTTGCGAGCCGCCGGTTTGTTGAAAGGGAGACGCTTGAAGTCTTCTCTAAAGGTGCCCAGGACCGGGTAACCGAGGTTGATCGCAGTACCGAGAGTTTAATTCGCACCATTATTGAACGCCACTTCCCTGGCGAGGCCATCCTCGGTGAGGAATACGGAGGTGCGGCACCTCAGCAAGGTGAGGCAGGCCTTTGGGTCATTGATCCCATCGATGGCACTGATTGCTTCGTCTTCGGCTTACCGATGTGGTGCATATCTATCGCGTGGATCACGGCTGGCGAAGCGCAAGTTGGTGTGATTTACGACCCAGTCCATGACGAGACTTTCTCGGCCGTCAAGAATGGTGGCGCCTTTTGCAATGACCGTCTTATCCATGCCTCGGACGCATCAAAAGTGGACCAAGGCGTCTTTGGCATTGGCTACTCTACCCGCATCGCCCCAGAAGCAACTCTGGCTCCATTGGAACACCTTTTGCGCCAAGGCGGTATGTTCCATCGCTGTGGCTCCGGTGCTCTCTCGCTCGCCTGGGTGGCTGCTGGCCGCCTGGTCGGCTACTACGAACCCCACATCAACTCCTGGGACTGCCTTGCTGGCCTTGTCCTCATTCGCGAGGCTGGCGGTTGGCACAGCGACTTCCTGGCTGGTGACGGGCTGCTCAATGGCAACCCACTGGCCGCTTGTGGCCCGAACCTCATTGAGGCGACGCGTGAGCTTGCCGCTGTTCGATGAACGTCGACTCGTCCGTCCCTGAGAGTCGAAATACCAGGAACACCGTGATGGTCACTTTCATTTCGCCGTCATTGTCGAAATCAGGACAGCACCAGAGCTTTCCAAAAGGGCAAATTTGTTGAAGATCGAGGCGTATCGGTTCCGACCTCATTCATCAATTCCGTCGTGGTCCTAGCCCGGTGGCAAATCGGATATAGGAGGATCCGGCTTTGTCGGCACGGGTTGAGCTGAAGTGGCTCTCAACGCGCAGACTGGACCCTCGGCGATAAGGACCAGGCCGGCAGTCCTGCCGATCAGTGCAGCTGCGAACGTGGCTAAATCATGTCGGTTCGTTATGAAAGATGCCTACAAACTCCAGAGTTGTTTGTTACAGTTCTGGTACGCTTCTACCCTGCTAGTAACGCCCACTTGAACCTGGACCCATCCATGCGGATTGACTGTTTTTCGGCAGGCAAACCAAAAACTGATCCCGGCATGACCGAAGACCTGTTCCTGGCTCTACCCGGTTTCGGATTCGCCGTCATCGATGGTCTCAGTGATCGTACTGGACACCGCTATGGTGGCTTGAGCGCCGGCCAAATGGCTGCACGGCTGGTGGCTGCCGAAACTGCCCATTGGCTAGCAACGGGCCGACACAATTTGGCCCAAACTCTCATCGAGCGCCTGACTGCAAAGATTGCCGCGGCCTACTTCGATGTGGGAATTTATGAGGTCGCTATGGCCGAGCCCGGCCGCCGCTTTGGCGCCACCCTAGCGCTGGCCATTGACCTTGGCCAAACCTGGCGGTTTTTGCTCGCAGGCGATAGCGGCATACGACTGAATGGCTCTCAAATTTTGCAAAATGGTCACCCGGTCGACGTCGTCACCTCTGCTCTCCGAATCGAAACCTATCACGCCGCCAAAGGGCATGGAGCCAACGATGAGGTAGCAGCCGAGGTGGCCAGATTCGTCACGCTCAATGGTGCTACCGAACTCCATCCCGACATGCGTCCCTGGCTTGATGTTGACGATCTAGAGGCAATTCTTTCCCGGGCCCGAACGCGTGCCGAAGCCCAGCTATTTGGCGTGCCAGCCTGCGATATCGATGTGTTGTTGACCCAAGGCATCATCCAAGGCCAAGGACATTTTCAAAATAACACCAACAGTCCTATGAGTTATGCGGTGATCGACGGGACCGAGGTGCCTATGATGCATATCCGTACTGAAGATCGCAGCGCTGATAGCCTTGAGTCCATCGAACTCTTCACCGATGGCTACTTGGAACCACCCAACGGCACATCGATTGCCGCTTGGGAGGCGAGTTTCGCCACCATTGAAGCCGAGGACCCCGCCAAAATCGATGCGTATCCCTGCCCAAAAGGCAGCACGAAAGAACACTGGTTTGACGACCGAACCGTGGTGATTGTGGATTTGCGATGAGATCGCCCACGGCTTGATCATTTCACACGCCTGGCGGATGAAACTCCACTTGCCGCCGTACTGGTGCCTCTGAGAAGAGTCCAAAAGCCTGAATGACGTCACCGCACTCAAGATTAATGCTCCGGGCAACACCATTCCCTTTTAGCACAGCGCCTCGCTCGTTCGGGTTATGATGTCGATAGCTGCCGCCACCGGCAAGTTGGCAGTCCCGGCAACGGATGGCGCCCAGAATTTGTGCGCCCTTGCCGACCTGGCATGCGCCTTCGCATGCGCCGCCACCAAGCAGGCGCGCTCCCGCGCCAATCTGGATCGATTGACTCTCTCGCGCATCCAGCCAGAAGCCACCTTCCGCACCAATCTCGCAATCCTCGCCAATGACAAGGTCCGCCGGATGATCCGCAAGTAACGTCGTGCCCGGCCAGAGGATTGTCCCGCTTCCAATGCACACGCCTTGGCTGATTAAGACAGCATCCGGCGACGGCACCAAAACGCCCTTCAGGGCCAACTCATCCACCTCAGTCATGGATAAGAGACCAAGCTTGGCTCGAGCATCATGGCCTACGTTCACCTCGACATCCTCCTTCTCGGTCAGGCCGCAATGTATCGCAGTAACAATACAGCTGTTCGAAAGACATTCGGGATCGTCTCCTCAAGCCCTGCATGTCCATTGTTGTTCCTTGCACCCCGGTCGGTCTCGCCGAGGACTGGCAAAATCGCAAGAAAATTTGGGTTTCAGGGACGTCCAGCGCCCGCGTTTCAACCTTCTGGCACCAACGTGACCCCGCGCACTGCCAGTTCCATCCAGGCCTTATCGCCCGCTGCGAGTGGCCGATCGACATGGGGGTCGATGGCGAAAAGATCACCTAGAGGAGTCTTGAGCTCGTATTCCACATGGCTGCCGAGATAAGCGGCCTTATCGATGGTGACTTCGGCAGCGTCAGGTTTCGCTTCAGCGTGGAGTTGGATGGCGCGGGGACGGATGGCCAAAAGGGCGTTCCCTTGTTTCAGGCCGCGGGCGCGAAGGTCGAGTTGTAAGCCCGCGGCATTCACATGGGCGCGTTCCCCGTCGACTTGGACGATCTGAGCTTCAGCGAGATTGGCGTCTCCAATGAAGTTAGCCACAAAACGGCTGGCGGGAAGTTCGTACAAGTCGCGTGGGGTGCCAATTTGGGCGATGATGGCATCATTCATGACGATGATGCGATCCGAGACGGCGAGGGCTTCTTCCTGGTCATGGGTGACGTAGACAGCCGTAATACCGAGTTTTTGTTGGAGTTCGCGCACCTCTTCGCGAACGTGGCGGCGCAGTTTGGCATCAAGGTTGGATAGTGGCTCGTCGAAGAGCAGCACTTCGGGCTCGAGGACAACCGCACGGGCGACGGCGACACGTTGTTGCTGGCCACCGGAAAGTTCGGAGGGAAGACGTTTCCCGTAGTCCGCGAGGCCGACAAGCGCAAGCGCTTCCAAGGCTTGGGCGTGAGCATCGCGTTTTTTGATACCGGAGACCGTCAAACCGTAGGCCACATTGTCCAAGACGTTCATATGTGGGAAGAGGGCGTAGGACTGAAAAACCATAGCCACATCGCGGGAGGTCGCCGGCAAGGCTGTGACATTGCGTTCGCCGATGAAGATGGTGCCGGCGGTTGCGAGTTCGAGCCCAGCGATCATCCGCAGCGTTGTCGTCTTCCCGCAGCCTGACGGGCCAAGGAGCGTGACCAGTTCGCCGGCGGTGATTTCGAAGCTGACATCGCGAACTGCTTTGACCGCTCCAAACGCCTTGGTGACGTTTTCAAAGCGCACGGATTGTGGGGTACTCATGCAGGCGCTCCGGCAGGTTGTTCGTTGCGGCGGCCAAGTTGACGGCGTCCGACCAATAGCTGCAGGAGTCCGATGGCCAGCAGCATGACAAAAATCAGGGCCGAACTATAGGCGATAGCAAGGCCGTAATCGCCATTTTCGACGCGGCCCAAAATGTAGGATGTGGCCATGTCATAATTAGCAGAAACTAGAAAGATCACCGCTGAAATGGCCGTCATGGCACGGACGAAGCTGTAAACCAACGCTGCCAACAGGGCAGGGCGGAGAAGCGGCAGCACGATACGGCGTAGGGTCGTGAAATTGCTGGCACGTAAGGTCAGAGAGGCTTCATCCAGAGCTTTATCAATTTGTGAGAGGGCAGCGATGCCGCCGCGCACGCCAACTGGTAGATTACGAAACACAAAGGAGATGATCAAAATCATACCGGTGCCGGTGATTTCCAAAGGCGGCACATTGAAGGCTAGGATGTAGGAAACACCGATGACTGTGCCCGGAATGGCAAAGGATAGCATGGTGGCGAACTCAAAGAGCCGCTTTGCGGTGAATTCTTGACGGACCAAGAGCCAGGCGGTCAATAGCCCGATGATGGCGGTGGGAACCGCCGAGATCGCGGCGATTTGGATGGTGGTGAAAAAGCTGTTCCATGCCGTGCCGGACCAGACAAGGCCATGCTCACCCTGAACGATGCCGAAGGCAGCTTCATAGTGCTTGAGGGTGAAGGAGTAATCGCGGCCCCAGATTTCAACAAAGCCGCCCACCAGAATCATGGCATACATGACGGCCGTCAGTCCGGCCCAGGGCAAGACAAGCCCGAGTGAAACCCGCTCAACCCAGCGCGGTAGGCGCAAAGGTACTCCTGCATCGCCCTTGCCGGTAACGGATGTATAGGTTTTCCGCCCGAGCCAGAATTGCTGGAGAAAGAAAGCTAGAAGCGTCATGCCCAAAAGCACGATGGCGAGCGAAGCGGCGCGACCAGGATCATGCTGGGCACCAACGATGGCAAAGAAGATTTCGGTCGAGAGCACATCATAATTGCCCCCTAACACCAAGGGATTACCAAAATCCGCCAAGCTTTCGATGAAGCCTAACAGGAAAGCGTTGGCTAGGCCCGGTCGCATCAAGGGCAGAGAGACTGTACGGAAGGTTGTCCAATCGTTGGCGCGGAGGGTCTGGGCCGCCTCTTCCAACGATGGGCTGACGCCCTCCACAACACCGATCAGCACCAAAAAGGCGATGGGTGTAAAGGCAAGCATCTGGGCGAAGAACACGCCAGTGAAGCCGTAGATCCAACGCCCAGCTTCCAGGCCTAATAGATCAGCCGCGAATTGGGTGACGGTACCGGAGCGGCCAAACAATAGGATAATGGCGAGCCCGACCACAAACGGTGGGGTGATGATGGGCAACAATGTCAATTGCCGCAATGCGCGCTTGTAGCGAAAGCGTGTTCGGGTAGCGACAAGGGCGAAGGCGAGCCCAAGCGTGGTCGTGCCGATGCCCACGGCCACCGCTAAAAAGAATGAATTCCATGCGACCCCGCAGCGGCCGCCTGTTAGGCAGTTCAAGCCCCATACGCGGTCATCGGCGAGGTTGCTGAAAAGGTAGCTAAGTGAGAACGCGGCTTCTTTGTCCTCAAACGCACGGATCAGGATTTGGCTGACAGGAAAGGCGATGAAGGCTACGACCATGGCGACGACCAGACCAATGGCGCCCGCCACAAACACATCGCCCCGCACGGCACCGCGGCCGGCGAGCCCGGTTGTCAGGGTGAAGAGCGATGCCAAGACCACCAGGGATGCGCCCCAGCCCATGCCGAATTGCCGGCCGTCAAGTTCCCCGAAGGCTGCCTCCAGACCATCAAAGGCCCAGCCGCGGTGATAAATGGTAAAGCCCTGCAACAGAGCCAGAAAAATTCCGCCAAGTCCGGCCCATACTTGCAGCCTGGCGTCTTCCTTCAAAGCAGCCCAGACTCCGATGCCCAGCGGCACGATTATCGGAGCGAGCCACCATTTGCCGTGCAACAGCCATTGAAACAGGGCCGGAGCATAGTCCCGGTCGCCAGCATAACCGCCCCATAGCCACTTAAACGAGAACAGGCCGTCGTCGAGCGTGTACCAGGGCAGCAGGATATAGGCCAAAAGTCCGATCGCGGCCCAGGCTAGGCCCGTGTTGACCGCGATCGGTTTGTTCACAGCTTTGGCCTTACTGCGCGTTCACCTCCTTGTCCCATTTGGACAACAGCCGCGTGCGCTCATCCGACGACCCGTATTTCTTAAAGTCATAGTCGATGAGCTTGATATCTTCGAGCTTAGGTGCTTCTGGTGGCGGGGCAGCACCCATATTGGACGGCACTTGATAGGCGCCGACCGAGCCTGCCATTGCTTGGATGTCGGCACGCAGGGCGAAATCGTAGAATTGCTTAGCTTCTTCCATGTTGCGGGCATCTTTGATGATGCTCATCGATCCGATTTCATAGCCGGTACCCTCACACGGGCTCATCGGTTTGATCGGGAATCCCCCGACACGCTGGGTCACGGCGTCATGCTGAAAGACGATGCCAATCGTTGTCTCACCACGAGCAGCAGCCTTAATCGGCGCTGAACCGGACTTGGTGTATTGGTTGATGTTCTGGTGTAAGGCCCGCAGCCAATCAAACGCGGCATCCTCACCCATCACCTGCACGACGGTAGCCAGGGTCGTGTAGGCCGTTCCCGAACTGTTCGGATTGGCCATCTGCACTTCACCGCGATAATCCTCTTTGACCAGATCCTCCCAGCAGGAGGGCTCGGTCAGTCCCTTTTCAGCCAAGAGTTCGGTGTTGTAGCCAAAGCCCAACGCGCCGGCATAGATCCCAACCGTGCGGCCGCCGGCGGCATCATGCTGGTTCTTGGCCCAATCGTGCAGCTCGTCCATCAAGGGTGAGGCATACTCCTCGGTTAGCCCTTCCTCCGCTGCCTGCAAATGCGGATCGCCCGTGCCGCCCCACCAAACATCACCTTTGGGATTGTCTTTCTCAGCTAGGATCTGCGCGTAAGTCTCACCGGAACTCTTGCGGGTCATCGCCACTTCAATGCCGGTCGCCTTGGTGAATTCGGTCACCATCAACTGGCACCATTCCTCTTGTGGCGAACAGTAGAGTGTGAGCTTTCCTGCCGCTTGCGCGGTGCCGGCAAGGGCAAGCAGCGCGAGCGCGCTGGTAGTCAACAGAGTTTTCATTTTTAGCCTCCAAACGCCATCGAGGGTTTTGATTTGTGATAGTTCGATGGCAGTTGAAATATGCTTCGCCGGATAAGCGCGAGCGGTCAAGAGGTTGGCGCGACGGGCAGAATACTTCGTCCTACGTTGACGTCGGCGATGAGCCTGGCTAATTCGACGGCTCGCCCCGCGGCTTGCGGTTGCAGAAGTCGATCGGGATTCGGCGGTTCTTGACGATGAAACAGCGCTTGAATCGAATCGATGGCAGTCAAGCGATAGCGCATTCTAACCAATTGTGTCTTTTGATGAGAGACAGCGCACCTGAGTTCTCTCTACACCTGTCTTTCCGCAGTCAGTTGCATTCACGCGTACTCCCTGACGGAAGCTTCATTGCAAGGTCATGTCATTCGTCGCGATGGCGCTGAGCTGTTTCGTGCCCGGATTGCCAGTGAACCTCAAAGTTGGACCGCTCTACATGGTTCCAACTCAAAACCTAGCGACGGGCCTGCTATGCGGCAGCGGTGTCTCCCATGCAAGAAAGTCCACGGCAAGCATCCCTATGAGCCTGGCCTGATGTCACGAAGGGACCTCGGGGTTTGCTAAGGGCCAGATGTTGGCCTTCCCAGTACCAGCCAGCAAGTAGCTCCAGCTCAGCATCATCAGCACCTTTTTGCTGCTGATTTTGCGCTATTTTGCCGTTGCACCAATAGATCAGAAAAGAACTGCTTGGAGCTTGGCGACGTTCGTCATGGCCGTCGAACACGTGAGAATCCGAGGGTTTGTTGGTCCCAATGGGTGTCATTTTGTCGACCTCCTATCAATTTATCGTTTCTTAGAGATTGATCATAAAAACCTTTTACGCGCATTCGGATCTAATTATCAAACGTTTTTGTTGTCATTAATCCTAAATTCATCGGTTTTGATGATTTAGATGGTGCTCGGTGGATGGACGATGTGCCGAAGAAGGGGGAAGAGGTCCAAAAGAACAGGTCCACCCTTGGGTAGCGCTCTGCGGGCGAGGGATCTTAGATCCAGCATTACATAGATCGGGACCAACCTCGCTTTGGGCCGGTTTAGCCCTTCAGATAAGAAGACTATCTTCGGATCAGCTACCTCCCAGACCTCACGCAGGCGATTGCACGCCACCTCATGCGGTTGGGGGCGATTGAGTCGGTGATTAGCCGGATTTCCCTTGTGCCGCTGAGCATTTCGAACTCATCATTCCTTGCTCCAACTGCTGCTGGTAGTCGACTGGCCCAGCTGACCGTCTGCCTCACATTTCGGGTACTCTTCGATCAGAGATTCACAGTTGTTGGGATCAGATTCGCTATTTTGGCCAAAATTGGAGGCGATAAGATCTAATAAGTTGTTTTTTTGATGATATATATGCCGTCCAGGTGTTGTTTTGTCATTGACTGGCAACTGTGCGGCCTTCTGGCTGTGTCATTAGTGTTTCTTAAGCGTTTTGGCTTGAGCGAATACCGTCTAAAAGTAAGATGACTTTACCTTTTCCCGTGGTATTATGTTGTCAGTGTCAATTGTTGTCGTGGCAGAAAATGACAGACGATAAGCTTGATCGGATCCTTGCTATCCTGGAGCGACAAGGCTCTGATATCGAAGCGATCAAGAAACGTCAGAAAGAGGATTTCGGGTTGCTCACGGGCGCCTTGGAAACCTTGTCCACTGACCTTGCTGATGCACGTGCGGATCTAGGTGACGCCATTAGGCGCGTCGAGGGCAAAGCAGATCATACGAATCGTCTCATTGCGCAGGTGCGCGCCGAGCATGGTGGTTATCTCCGTGCCATCCAGAATAATGTTGACGGACTTGATCGTCGAGTGACCGCCCTGGAGGCTAAGCCCTAACTCCTTGGTTCTGCTTAGCGCTAGCTAGGTTCGAAGTCTCGAAAGCCGCCCGCTAGAAAATCTCCTGCCACTGCTCGGTCGATGAACGGTCGTCTCGAAAGGCTACCAATTCGTTAAGGCTTCGGGAGCGAGAACGGCGCATTTATGTTCAACAAATTGCGCCTAACTCTGATCAAACCTAACAGTCTTACGAGGCAGCAAGTAAAACCAGCGCCTCATTGTCCTGCAGGGCGCACTTATTCAGGCCGTAGTCGACGGATATGCCTCCCTAACCGGCACACCAATTGGCGGATCGTGTCGTTCCATGCCAAATCGTTCAGGAGATCGATCTGCGCCAGGACACCATCCTTGTTCGTTGGAGCAACGTTGATGAGATCCGTTCCCGAAGGGACGTGAACTCTTCCTTGAGATGCGGAAAACACGTGTGTTCCAGCTTTGTCTATGTCGACCGTAACGCAGAAGTCGCTCATGCGCGATGCCATCATACCTATGAGATGAAATTCTCGGGCGCGCAGTCGTTTTGAAGATAAGAGTTGATCAATGGCTCAATTGATCAATCGAGAGAGGACATGTTTTGAAAATGTTCAATTAAAACCTTTGTTGCGTATAGATGGGCTCTCTTCCATTTTGTCCATGTATTTGAACAGCAAGGCATTGAGGTCCTCGATGCTTGCCAATTCGAGGTAGAGGCATGGGTAGTCCAGGTGGTGGCGTCGATAGTTCCGGCAATTCGGGTGGGCCGGGCAGCAGCGGCGGCAATGACAATGATCGCGGTAACGGGCCCAGCGACAATGATCGCGACAGCGGGAGCGATAACGATCGCCCAGGCCGCTCTGACAGGGATAGTTCCTCCGATCAGCATGGCATGACCGGCTCGGAACGCACCGAGGCCGCGTTCAACGATGCCGTAAGCCAAGCCGCAGGTGGCCCAGATCCGGACGACGATGACGACAAAGACGGCAAGACTGGTGCTGAAAGCGGTGGCCTCTCTGGTGACGAAGGCCAACACGCCAACGAGTTTGAGGGCCTTGGCTCATCAGGCGGTCCCGTCGACAACAGTCCCACGGAGGACGAAGGCCAGCATGCCAATGAATTTGAAGGCCTCGGCCCGTCTGGCGGTCCGATCGACAACAACCTTCCTGGAGACGAAAGCCGCAACAGCCATCGCGGTTACGGCCCGGATGACAGCCTCGCGGGCAACATTGACGCCGATGTAAATGCGGGATTGGAGGCGGTGGAGCCGGATGCAACAGACTTGGTCGGACCTGCTGGCTATGGGGGCGCGGGTCTGCAGGGTGGATTGCAGGCCTACGGTCAACATGTTGACCGCGGTGCTCGCGCAGCTGCTGCAGGAACGTTGACAAATGGTCCAGCCGGCAGTCTTCCGGCTCAGGGTTATGCCAATCGAACGGACTTGGCTCGTGCCATCACCGATCCCAAGATGACGTCAGCGAAGGCTTTGGATGTCACGCCCTATGGGCCCAACGCTCAGTCGACGCAACAGCTGAGCGCGGGTGCTAAGACGGCATCGACGTTCAATAACTTTGCCAAGGGGGCTGGTCTCGGAATTCAACCTGCCGCAGGCGCCGTCCAGGGCATCATGAGCACCCCGGAGGACGCAAGCTGGACGGACTACGCTACCAATGCTTTCGTCGGTGCGATCAAGGAAGCCGACGATACTGCGATAAGCTATGGTGTTGGCTGGGGAACAACGGTAGCGACAGCTCCTGCGCTCGGACCGGGTTCTGTGGTCGCTGGAACCGGTGCTGCAGTAGCGGCTGGGCAGGGCTGGGAGAGATCGTCGTGGGATCAGGGTTTCGACAATTTCGTCGAGAGCAACGTTCGCCCCGGCGTCGAAGTCACTTTCGAGGCGATCGACGACGCTGGCGAATTCATTGGCGAAAAAGTATCCGACATCCGTGACAGCCTTTTCGGTGGCGATGAGGATGACGATCAACGATAGGGCGACGCTGCCTGAGGATTACGGCACTACTGATCTCTCAGCCCCCAACGCCGAGCCAGTCCAGAATGGCTTTGACAATCGGAACACCCCCGGCTCCGATGACTCCGGCTCGATGCGCCTGGCTGAAATCATGGGGCTGCAGATCTTCGAGGGGGTCGATGCGGTATCGGTTATGAAAGCCGTAGAGTACCGGAGGAATCGTAACGAAGGCGACGAGGCCAAGGCCTACCAATGCCCAGCAGAGATACTCGGTCCAGAGCCCTCTGCTCGAATTGTCGATGGCTATCGACCAGAAGACGATGACCATGAGAGTGCTGATGCCGAGAGCGATGTAGGCCCTCCTGGCATCGGCCTTTGACATGAGCGCTCCCTTTTGGATCGTCCGTTCAAGGCCCTTCGACAGCTTCTGGCTCATCCTATTCAACATCACCTTATTCTCGGCATGGCAATTTTTGAGAAACACACGAGTTGTTCATCGACATTCACTTTGGAGGACTGAAATTTTCATCTGAAGTCTCGTTGACCCCTGTCGGGACCCAGTCGATACTGTCAAAGACCAAGCGCCCCAAGGGAACCAGCGCCGTCCCCAACAATGCGGCTGAAGTCGAGAGGCTGTTCATCACCAACCTCGATTCTGTGCCTGTTGTGATAGCCATACAGTGTCAATGGCAGAGTCAACAGTCCGGAAGCGAACAGGCCGACGAACGCCCAGCATAGATAGGCCTCCCATGATCCCTCGACAGATTCCTGCAACGCGGTGTCGGCGAAAAACCAGATCATGAACGGGCTGATCACCAAGACGACGTAAAAGGTGCGGGCATCCTTCTTGGACACGCCTGCGCCCTTACGTGCCGCTGTGGCGAGCGTCTTCGTGACGTAGGACGTGATCGAACTCAACACTACCTCTCTAATCCCAAAGGCTTCATCAAGAACTGCCGAGATACGGGTCATTGGCCGAAAGGTGCAAGAGTTCCTGTTAACATATTCAAACATCTATCCACGATTTTTTCACATAAACTATAGGTTTATTCTTCACTGTCACTTAATCGAGGGGTTATGCGACAGCCGATGAAAAGCGGACACTAGCCCGCATCTCTCACAGGACTGTTAGATCAAGGTTCATTTGTGTCTGATTTTGGTAGCGAGCGCGCAAGTGAAGAGCTTGCGCTGATATGTTTGCTTGTTTTCGGTTGTGAGCTGATGTTTTGGAGCGTTTTTCAGGTTTTGTAGGCACGATCAGCCCATCACCGAAGGTGGCCTCGGCAGAGGCCTGTTTGGGCCAAGTTTTTCGGCAGGTCAGGCTGCTTGCTGACCGAGCCGGAGGCAGGCGAGCGCAAACTCATTCTGATAGGGATA
>JANQPX010000022.1 GCA_028285265.1 Geminicoccaceae bacterium
AACCGGCAAGGACATCATCCCCACCATGCGCCATGAAGGGGCGGTCACGGGCGCAACATTTAGTCAGGATGATAACAAAATCCTCACCAGCTCCGAGGATGGAACGGCCAGGCTCTTTGACGCCAAAACCGGTAAAGACACCATTCCGCTCATGCGTCATGAAGGGGCGGTCACAAGCGCTAAGTTCAACCAGGATGAAAGCAAGATCCTCACCTACTCCGTGGATGGAACGGCCAGACTGTTTGATGCCAAAACCGCCAAGGAGATCATCCCCACCATGCGTCATGAGGGGGAAGTCTGGGCCGCCTGGTTCAGCAACGATGAAAGCAAAATCCTCACCAGCTCCGAGGACGGCACCACCAGGCTCTTTGATACCAAATCCGGCAGGGAAATCATCTCCGCCATACATCATGAGGAGCCGGCTACGGCTGTCGGACTCATCCAAGACGACAGCAGAATCACTACCATCTCCCCAAACGGTACTGTCAGACTTTTTGATATCTCATTGCGTAAGGAACTTATCCCCGCCATGCGCCATGATGGGGCGGTCACGGGCGCAACATTTAGCCAGGATGACAACAAAATCCTCACGATCTCCGACGATGGAACGGCCAGGCTCTTTGACGCCAAAACCGGCGAGGACATCATCCCGCCCATGCGCCATGAAGGGGCAGTCACGAGCGCGCGGTTCAACTGGGATGAAAGCAAGATCCTCACCTACTCCGTGGATGGTACGGCCCGACTCTTTGACGCCAAAACCGGCAAGGAGATCATTCCACCCATGCGCCATGAGGGGGGAGTCACCTTTGTCAGGTTCAGCAACGATGAAAGTAAGATCCTCACGATCTCCGAGGATGGCACAGCCAGGCTCTTTGATGCCATTACTGGCAAGGAGATCATTCCGCCCATGCGCCATGGCAGGGCGGTCTGGAACGTGTGGTTCAGCCAGGACGAGAGCAAGATCCTTACTAGCTCCTATGACAACACCGCCAGACTGTTTGACGCTAAGACTGGTGAGGAACTAATCCCGCCTATGCGTCATGAGGGGACAGTCTGGAACGCGTGGTTCAACCACGATGAAAACAAAATCCTCACCTACTCCGAAGATGGCACGGCTAGGCTCTTTGATGCCAAAACCGGCAAGGAGATCATTCCACCCATGCGTCATGAAGGGCCAGTCACAAGCGCTAAGTTCAGCAACGATGAAAGCAAAATCCTCACCTACTCCGAAGATGGCACGAAGCTCTTTGACGCCATTACTGGCAAGGAGATCATTCCGCCCATGCGCCATGAAGGACCGGTCACGGGCGCGGGGTTCAACCGGGATGAAAGCAAGATCCTCACCTACTCCGAGGATGGAACGGCCAGGCTCTTTGATGCCAGAACCGGCAAAGAAATCATTCCGCCCATGCGCCATGAGGGGGCAGTCAATAATGCAACGTTCAACTGGAACGAAAGCAAGATCCTCACTTACTCCGAAGATGGCACGGCTAGGCTCTTTGATGCCAAAACCGGTGCGGAAGTCATTCCACCCATGCGGCACAAAAAATCCGTTACGAGCATGGCGCTCAGCCGCTATGAAAGCAAGATCCTCACCAGCTCCGAAGATGGCACGGCCAGACTGTTTGATGCCAAAACCGGCAAGGAGATCATTCCACCCATGCGTCACGAGGGGGAAGTCACAAGCGCTAAGTTCAGCAACGATGAAAGAGAAATTCTTACCAACTCCGAGGATGGCACGGCCAGACTGTTTGATGGCTCAACGGGCAAGGAGCTGATTCCCGCTATAGGTCATAAGGATTGGTCAAACAATGCTGTGTGGTTCAGCCAGGACGAGAGTAAAATCCTCACCAGCTCTGATGACTACACCGCTGGCCTCTTTGCAGCCAGACTCTTTGATGCCAAAACTGGTGAGGAGGTTATCCCCCCCATGCTTCATGAAGGGGCAGTCAACAGCGCAGTTTTCAGCAAGGACGACAGCAAGATCCTCACCAGCTCCAGCGATAGCACGGCTAGGCTCTTTGATGCCAAAACTGGCGAGGAGATTATTCCCCCCATGCGCCATGAAGGGGCGGTCAGCAGCGCGACATTCAACAAGAATGAGAGCAGGATCCTTACCAACTCCAAGGATGGTACGGCCCGACTCTTTGATGCCAAAACCGGCGAGGAGGTCATCCCGCCTATGCGCCATGAATGGACGGTCAGCAGCGCGACATTCAACAAGGATGAGAGTAGGATCCTCACCAGCTCCAGCGATAGCACGGCTAGGCTCTTTGATGCCAAAACTGGCGAGGAGATCATCCCATCCTTGCGCCACGGGGGGGCGGTCAACAGCGCGGCGTTCAGCAAGGATGAAAGCAGGATCCTCACCAGCTCCAGCGACAGGACGGCTAGGCTCTTTGATGCCAAAACTGGCGAGGAGATCATCCCACCCATGCGCCACGAGGGGACAGTCAGCAGTGCAGCGTTCAGCAAGGATGAAAGCAGGATCCTTACCAACTCCGAGGATGGTACGGCCCGACTCTTTGATGCTAGAACCGGCGAGGAGGTCATTCCATCCATGCGCCATGAGGGGATAGTCAACAGCGCAAAGTTTAGCAAGGATGAGAGTAGGATCCTCACCATTTCCAACTACGGAACGATGAGGCTTTGGGATATCTCAAAATTACCGGCTGGAGATCTATTTGATTTAGCCTGCCGGTTCTATTTGGATAAGGGTGGACTTGATCTTTCAGAAGAAGCGAACATCGGCGGTTCTACCGCATTGAAAATTGTCATTGATGAGCCAATTTGTGCATCGCCACCGCCCAAACCAAATTGGACAGCGATGCAATGAGTTCGGCACATCAGAGTTGGATATTGGTCGTTATATTACAGGTCTTCCCAGAAGAAACTTTCTTCAATTTTCAAGATCGGCATCATTCTTGATAAAATGGGTTCCCAAGAATAAGGGGCGCACGTGGCGGGGCAGGGGGCACCGCACCGTGCGGAGCCTGCTGAAGGAACAGGATCGGGCCACGATGACGCTAACGCGGAACAGGGTGATCCGGCTCGACAACACAAATGCTGGCATGCCGATCAATCTGATTTTGCACCGGCCCACAATTAAGGCTAACAAAACGGCGAAATTTCATCTCATAGATTGAGGGCCTACATTCATGGGCAATGACGGCATTGTCAACTTGGCGGATGCAGGGTCAGCAACTGGCAGACGAGATGAGATCTCAAGCTGCAGCGGTTAGGCCTCCCCATTGCCGCAAAGCTTCGTTCCGAAGTTCCTTCATGGTGCGGCGGGATACAAGATGTCGGTCGATGTTGAAGTGATTATAGACGGCGGAGTGGACATTCAAAAAGCACTGGGCTGATCCAGGAGATTTGAACCGCTGCATCTTGCGTTCTCGTCGACGCACGGGCAGATGGGAGTTTTCACATCTGTTGTTCTTGCGTAGTCCCTGCTCATGAATAGCGCTGAGGCCAAGCTTCTTCTTGGCCACGCCATAGGAGCCGAGTTTATCGGTCACCATCATTGATGGCGCAAAGCCTTGCTTCTTCAGGAGCTTGCGCAGCAATCGCTCGGCAGCACGGGCATTGCGGCGGCGTTGCACCAAGAAATCCAAGACTTCCCCCTCGCTGTCGACGGCGCGCCAAAGATAAAACCGACGCCCTCTCATCACGACCACCATTTCGTCAAGGTACCAGTGATCTGTTGGCCGATGACGGCTCTGTCGCAAGCGCCGAGCGTAGACCCGGCCAAATTTCAAGAACCACCGACGTACGGATTCGTACGAGATGTCTAGGCCGCGTTCGGCCAAAAGCTCTTCGACATCACGGAGGCTGAGGGTGAAACGGGCATACATCCATACCGTTAGCTGAATGATAGCTGGCGGAAAACGATGGCCGTGATAGACGGACTTGCTCATGGTCAAATTCGTAGCATCAGGCTTGCGGATCAGCAACGTGACAAGGCCCTGCGGAGGGCGCTCAATAACCTCGCTGAGACGACGCCTGACCAGATTAACACGCTGTTTCGTCCCCACCCCATCGCCTCCCCAAAGCCAGTTACCGTCACGCGAGAAACGACGCTTTCGATCTTTGGAATGAATTCGCCAACAAATTCGCCGGCGTCTAGAATCCGACAGATCGGTAAGTTATTGGCTCAAACCAAAACAAGGCGACACTGCTGGCGAGCGGGTCGTTCAGCCGCCGAGGAGGTCGAGTGCACGAACGCTCTCGGCGAGCCTTAGCAGCTGGAGGAACTCTGAGCGATAGCCAAACGGATCGTCGCCGCGCGCCGTCGCTGCCATTGCCTGGACATCATCAAGGTCAAGATCCTCGATATGGGGACTTTGACGTAGGATCTGACCGAATGCAGCGACGGCCGTTGCGAAGCGTGCCTCCTCAGGCGCCGTCTCGAAGTCTGTGGCCATGTCGGCCATTACGGGCTGCTCGATCAACCGGCTCTCGTCCTCGCCCGGCTGTTTGTAACGCATCCGCAGCCAGGCGACCTCGTCCGCGGTGGCGCTCGCCGCCGGCTTGACATAGCGGAGGTCGTCGATCAGTCGGGACGGACTGTCGATCGGGGTGATTTCGTACAGCGCTGTCACCGCGTGGCCACTGCCGATCTCGCCGGCATCAACCTGGTCATTATTGAAATCCTCCCGCGCCAGGAGGCGGGTCTCATAGCCAATCAGGCGGTACTCGGCGACGACCTCCGGATTGAACTCGATCTGGATCTTGACATCATCAGCAATCGGAAACAGCGTCGAGCCCATCTCGTCCACCAGCACCTTGCGCGCTTCCATCAGGTTGTCGATGTAGCTGGCATGGCCGTTGCCGGCCTGGGCCAGTTTCTGCATCACGAGATCGTTCAGATTGCCGCGGCCGAAACCGAGAACCGAGAGATAGACGCCGCTCTCGCGCTTTCCGATGATGAAATCCTCGAGCTGGCGGGGATCGCTGATCCCGACATTGAAATCGCCGTCGGTGGCCAAGATGACGCGATTGACCGCCCCTTCCTCGAAATGCTCCTCTGCGAGCCGATAGGCGAGATTGATCCCCTCGCCGCCGGCCGTGCTGCCACCCGCATGCAGGTCATCGAGGGCATGCAGAATGGCACGCTTCTCGCTGCCGAGCGTCGGCTCCAGCACCACGCCAGCGCTGTGGGCATAGGCCACGATCGCGATCCGGTCCTCCGGCCGCAACTCCTCGACCAACATGGCAAACGAACGCTTGAGAAGCGGCAATCTGTCAGGGCTCTGCATCGAGCCGGAGGTGTCGACCAGAAACACCAGGTTCGCCCGCGGCCGCTCCGCAGGTTCGATTGCGTAGCCTTTGATGCCGATGCGCAAAAGCTGGCTACCAGCATCCCAGGGTGAGGTGAACAGCGCCAGGTCAGCCGCGAACGGCTGATCCGCCCCGGCGGGCGACGGATAGTTATAGTCGAAATAGTTGATCATCTCCTCGACGCGCACCGCATCCGCCGGCGGGAGGACTCCCTCCTGCAGGAAACGTCTGACATTGGCGTAGGACGCTGTGTCGGCATCTATCGAGAAGGTCGAAACCGGCTCAGCGCTCACCAGCTTGACGGTATTGTCGGTCACCTCTTCGTAACGATCACGATTTTCTGGCTGCGCCAGCCTCGAAAGCGACTGAACGCCAGCCGTTAAGCCGGACGAGACGAGGTTGCTCGTTTGAACGGCCTGCGGGACGGTATAGCGCGAATCATTCCCGGAACCACAGGCAGCGACCAGTCCCATGATCGTGCCCATACCCAATGTCAAGATTGTACGTTTCATCGGCTCTTCCTTTCAGCAAATGGCTGTTTTGCTATCGGCTTGCCGATGAACAGATGATGAACTGTAGTTGCCTTCTAACGCTCGAGACAACCTAACAGGCTGTGAGAAGGTCAGTTTTACGCCGGTTTGTTGTTCATCATGCAGACTATGGCGATGTCGATCATTGTCTTCGAAGTTTGAGCGTGGCGCTCTTAGTCTTGGGCGAGACGCCCAGAAGGACCCAACCAAGCGAAGGTCTGTTCGACGATCCAGGTCAAGCCGGTGATCTTGAAGGCACATCCACCACGTGCCGGGTGGAGAGTTGGCTGCGACTCACCGCTGCGTGCAACAGAACGCCTAGCACCGTCGTCTTCCGTTGGTGATCATGCAGCTAACGACTTAGGTGTATTCCCGCTTCACCTTCGGCCTTTTCCTACAAAAGGAAGCCGGACGACAATACTCAGCTTATTGTCCCGCACTTCAGCGTGAACTGCGCCGCCACTGGCTAGGCAAAGTTGCTTCACAATAGATAACCCGAGCCCACTAGAGTGAGCATTGCGTCCCCGGGTACGGCTGTGGGAGACTCGAAAAAAGCGATCAAAAAGTAAAGGAACATCCTCCTCCGGCAGGCCCTCGGCGTCGTTGCTGAAGATCATTTCAAACCCGTGCGGCTCATGCCTTAACAATGCAATGCAGCATGTCGACTCGGCATCACTGTATCTCAGCATGTTCGACATCAAATTATCGATGACGTGCCTCAAGGATTTTTGCGAAAGAGCAATACGACAGTTGGCGAGCGTGTCGTCGACACTCATACGTAGCTGAAGGCCTTTTGCCCGGAATTGGGTGTCCCACCGACGCTGCACATCATTCAGAATGTACCGCACCTCTACACCTTGAGATGCTGCCTTTTGATCCTCGGCCGCCAATTCCAACGCCTCAATGGAATGGGTCAGCGCTGTCAGATGATTGAGTTCATCTGACATCAATGAAAAGAATTGCGCATCAGCTTGGAAAATGCCGTCCTCCAGACCTTCGGTGTATCCGCGCAGGCTGGTGATAGGTGTCCGCAATTCGTGCCCAAGATCGGCGAGGTATCGTGCCCGACGTCCCTCTTCCTGCTGCAAAGCAGTGGCAAGGGCGTTGACGGTGTCTGCGAGCCTCCCGACTTCACCTGCTTGATTTTGTGCGCGCACACGATAGTCGCCTTGTCGCAATCTGTCCGTCGCCCGAGCGAGCGCTCTGAGGGGGCGGACGATAAAGAGCGTTACCCCGATGGACGCCACGACAGCGAACACCAATCCGACCGAGATACTTGTCCAAAGTTGGCGCTCAACCTCCTCGACAAACATGGCATGAACCTGTCCCGGTTCGATGTTGAATGTGGACATGAGTCGATCGGAGTAAGCTGTGCTCTGGCGCATAAAAAGCCAGTACCACGCAACACCAAGCATCAGAACAATCGTAACATTGGCTGCGATCATCTGAAACGTAAGCCACGGCAACCGGCGCAGGCGATCTCTCACGATATCCTGCGCCCTCCTTCCCCCGCGAGCGAGAATCGGTAGCCAAATCCACGCACCGTCTCGATCATTGTGCCATTTTCGTCACCAAGCTTGGCACGTAGGTTATGGACATGCACATCGATCGCCTTTGGCCCGACCGCAACATCGTTCCCATAAAGGAGCGCGATCAGCTGGCCTCGCGATAGGACTCTGCTGGGCTGTTCCAGAAGACGTCGTAGTATTTTGTATTCATAGGGTGTCAGTGGAATAGACTGACCTGACAAGTTACAGGTTGGTTGTTCGGCATCCAATTTGAGGGGGCCCGCTTCCAGCACGTTCTTGCGACATGCATTGGCTATTTGACTGCGGCGCAAGATTGCCTGAATGCGGACAATCAGCTCCCGTGGCGAGAAAGGTTTGATGACATAGTCATCCGCTCCCACAGCGAAGCCCTGAAGCACGTTTGTTTCTGCACCAAGCGCCGTCAAAAACAAGACGGGCGTCACGGAGCCATGCTTGCGCATCGCCTCAACAATCTCTGTTCCGGATCTGTGCGGCAGCATGACATCGAAGATACAAATGTCGAACGAGTCTGTTAGAGCTGCCCTATAGCCCGCCTGGCCATCTTGGTGCACCACCACATCATGGCCCGCACTCTCGAGATAGGCGCTCAGAAGATTGAGAATGTTCTTATCGTCTTCGACCACAAGTATTTTGGTCTTAGTAGCGATATCACCTGTCTCCCCAGAAGAGCTTTCGAACGAGGAATAAGGTGCATGGGTTTGCATTGTGCGTCCAATAACGAACTGGAGACCACACTGTGATTGGGGCTGCGCCGCCGCTAGGACGACGACGGCGCAGCGGGCAAAGATCTATTGCGCCAGAAGCGCTTCACGAGACGTGGCGAAAATCACTTTCCAGTTCGACTCGCCTTTAGAGATCACGGTTTCGGTGTCGGCGAGGAAAAGCTTGTTATGAGCGTCTGGGCTGCTGTTGAGGTAAAGCTGCCCATCAACGATGGCCCAAAGCTCGGGCTGGGTCGGAACTTTTTTGCCTTTGCTAGCGCCCGCCGAACACCATCCGCCATAGGCTGGAGCGTATTTCGCTGGGTCGGCATCAAAAAGTGCCTGGTTCTCGGCGGAGGAAAAGTACCATGTCGCGCCTTGATACTCGGACGCAAATTCCGACGAGCCGGGCGTCGGCGCACCAATGGTGTGATACGCGACAACATCAGTCCCCCCCACAGCAGCGCCACCATCGATGTAATGCTCGTCCACGGCCTGAGCTTGTTGCGCCACAAAGCTAAAGGCCATTGCCATCGTCATCGCTGCGAATTTCTTTCCGTACGTCTTCATCGGTCGCATCCTTTGATCTGCGTTTTTACAAACTCAAAGGGATGGGCACAAAGATGCTCCCCTCCCAGAACACCTAGAATAGGTTCCCAGGGTTTTGGGCCGGTTTGTGTCGCGTTAGGTTTCGGTTAGGGAAATCGCTCGTCAGCGCCTTAGACCCTGAACCGAATCCGACAGAACCCTCAAACAGACTTTCGTTGACAAAGCCATTCAGGCAGCCACTTTCCATGGGCGAGAATAAGCTCGTCAACCAATCGGCTGATTTGATCGAGGTCGAGTTCGGCCGCGGTGTGCGGATCCAGCATGGCCGCGTGTAGGATATGGTTTGGCTGCTGATCTATGAGGGCCCGCACAGTCAGCTCCTGAACGGAGACGTTGCTGCGCATCAACGCTGTCAATTGCACAGGAATGTTATCGATGCGAGTCGGCTGGACACCATTGCCATCGACAAGGCAGGGGACTTCGACGGCGCAGCCTTTTGGTAAGGCATCGATAAGGCCAATGTTAGGCACGTTGCCATAAACGGTCGAGGCCGCGCCTGTGACGATCGAATTCATGATGATCGAGGCATACTCCAGCGAGGGCGCGACCTCGATGGGTTCAGGTCCCAATAAGTCGTCCATCTGCTCCCGCCAGTCTGCCAATTGCTCGACACATCTCTTGGGATACTCGTCCAATGGAATGGCAAAACGCTCGATAAGATCAGTTCGCCCATTTTTGATGAACCACGGCACATATTCGGCGAAGTGCTCAGAGCTTTCCGTGACGAAGTATCCGAGCTTTTGCATAACCTCATAACGTACCAAATTTGCGCACCGTGGATGTCTTTGGTTCGGTTTGGGAACGGCTTCTTCGGCATAGCGCGCATTGAGCAGGGGGTAGAGATCACGTGTCGAGCCATCGTCGAGAATTTCTTCGAGGTGGAGATAGAAGGCCATGTGGTTGATGCCGCCGGCTTTGTAACGCATTCGGCTGAGATCAATACCAAGATCATGAGCCAACTCGGCAGCGGTCAACGGCACCGAGTGACAAAGGCCGACCTGGCGGATATCCGGGAACTTCTCGCTGATGGCCCAGGTGTTAATGGCCATCGGATTGACGTGCTGCAGGAGTAACGCATCGGGGCATACCGCACGCATATCCTCGCAAAGACGCCAAAGATGGGGCACCGTACGCAATCCACGCATGATCCCGCCAATACCCAAGGTGTCACCGATCGTCTGGCGCAAGCCAAAGGATTTCGGGACCTCAAAGTCGGTGATGGTGCAGGGGTCGTAGCCGCCGATCTGAAAGGCAGCGATCACGAAGTCCGCATCGGCCACTGCGTCCCGCTGCACCTCATGGCACGTGACGGTCGCCTCGGAACCAACTGACTCGATGAGTTTTCGGATGACAATCTCGGATTCGCGAAGCCTTCGACGATCAATGTCCATCAACGCGAAGTGAGCGTTGGAAAGAGCAGGTCGAAGAAGACAATCACCAATAATATTCTTGGCGAAGACTGTAGAACCCGCTCCGATGAAAGCGACGTTAACTGGTTTGCGCATGGTCGAGACCTCCGTGTTTAGAGATCAAATTGCACGTTCCGACGTCAGTGCATATCCTATTAACGAATGAATAAATCCG
Source organism: Geminicoccaceae bacterium (assembly GCA_028285265.1). Classification (GTDB taxonomy): domain Bacteria; phylum Pseudomonadota; class Alphaproteobacteria; order Geminicoccales; family Geminicoccaceae; genus JANQPX01. The sequence goes on from JANQPX010000022.1 coordinate 10,258, forward strand.
GGTTTTACAGACATGTCGCCACCCAACTTAGACTCGCCATTTGGCCCCGAAGACTCGGATCGGTCGACGTTTGAGGACGGCAAGCCTGTCTTGTTCGGGCGCTTTGCGATGAGACGGTTTGTGCCGCAAAAGCATGACCTGGATTGGCATGGTCACATCGAGTTCAATTGGCTGACCGGTGGTTCGATGACCTATCAGTTTGAATCGGATCGATTCGTTCTACCATCGGAGCAGCTTTGTCTCTTTTGGGCTGGCATTCCGCATCGAACCGTCGACTTGAGCCCTAGGGATAGCGCCGCTTACGACATCACCAACATGTACTATCCGCTCGATAGTTTTCTGTCCTTTCGCGGGATCGGCGGTATTCAACGTGCCTTACTCGGGGGCGCGGTTCTTACGCTTCCGGTCGGACTGGCAAATGCTGGGATCATGGAACGATGGTTGGAAGACTATCGGACCGGCGACCAAAATAGGTTCGATTGTCTCACCATGGAACTCAACGCCTTGATGCGGCGTCTATCGCTCGAGGAGTCGATGGTCAATCTACGCAGGCCGGATGAGCCCATCAGCAACAAGGAGGTCCGTTCCGGACCGACCGCACATGTCGTCAACATGATTGAGGCTGTCATCCAGAACATCTCGGAGCCGCTTACGACGGAGGATATTGCAGCCGGCACCGGTCTTAATGCCAACTATGCCTCCAATGTTTTTCGAAAGGCGTTGGGTATCACGCTCAAACAATTCACAATTCGAATGCGCCTGATCCGCGTGCGAGAGTTGTTGCTCTCAACGGATATCGCGATCTCCGATGCTGCTTTCCGCGCTGGCTTCTCATCGGCGAGCCAATTTTATGCCAATTACAAAGCTGTCTATGGCTCGTCGCCAGGTGATCTTCGCCAACGCTAAGGTCGGGAAGTGCCGATTCGTCGCCAGCACCCTATGGCTGGCAGGAACGGCTTGAGGCAACAGGTCATGGTCATAATCGCTCATTGACTGCATCCGACCACGAGGCGTGATCGGATGCTACGTCAAGGTCTTGTTCGGTGGTGTCGGCGATGGCCGAAGGTGGTTAGCAGTCGACGAAATTCGGATGCTGGGCGTCGATCTGTTCTTTCAATGTCATCCTCAGACCGTCGCGGGCGGGGGCAGCCACACCTTTGCAGCAGTTGTAGAAGCCAAAGGCGCAACCAAAATGGTTCTCAAGAATCTCGCGCGGGATGTCCGGCGCCATCAGGCGAGCAAACTCCTTGCCTTCCTCAGAGTTCGGATCAAGCGTCAACATGGCGCGGTCCTTTCGGTCGCGCATCTTCTCGACAAGCTCGTTGACCTTGGCATAGCCGAGCGGCAGATCGGTATGAAAAGCACTGATAAAGGCTTGGCGAAGCTGATCATCGGACGCGGTGTCGACAGTCGCACCCTGAGCTTCGAGATGACGATGAATGGACGGATAAGACACGGGGTATCTCCAGATGCTATCGATAGACAATATGAAATGTTATAATATCACAAACCGTCGCGCAATCGACATTCAGGCGAGATGTGTATTCTTGACGATCGATGACAAATAGGTCGTCCTAAGCAGCTTCGCTCAAGGACCGCTTCCGTAAAGTCGCCTCAACGGCTTCAGGCATCGAGAACCCTGGATCAATCTGATTCGCCAAGTCTCTGCCGGTTGCCGCATTGGCCCAGCTCTCCGCATTGCGGCGATGAAAGAGCGTAGCGTCTCGATAATACTGGTCCCAATCCTTTCGCTGTCGGTCGACGGTGGCGAGTAGGAGTTGAAGCGCCATTTTATTGGCTGACTCGAGGTCACCAAAGGGCAAAGTCTTCCCCCTCTCCATCGCCTTGATGAAGGAGGACCGGGATACGCCGCTGATGAGATCTTGCCCAACCCGATCTCGAACGAAGTCTGCATCATCCGCGTCCTCGAGTTTGTTCGCCATGACGCGGATCGTGACATGATGATCGCGGGCATATGAGCGATACTGGTCGTAAACGCCGAGAGATCGGGTCGTTGGCTCGACGACCAAAACCGTTAGATCGAATCGGGTGAAAAGACCGGAAGCGAAGGCGTCAGCACCCGCCGTCATATCGACCACAACGCACGACTGCTCATCATCAATCAAATGGTTGAGCAGCAGTTCCACGGATCCCGTCTTCGAGTGATAACAACGCGTTCCGATATCCTCCTCGTCAAATGGACCAACAGCCATGAGGTCGATGTCGCCAATGCGCCTGACAAAGTGATCGAAAACCGGATTTGATGCGCCAGGCGTCAGCAGGCGTGATCCGCGGCCTGGTGGGGTCGTCTTGATCATGCTCGATATGGAGTCGATGCGCGGATTGTTGCCGCTCAGATACGCCTTTAAGCGATCGATCTCGAGTCCCATAGGGGGCAGCGAAGCGGCCTCCGCCTCGGACATGCCGATCGCTGAGGCAAGATGTTGATTGATGTCGGCGTCAATCGCGAGGACATAACGACCATGCTCGGCGGCATAACGGGAAAACAGAGCGGCGAGTGTGGTCTTCCCGCTGCCCCCTTTGCCTACAAAGGCGATTTTCATAGGATTCCTATGGCACGAATGATCTAGTCACCGAATGTAATAACGTTGCAAATTGGTAAAAACAAGACAGTCCCTCGCCCTCGAGCGGGTCTCCCACTCCTGTCTAGAGACGATCAGAATTCGTAGGGCTCAGAGTCGTTGAGCGTCATGGTGTAACCGACGTCGGCCAGTTCGTTAGAGAACGATGATATGGCAAGCTTGCCCGTAATCCACATCGGCTCGAACAGTCCGCCGACTTCGACGCCGTCCTCACTGGTCACATAGATGATTTGGTTGGGTGGCGGTGGCGGCACATGGATACAAGCACCGACATAGGGAACCAGGAGAAACTCCCGAACCGTTGTTGCCTCAAAATCCAGTGGCAAAACGTAGCCTGCAATTTTGACCTCGACGTCGTTCAGTTCCTCAACAACATCGGTCGGCCCGATGGTTCCGGGAAGAGCTGGTGTCATCCCGTGTTGAACAATACCGCCGAGGCCAGGATCGGTGGACTGATCCGCCGAGGCACTATCACCGCCAAAATCCAGGTCCTCCGGGAGAATCGTCTTTGGCATGAGGTCGGGCCAGGCAATCACCTTTGGTTCAGTCGCCGCAAAGCTTGGCGAGGCAACGGCGATGAGTGCGACCAAAACGGGCCAGAGCAACCCCATGGCATCATCCTTCATTCTTGGCCGCAGGATCTCACCATCCCTTGGTGCCTGAAGCCAATCAAAAATAGTCTTACAATGACAACGTGCGAGGGAAGCAAAAGTTCCCAATCCCCCGTCTCGAATTCAAAAATAGGCGCTAAAGGCGGATTCCGCCAGGATCATGAGATCAATGGTCCGTGAGAGAGGGCGACAGCAAGATGGTACATCTTCGAGCGAAGTCGAACCATCTTGCTGTTATGATGGTCAAATCGCTTAGATGACGCCTTGAAAGTCCACTTTCGGCGCATCCCGCTCCACCTCGTAGCTGGATTGGCCTTTTTCGCTGATCACTGTCACCTCGACTTCTTCAGCGCCACTGAAGGCTTCGAAAAACGCGGCAAAGTCGATGCCGTCCAAAGCGTCTGGTGTGCTACAGGCTAAGGCATACTCCGCATGAAATTCGTTGTGGGACGCCTCGCCTTCATGCTCGTGTTCGGCGTGATGTTCCTCTTCATGCTCATGGTCGTGACCATGGTCGTCATGCTTGGCCTCGGCATGATCTTCGTCATGCTCGTGATCATGGTCATCATCGGCGTGGTGTTCATCACCGTGATCGTCATGATGCTCCTCGCCCTCGATCTCGATGGCAGCTGTCTCGACCACGCAACCTGCGGCGTCGGCAAAGCCGAAGAGCGTCAGGGGTTCGCCGAGGGTTGCTTCCGCTTGTTCAACAGCGGCGACGTCCTCTGCCGACTTGGCCTCATGTTCAAAGCCGACAATATCGGCACCGGGTGCGATCAGCTCCATTTCGACGCGATCACCCTCAATCGCGATATTGAGCGCGCTATGCCCATGCTCATGCGCCCCAAGCTCACGCTTTTCACCTTCTGCCAAGGCAGGCGCTGTACACAGTGACACCAGCGACACGGCAATACCGAGCTCTTTTTTCATGACGACCTCCGCGAACAATCTGAATTAGGAGAAATGGTATAGTATTACGTTACAATTTTTTGCAAGATCCTGAGATCATCAGGGCTTCATTGAGTGAGTACATCGGGGTGGTAAGGTCATTCGGAAATGAAGAGCTCTGTACGCAAGCAGCACAATGTCATGGCGTCCCGCACTCAACAAGCCGGCCTTTAGACGAGACCAACCTCAGCTTCAGCCCTCATAGCTTTCAGCAGTCAGAACAACATAGAGCTTTTGGACCGACTCCTTGACGTCCCAGGTGCACTTGCAACCACGTGGCATGACAAAGCTGTCGCCGGCCACGTAGGTCGCAACCTGTCCGTCGTCGTCAATGACGTCGATTCGTCCCCTTAAGAGATAGACGAACTCGTCATAGGGGGCTGCTTCGATCACATGCTTGTTCGGCTCGCACTCCCAGATACCAGCATCGAGTTGGCCTGTCTGGTCGGCATAGAAGCTTCGCCCTCGTTCCTGGGGATCGCCGGATTGTAGGGTCTCAGGGGGGATGTAGTCGGTCGGGGCCAATCCATCAGGTGCGCCGTCGGTCGGTAGGCGGATACATTTCGTACTCATATCAGGTCTCCATTGTTGACGTGATCAATGCCACTCGTCCGGCATGGCTTCTTTCCTGTGTGCCATGAAGGCCAAAAGCGCCTCGTTTACGGCGGGGTCGATCATTGGTGCCTGGTAGGCCTCGAGCATTGTCCGCCAGCGGCGATGACTCCGCTGTTCCAGACTGAGCCGGCCGTCATCAACCCATTGTTCGAACGAGGCGGTATCGGTGAGATCTGAGAGGTAATTGGCGCTCTCAAAATGCGAGAGCGTATGGGCACTTCCGAGATAGTTTCCGCCCGGTCCAGTCTCGCGATAGGCATCCGCCGCCAAGCTCTCGGCGTCGACTTTGAGGCCTGCCATCATGGTCAGCATCATGCCACAATGGTCGAGATCAGCTGCGAATTTCTCATAACCCATGGTCAGACCGCCCTCAAGCCAGCCTGCTGCGTGGAAGATGACATGCGAACCTGCCAACAGACCGCTCATGATGCTGGACACGCTTTCCTGCATCGCCTGGCCATCGACCGTCTTCGAAGCCGTGAGGTGGCCCCCGCAACGGAGTGGTAAGTTCATCCGACGGCAAAGCTGGGCGATGGCAAATGTTGAGAGATTGGCCTCCGGTGTACCAAAGGTGGGGGCCCCGGTTTTGAGGTTCATGGTGGTCAGGAAATTGCCGTAGACGACAGGTGATCCTCTCCGCACCAATTGGCTAAGGGCGATGCCGGCCAGGGTTTCCGCGTGCGCCTGAGCGAGCAAAGCGGGTTGAGTGACCGGCCCCATCGCTCCCCCCAAGATAAAGGGTGAGATCACCACGCTTTGATTAGCCCGTGCATAGGCCTTGAGCGCACCGGTCATGACATGGTCGAAAACCAAAGGCGAATTGACGTTGATGTTTCCTTGGATCACGCAATGGCTGTCGACATAGGCGTCGCCGAAAACAATGCGCGCCATGGCGATCGAGTCGTTTGCCCGCTCAGGCGCGGTGACGGAACCCATGAAGGGTTTCGTCGAGTAGCGAAGATGGGCGTAGACCATGTCCAAGTGGCGCTTGTTGACTGGCAAATCCACCGGTTCACAAACCGTGCCGCCGGAATGATTGAGCCAGGGTGAGGCATTGGCGAGCTTCACGAAATTCCGGAAATCTTCGATCGTGGCATAGCGCCGACCTTGCTCCAAATCGGAGACGAAGGGTGGGCCATAAGCGGGCATGAGAACGAGGTGATCAGCGCCAAATACGATCGACGAGGCGGGATCTCGACCTTCCATACGAAAGGTTGCTGGTGCGGTTGCGCAAAGACTTTTTGCGAGGCCATCGTCGAAGCGAACCCGTGTCCCTGTCACGGAAGCGCCAGCGTCCTTAAACAGGCGACGGGCCTCGTCATCGCCCGGAAACTCGATGCCGATTTCCTTCAGGATCCAATCAGCATGGGCTTCGAGCCGATCAAGCGTCTCTTCATCCAAGAGTTCGTAGGTCGGCATGTTCCGTTTGAAAGGATCTGCCTTGCTGGCATGGATCGTTGCCGATCGCCGTGCTGCCCGCCCAGCACGGCCGCCCGAGCGCCCTCGCTGGTTTCTTGGTGGAGATATCTGGATATCAGCTGCGGTCATCAACATAGTCCAGATCAGTTTTCTTGTTCAAGAAAGACCCTCTGAGGAACCTGCCGTCGCTCCCCTTCGCCGTTGTGTCAGCAAAACAAAGAAAGACGCGTGCAAGCAAACCAAAAGATTTGCACGATGTGTTCAAAATTTTTAAACAAAGAATATGCGATTTCGTTCCTATGATAGCCTTCGCATTTTTGGCACCGTCGCCAGCCACCTTTCCTTTACTAAGGCGGCGGCTGAGCTGAATCTGACGAAGGGCGCTGTGAGCTATCAGGTCGCCCGGCTCGAGCAGGCGCTCGGCTTTTCCGTCTTTCAACGGCGTCAGCGAGGTTTGCAACTCACCGAGAAGGGACGTCGGCTTTGGCATGTCTCCGAGGTCGCCTTTCGCGATTTAGAACGCGAAATTGCGGAGCTTCGAGAGGCCGTGCCTGGGCGGATTACCATCGGGATGTCCACCTATTTCGCGTCACGCTGGCTCTCGCCCAGGCTGATGACCTTTACAGCGAAATATCCGAAGATCGGCCTCCGTTTGCAGCCCATGGTCAATCTTCTGGATCTCGGTGCTCACCAAATCGACCTGGCAATTCGTTGGGGAAAAGGTGATTGGACCGACTTGGAGATTGAGCCGCTGTTTGCTTGCCCTGCGTTTCCGACGGCGGGCGCCAGTATCAAGAGACAAATCGATGAGCAAGGGCTCGAGCGTGGCCTCGCGGCTTGGCCGCTCCTACATGACCGCGATGATAGCAGAGCCTGGAAAGACTGGCATGTGGCTGCCGGGCTCGCCTATCGGGCCACCCTTGACGATCTCGTCATTCCCGATCCTAACGTCCGCGTGCAAACAGTGATCGACGGTCAGGGTATTGCGCTTAACGACGCCTTGGTCGGAAGTGAGCTTGAGGATGGCCGGCTTTCGAAAATCTCAGACGTCACGCTCGCGAATTACGGTTACTATCTTGCCTATCAAAGGGGAGGCCTTGCCGCGCCAGGAGTGAGAGCGTTCTATGACTGGATCATGGAAGAGGCCAATAAATGACGGAAACCTTGCATCCGACGGCAGGTAGTCCGTTGTCGGCGTGTGATCGACGGTGGACCGGGCCTCGGTCACCAAAGCGCAAGAAATGCACCTAAATCAGCTTCGGTCCGAATGAGGATCAGCTAACCGCCGTGCTCGGGCGGGTCACCGAGATCAGCCAGTCCCGGAAGGCTTGGATGCGCTGGTCTGCTGACTGCCAAGGCGATGTGAGCAGATAGTAGCCGAGGTCGACCCGAAACGAGACATCGAACGGTATGACGAGTTGGCCCGTGCGTAGTTCGTCGGCGACCATCATCGTATTGACCAACGTAATGCCATGACCTTGTACCGCGGACATGATCACGTAGTTCTCATAAGCGACTTCTATACGGTCTTTGCAGACAATGTCTGCTCGGCCGGCCGCCTTGAACCAGTGCTGCCAATCCGTACGAAGCCGATAGAAGTTACTGTCGGGTCGATCGATCAAGGTATGGAATTTGAAATCGTCGAGGTTTCGAAGGGGGTGGTCACCCTCCAGAAGCTTCGGGCTGCAGACCGCTGAAATCTCCTCATATTCCGCGATGGGGTCGACCTGTAGACCTGGGTAGTCACCATGGCCATAGCGAATGCAGATATCAACGTCATCGACCCGAGGGTCGGCTAAGACGGCGTTGGGTTCGATACGGACCGAGATGTCCGGATGTCGGTCCCTGAAACTTTCGAGCCTGGGCAACAGGCAATGAAGGCCGAAGGTCGGTTCCACAGAGATGGTCAAAGGACGTTCTTGCAGCCCGTCACGAAACGCCCGGACCGCCCCTCGAAGGTGGTCAAAAGCCGTTTCCAATCCGGGCAGTAATGCCTGTCCAGCAGGCGTCAATGCCAGCCGACGATGCTCGCGTATAAAGAGGCGTTCGCCAAAAAAGGCCTCGAGGTCATTGACCAAATGACCGACGGCACTGGCGCTGACATGAAGCTCAGCCGCCGCTTGTTTGAAACTCATATGGCGAGCTGCGGTTTCAAAGGCGCGCAACGCGTTAAGCGAGGGCAGGGCAGTTTGTGGCTGTTTCATAGCGGAATTTTTCTCCGCTTAATGAGAGATCATATCGTTTGGAGTTAAGGCTATCCTTGCGTACTTTCAATGGAAAGCAATTCCTGTCCGGAAGAAAATTCTTGCTCGGAGATCAAGAAATGGCTGACTTTCGCCGGTTCTACAATCCCGGTCTGGAACACCATCTTTATTTGGAAGACCTGGAACGCTCGGCGTTGCGGATCAACGTCAGGCCAACAGAGACATGGCCAGCGATGCAAGCGTTAAGGCGATGGCTGGCCCATGGCCTGACGGCGTTAGCAGAACGAATCGATCCGAGGGATCGTGCGCCGGTCAGCAATCCGGTAGAAGTGGCTTGATCAGGGCCAAGGCCGAGCGACGGGTGTCCTCACATGGTTTCAGTCGTACCCTGATCGCCGCCTCCATGGTCCTCGGCTGACTGGGCGGCGTAGATTGAGGTGTAGCCAGCCGACCAGTCTGGAGGGATCTGACAGGGACGTGGATCGTGATGGGCCCAGCGTACCTGTTCGCCACGGATCACCTTATAGCTGTTGCGCGTCGGCTGTGGGTGGGCGGTATAGGGTTTGGCGTCGGCTGCGGTATAGCAATTGAGTAGAAGCGGGCGCGGGACCGGTGACTTTGACGAAGGCGAATAGTGCAGGGTGCGTGCATTGTGGATGGTGATTGAGCCCGCTGGTCCGGTCATATAGGCGACCCGGCTCATGTCAACGCCCGCGGCATCGTCGTCTGATAGCATCCCTGTCCATGTGCCACCGGAATTATACTGGTCGTAGAGATCCTCGTTGTGTGAGCCTCTTAGCGCAGCAAGTGGGCCGTTGTTCATGTCGGTATCGGCGAGATAACACCCGATGGTTATGACGTTGTAATTGGTGTGCGGAAAAAACTGGATGTCTTGATGCCACTTAACCGTGTCACTCTCGTCATACCATTTGAAGTTGAGTTTCGAATGGTGGAAGACAACATTCGGTCCGACCAAATCGGCGGCGACATCAGCCATCAGGCCGGTCGCGAAACCCCAATAGACTTCATGCCGCTCGTCGGGCGACTTGAGGCGTCTTAGAATTGGCTTCTCTGCGGAATGGCCGGGAGCGACATCAAAGACTTCGTCGGAGGCGGTGACCCGCCGGCTTTGGCTGAAGAAATGTTCGGTGACTGTCCGCAGCTCCTCGAGTGTGGTCTCGGGAACGAGGCGCTCGACGCTGACGAAGCCGTGCTCGAAGTAATGCTCGCGCTGCGCCTCGGTCAAGACGCGTGCGGGATGAGCAAGAATCTGTTCAGGGGTCATGGTGGTCCTCCCTCGACTGAGTGTACGCAGATCGTCACGTACAACAACACTGCACACCACTCGGTGGGTGTGTGTGCTTCTCTTGAGCGTCATCGGACGATAGTCGGTCCCTGCGATCTCGCACATCTCTTTGGGCTATGCTTTGGTGATGTCTCGAAGAGAACCTGCGGATGAGGATCATGCAATGAGCATTTCTGTGCGGCATGTCGAACGGGCGGATTTTGAGGCGTGGCTCGTTCTCTGGGAGGGCTACAATGCTTTCTATAATCGTGTCGGACCCACAGCGCTGCCGTTGGAGATCACGGACATGACGTGGGGCCGCTTTTTTGATGCCGACGAGCCTGTTCATGGCCTGGTTGCTCAACAGAATGATCAGCTCGTTGGTTTGGCTCACTACCTCTTTCATCGAAGTACGACGATGATCAGTCCAACCTGTTACATGCAGGACCTATTCACCAGCGAAGGGACCCGTGGTCAGGGCGTCGGCCGGACTCTTATCAAGGGCGTCTATCGCCAAGCGGCGTTAGCGGGCGCTTCACGCGTCTATTGGCACACCCAAGAGACCAACGTAACGGCTAAGGCCCTCTACGACACGATTGCTGAGGACTCAGGGTTTGTTGTGTATCGAAAAGATCTCTGATGGCTTAAGGCAGTCCCACATCGACGTTCCATGCGAGGCCTGGTTGCAGCCAAGTCAGATCGTGTCGTGAATCAAGCACAACAAAGGTGAAAAATAGAACAAAGACGCTGCCGATTAGTGGCGCCGTACACATTGAGATTAAGTCGAAGACTTGGGCCTCTTTTGGCCGACGTGGCAAATGAACGATCGTCACCACATCCCCGATGGCGTAACGCCTAAAGGATGTTGCAGTCGAATCAACAAAGACATGCGCCTTACCTCGGTCATCGACAAAACGCACTTTAGGGCTCCAACAGGACCGATTCCTGCGACTTCGACGCCGCTCCATACCGATGACCTCGCCATCGCGGCGTACGCCATATCGGACGAAAAGGTAGGTTCGGTGCCCTATCCAAATCGTTAGCGCCGTGCAGAAGATCCAGGCTATGTAAATCCAAATGGACATGGATGTTTCGCTCGTGGAGTTATCCTAGTCGGGCCGACGATCGCACCGTATCAGCAGTTGATGAAGATCTGGTTGCTGAGTTCAAGCAGGCGGCGACGCCAAGCCGTGCCCGGCGTTGTTCTTTAGTGGATCTGCAATAACAGGACGTCGTTTCCTAAATTGCCTATGATCGGTGAGAAGGTGATATGAAAGCTTTCAGCCTGTCGAGAGGCTTTTTGCTTGACACTTGCACGACGTCCGATGCCGATCCACTCGAGTTCGATATTTCGCCTAAGCTCCAACTTGGCATGACACCCAAAGACGTGGTGAGCATCCCAGGGAAGCCAGATGCGCAGGGCCAAAGTGGTTAAAGGCTCGGTTATCTCTATGCAGGTCGCACTTTGACCGCACGAGACCTCTACAGTGGTACCGACGATCAGATGATCTTCGAAGCTGGCAGACTGACGGAGTGGGGTCACAACCTGTGGCTTGGTTCATCGAAACAGACGGGAATTTTTAACGCCCCGACCACATCGCCCTTCGAGAACAAAGATATATGACGAGTTGCTTGGGCTCACGTGGTTTGGTGATGGCGCGGATCACAGTGTACCGGCTAAACCATTCATTTTAGGTCGGAGCGGTCAAAGAGGCTCGCTTGAGAACCGGATTGGGAAGCGTCCGCTAGGCCCTAGACTCAAGCCTATCATGACGGATAAGGGCCTCCCAGGATTGGTTCTGCAGTCCGGCACTTTCTGCGTGTATCGGGTAACTCCAAGAACGCATCAATTTCCCTTGACCTCGAGCTACTCCAGCTCAGTACAAATCTAACACCAACGTCGAGTGAGTGAGATGATGCGTATTTCAGAGGCTGCCGCAGCTTGCGGCCTGACGATCGATACGATCCGATACTATGAAAAGTCCGAGATGCTGCCCAGAATCCGCCGGGGTGCCGACGGTAGAAGGGTCTTTAGCAGCACGGATATCGAGTGGCTTACGTTACTCTACTGGCTCCGCGAAACCGGGATGCCCCTTAAGCAAATGCGCCGTTTCACAGCATTGGCCAAGGCTGGCAGCGAAACGGTGCCCGAGCGGCGAGACATCCTCCTGCAGCATGCAGCCGAGCTTCACCACCGCCAGGCGCTCCTGAAGAAGTGCCAATCGATCCTAGCAATCAAGATCGCGAGCTATGACTCGTCTCACGGGGGCGTCGAGGCATGAAATTTGCCTACCTGATCGAGCCACCGTTCAACGATCGTGACAGCGACGGAACGGTGAAAGGTTGCGATGTCGACTTGGCCCGTTATGTGGCCGCCAAGCTTGGAATTCGCGACGTCGAGTTGATCGAAACCGAATTCGCCGATCTGTTGCCAGGCTTGGTGGCGGGGCGCTGGCGCATGACGACAGGGTTGTTCGCGACGGAAGATCGCGAGCGCATCGCGTCGTTTAGCCGACCGATTTGGGCTCTGCCTGATGGCTTGCTGGTGGCGAGAGGCAATCCTTTGGGCCTTTCAGGCTACGGCTCTGTCGCCGGCCATGATGGATGTCTTCTCGCGGTCATCCGGGATCAAGATCAGTATCGCTCGGCCGTGCAGTTCGGCATTCCAAATGATCGCATCAAAGTCTTCGAGACGTACACTGACGCTACTATGGCCGTGCATGCCGGTCGTGTCAGTGCCTATGCAAGTGTGGCGCGAGCCCATGCCGGTTTTCTCGAAGGCCGCGAGGACTTGGCTCTCGAGCTAACGACGGTTCCTTTGTCGGAGAAGAGACCATCCTATGGCTCGTTTGCCTTCGCTCGGTCTGACGATGGATTCCGAACCGCCGTCGATCGCATATTGGCTGACTACCTGGGGAGTTCATCCCATCGCAAGGCCATGCATCGTTATGGCTTTTCTGATGCAGAGGTTGATCTTTTGGTTTTCTGATCCGGCAGCGTCTATGTCATATTGGCTTGCTGCGGGGCCTCTCGCCGAAGGTCAATGGTCTCATCATGCTGCGTGAGCGCCATCGAGCAGATGTTCCCTGCTTCGTTGCGCTCAAAAACGACAGATAGATTGATCGCCGGCGCGAAAAACGCCATGGTCGATTGTGGCAATAGTCTCAAGGGATCCTGATCGCCAAAGGCGAGATAAAGCGCATCCGGGGCAGGCTCGATCATGACCTTGCGCCATTGATCGCTGTAGGTGCCGGCATAGTCGATGCCATCCGGCATCGAGATTGCCTTTGGCAAATCCTCGAATAGGGGCCACGAATATTCATGCCTGATCGCGCCGAACAGCTCGTCCAGCAGGGGCCATCCCTGAATTGAGTTGATCATTGCGATCGCACCCTGGCCTCCGGCTGGAACTAATCTGAGCCGTGCGAGAAACCCATGATCGGCCCCATCATGGCCAAATCGAAAACTGTCACCTTCGCCAGCACATTGCCAACCAAGCCCCATGAAACTGTCCTGTCCAGATGTCTGTTCAGGCAACTGTGGTCGCAGCATAGCCTCTGCCGTCTCCTGCTTGAGTCCAAGTTGTGATCGCCGGCCTTGAAGGGTGCTCAGAAAATCATGTCCCAGTAACGCCAAATCACGGGCTGTCGTCCAAAGTCCCGCCGCTGCCATTTCTGGATAGACATGCCAGCCTCCCGGGGTCGGAACCCCATTCCAGGGGTGCGCGATCGCTGCGCGCGCCGCGATCGGCGGCGGAAGAGGCTGCTCGTATGTGCTGTCCGCCATGCCCAATGGGCCGAGGACCAAGTCCTCCATGATCCGAGGGAAGGGACGTTCCAATACATCGACCAGAACTTGTTGGGCAATCGTGGTACCGCCTCCGGAATAACGGAATTGTGTTCCCGGCAGCCCATCGACTACGACCGGGCGCGTATTGGCAGGCGTTTCGCCGTTCAGGATTTGAAGAACAGTCGGCCATGGTCCTGATGCTGGATAGCCGGGAAAGCCGTGAACCGTCGTGCCGGCGGTGTGGCTCAGCAATTGGCGGAGTGTCACCTTGGGTTGCCAACCGACGGTGGAGGGCACACGCCATGACGTCAGATAGCCGTTGACGTCCGCGTCAAGATCGAGCCTGCCGTCTTGGACAAGTGTCATGATAGCCAAGGCAAACACGGGCTTACTGATCGAGCCTGCTTGAAAGGGCGTGCTCGTTTGGACCAGCTCACCTCCTTGATGGCATCGTTTGCCGTAGCCCTTTGCCCAGTCGATCTGACAGCCATCGATAAGACCTAAGCTGATCCCAGGGGTGGCGCAGTGGGCCATCCTGTCGTCAAGGGTGTGAGCGGAACCTTGCTGCGCTGATCCTTCCGCGCCGGGTCGCAAGTTCCGAAGCACGCGCTTGATGCGCGGTTCAGCGTCTGCGTTGCATGACAAAGTCGACTCCAATGAAATGCTCGGGGTGCGAAAAGCCGAAAGGCATGAGCGGGTCTCCTCGAGAGGAACCGCCCAGTCTTTGGAGATATCCAATGAATCCTTTGATCACGACCGCCATATTATCGGCGCCAGGAGGGTCAGAGTCGACAGACGATCTTGAGATCTACTCGTCCCTGGTGAAATCCAGTCATGAGTGTGGGAAATATTACATCACTTATGAGTGTCTATCATGCAGGATTTCTTCGAATTATTTTCTGCAATGTGAAGCCATTCACAAATAATGTGAATTTATCAGGACAATATTTCATGAATAGATATCGTTAATATTTTTGCATCGAGTTTCCTTGGAGGATCATGATGATATTGGAGAAAAATTTCCTCGGCGTTTTTTTGAGAATATTTAGCGCTCTTATAGTCTTTATCATTTTCATTGCTGGGCAGGCATCGAGCCAAGAATTCCGAACCATAACCCCAGCACCGAATGATCGCTCAGCTGCGCTTCCGGAGGCCTGGCTAGGGGCGGCACCGAGCCCTGTCACGGCTGGTGAGGTCGTTGTCAGCATTGGTACCAACGTTATCCTCGATCATAACCCGCGGCACTATGGGATCACAGGGATTGCCGTGCAGGAGACAGGGAATGAACCATGTAAGATAGAGTTGCTTGGCCGACTTCTCGATCCGGCGATGAACGATCCTAACCGCGTCATCGGAACGGCTAGGCTACCGGGTTGCGAGCCTGGCCAAAACAACAGTTGGCGTGCAGCGACTCTCGCAGGTTTGTCAAATCAGTTCGTTCGCGAGATTCATACCTGTCATGGCGCCATAAAGCTCAGGCCGAAGCTGCAGCCAATCGTTGGGGTTCAAAAACTCAAAGGCCTTTCGGTTGCGGCTCTCGCAATCGATGAAGCCAGCGGCGTCTTTGTCGAATTACCCATGCTTCCTTGTATCGATCGACATACACCTCACTGTTTTGCAAGGCCAAATTGCCAAGCCTGGGGCAATTCTGTTGCCTGCCCAACAGGCAAGATTCTGACGTCGATAACCGTTTCTCATTATGCCGAGAACAACCGACCACCCAATGCATTCTTCAAGATCAGGCCTCATTGTGAACGTCTCGTCGGGCCCACACCAAGGCCGACGGAGAACACCGCAAATCCAGGAAGTCCTTCACAAGCGACAACAATTCGATCATCGACTGTGCGATGAGACCATAGCACCCGATGCGCCTGGTTCGATGTTGAGCCGCTTGACAGCGAATCAGGTCGTCGCTTGGGTGATGGCAGCGGCGTCGCCCCATAGGCCGATAAGCTTCAGCCAAATGTTAGCGCTGACACATAGGGCGCTGCCTCTGGCATGCTCACGGCGGCCACCTCGATGAGATCATCGTCTTTGGCGTCGTTGCGGATAAGAACCAGGCCAATCGTCTCGCGGGGTTGGATGGCGACGGCGGACTCGAGGCCAGGATCGCTGATCGTATGAAACCAGACAGGTCCATTTGGGACACCTGCATTCCCCCTATGATCTCAGGATCGGCGATGTCGATCGACTGGGACTTTGGAAGACGTGTTCTACGGCTCTCGTCACGACTGATAGAGACTGACAGAAAGCTCCAAAGTGCATGACGTTTAGCGGGAGTTCGCTTTTCGCCACAGACATGTAAACGCCGAAGACTAGGCACTTTCCCACTCAACGCGGGTATTCGTTTGGCTCCGCGGTGACAACAGCCTCGCTTAACGTGACGTCTCACCCAAACGTCATGCAAACCCGACACATCTTTCGCTTCGCAGCTCTTAGGTGCACGGTAGGAGTTGGAGGATGGGTGATGCCGCCGGGGACAACCTACTGTCGATCACGATCCTCGAAACGCGATCATCGTGCCCACATCGATTAGGAAAGGAGAGCGTCCTTGGCCAAGGCAAACCCCGATAGGGCATTGAAGGACCTTTATGAGCTTCGAGAGATTGGCGCCTACAAGACGGGCGTTCATCGCCCGACCTTATCGCCTGAGGACATGGAAGCACGTCAATGGCTGGCCAATAAATTGCAGGCCATCGGCCATGACACGGTGATCGACGGTATCGCCAATGTTGTCGGTCAAGCGAACGCGCCCGGACCGTATGTTCTGGGCGGCTCTCATCTAGAAAGCCAGAACCATGCGGGTTGGCTGGATGGTGCTTTGGGTGTCGTCTATGCGCTTGAAGCCGCTCGAGCCGTCGCCGAAGCCTCAGATGTCCAAGGCGGTGTCGATGTTATCGCCTTTGCCGATGAAGAAGGGCATTTCAGTGGATCTTTTCTGGGCTCGAAGTCCTTTACTGGCGTGCTCACGGAAGAAAACATGGATGCGGCCGTCGACCGGAGCGGCCGAGGCACGCTCCGGCATTGCCTGGCCGAAGCCGGCCTCGCCGGAAGGCCGAGACTGCAGATGGATCCCAATCGTTACGCCGCCTTTTTTGAGGCGCATATCGAACAGGGAGATCGCCTAGAAACAGCTGGTCAGTCAATCGGCATCGTCACCAGCATCGTCGCTATCTGGCAATACCGTATTACGTTTGAAGGCCAGCAGAATCATGCTGGTACGACAACTATGGCGAGCCGAAAGGATGCTGGCAAAGCGATGATGAACCTTTGGCATCGTATCGAAGACGCCTTTCCAAGGATTGCTGGTCCGTTCAGCGTCTGGACGGTCGGGCGGGTCAATTTGGAGCCTGGCGGGCCAAGTATCATTCCGGGCCGCGCCGAAATGATCTTTCAGTTCCGCGATGCCGAGATGCATACGCTTGAGCGTATGCATACCTGTCTGGAACAACTCGTCACTGATGTGGCTGCGGCAGGCCCATGCACGGCTGAGCTTGAAATCCTCGGTCAACTGAAACCAGCATTGATGGCACCGGGCCCCCAAAACGCGATCATTGAGGCGGCCGAGACGTTGACACCGAATGACTATGCTATCATGCCAAGCGGCGCCGCCCACGATGCTCAAGTGATGGCGGCACACATCCCATCGGCCATGATGTTCGTTCCCAGCATTAATGGCATCAGCCATCATTGGTCAGAGAACACAAGTGACGAGCACATCAAACGTGGTGCGGAGGTCTATGTGGATGCTGTAGCACGCGTCCTAAGAGCTACATAACCCGCTGTACAGGTGTCTGATCCCACGCCCAGCTCCGATTCGATTGATGCCCGAAAGGGGCAGCGAACGCCGCGATGGCGGTCCTTTGTCCAGACGTTTCGGACGCGATGGCAATCTGAATCTGGATCGCATGCTGGAGCGACTGCGTCATGCCAAGGATGGCTTCAATCGAGTGGGGCTCATGCCAATCAATCGATGCGCACAAACTCCCAAGCCGCGCGCTCGGGTGAGACCGACGAACAACTTTCGACTGTAAGGACGCGCCATCGATCGGCTGTTGAATAGGTCGAGGCCGACTCGTCGCCGACACTAAGGCACAGGGTTGTTCCCTTTAGCCGTAGACGATTCTCGTCGGTCCATTCGAAGCGTTGCAGGGGTGCGCTGTCAAAGAAGGGGGCGGTGTCGCCACAGGTGCGTAGGATGATAGGCGAACCCGCCAGGGTACGTCCGTTCACGCCGAATGACGTTGCGCAGAGGTCGATATCGGCGAAACGAATTTCGCCAACTGTCGTGATCTCGACGGCACTGTCTGGCGTTAAGCCAGGTTTGCAGTTGTGCGCGAAGATCGGCAGCTCAAGCCGTAAAGCTCGGCCCGTTCCTAGGACGTCGAGACAGTAGCCATCCTGTGGCCGATCAAGCCGGTCGATGAGGCGCAGGTGTCCGATGCCGGTGGTCTTCGCTTGAGCGATGCGGTCGACGTGACTGAGGGCCAGCACTACCGCGAACAGCGAGATGGCAAAGATACAAGATGTTCGAAACATTGGTTTCCCGTGCTCCAGCTGGGGCTCAGTTCAACACGCAAACAATGATGTTGGCAGCCCGACATTCGCGTCAATGACATGTCACCTGGCATGGTGCGATGGGAAGCCTATGCTGCCGAACCTGAAGAAGCCAGCGAAGTCGCATACGAAAGCATCGGTTCCAACCTTCCTTAGGGCTGCTCGAACTACCCAACGACATCGCCATGGCGGCTTTATGCGCACTTACCAACGATTATGCGACCGGTCGTCCTTGATGAGGATGGCGGCCCTGCTGTCCGCCAATACGAATTGTGGTGACGAAAAGTCATGACAGATCTGCCCAGCAGTTCGTTGGGGCAGGAATGCGGACCTTGTAGCTAGTTGTCACCAATCTTTCTTGCGCAGAAAGATGGGCATCCGCACGCAATCCAGACATGTGTCGATCCTCGGTCGATGACCACGATCATGTCATCTGCATTTAGCTCAGCAGCCTTGCGAGCAAGTCGGGCCTTTTCTTCTTCATGTCGTGTACGCCTTGTGGCCAGCGATACATGGGTCGGTGACGCCGGAATAGCGTCACCGTGTACCCGAACAAGCTTCCTTCCGTGGCAGGGCCGCTCAAATCACGGCGCAACCGATCGACGGAAACGCCGAATTGCCCGGCGCGTGACGCCACAAGAAGCTGCATTCCAAGTTTTCGATAAAGGACCCGTTCCTATGATTGGCGAACGGGCGGCGCTACTGATCCTTCGGGCCCGCCGGTGGCTGGGTACCGGGAAGTAGCATTTATGATCGTGTGATGCATCCGACGGCACACCGTTTACTCGTTAGATGCGATGGCGTCATGCGCTTAACGGGAGAATCTGCAGGTTCAGACAACGATGTTCGTCCCACATATGAGCGTGGCATACCCGTTTGGCACAGTGTCGAAGACATTCCTTCAGTAGACACTGACGACAAGAACTCAGAAGCGTAGCGACGATAAGTTAAACGAGTGACCGATTCGGGTGGATTTCTCCTTGAAGCTCCGTGGCCAGGCCTTGACAGGGGGCGTCATTTGACACGTAGCATGCAGGCAAACTTAAGCTTCAACTAGATCAGCATTTCGCATAAATATTATTGACTTGCTCATAATGTATTTTTTGATCGATTGGACCTTATGGAGTGCGCAACAGCTTGCTGTATCGAATGTCTCGGCGCGACAGAGATCTTCCAAATCTGGCTTGACGTGACGGTCGAGATCACAGTTCGCATCATCAACTTCACGCTTCGAATTGGCCCCATCGGTGTCGTCATCCTTGTTGGCGGGACTGTCGGTTATTACTATACTTTCTACGACTACGGTAAGGCCAAAGCGGTAAGCGGGCACACAATTGAAATTGGTAAGACACAGTATCGGATGTATGGCGTCACCGCCTTGAAGCCCGGGCAGAAGCTTACCTGGGAAAGCGGCTTGACTATCAAGGGTTTCATCTATTGTCGGGATGCCTTGACCGCCAAGATCGGCCGTAGGAAGGTCCGATGTAAAGTATTCCCCAAAATTGAGGATCGGTTCGGAAGGACCGTGGCTATCTGTTCGGTACGTTCTCAATTGGGCTGCCGGCGAGTCGATCTAGGGCGATGGTTGATCCGAAACGGTTACGCACTCGCTGACACAAAGTACATGGAGAAGCGTCCGATTCTCAACGGAAAGTACGCGAGGCTCCTCGAGCGAGAGGAGGCATTTGCGAGAAAGCACAATCTTGGAATTCACGCTGGCAAATTCATGCGCGAAACTCGAGCCAGAGACATGTTCCTGGAAAAGTGGAAAGCGCGGGGAAACAAGGGCGCTCCGCCATTTGGAAGTCTGGACGAGCTGCAGAAGGCGTTCCAATTGGAGTGGCAGCAAGATCGTCTGATTGACGTCAAGGGACGTCTCTTCGGCGGAATCGATGTTTCGGACTACGCTCACGCTGCCGTTGATGCAGTATAGGCTGCATAAGCCATAACGTCCGTGTTCAGATCCACGAACGCCCTAGTCAGCTAGGCCGAGCCGATGGCGTCACGGCCGGAGGTCGAGAATCGTTTGTCGCGAACATTAGGGACGCGGTCGTCTTCGGAAAAAGTGCAAAGCGGGTGTGCGCGAGTATGTGGCCATATACTCTCTCGGAGATATGTCTCAGATCTATCCTACTTGCTGGAAATCGCCGTGAGGTGGTTTCGCAAACGCAGCAACTGTCACGACCTCGGAGTTTCCGAGCTTAAACTCGAAATTCTCGACGTCAGCCGAGATAGCGCTCGACTCGGTCGTCGTTATACCGACCCTAACCTCGGCACGATCGAAAATATCGGTAGCTGCAGTACCAAAGGGCTGATCTCCGTTACCAATCATTGAATTGACCAGCTCGGCAACAGCAAGAGGATTCTGTGGATTGCTGATATCCAGCGTTATTGCAACATTGGCCGCAACAGACTCATTATTTTTGTTTCCGGGAATAACGTTCTCGAAATCCTGATCTGTGCCATCGACGACATCAAAGCTGTTGATCACACCGCGCACGGGAGTCGAGCCGCTGGCGCTGCCAAGGATTGTTAGCGTCGATGCATTGCCTTCATTGTCAAACGTGACCCTGACCTGGGTGTCGCCTTTTAGACCAAACTTCTCGCCAAGACCGAGATCGGCGCCCGTACTGGCACTCAACCTTGCATAGTAGGTGGTGGAAGCCGTGCTCAGATCGGTCTCGAACTTGCGTTCAACACCTGCGGCTGCACTCACATCGATACGATGGCCGCCGACACCTGTTTCGACTTCGGCTTCGAGTTCAAGACCAGCCTTATAGCTGCTGTGATTGTCACTGTACTCGTTGATCACATCGACGACCGATTGCACCGGACCGAGCTCGACGAGATAATGACTGTCGAGAGACCACCGGAACTTATCGTCGACAGCATCCTTCATCGCATCGATGAACTGTTGGGCCTCTAACTCGTTCGCAAATTGATATTCTGTGCCAAGGCTGCCATTGACGTTCAGGCCCAGTGTATTGGCAACTTCGGCACCAAGCGTTCCATTGATCGTCGCTTTGACGGTCACGGAACCATCTGCAGCGGTATTCTTCTGGAAGTCGACGGCGGCACCAACAGTAACCTCGGCCCCACCGGTTGTCGGCACCTCGACTTCACCACCGGCGGTAAAACGTTCCGATACAATGATGATACCATCGCCTGTATCTTCGTACCATTCCACTTGAGCTCTTGCGCTGGCTGGCATCAAGCCCCAGAGTTCGTCACGTTCAGCTTGAAGCTCTGGTCTGACATAGCCACTGAACGAGTCGTTTGGCAGGTTCTGTAGCTTGCTGTCGATCTCTGCGATACGACTTTCGATGTCGGCAACGAGTTCTTGACGCATCGCTTGGGCCGCGGCCGGGCTCGCTGTTGCAAGGCTGTCAATGTCCTGTTGGCGCTCTGCAAAGCTCGGGACGGTGTCTCCGGCTGAAAGAGCCCTCGGTAAAAGGTTTCTGATCTCATCTTGTTCGGCTTGTAGAGCTGGTCTGACATAGCCGCTGAATGAGTCGGTCGGCAAAGTCTGCAGTTGGTTGTCGATCTCTGAGATGCGACTTTTGACATCAGCAACGAGTTCTTGGCGCATCGCCTGGGCAGCGGCTGGACTCGCCGTTGCAAGGCTGTCGATGTCGTTTTGCCGTTCGGTAAAGCTTCGAGTTGGCGAGGACGACGGCGTTGTCTCGGGCTTGGTGCTCGACATTTGTGTCGTCACAGCATGGTTGAATTGCTCAACTGGCGCCTTCGGAATTCTCGTCTGACCTGCCCGATCATCCATGTCTATGGAAGGCATTGGTTTCTTGCGCTGAGGTTGGACAACAAACAAACCATCAATCATCAGCGCCATTCGATATCCCCAAAAATGCTGTCTTAAAAAACTACGCAGAATCTATCGACAGCAATAACCCTAATCAACCAAAGTTTTCGGTAATTTAGGGAGATCGATAATCGTGTCTATAGAGCCAAAACATATCTTTTGCTTGATCCTGTTCTGAAAAAAACAACTATAAGGAGCCACTGTTTGTTTCTTGCTGACATGTCCAAAGATCCACCCCAACAAGTCAGCAACGTCGCTCATGTCTGCGCCGGAAAAACATCCTCCAATGACCGGTTAACACCTGAACCTGGCAATTGCCGATATCGAAGACTGGTTGTTATCAAAATATGAGGCCGCATACACAGACGCTCACGTTCGCTCAGGAGTGGGTCGCGACGGCCATGGCGCAAGTGACTGGAGCGCTTGCGTTGGACCTGGCAAGATCGGGACCAACGGGTAACGTTGATTGAGGGGACGCAGCTTGGCCAACCATGAGCATGTGGCTCTGCTAGAACGAGGCGTGAGCGTTTGGAATGCATGGCGTGATATGAATGAAGGGGTGAAGCCCGACCTGAGTGGAGCGGATTTTCAAGGAGCCTTGCTTGGGAGAGTCAACTTCTCTGACACCAATCTCGAAGAAGCCAACTTTACAAACGCGAATCTTTATCGAGCTGACCTTACCAGAGCATGCCTTCGCGGAACGTATCTCAGCAGAAGCCGTCTTGACCGAGCGCAGCTTTGCCTCGCCGACTTGGGAACGTGTCGTCTCAATGGCACCGACCTAACCCGAGCCGACTTGGCAGGAAGTAACCTTGCTGGAGCCATCTTCAGCGAAACAATCATGAGCGATCTGGATCTCTCAGAAGCTGAGGGATTGGAGGCTTGCTCCCACACGGCTCCAAGCTCCGTGGACTACCGAACGCTGCAACAATCTCACGGCGTTCCGCTCAATTTTTGGCGCGGATGCGGTCTTCCTGATGCGTTGATCGATTATTTGCCGTCGCTGTCGGGTGAGGCGCTCCAATTTTACAGCTGCTTTATTAGCTATTCATCAAAAGACCATGATTTTGCAGAAAGGCTTCATGCAGACCTTCAGAATAGGGGCGTGCGATGCTGGTTCGCACCGCATGATCTTCCGATTGGCGCAAAGATCCTTGATGGAATTGATGAGGCTATTCGCCTTCGTGAGAAAGTTGTCCTGATTCTGTCAGAGGGAGCGATCTCCAGCGACTGGGTCGAAGACGAAGTGACAATGGCATTTGAAGAAGAGCGCCGACGAAAAGAGATTGTTTTGTTTCCCATCAGACTCGATGAATCCGTGATGGAGACCAACGAGGCCTGGGCGAGCAAGTTACGGGCGCGAAACATCGGTGACTTCACCACATGGAAGGATCACGACGCTTACAAAATGACGCTGGATCGCATCCTGCGTGACCTCAAGACTGGTCATTAACTGACCTAAGGGTGTCGCTACAATGAGCAACGAATTCGATCTGGATGGTGTCGTGCCCTGGGGGCGATCATACGAAGAATACGCCTCTTTCTTTGCCATTACGGAACCTGATCAGTCCGCCAGAATCCTCGATTGTGGTGGTGGACCATCTTCCTTCAACGTCGATATGAACCAACGGGGCAACCGTGTGGTTTCTATCGATCCTCTTTATGGGCTGACGAAACAAACCATTGAAGAGCGCGTCCTAGATGCGCGCGAACGCATGATGAGTGGTTTCGCTTCAGCCCGAGATCGTTTCGTTTGGCGATGCTTCGATTCACCCGAAGCGTCGGTTGCTCATCGTATGAGGACGATGCGAGCATTTCTTTCCGACTATGAAGACGGCCTCTCTGACGAACGCTACATCGATGCAGCGCTGCCTGATCTCCCCTTTCCAAACGACAGCTTCGATCTCGTTTTATCGTCCCATTTTTTGTTCCTCTATGATCACTTGTTCGATCTCGATTTCCACATTGATGCGATGCAGGACATGCTCAGGGTGGGTTTGGAGGCCCGCGTCTTTCCATTGCTCGATCTCAACGGACGCCGCTCTTCGCTCGTTGATCCCGTCGTTGCGGGGCTAACAGAGCGGAGCTTTCAGGTCTCTTTAGAAACCGTACCTTATGAATTCCAACGAGGTGGCAATCAAATGATGCGCGTGTGTCGGAAACCGAACAGCGGAAAGCCGGGCTCATGACCTTCGAGACGTTGTTGCTGTTTTCCATCGCTTTTAGCATAGCGGCTGTGGTCCCCGGACCTGGTGTCATCGCTGTGGTCGCGAGGGCGCTGGGATCAGGCTTCTGGCCAGCCATGCCGATGGCGGTTGGGATGGTTCTAGGAGACTTGATTTTCTTGACACTCGTTGCCCTTGGTTTGGCAGCAGTTGCCGAGCAGATTGGTGGGTTCTTCGCCGTCGTCAAATTCGTCGGAGCCGCTTACTTAATTTACCTCGGATACCGTATGTGGGCGGCCCCCGTCGAAACGACAGCGATCTCCCCAATTATGGCATCAGCGCCGCTCAAAATGGGAATCGTCGGGTTGGTTGTGACCCTGAGCAATCCCAAAACGGTCCTCTTCTTTCTCGCATTATTGCCCACTTTGATTGATGTCAGGACAATCGACGGCACGTCGCTAATCGAACTCGGCCTCATCATGGTGATGATCGATGTTGTTGTCCTGGCTGCCTATTCTGCGGTTGCAGCACGCACGCGGCTTCTCTTCTTGTCGTCGCGCCTTCGTCACAGGCTCAATCGCTGCGCAGGGGCAAGCCTAATAGGGGCAGGTGGAGCTGTCGCGGCAAGCTGATGGCAGTCTTGCCATGTTGGTATTGATTGATCTCATGTCCTAGACAGCCAACGATTTCAGACAGTGGCGTTTCAAACGGTAGCGCTCTGGGGTCGGCGTTGCCTTGCGAGGACATGTCACTCGCGACAGCTGCGGTATTGCGGCAAGTCGATCTGAGCTGATGCCCCCACAATCGCAGGGCCAATGGGAGCATCAGAAGGCTATCTTCAGATGATTGGGCCGCCGTTTGTTCTTCCTCGCAAGCTTCTAACGACAGAACATTGATTTGATCGACGCTAAGTCCGCCTTTCAGGCGTTTGTATGTGTGCTCTCGCAGTCCATCCTCCGGTTTTACTCGATCGTCTTGCGCCTATGATCAGTCAATGGACGTGCGCATCAGCACCAGGTTGTCGAGCACGAGGTTGGATGACCAGATGAACGTAGCATCAGCATCGGGTGCATCGAAGAGCTCAATGAAGTTCGTATAGCCTGGCTTATTGTCCACGCCGACAGTGTCGTTGCTGTAGGCGACGGCCAATGGCCAGTCACTGTCGTCAAAGTCTGGTTCCATCCAGTCTGCAGGTATGTCCCAGAAAGCCGCTGAGAAGCCGCTCCCGTCCGACGTAGCATCGGTGCTACAGGCCGAACTATCGCGTTTGTGGCCATGGGCGACCAAACAGTTTCGATCATGAAGCGGGCTGGTGTAGAAGGTCTGGGCACGCCAGTTCGTATCCGTGATGGCAACAATCCTGCCAGAAGTGTCTTGGATCTGCATGACAAACCCAGCGTCGCCAGGATGGTAGGGCGATCCCCGCCCGGCCTCTGACCCAAGGCCGAGATTCTCTTCCCAGTCGACGCCCATTACGGCAAGGCTGATCGGGCGATTGGCGGTAAACTTGACGACGCTCGAGTTGAACGGCGTAAACGGCACGGGATCGACAGCAATCAATACACCGTTCACATATAGTTCAAAGTAATTGTCGGCGAAAACATAGGCCACAAACTCTTCAGACCCCCCGGCATCGACTACGTTTATCGCCGAGATGTCGACGTCGGATAGTGACCCTGGCTCAACGTCAGCGCAAGCGTTGTAGAGATTAGGCGCATGCGGCCCGCTATGGAATTGTGTTGCTGCAGGGACGGTGCGCATTCTGCCATCATCCGACATAATCTCGCCAACGGCACTCGGTCGCGATCTCCACCCACAGTCGATCAGACCTTCGTTGATCGTGGTTGCAGGCCCTGTCGAGAAGCTCACTTCCTCGGCCTTCGCTGGAGCGCATAAAAGCACACTCATGGCCAGAACTCTCGGGATACACCATCTTGTCATTCGTCATCTCTCTCTTGGTCATTCTGCACGAACGGCCATGGGCCAAGCCACTTGGACTGCAAACGAATCGGCGGCGTGAGATCGTCCAACCTTTCATGACGCATGTTCGTCAATCTCGCTTCGCCACTCGCCACTCGCCGCGATGCCAAAACATCGGACTAACGTCTTGCTGGGGTGCCGTTTTCGCAGCATAGAGGTCGCCACTGAGCACGCGAGGAGACGATAACGGCGACCAAAGCAACTGTTCTGCTGCAGGCGCCTGAAGATCTCGTCTTCACTAGCCCCTCCTTGTTTGGCCCATTGGGTTCATGCGCGGCCCATCGCGGTGTTCGCTCGAGGAACAAGCGGTGACGTGCTACTACGTCCATGCAACTTTGTTGTTCTTTCGATAGCCTTATCACTGCTTGGTGCTCAGATAGGCGATGAGGGCCACTCTGTCCTCAGCCGCTTCCAATCCATCAAATGCCATGAACGTACCTGGAACCATCGACTGGGGGAGTTCGAGAAAACGATCGAGTAGGTCCTCGCTCCACGTTTGGTTTGCTTCCGCAAAACTCTGCATTGCTGGCGAATAGCTTTCGAACGAGGCATCCGTTGCGATCTCTCGGCCAACGATGCCGAAAAGGTCCGGTGCGATTGCCTTTTGGTCGGTCGACTGATGGCATAGGGCACATTGGGAGAAGAGTTGTCGCCCGCGTTCGATCGGGTCCTTGGTTGGGACGTCTAATGTACCAACTGTGTATTTGGCGCGCATGGCCAAGAGGGCATTCAGCTGTGCCTCGTTCATGGTGTCTCTCACCCGAAGCATCGCCACCGCCTGAGCCCAGGTCATGCTAGCTTCAACTTTGCCCAAAGCTGCGCCGAGCTCCTGGACCCGAGCGACGTCAATCACGTCACCGGCAAGGGCGGTTTCAAGCGTACGCATCAATTGTGCCCGGATAGCCAGGAACTCGTCGAATGTCGTCGCGTTGTGATCGACAGCGGCATCGATCATCTGCTGCTGATCCGACGCCAGCATAGCCCAAACCTCCTTGGCGACAGTGCCGCGTCTAACCCCGTGATTCGACTCCATGCGTAAGCTGACAAAGCCGAAATGCTGACTAGGTTTGCCGACAACCTCGAAATCGTTGAATTCCTTGGACCCTGTGGTCCAGCTCAAGAAGCGTGCTGCAATGTTGACGAGCTCCTGCTTATCCTCTTGGCTCACGCGAATCTTATGATTGCTGTGTTCGCTCTCATGACCTCGTCCCGCCAGATTGGCGGATCGGATCATGGCCAGTTTGGTGTGCTGATCTGCCGTCAACGTCTGAGCAACGTCACCTAAGCCTTGCCCGATAACGCGCCCAAGTTCGGCCTCGCTTGCGCCGTAAGCAGCGCCAAGCGCCAAGAACTCGTCCTTGGAGATCGTTTCGCCGACGAGTAGCCCCTCGAGTGCGCGGTTCATCGCATAACGTGTAGCCTGCGTGCGTTCAAACGGTTCCTTTTGCGCCTTCGCCAAGGTAACCAAGGCGTCAAGCTGAGGCTCGGTCAAGATTGCTAAGGTACTCTTGGCAACAGCACTCCTCTTCAGACTGTGACCGCTGGAAACGCGAAGAGCGACGAAGCCGAAGAAGTTAGCCAGCCTGCCCACCGAGATATGATCGTTGTTTGACGAACTGCCGGTGAGCCATGTCAGGGTTCTCGATGCGACGGCCTGCCGTAAATGCTCCTTGTCGACTTCAATATCGCTGATCTCACGGATCACCTCGGCGTCGTCTTTCGCGGCAGCCGGGAGGGACAGGAAGATGGTGCCTGCCATCAGTGTCGTAATGAGAGTACGAATCCAGGCTGCGGTTTTGTGCATGAGGGCAAGCCCCAAGATGTGGGGCGCTACTTCGATAGCCGGGCGGATCAACAAGGTTCCAATCGCATACGGTGAGTTGAAAAGCTGCATCTTTCCGGCCATGGGTTTATCTCCTTCACGTCGGTCACGGCCGATCCGTAGGCGGAACAACCACGCTCATCACGAAGGACTGTAGGCGGACGATGTCGCAAAGCTTTGTCGGAATCAGGTGTTTTTGTGACAAAGTGTATCAGTGCTTTGGTATGGGTGGCTCACCGCCTCTTTTATAAATCGCCTCCGAACAGAGGGGCGCTTGACCGTTTCTCTTGTTGCCAACGAAGACGTTGAGATCGCGGGGTGTCGCCATCTACCGATGGCCATCTGTGGCCATCATGGCGGCTGGTATGGCTTTGGACCGGTGTCAGTCCTCCCTGCAAGGCAAAGGCGTGGCATTGCCAGCAAAAGCTTACTCGGGAGGGCTTCACAGATGGGGAGCTCGAATCGACCGGCCCTGCTCTGATTGGAAGTCCAGACGATAATTCAAGACTCGGTTTCACGAAGGACAGCCGCCAGGCATACCGAGATGTTTCCGCAAAACACACTCTGTGGCTGCTCGAAATTTGTCCGCGCTTTCGTGCAACAGACCTAGTCGAAAACCAATCTGAGCTGTTTCCTTTTGTCAAACAACTGAGTCCCTGGGCTTGGTCCGTGGTTTGCGGGATTTCATGGTGCGTCTTGTCCTTACCGCCATGATCAAGAGCCTGGTGTGATGATACCCTATCTGTCTACGCTGCTAAGCAACGACTGCATGAGGGGAAAACAGTGAAAAAGTCCAAAAAGAAGTCACTCTTTGTCACACCGGACGTCATCAGAAAGCTCACACGCTTTTAGGGTTTGCGATCGAGGTTGACGGCATCTTCGACGATATCTTCGACGTTGATCTCGATTTGCCTCCTCTACCGAGCGTCTTCCTCAAAGGGTGCGTAACCTTGATCAACTACGCAGGCCCTGACGCCGAGATTGCCGGCGTCGCCACTTCCGTTTTAGGCAACGAAAATCTCCAAGGACCCGGAGATGTATTCACCAACAATCTCAGCGACTGTTCGAAACCGCATCCAACTACAATCAGGGCGTCGTCATTGAAATCCAAGGAACCCTTATTCAGCAGATGACGCTCATCCGTTGTGCCCGCCCAGGCGAGGACAGATTCGTCACCGATGTCTTTCCAGACCCCGATGGAATTGCGGACGGTGTTGACGGCTTTTAATGGCGTAGCAAGCTAGAGCCTTGCCTGATGAAGGTGCGAAAAAGGCCAGATACCACCCTCATGAAGGGAACGATCTTCATGGTTGGCATTGATGTTGTTGTTTGGGATTTCGATGGGGTTTTAAACCGAAACATCATCGATGGACGTTTTGTCTGGGCTGACAACTTCGAAACCGATCTCGGCCAGCCATTCGACGCCTTCCAAAAGGCCATCTTCGATGGTCCATTCAAGGAAGTGATTGTTGGCCGCATTGATCTTCTTGATCTTATTCGAAAATGGGCCGACGACATAGGATTTGTGGGATCTTCAGAGGACATCTTGACCTATTGGTTTGCCAAGGACGACCTCGTGGATCCAATGTCATTAACGCTTTTGCAGGCCGCCAAGCAGGCGGGCTTTCGTAATGTTATTGCCACAAACAATGAGGCGCGGCGAGCACAATATATTGAATCTGACATGGGCTTTGCGGCACGCGTTGAGTCTCTCTTTGCGTCCGGTCGTCTTGGCGTCGCCAAGCCCGATCCAGCGTTCTTCGAAACTGTTTCTGGGACCCTAGGCGTCAACCCAGGCAAGCTTTTTCTTGTTGACGACCACCAACCCAATATTATCGCTGCCAGATCACTTGGCTGGCAGGCCTTTCATTTTGAGCCGGGATGCCATGAGGATCTCGCCGCCGTCCTCGACCTCAAGCGATTTCTCAGTTGGGCGTAAGTTCAGCGGGCTCCACATCGACGTTCAAAGGGGTTCGTTACGAGGCCTGGCGATCACCAGAAGCAGACCCGCCGAGATCGTGCTCGCCAAGGTCGCGGTATTGGCGACACCATGCGACGAACCATCGGAACAAGGCTGTTACGATGACCATTTGACTACAGCCAATCAGTTCACCTTGGGCCGCCGCCCAAACGGCGAAAAGGCGTAACGTCACGCGAGAAACGCCGCTCCTGAAGATTGATCCATTGCAACGGGACGATAAGCGCTCCGTTCTGGATCGCGAATCGCAGTCTTTCGGCTGAATTGACGCAAGACCGACAGACGTTCATTCTATGAGCACCCTCTCAAGATAGGGGAAAAAGCCTCAGGAATCACAGGGTCTGAGCTCAACACCCCCCAACCAATATCTATTTAGAGTTTGGCGGCCGCCTCATCAAAGCCCACTTGCCGTATCTTGATCGCTTTGAGCGATCTGCGATCCGTCTAACGTTTTTACCGAGACAAGGACACAAGCTGATATGCAAGAGAAAGATGAAGAAACGACCGCCGAGAAGCAGAAGAAATTACTTCAAAGACTGGTAGAAGAGCTCAGCCGAGAGAATGCCGATCTCTACTATCAACCGACAACCGAAATCGCTTTTGTCCTGAAAAATCACATCGATGACAGAACGAAGCTTTCGGCCGAAGAAAGAAAGTTACTGAAACCGCTGAGCCGGTACGACATCCAACTGCTCCTCAGTCTACATTAGCGAAACTCCGCTGGTGGCTCGAACGGGCGAGCGATGCGCTCATGGCCGAGGACGAGATCCATCGTACTTTGCCAACAAATGCAGGTGCTCAGACTCGAAAAATGCGCAAGTCCCTGGAGCAACGGCCCTTGAGTCTTTGTGCAGTTTCATGCTGTTCCGAAAAAGCTGGCGTTTTAAGTGGTCCTGAACGCGCTGGATCAGGCGTTCGGCAAGACGTTCTTAGCTTTTTGATTCCCACTATCCCTCGAAGGCTTCATGGTGTTGCTTACCGGAATCCCTGATTTCATCCCAGTCCGCTTTCGAACCCACCCAGATATGGTGTCTCACCTTGAGGTCTTGGCCACCTTCTGAGATTAGCCCAGCGGGCACAAATGTCTTCGATTCATCATTGGCCCCTGGCAAAGATGATCCGCACACCTTGCAAAACCCTGCTTGCCAATCGGCGTTCGGTTTTTTCCAGGTCACAACGTGATCTTCGCCACGCACCCATCGAAATAAACTGTTGTCGACAACAATGACCGAGATTCCGTTACTGCCTGTAAATCGTCGACAGATCGAACAATGACATACAAAGACATCCGAGATATCGGTGTCGATCTCAAAGGCAACAGCGCCACAATTGCATGCTCCCTTAACCATGGTCTGTTTCCTCCTTGATGGGGCCGACAGACGATCAAGATCCGTTGTTGATCGGAAGACCGATCGGCAAAGATGGGCATCGCTTCGGATCTGACCGCAGCGTGGATCTCCTCACCTCTTGATGTATCGCAATGTTGCCGTGCCGAACGCAACGTGATCACCGTCAGAGTTGGTGATGGTAGCTTCTGCAAAGGTAATGGTGTTGCCGCCACCTTTGCGCACCGCGTTGACGGTCAACTCGCCCTGGTGTGCAGCACCTGTGTAATTGGTCGTCATGGAGAGGGTGACGGCCAAGCGCTTCGTGCCATCTGGCATGGGGTGGGTGACGGCATAGCCGCAGGCCGCATCTAAGAGGGTCGCGGTGACACCGCCATGGACGGCACCAGAGCGATTACCCATGAAGTCTTGAATGCGACATGTAAGGCGAACACGCCCTTCCTCCCATTCCGTGATGCGCATGCCCAGATGCCGATTGAAGGGGCTTAGAAAGGCGTCATAGTTGTCGTTTTCACTCATGAGTTCTCCATTTCTGTCCGAGTTGGTACCCGTTGGCGCTATCTTTTCTGTTCGGTGCTTTCTTCCAGTATCATGTCGGGCTCAATGAGCCGGCTATAAAACCTCGAAACAATGATTTTTCGTCATGTTTTTTTGAATTGGCGGGTCCCTAGTTTTAAAAGGCGTATGCGACAGGCGGCCGTATCTCAAACCTTTATTAAGTCCTTTCCGTTAATCGTGGGTCTGCTGGCGATTGAAGCCGCTTCAGGACGACATCCGTCGCTGAGACGCCGGGATGACTTAATGCCTTCATGGGTCTGCTATTTCTTGGTCGTGAGCGTTGTGTTCGGCGAGACGGCACAACAGCTTCGAGCGCGCTTCCAGGATTCTCGTGACCCGGAAATGCCAACAACGTTGTTGTCTCTCTTGACGCTCTCTTGGGAGAGCTCCGCTTCATGACGACGTTGAAGATTCTGGTGGTCGATGACGATATCGACGTTGCGGACAGCCTCGCTGATGTCCTGGAACTCAAGGCTCATGACGTCACCACTGTCTATGACAGCAGGGAGGCGATTAAGGTCTTCAAGCGTCAGGAGTTTGATATCGCGTTTATGGACGTCATGATGCCGGGCAAAAACGGCGTCGAGAGCTTTCTTGAGATTAAGAAAGCCAAGCCCGACGCCCATGTCGTCATGATGACAGGGTTCAGCGTGCAGCACCTGCTTGATGAAGCTTTAGAGCAGGGGGCCGCCGGCGTGCTCCATAAACCTGTGGCGGTCGACGATGTGATGGCCCTGATCGATGATCTCCAGAATCCGAAGAAGCCCAAAGCGCTCGTGTTGGTTGCCGACGGTGATGCGAATTTCGCTGAAATGCTGGGACAGCAGTTACTCGCGGGGGGGCACACAGCGCGAATTGCCTATACCGGGCCGGAGGCTCTAGCCATTCTCCGAAATGAGCCGCTCGACTTACTCATCCTCGATCTGGAGTTACCTGTCATTTCGGGCCTCGAAGTCTGCTACGAGATGAAGCAGCTTGGTCGTGTCGTTCCTACGATTATTCTTTGCGCCGGTTCGAAGGATCAAGGCGATGCAGAACATTGCCTCCGCGATCCGGCAGTGTCGGGCATTCTCTTTAAGCCCTTCGACCCTTCAGTACTCATGAGCTCCCTGAATGAGCTCTTGAAGCCAGGCGCCAGGCCTCGCTCTTGACGCCCTCAACCTCCAATCGTGTTCTGATTGTCGACGACGATCAAGATGGCGCAGAAGGCATTGCAGACCTTCTCGAAGCCCAGGGTTGGCACATCGCTGTGGCCCATCATGTCCGCGGCGCGATGGCCTGCTTAGAAGATTTCGAGCCTGAGATTGTGCTGGTCGATTTGCGCCTTGGCAACGAAAGCGGACTCGATTTGATCACCGGTATCAAGGAAACTGGCGCGGAGAGCATTTGCCTGGTGATCACTGCCAATGCCGACAAGGAATCAGCGATCGGCGCCCTTAAGGTCGGTGCTTATGATTATCTAACGAAGCCCGTCGACCCGGAGGAGCTTTTCCAGGCTCTCAAACGTGCCCTCGACGTTGTCCGGCTCAAACAGGACAATCGTTGTATGGTCCAGGCGTTGGAAGTCGCGAAAGAGAGGGCAGAAGCTCTTGCTTTACGAGACAGTCTGACGGGCTTGGCAAATCGGTACGCATTCTTGACGCAGCTTGACCAGATTGTCGTCCAAAGCCAGCGCCTCTCTAAAATTGCAGCTATTATGATCCTGGACCTAGACGGCTTCAAGCAAGTCAATGACACCCATGGTCATCAGATGGGCGATCAGTTGCTGCAGTGTATTGCGGCACGTCTTTCTGACTGTATCAGGGCATCGGATGTTGTTGCTCGGCTGGGTGGCGACGAGTTCGCCATCGCCATCGTCAACCTCGAGAGCTCGGACGATATCAGCCGTCCAGTGGATCTGATCTTGCAGAGGATGCGTGATCCAATGGTCATTGACGGTATGACCTTGGAGGTTGGTGCGAGCATCGGTGTCAGTCTTTGTCCGCTCGACGCCGATGAAAGTGGTGAGCTGATGCGTCGTGCTGACATTGCGCTTTATGCCGCCAAATCTGCTGGACGCAATCGGATGCGTTGCTATGACGCCGAACTCGATACGTCTATCAGAGAAAGGCATCAACTTGAGGGCGATCTCGAACGCGCTCGCGTCAATGGTGAGTTCGAGCTCTACTTCCAGCCGCTCGTGTCATTATCAAGACATGCAGTTTGCGGCGTTGAGGCTTTGCTGCGCTGGCGTCATCCCAAACGTGGGATGCTGCAGCCGGCCGATTTTCTTGATGCTGCCGAAGCCTCAGGCGTAACGACTCATCTCGGGCATTGGATTGTCGAAACCGCATGCCGTCAGGCGCAACATTGGCTTGATCAGGGCCTGCCGCCGCTTCGGATGGCAGTCAATGCCTCCCTGCGCCAGTTGCGCAACGATCAATTCGTCAATGCGGTAGAAGCAGCCCTGATAGCGACTGCCTTGCCGCCAGCTCGCCTTGAGATCGAGTTGGTCGAGGACGCCGTTCTCGACTCTGGCCAGGATGTCGTTGCCAGGATCGATCGACTGCGTCGTCTCGGGGTCCAGCTTGCATTAGATGACTTCGGAACTGGTTATTCGTCGCTTGCGCGGCTTAAGGCCTATCCGGTCAACCGCCTGAAAATCGATCAATCCTTCATCCAAAATCTCATGAGCGACCAAGAAGATCAGGCCATCTGCCAGACCGCCTTGCAACTGGGGCATCGACTTGGTCTGGTCACCGTCGCTGAAGGTGTCGAAACACAAGAACAGCTCGACTTCTTGCGCGCTATCGGGTGCGATGAAGCCCAGGGTTTCTATTTCGCTGAACCGCTGCCTGCTGAGGACTTTCCATGCTGGTTGCAGGACTGGACCCGTCGGCAACAGGCTTCAGACACCACGCCGGAAGGCTCAAAGACCGCCTTTGGGTCTCCAACGCTTCTACACAGAAGGCGTAGCTGACGGGCCCGTCTCTATGCCTCGCACCCCTCGACATCGTAACGGGAAAGTGAGCGCCCAGCTCGCTAGGTTTGCCCGTTGACTTGTGTTGGTGGTCGCTTTTGAGATCGAACGCTATGCGGCAACTTCCTGCTTCACGTCCAAGGGCAGCGTGATGCAAGCCGTTGTGCCTTTGCCAGGCTCGCTTCGATAGTCGAGGCTACCATTGTGGGTCTCGATGATCTTCTTAACGGCCGGCAGCCCCAGGCCGACGCCAAAGCTTTTGGTCGAAAACAGTGGTTCGAAGATTTTGCTAAGGGTGGCTTCGTCCATGCCGGAGCCGTTGTCAGTGAATTCTATGGTCACGGAATCGCCTGCAATCCTCGAATTGACGTTGAAGCAACGGGTCTGATCTGGCGGATTCTCGGACATTGCGTGACAGGCATTGTCGAACAAATTGACCAGGACCCTTCGCATCCGTTCCCGGTCACACAAAAGCAGCGCACCGTCAGTATGCAGGTCAAGACGGATGTCAATATCGTCCGGAGAGGCTATTTCGGAGAAAACGGTCTTTAGCCATTCATCGATCGGTGTCGGCTCAAGCTTAGGCTCGGTTTCGCGGGCAAAGTCCAGAAGCTCCGATATGATGTTGTCGCAGCGCATGACTCCACGCTCCGCACGATCCAGTGCCCTTTCGATTCCGAGTTTGCTGTTTGCCGTCTTTTGCTTGACTAGGTAGAGCGACGTTCGCACGGCACCCAAAGGATTTCGAATCTCGTGGCTCACCGTGGCTGTTAGCTTTCCGAGGGTGGCCAGGCGGTCTTGGCGCAGGAGGTCTTCTTGAGCAGCGATGAGCTCTTCGGTGCGCTGCCTAAGGGAGGCGTTCGTTTCTGCCAATGCCTCTTTGGCGACTTCCTTTTGCTCTATTTCAGTACCGAGGGCCGTGTTGAGGTCGCGTAGTTGGGCGTTGGTACCCGCTAGCTTCTTCAAGATCACGAGAATGCCCCGCCCAGAAAGAAGGGCGGCGCCAAGGGCGATGATACTGGCCAGCAAGGTCCCAATGAGAAGAAGATGGAGCCGCTCACCGATGAGATCCTTCACGTCAATGCGGCCGGCTTCAAACTTCTTTTCCCGGTCCTCCAAGAGCTGACCGATTGTCTTTAGGAACGCCTTTTCGACGTCCTCCAATGCCTCCTTGGCCTCGAAGAGTTCGACAGCTGAGGGTGTCTCGAATGAAGCAACACGGACCATATGCTTGCCGGTCTTGATGAGCGAGGCGACGTGGACTTCGACGTCTGCCAAAAGCGAGGGGTCAACGAGTGGCGCCCCATCGTGATCGAGATGGCCTCCATCCTTCTTGAAGGTGACGAGGTTATTCTCCAGTTGCGCAATGGCCTCGTCGATTTCACTGCGCTCCGTGGCGCGGGCATTGGCGCTGTCCTCATCGTCGATCTCGTCGTCATCGTCAGAAAGACCAGTGGAGGCAAGCAACGCCACCTCGTTACTTGACGCGATCAGCTTGAGGCCGCCAGCATGCAGATTCTCGAGGGAGAAGACGACGTTCAGATCTCGGCTCGTGGCGAAAGCATATTGTTGACCAATCATTTGCATCGAATGAATAGCGACGCCGACAATGATCACCATAAGAAAGATGACGCCGCCGAACCCTGCAAAGAGTAATGCGCGTGAGTGATGCATCGATAAAGCGTCCCGACAGTAATCCGAGTTGACGCAAAAATACGCTGGCAAGTCTTAACAATTGATCACCTCAGAGCATGAAAAAGACATGGAATATGGGAAAATTCGAGACGTTGTTGACCAAGCTCATCCAATTGTTGCAGGCCTTTTGAGTAAACATGTCAGCATAATGGGCAGAGGTCAGTGAAGGATCGGAACGGGCAAAAAGACCACCCAACGCAACAAAGGATTTTCCGAGGAAAAGCTCGCCGAGCGCAGCAAGGAGTCATTGGAGAAATTGCTGTGGTCTCGCTTGTGCGATGACGTCTCCAGAAGTGTTCGTAGCCAAGTCTTGGATAGAGGTACCGTTACCAACGTAAATTCGGTCCTCCTCCTTTGACGGCACTGGCTTTGGAGGCTCACAACATGATTGACGTCTTGGCAAAAGGTCTTGCTATTCACGGCTCGTTCAGGTGAAACGCTCTAGTTCGCTCACCATCAATATCAACATTAAGGACGAGTCACATGAAGCAGCGCTCACGCCAACATTCAGGCTTTGTCCAAAGCGCCTTTCTTTTGACGTTTATCTGCTTTGCGTCGAATCCGCTGTCGGCCGACGAGATTGAAGACTCGATGGGGGCAGCGCTCGATGCCTATCAGTCCGGCGATGTTGCCGGCGCAAAGAGTGAGATCGACTATGTGGCCCAACTTTTAGCGCAGAAACAAGCTGAGGCTCTGAATACTGTCCTGCCAGCACCGTTTGACGGTTGGTCTCAAGAGACAGCGACAAATGATGCCGCAGCAGGTATGGCGATGTTTGGCGGAGGCATGAGCGCTGGCGCTGATTACCGTCGTGACAATGAGAATGTCGAGATCCAAGTGATGGCTGATAGTCCGATGATCGCGGCGATGATGGCGATGTTTACAAATCCCACAATGGCCGCTGCCAGCGGTGGAAAGATGAAACGGCTTGGCGGTCAGAAGGTGATCGCGACAGGAGATGGCGAAATCCAAGCCATGATCCACAATCGCTTCATGGTGCAGGTTACCGGCTCAGCGCCGATTGCGGACAAAGAAGCTTACTTCAAGGCGATTGACTTCAAAGCCTTGCAAGACTTCTAGCGTCAGAAGACGAAGGCATAAATCGCCTTGCGCCCATTGGCAATCACGTCCAACCCGTGACGGTGGGTGCTGCCCATGATAGCCGGAGCCAATGCTTGGAGTCATGACGTCTCTGGGTTGCGGATGGGCTCCGCCGGATCATAGCATTGAATGAGGGCGCAATCGAGTTCGAACCCCCCCCTTTTTAAAGACTGAAACCAGCAAAGCCTGAACTGGCGCTGCTTATAAGTCGCGGTACAGCCCGTCTCGTTGGACTGGGGATCTTGGATATTTGGATGCACGATCTTTGCGCTGCATCGGTCGGCGCCTAAATTCCCAAGATCCCGCGATCTTGATGGACCTCAAGGAATTCGGTGACGAGAGGAAGCGTGGCTTCTCGTCAGGAATCTGCGAGGATTTCCGCCACTGTGCGATCAGATTTGTCCTAGGAGATGACGGCGCGATTGATCGCTCTGGCGCTATTGCCAAGAAGAAGCTCGAGAAGCACAGGGTCGACGTCGCTTAGAACGAATTCCGTCGATGCATCTTCATCAAATCGTAGCGTCGGGACAGATAGACATTGTGCAGGATGATGGCCTCGAATAAACCCCGTTCGTCGTCAAACCAAGCGTCAAGCGTTTCCTTTGATGCCGATGCTCGTTTGGTGATTTCGCGCATGCTTCTGTCGCGACATCCTGTTTCTGAGAGAACGTCGACGGCAACATTTGTCATGTCGTTGCGGCACGAGTTTCGTCAGTCGACCCTCATGCTCGATCTGCTGGTCACATCATCGCGTCGAGTAGGTTTAGATGGTCTCCCGAGCACATTTTTTTCCGATCTTCACGACAGATCACGAAGTCCGAGTGACTTTTTTGTCGATGATCGCGCGCACTTGTTGTGTGTGGCGTCTGATTGGGTTTGAGGTTTAACTCATTGAGAAAATGAAGTTTTTTAAGATGATGATGATCAGTTTCAATGCGAGTTGGACCTGTCGGTGACGGATGGAAGCAGCAAAAATCGATAAATTGCGCACCGTGTAGCAACCGTCACAGTAACGATGATGTGATCGGTGATAGGCATAAAATCATCAAGTCCGGATCGACTACCGAACGGACGGAACAAAAAAGGTCGTAACAATGAAAACGCGTCTTGCTCTTGCCGCTCTTGCTATTTCCCTGCCCTCGATTGCTGGCGCCGCCGAACTTCAGCCGATGCAGGCTGGTTCATTCACCCTCGGTGATCATGCCGTGTCGATCTACTACACGTCGGACGATCAGAATTATCAGGTCGTGACGACAATCGCACCGCATTTCGATGCTGATGTCCAAGGCGCACCCATTCGTTTTGTCGGCACCATGAAGCCTGGTCAGACTGAGACCGTTTCAGTCGGCACATTCGGTACGTCGAATGCACCTGAGCATTTAGAGCTGGTGCACACCGGTGAGAGCCTTTCGGTTGTTCAAAAGATCCAAACCGCGCTTGCAGATTAATGATGCGAACATTGTCGATGCACGGAGCCGGATCGACATTCTGAATCAGAATGTTGGTCGGCCCCGGCCGACCCAGCCCTCTGACCGGGCCGATAGATAGGCATAAATGTCCTCGATATGATCCATGACATTTGGATCCTTCGCGAACCCCTTCATAACTGACGTCCCGGTAGCGCTGCCATTCTCGACGATGGCTTTGAACCCTGCGTAAGGTAGCGGACTGTCAATGAGGGAGGGGGCGAAGGAGCCGCCAACGCCGTCCGGTCCGTGACAATGGGCGCAGGTACCCTGATAGCGCCGATAGCCATTCAACAGTGATTTCTCTTCTGCCGGTGTGATCGAGCGTATTGGTTCCGCTGTTTCAGTGTCCTTTCCGAGAACATCGCCACTGCCCAAGACTGAACTAGCGATGCATCCGATGACCGACCAGAGGATTGCTGTGTGGCCAAGACGTCGGGTCTGCGTCATCCTTCCTCACCTTTCAAGATCAGCCTCGAATCCCATGTTGATGGCATAACAAGCTCCAAGAAAACTCTGGCTTGAATTATGCTCGTCGGCTTGGAAATGGGAAGGACACGCCAATGACGTATCGGCTCTATTATGCACCGGACAGTGCCGCCATGGGAGTTCGGGCGATCCTCGAAGAAATCGGGGCTCCGTACGACCTCATACCGACGACGATCGACATGGATAAGCCGAGACCCCCTGAGCAACTGGCATTGAATCCAAATGGCTGGGTCCCCGTCCTCCTCTGGGACTCCAGCGCCATGTATGAATGTGCGGCGATTACCATTTTCCTCTGCGATCGCCACCCGGAAGCTAAGTTAGCACCAGGCATTGACGATCCGAAGCGTGGCCTGTTCCTTCAGACCCTCGTCTATTTTTCATCCTCGGTGCAAAACGCCTTCCAGCTTGACTACTATCCCGAACGCTTCGCGGACACGCCCGCCGAGGAACCTAGTGCCCAGCGTCGTGGCCTTCGACGTCTTCGCGAAACATGGCAGGTCGTCAATGACCAGATCGGTGATGATGAATGGGTGCTCGGCGACAAGTTCAGCGCTGCAGACATGTATCTGTTCATGCTCACAACCTGGCTGAAGCCATCACGTGGGCAGCCGTCGATCGACGAATTCCCAAATGTGAAAAGAATAGCCGACGCAGCCAAGACGAGACCTAGCGTGCAACGGGTTTTTCAGCGGTAAGCTTCAGGCATACCCAACGATGATTGAGTTTGACGTGCAGCAATCAGGTGGTGGCTAAGACGAATGAGCGCATCGGACGAACGACTTTTTGCTAGCACCGTCCAAGATTTCTGCAGCTGCTAACGTCATGTTGCCATCCGGAACACCGAGCAAAAGCTCGCTATCGTCCTCCTGATGGAGCTCAAGCCTAATTTCAATGTCAGTAGGCTTTGTCGTAACTGCGCCACCGGTGAAGGGTTGGTTGATCGTGGTTTCGTCAAAGTTCATGACAATGGTATCGTCCTGGACTGCCCATTCACCAGTCAGAGATGGGATCAAGCCTCCGTCTCTTAGCGACAATGGCTGCGTCCACCATGCAACGATCTGCGTTTTGTCATCTTCTTCAAAGAAGAGAAGCCTGTTGGTGTCACATTCGGTCGGACTACCCGACCAAGCTCCTACGAGCTCGACGTTATCGCCTCCGAAGAACTTGCTAAATAATCCCGCCGGTTGCGCTGCCTTCATATGCGCTTCGAGCATCGGGCCAAACGTAGCCTGGACGTCGGCGATCTCCGACTTTTTCTGGGGGACACGTTCCGCCGTATTCGCTTGTGCCGCCTGCTGTGCGGCAGTGGGATGAGAGATCATTTGTAATGAGCATGCGATGACGCTTGAGAAAATCAGATTGGTGCATGCTTTCGGCGACTTGATGCTCATAGAGTCCCTTTTTTGCTTAGCGCCCAACATCGGCGAATTGGATACGGCGTTCTTAGACCGCATGGATCATCATGTCGACGGCCAGCTGCGCATTTATCGGCTGTTGTGCGACCGCATGACAGCTGGGTGACATATGAACGGAAGCATCGGCATGGATTTTCTTCTATTTTTGCATCAGATGCAAAAATCCTATGAAAATTGACTATATTATCATTCACGATGCCAAGGTCTACGATCAGCTGCAGATGTAAAGGCCTCGAAGCGAAGTGCATCTAGGCCATGAGATAAGGATACGATCATGTCGCTGATCCAAAGCCATGCCAAAGCCCAGACACTTGATCAGAACGCAATCGACAATGCCTTGGAAGAAGGCCGAAAGCATCGCTCTTTCGCTGTTATGTCGTTTTTGAAGGGGTTATTTGGTCATAGAACGGATGAAGAGGGGCGAGAAGATGTCTGGACCTCTGATTGCGGAGCGCCAGCGTAAGCCGGGGGATGGCATGATTGCCGTTCCTACGGTGCAACTTGCATCTTGGTGAAGAGCGGACAATAAGTTGTGTCTTTTCTAAGCAGGCCTATGAGGCGGTCTTTGGCCAGTGCTGCTAACTCCCAAGGAGCGTCTTCATGTGCCCCATGATCTCTCGGGGTGATAACGGCTTAACGCCTCGATCGATTGCCATCCCGCGACATCAAAGAGCTGCAAAATTATGGCCTGTGACGGCATGGGATTTCATGATCAATCACCCAACTCAGTACGTGCTGAAGAGACGTCCGGTTATCTGCAGATCATCAAAAACTGGCACGACGACGTCACGAGCCCTTTCGAGGCACCAGGTCAATGAAAAAGCCAGGCCCGAGGGCCTGGCTGATCGTGATAAAATTTGGGAGAAGATCATAGGGGGATGATCTTCAAATTTCCGGGCCTATAGCCCGATCGGACCGTTACGTTAGCTCTTGAGCAAGGCGCTTTTGGGGGTGAGCCACCGTAACAAGATCGTTGTCGCACGGTGATCACGTTCCAGATGTGATTAGGATCACACACCTCAATATTTGTTGGTGTAGTGATGGAGAGCCAGTGTGAGGCATTGTCGCTGAAGCGATACTCTTCGACATGGAGGGAATTGATCCTTCGTCGCTTGATGTCGATCCTCCGAAGCCTTTGACGTTCGCTTGCGAAATCATACCACTCAATGATGGCGTCCGCTCACTGCGCTCGAGGTTGCGCCGCTTAGGTGGTGTCCACATGCTGCCAAGACAGACCGAAACCTCACTTGAATTCTCTTGTTATTTGATGGCGGTGCCGGAAGAAAGGAGGAAACCTAAACGACGATCAACGATCTTTTCTGGGGAGGGACAAGTCAATTCTGAGACGATTGCCGTACGGCTCCTGATGCCAACTCGAGGAGCGTTGGGGCGACGCTGGCTGACCAGCTGACCAAAGTGGAAAGGGGCGCGGTCGTCCCTTGGGGGATGATGCCACCATCTTGGCTGAAGCTCTTTTGAGCTTGGCGGTTGGCATCAGTTGACGATTGTAAGAGCGCTATCGATTCAATCTCGAAAGAACTTGGGGCTCAAGCAGCGGCGGCGTCTTTGTCGGCAACGCTAGGCTTGTTCGGAAGTGTCACGGTAAACGTGGAGCCCTGACCCATTTCGCTGGCGATGTCCATGGCACCGCTATGCAAATCGATCAATGCTTTCACGAGATTGAGGCCAATGCCGGTGCCTTCAATGCCCGATGACGTACTGGCACGGAAAAAGCGCTCGCTGATTTTTGGCAACTCGTCAACGGGAATGCCAACGCCAAAGTCGCGAATGGTGATCTCCAGGCCCCTGGCCATCGATTTGCCGCTAACTTCGACGCGATCCGCATCAGGGGAGTATTTTACAGCATTGGAGAGAAGATTAGAGATCACTTGATAGAGAAGCTTTGAGTCACCCAAATAGGTATCAGGCAAGTCATCGATATCGACATGAATTTTGTGACTGTGACTGACTTCTTGCTGCGCCGTACAGGCTTGCTGAACCAGCGCTCTGAGATCCATTGGCTCTGGAGTGAAGGTGATCGATCCAGCTTCGAGGCTAGCGGAACTCAGGACGCTTTCCATGAGATTGGTCAATCGACGGACGGCGCCGCGGATCTTCTCGAGCGAGGCTATTCTTCGATCAGATGTGAACGTATCGTCGCGTTTGACAAGCCGGTAGGCCTGTCCATCGATGATCGCAAGCGGCGTTCGAAACTCATGGCTGACCATCGCTACGAAGCGACGCTGCAAAGCATTGGTCTGCTTCTCTGCATCCAACGCCAACTCAAGCTGCCCTGTGCGCTCTTTGACCTGAGCTTCAAGGGAGAAATTGAGCTCACTTAGTTCTTCTAGCGCCACGTCAAGGCGCTCGCGGGCGTCGCGCTCGTCTGATATAAGTTCTTGAAAATCATCAATCATTCCATCAAGGATGTTGCCGAGTTGAACGACTTCATCGTCGCCACTCAAGTTTGTGCGGTGTGTCAGATCACCTTTCCTAATAGCCTGTGCCACAAGAGAAATTATCTCGATAGGCTCGACGATTTTCTTGTAGTTTAACTTGCTAAGCCAGACTGCTAAAATAATGCCCAAGATAAAGAAGATCGAAATAGTCGTAACGACGCGCAAGGCCGGCGCAAGAGCATCAAGCAATTGTTGCTCGGCAATGACAATGAATGAAGCACCATTAACATTGGCCTGATGAGACGCGGCGATGACCAGATCACCATCTAGGCTGCGACGTATCCCATTCTTCTTCCGACCTTCAAGCGTTCGGCGCTGCAGCACCTTTGTCGAGTCGCGATGCGCGATCACGAGCCCTGTTGGATCGACGACATAGACGTCGCGATGTTTGGAGATTGAGATTGCCCTTAAGATTCTCCATAGCTCTTCGCCGCGGACAGTCACCGCCAGTGTCTTTTGAACGAGACCGGTGCGTAGCTCGATGAGCGGGTAGTTAAAGATGAACCGAGGTCGGCCGTTCGCGTCGACATGATGAAGCGATCCAAATGTAGGTAAGCCGTCCTTTGAAACAGTATCAATGAGCGCTGCTGCCATCGAAACGAATTTGTTCGACTCGGGAAAGAGACCGTCACGGTCAACATAGACCTCGACAGTCCTTTCACTGTCATTCGTGATGACAAAGGCTGATTGAATCGCTTGGTTGTCCGCAACGAGCCTCAAGAGATGTTTTTCGACGTCATCCTTTGAGAGATCGATAAAACCAAAGTGTCGATCAAATGTTTCGACTGTAAAGACGACACTTTCGAGATATTTCGCAACTTCTGTTCCAACACGGAGGCTGACTTC
This sequence comes from Geminicoccaceae bacterium, assembly GCA_028285265.1. Lineage (GTDB taxonomy): Bacteria > Pseudomonadota > Alphaproteobacteria > Geminicoccales > Geminicoccaceae > JANQPX01. The sequence goes on from JANQPX010000022.1 coordinate 54,385, forward strand.
AGACTGCGTGTTTTCTGCTGCGATTTTTAGCGACGACGCGCCGATCCAACCGGCAACAATCGCAAGGAGAAACAAAGGAACGCTTGCGACAGCCAGATAGGATCGAAGAAAACGTCTCCTAATGTCATTCTTACGAGACATCAACGGCACTGAATTGGAACGAGGCCTCTCCAAATGTCGATCAGCGGACGATATCACGTGCCAATTTCAAATGATCTTGTTGGATGGGGAGGCCGATGGCTTCAGCGGTTTTTAGGTTGATTGCCAAAAAGCTGCTCGCCGTCTCGACCGGTAAATCGGCGGGTGGGGCGCCTTTGAGGATTTTGTCGGCCAGCTCCGCCGCGCGTTCTCCAACCTCAAAATGGGCAAAACCGTAACTCACCAATCCGCCCTTGCCGACATGCTTCAAACCAGGCGTTGATAGCGGCAATCCGCGGGCGACAGCAGCTGATGAGATTTCGGCCATACGTCCGGAAATCATGGAATCCCTGGGAAGAAAGATGCCATCAATGCCCTCTGGAAGATTGTCGACCAACACGGCAACCTCGTCGATGTTATGGACCTGATAGGGAATGACCTCCACGTTCAGGGTCTCAGCGGCAGTTTTCGCAAGCTCCATCGAGGATGAAGAACTGTTGTCGCTAGGATTAAAGGGGATAAGAACGGCCTTCATGGTTGGCGCAATATCGATGAGCCACTTCATTCGCTTTGGCGCAGAATTCGGCAGCGTAACGCCCGTAACGTTGCCGCCGGGCTGACGAAGCGTCTCAACGAGACCCACCACAAGAGGGTTACTCACCGGGCCGAAAACGATGGCCGTATCAGTCCCATCAGCCGCTCTTTTCGCAGCGACAGCTGCTGGTGTCCCAGACGCAAAAATCAGATCGACACCGTCGCGAACCATCTCGTCTGCAGCCCTGGTCAGACTGTCGCCAGGACCGGTCGGGCCGTCATATCGCAGTTCGACATCAGTGCCTTCGGTGTATCCGAGGTCGGCAAGTTTTTGGCGAAAGCCTTCGAAGGTCTCAAGGTCGTTCTTCGTTGGATGGAGAATGCCGACAATGAAAGGTCCTTTGGCTGTCTGCAGTGACCATTGCATGACGCCGATCAATGCGACTCCGAGGCAGGCGAACAGACCAAAGAACCATGTGGTTTTGCGAGACAAAACTGTGAATCCCCGAGTTGATGCGTAACTTCAATTTTCCCACACATCACTTAAAATTTAGTGACGCCTTTTTGGGCATCGCTCAATTGCTTGGTCGCCAATTGGCCTGATTAGGGTCGCTCTTCGTGTGGGATACGCATGGCATGGTAGAGGCGATTGCGTGCAGCTTTTCTTGCTCAACCATCGACGGGTAGCCTGACGGTGAACGTGGCACCGGCGCCTTCGGCACTCTCGACGTCGATGGAGCCGTCGTGAAGATCGATGAAGTGACGGGTCAAGTGGAGGCCAATTCCGGAGCCGGCAATGCCAGTTGACGTGCTCGCTCTGAAGAAACGCTCAAAAAGCTGGGATAACTCGTCCTTAGGAATACCGACACCATTGTCCTGAAACGAAATCACTGCCGTCTCGCCGTCCTGCCAACCCTCGATGCGGACGGTTGATCCTTCCGGTGAGTATTTGACGGCATTTGACAATAGATTGGAGAAGACTTGTCTTATCAGTCGCTCATCAGCTTCGATTTGAGCCGGTAGCTTACTCAGATTTGCTTCGATAAGGTGCGTGGGATAGGTTTCGAGATAGGCCCGTTGCAGATCTTCAAGAACATGTCGGATCGCGCAGCCAGAAGGCTCGAATTTTATTCTTCCCTCTTCTAGATGGGCAGCATCAAGGACCGTCTCGATCAAGCCCATCAATCGGCTGACGGAATTTGTGATCTTTTTAAACGACGCTGTCAGTTTCTCAGACGTCGCCTTTTCCGGCCGGCGAAGAAATCGCTGGGCGGCACCATCGATAATCGCTAGTGGCGTCCGGAATTCATGGCTGACCATCGAGACGAACTGCCGTTGTAGCCCGCTCAACTCCTTTTCTTTGTCGAGCGCAGTTTGCAGACGCCCCTTTTGAGTTTCCAGCTCACGTGTTCGCTCGGCGACCATCGCCTCGAGTTTCTCTTGCGTTGTAAAGAACCGATCGAGCAGATTGAGCTGGGCAGCAAGAATGCTGGCGGTATGGAAAAGAAGTGCCGCATGGCTTTCGTTGTAAACGCCCGCTTTCCAATGGGCGACATTAAGCGTGCCAATGGCTCGTCCTTGGCTGATCAGAGGCGCGTTGATACAGGTCACCAGCCCTTTGCCTGCCAGCATTTTAGTGTCCATTTCGGAACGCTGGGTTGTGTCTTCGGTCAGGACAGTTCGTAGTTCACGAAATGCCGTCCCGGTTGTCGTGTTCGCGATAGGTAGTGAAAGCCCAATCGGAATCGCCTTATTGCCCTCCAAGGCGTGGACAGCCAGATCTTCATCACCGATCGGAAACGTGATGCTGGCTCGATCCGCTGGGACGATGTTTGGGATCCAAGTCGCGGCCAGTGAAAGCACCTCTTCTCTTGAAGAGGCTCTGCTCATCTGCTCGGTCAACCCAGCAAACGCGCCAAGCAGACGCTGTTGCTCGTCAGTGTCAAACTCGAGTGATCGAATGGGTGCCTTTTGATGGCTCATGCTTCTAGTCTCTGCCAACGCACTACCTGCTCAGCTGTGCGTGCGCTCGCTTCCTTTGTGAAAGCCGTGGATTCGCCGAGAACACATCAATTTAGAGACAATTGATTAAGGGCAGGTGAAAATTGCTTCACGATCATGTCTGCCACACAGATTAATCCGGGAGTTACGCTGCTGAGCAGTTCCAATGCCTTGCAGGCATCTTCAGCTGAATAGAAGCCGCGAAGCCTACCGTCAGTAATGTAGGCGATGCTCCAGGTCGATGATGTCGTTACGGTATTTCGCTTGGATCAGCCCGATCGAGCTCAACTCGCATGGGTCCAATAGCGGCAGTTCGGCCTCTTTAAGTCGAGCAAGATTCGCGCCGTTCTTTGACCTTGTGGTCAGTCTGATCGACTTACTACAAGCGAGGTGCTAAGGCCTGCGTTTTTGACGTTCCTCAGTCCCTGGCAAAACAATTGATGGCTCGGCTGGCCTACGTTGCGACGCGATCCTGTCCGCTGGTATCTTCGGGCGGCAGATGTCGAACCTCAATCCGCTTTGGTGATGTCAATAACTATAGATTTCAACTGGAAAATGCCTCGGCAACTGCAAGGCTGCACAAGCCTACATCGCTAGAGATTTTTCCTGACGTTTATCTATGAAATACCATCAAAAAATGCGAGAAGCTTTGACTTTGTCGCCTTAAGGGCATCTTCGTCCGCCTTGGTTGGGGCCTCAAGGTCAGTCAGATGTTTGGAAGTCCGTTGATCAATAGTTACCGGGCATGGGTGATGCCAGATCTGAGCGATTCTAACAAAATAGCATTCAGCCTTCGAATCTGTGGGTCATTTGAGGAAGCTGAGCCGGTTTGGCGACTCTTGGAAAGTGCGGGCGATGCTTTAGTTTTCCAGAGCTATGATTGGCAATCGGCCCATTATAAGGCAATCGGTCACAAACACCTTTTCCAGCTGTGCATCGTCATCGTCGAGACAAAAGACAATCGACCTTTGATGCTTCTACCCTTCGGCATCGTCCGTCGGCCTTTCAGTCGCGTTTTGACTTGGCTTGGTGGTCGACTAACCGACTACAATGGACCAATTCTTGCCAGTGAAGCTGCAAGACTGTTCGACCAAAGACGTACTGATGCTCTTTGGCAGGAAATCTGCAGAGAACTGCCAAGCTTCGACTACACGGATTTTCAACGTCAGCCTGCCGAAATTGGAAATCAGCCAAATCCATTTTGGCAGCTTGGCACTTATGTGAACCCGCTCTACGGCTGGCAAACTAGGCTGAGTTCCGATTGGACTGCTTACTATCAGCGCAAGCGCAGCGGTCAGACGCGGCGAAAAGAGCGAAAGAAGGAGGAGAAACTTGGTCAACACGGTCCCATCGATTTCTTCATCGCACAGACCGAAGAAGAGATTGATGTGGCCGTCGCAGCCCTGGTAGCTCAGAAATCGGCAAGTTACACCCTTAAAGGGGTAAAGTGTCTCTTTCGCGACGAGGCGTATGTCGACTTCATTAAAGACTACACTCTTACTCATGCACGTAGCGGGCTCGTCGTACTTGCCGGTATAAGGGTGCGCAATGAGATCATTGCTACACAATGGGGTTTGATTCGGGGCGGCCACTTTTGTTGCCTGGTTCTATCTCGTGACCATGGGCGATTTGCGCGCTATTCGCCCGGCAACATCCTTCTTCGACGACTTCTAGAATGGTGCTGCGGCAGGGACATCAAGATCTTCGATTTCACCTATGGCAATGAAGCTTTCAAGGATCATTGGTGCGACAGCAAGATCGAACTTTATGACAGTTATCTCCCGGTGACCTTTCGTGGAAGATTGATCGTCGGCGGCATTGCTTTGCTCAACAGCATGCAGCGCTTGCTGCGGCGTTCTTCTCGTGTCCATGCATTCGCTACAACTCTCCGCAAGCAATGGTACAACACTCGCTCGGCGACTTCGGTGAGTGGCAATTTGGGGCGTGCAGAAGGATATTCCGATGTGGCTCCAAGGCTTGAGCGGAATGCTTCTAGCGGGTGGAATAAAGCATGAAAAAAATCGTTCGGTTGGCTGTATTGAATCTAGTGATCTTTGGATTCCTCATCACCTTGATGAATTTTGGATCACTTATCGGGCTTTCCATATATGACCGGATTCGCCCGAAGGAATACAACAGCGCTCATCAGCTCCCAAATTATCAAGACATCGACTGGGCCGCGACTCACTTTGCTGAGTATGCTGAAATTCGGTCGAGATTCGATGCGTTCTACGGTTGGAGCTATGAATCGTTTCAAGGTCAAACCATTACCATCGATGAAGAGGGTAAGCGTGGCAGCTTTCATTCTCCAGCATCGCAGCCAGAACGATCCGTTGCCTTCTTCGGCGGCTCAACCCTATGGGGAGTCGGAGCAAACGACGCCAGCACCATACCCTCATTCTACGGTGTTCTTAATCCAGCCCTGAGTGTTGATAACTTCGGAGGCATTGGCTTCAACGCACATCAAGAGCTCAATCTTCTGATGAAAAAATTTGCTGAGGGTTACCGTCCAGAGACGGTTATCTTCTATGATGGCGTCAACGATGCACTACAAAAGTGCCACGTCGACAATAGCGACGCATTTGGTCATGCGCAGGAAACCCGAATCCGCGAAGTGCTGCGAGATAACCAGGGCTGGTCTGATCCACCACTTCACTTCGCGCTCCAACCAACTCTGAAAATTCTTGAGGAAGTACAGAAAGTCCTCATCAAGACAAAAAATGCGACTCCGCACTATGATTGTGATCAAAACTCTTTAAAGGCAGAGGCTGTTGCACGGTCTATGTTGATTGACTGGCGAGATGCCCGCGAACAGTCAGAAAGGCATGGTGCTCGATTTGTTGCAGTGCTTCAGCCGACCGCCTTCCAAAGTAAGAGTAAAGTTGAACATTTAGAGCTTGATGAGGTATGGGCTAAACAGTACGCAACGGTTTATCCCCTGGTTCTCGGGTTGCTCGAGGGTGAATTTTCCGACCTGAAGGACGTCTTTCTTGATCTGCGCGCTGCTCTGAATGAGAACGAGTACTTCTTTATCGATTGGTGTCATCTTAGCCCAAACGGCAATCAAATCATCGCAGAGCGAATTGATGAGTTTGTCCGCCAAGAAAGCAGCGGCAATCTCTCATAAGAGAGCGAACGTTACTCAATTCGAGCAGAACCGCCAGCAACAATAAAACGCAGCTGTAAACGTTGAGGCGCGGAGAAATAAGTATAAAAAATGATTAATCGCTTGACTGAAAACTGTCTCGGACGGCAAACGTTGATGGCTTAGTTTCAGAACACGCGGTGGGTTGTTTCATGTTGAGGGTCCATCTGGCAACGAAACTCAGATCCAAGACTAGCGATCTTGTTTATGGTCCCGCCAAGGCAGTCCACAGCCATGATCGTGCGCAAATCGGCCAGATTTAGGACGTCATGCCGTCCTCATGCATGGGTCTGGGACCCACCGGTATGTTTCAGCGGATGTCGCGAGCGAATTGTTCGCAATCGTCGGGGTGATGCTCTGATAGGCGAGCCTCTTACACATAGGCCCTTTCTAAGGATCGACGCATGACGGCGCGGTGCCATGGGAGAAACAGAAGCACACCGATTTCGATGGCGATTGCGACGATCATCGTTGGCTCAGGCATGCCGTACTGCAGGGCCGAGATGATCCGAGCACACCCTGCCAAAGCCATCGTGCCGAACGTGATCTGCATGACTGGTCGAGCGGTCTCGAGGTTGCGGACGATCCAGATCGTGATGAAGAGCGGTAGCATGAACCAGACCGCGTAAAAACGCATCTGGCTGTCGAGTGCAGGGGTGATAGCTTCGGGCGGCACAAAGGCTGCTGCGCCACCGATGAGGTTCCTGACGCCCAAGACAAAGGGAATGGCGGCGACGATGATCAACATGATTTGAAGGGCACGCTTCATGGCAACCTCCTCGCGTTACAGGCCGAAACGTTTGTTCAGGATCGAATAGAACGTCGTCTCGGGCAGGATCGACTTGAAAAACATCGCTTGCTTGCTGTCCTGGTTGATGCGGTAGCGAAGCCTAGGCTTGCGTGCCCGTGCCGCTCGCAACACCACATCAGCAACTTCCTGTGGGTCGCCGCCCCTTTTATTTTCGCGAAGGGCTGCAGCGCGCAGATGCTCCCGTGTCCCGTCATAGGCCTGGAGGGTCGGCCAATCCGGTTCCGGGGATTTCTCAATGATCTCGGTTCGGTGTGATCCGGGTTCAAGCAACGTGACTTTGATCCCGAAACTGGCGAGCTCGGCACGAAGACCATCCGCGTAGCCCTCTAAGGCGTGCTTGGTGCTGCTATAGAAACCTTGCCCCGGAATGCCCATCCGACCGGCCAGCGATGAAATGAAAATCAAATGCCCCGAGCCGCGCAAACGCATATCCGGCAAAAGGGCGTTCACCAGTCTTGCCACGCCGAAGAAGTTAATCTCCATCATCTCCTGCGCCCGCTGGATGGGGAGTTCCTCGGAAGGAGCAACGATCGTAAGGCCCGCATTATTGACGAGTAGGTCGATGCCACCGGCTGTCTCTTGCACATGTCGCACACAGGCCTCGATGGAAGATGTGTCGCGCATGTCGAGTTGTACCGGTTCAACGTCGAAAGCTGTGCTACGGGCGCTGCGACTGGTCCCGAATACCCGGTAACCGTTCTTTGCAAGCGTCCGAGCGATTCTGATGCCGATGCCTTCAAAGGCACCGGTGACAAGGACGGTTGGTTTCGTGTCAGCCATGAAGCCCCTCAATCTGATCATTGATCAAATTACGATATGATCAGTGATCAGATTGAGTCAATGGGCAAGCTGTGCTCTATTGCTTGGGATGAAAGAGACGACGCAGACTCGCGAGAGCTACCATCACGGCAATCTCCCTGAGACGCTGATCCACGAGGCTGCCAAACTGCTCACTGAGAAAGGTGCCGAAGGATTTAGCATGCGCGAGGTCGCCCGTCGGGCCGGGGTCGCCGTGGCAGCGCCGGCACACCATTTCGGGAACGCAAAGGGACTGCTGACAGCGATTGCAACCTATGGCTTTCAGAAGCTGACCACCGAACAGCAAAAAGCGATGGAGATGTCGCGGGACCCGGTCGAGAATGTGATTGGGCTTTGTCGCATCTATGTCGACATGGGATCCCGTTATCCCGGCTATGCTGCTGTTATGTTCCGTTGGGATCTTTTGGATGACGGCGACTTTGCCTACAGCAACGCAGCGTCCAGCGCCTTCAATCTTTTGAGTGACGCCATTGCTGAAGCGGTCCCAGAGAAGACGGACGCAAAATCCATTCAACGTGCTGCCAAAACTCTTTGGGCAGCGATGCACGGCTTCGTTGTCCTCTCACTCGCAGATGGAGACGAGGCGGTGGAGCGCATCAATTTTGCGGTGCGCACGCTCCTGGCCGGGATGTCCAAATAGAAGGTGCGGAACATCCACCTGCGCACCAACACGCGCGTCCTAGGGATCAGACTTGGACAGAAACGGTTGTTGGTGGACCACAAGGACGTTGGCGTGCAACGTCTGCCGACCCTCGTATCAGTGGATTGTCGCCTTGCGGTCTTCGAGACCGGCTGCACTTGGCTGCGGTCGATTGTAAAGCTGAACGTAGAGAGCAAGGACCGCGAAACCGACAGCCAGCCAAACCGAAGCGGAGTGGCTCTCTCCGATCAGCACGATCCCAAATAGAATACCAGCAAATAATGAAATGAGGCTGGCGAAGGACACGAATACAGCACCGGCTCGGCAGATCAGGTAGAAGTAGAGGTAGGCCTCGAGAAAGCTGATCATCACGAAGAGGAGGACGGCCCAATGGTCATAGGTCCAGGAGAATGCAGCGGTGCCGTCTCCTGACCAAAAGAGAAGACACGGCGACAGCAAGATAAGGGCGCCTACCGCTTCGCCGGTGACGACCTGCAAGGGGCGCAAATCGTTCGGCCAGCGGGCCGCTACGTAGAGGCAGTCGCAAGCTGAGGCGATTGGCACGATGAGTACGATGCCGAGGGCCGCCATGGTGATGCCGCCTGGACTCATAAGTGATGGTACCAGAAAGCAGAGCAAACACATCACGGCAAACGTCATCGATTGCAGGCACCGACGGGTCGAGGTCTCAATACCGAGGCCAAGCGCTAGCATCATGGCGACAATTGGCGTCAGGGCCTCAAAAACGACGATGACGCCTGCGGAAATCTCTCGTGCGGCCAGGATAGCCGCACCTAGCGGGAGGACAAATCCCAAGAGACCGCTTGTGAAGAAGAAACGGACATGGCCCCAGTTCGGAAGGAACCAGGTCTTCGTCAGGGCCATGGCGCCGAGAAAGCCTGCCGCCAGCAGGACCATCGATGTGAAAAGAATGTTCACCTCGCCCAAACCAGCAACGGTTGCGATCTTTAAGAGGACGAATTGCAGTCCCCACATGGAACCAAGGAGAAAGAGAAGCGCACAATGCCAGGCGGGTTGCCACACCGTCACCCAATCGCGTTTGGCGCCTGAGAGGTGCGCTGTCGATGGGAATGCTTCAAATGACAACAGCTCACTCCTCTATGCTATGGTCGCCGGAAACTGTTGTACGGTTACCTTGCCAGGCGCTGTTTTGAGGGGATGTGAGCCGGAACACACTCCTGGAATCCGATGTGTTTTCCATCAGTTGGCTTCCCAGAGGCTGACGTCTTGGGACCAACGGGGTGCACTTTTCGGCAGCGACGCAGTTCTGCGCGATCTGATTGTCATCCCAAGGGGGCATCCGGCCACAGAGTGTATGTCCAACCAGCCACGAGCTCGCGACGCTGTTGATATCGGCTCAGAAAGGGAGGAAGTGTTCGTCGATGAAACTGTTGGGTCACGCCAAGTCCATCAACGTGCGGAAAGTGCTCTGGACATGCGTTGAATTGGGACTCTCGCCGGAACGCGATGATTGGGGTGGCGACACGCGCCCGACGTCTCGTCCCGACTTTCTAGCGCTCAATCCGAAGGGTCTGGTTCCTTTGTTGATCGACGGTGTTCATGCGCTGACGGAGTCCAACACGATCTGTCGCTATCTCGCTGCCCGCGAAGGACGGACCGATCTGTTACCGGAGTCCGCCGCCGATCGTGCTGCCGTCGAAGCCTGGATGGATTGGCAGGCAACGGAATTGAACAACGCCTGGCGTGTGGCCTTCATGGGCCTGGTGCGGAGGCATCCGGCCTATGCCGATCCGGGAGCACAGCTGGATAGCATCCAAAGCTGGAACAACGAAATGTCATTGCTGGATGCGCGCCTGGCCCGCACAGATGCCTTTGTTTGCGGCGACACTTTCACCCTAGCCGACATCGTTCTCGCTCTTTCCACCAATCGATGGGAGATGACGCCGATGGCACGCCCTGATCTGCCGGCCATCGAGGCATGGATGGATCGTCTGGCGTCGCGGCTCGGCTTCACAACCCATTGCCGAAACGGCATTGCCTAGAAACACGATCTCGATGCCCTTCCAGGTGGATTATCAGGAAAGGCAATGTGACAGCCGTTTTACGAAAGGGCACCTGACCTGTTGTTTGTGATCGACATCAAAGAGACCGTGAGCAACGCTGATGCTTATTTAGAGTTGAGGCGGATCGCAAGAAAGAGATAGGCCAAGCTTCGTGACCCATGCCCATTGCTCCTCCGTTGATTCTGTTCAATACCTTATCTTGTGGTCGCTATCTATATTGGTGTATATATGTTGATTTTCGCAATCGATAGTTACAAATCATGAATAAAACACAATTGAAAGGCGGTAATCTTATCGAAACTTCGAACATTTGGGGAATATGCTGGAAGTAGAGGCGTTGGCCCGATAGATACATTCAAAGGAGCGGGTCATGTTTGTTATTGCTAGACGTCCGCTGCGCGTCAGTATCCTGGCTTTTGGCTTTTTTACTGCTCTTGGAGCAGCTAGCGCTTCGTATGCCCAGACAAGAATCGATCCCGACCAGGCAAAAGCTTTTGTTAAAGCGGCCTTGGCTGTCATCGACGTCAACGAAGACTGGAAGCAACGAATCTTCAGTGCCAAGAGTGAGGTGGAAGCACAGCGGCTTAGGGACCAGGCATCGCTTGCGATGCGCAAGGCGATCAAGGAAACGGAAGGAATATCGATCGATAGCTATCGATCGATCTACTACGCCGCTAAGCACGACGCTGAACTAGCCGAATACCTTTCAGACCTTCTCAAGCAGGAAACAACCGCAGCAGTGCGGTAGGTGATCTATCCTACAAAACGGAGAGAGGTGGCGGCTCTTTCGTTTGCCTGGCTTGTCCATCAAGCAAGCGCATAGCCGGTAACGATTGTTCCCATGGCATCGGGTTTCAAGTTGAGTCGACCCGTGTCGGCGGCTTCCCTGAGCCACGGGTACGGCAATCGGCGACTCCATGGATCCGATAATGACACAGCAGAAGGTGTTGATAGCGCTACGATTCAGCGTTGAGCTCTTAAACAAGGCAGTGCTGCGCAAACGACGATTTGATGATGACGGCGAATGTCAGTTTGCTCGTTGCTTTTGATCGACGTTGGTTTTCCGAGGCAAAGGAAATCAAGGCCGTGATAGCATGATGCTTGGTTGAAGATGCATCATGCATATCGGCGAATGAGCGAGGCACTATGAAGACGATCGTCGTGGATCATATCAATAAACTCTTCTCGAATTACGAGGAGCTGGTCGCATATTGCCCGCATGATCTCTTGGGGAGGAAACTTGACATTACCAAGAGCAAGACTTTGGGGGAGCATTTATGGTGCGTGATTGGTGCACGGGAGAGCTACGCGAGAAGCCTGGAAGAGGGAAGGTGGGTAGGTTTCTCAAGTTCTCTGAACCGAGCGGATATTCAGAATGCATCGACGGTTCTTGGACATTTACGATCGTCGGCCAAGGACGCAAGAGACGCAATCGAGCAGGTATCCGAATGGAATAATGAGAGAGACGAGCTTCTTCTAAGTCTCTTGCAGCATGAGACCATGCACGAAGGGCAGATCATCCGATTGGTCTATGGTTTCGGAGAAACGCTACCGATGTCCTGGGTTGATCGGTGGGCCTAACCTTCAAGCTCGCGCCAGCGATGCCTTCGCTTTCCCGGGCTCCCTGAGTTCAGTATTTGGCGACATTTTTCGCCGTCATTTCAGACAGGTTCGTATGATCCCCTAACGGTCGAAATCTGACTGTTTCTTTCGCCACGACATATTCATCCTGCCGCGCTAGTCTCCAGCGCCTCTGAACCTACATCAATCTTATAGTGTGTATTTCCTAGCTGCTTGGCGAGTTCGATGACTGTAAAAATTGCTGAAATCCCTGCTGGCTCACGCGTCAGGGTTTTTTGCCAGCTTTGTGAGTCTGTTCGTTACATGCATCCCGAGTTCTTTCAGGGCAAAGAGACGACGCTCAATCGGGCTAAGGCGGAGGCGATGTGTTATGGCTGCGGATCAACCAATCAGAAAAGGCCAGGGGCCATTTTGGTCGAGATCGTCGGTTAATGCAGAGGCCCTATCTGGTCGCCTCTAGGAGGGATGTTGGTATGGCCCGGTCAAGTGGGCCTCAAGAATGACATGGCGTGTAAGGCGTCAAACAATCTGACAAGGAATGATTCGGTAATCTCAGTCCGTCATGAAGGCACTCAAGACGTCAGGTCGGTAGAAACGTCGGCTACAAAAGACCAGGCGTGAACCCCAATACCGTCACGTCATCGCGGCGAACCTCGTTGCCTTGATAGTCCCCAAAAATATGCATCAGATTTTCCGCCTGCTCTGGCAACGGCTTATTGGCGTGATCCGCGAGGCTGCCGAGAAAGCGTTTCTTGCCGAATGAACGCCGCCGGGCGCCGCCGATCTGATCGATCAAACCATCAGTCGTCATGTAGAAGGTGTCCCGACCGTCCAGATCGACCACGACATCATCAAAGGTGGTATCGGCAGCAAATCGTCGATAGCCAATGCTCACTTTGTTACCACGGATCTCGGCGAATGTGCCGTCCCGCTGGTGAAAAAGCGAGAAACGTGCACCTGAGAAGATCAGCTTTTTGTCTGTTGTGTTGACGATGCAAATGCCGGCTTCCAGGCCATCGTCGGTATCGCCCTCAGCCTTATCCTGGCCGAGTAGAGATTGCAGGTTGCGATGTAGGCTGCCGAGAATCTGGCTTGGCTGACGAAAGGCGGTTTCTAGTGCGCGATCGAGAAAACCACAGGCAATGAGCGTCATGAAGGCGCCTGGTACGCCATGGCCGGTACAGTCGCCGACAATCACGCAATAGCCATCTTGAACGGGGTGATGCCAGAAAAAGTCGCCACCGACGATATCCCTAGGTTCCCAAATGAGAAAGTGATCGCCGGTCGATCGGGCGATGGCCTCCTCCGCCGGCAGCATCGCCGACTGGATACGGCTGCCGTAGCGCAAGCTTTCCGTGATCGAGCGATTGGCATCGGCGAGTTGCCGCTCGCGCTTCAATTGTTCTGTGATGTTGACAGCAATGCCCGTCAGTCTTGTCGCGTCGCCATTGTCATCGCGCTGAATGCGCATCACGGAATCAACCCAGATATCTTGCTGGTCGGCCCGGAGGATATGCTGACGGAGACGCATCGTTTCGTCACGGCCTTCGATGAACGCCTGCATCCTCGCCTTAATCGTGTCTGCCGAATCCGGATGAAGTCGTTCCTCCCAGGAGGTAGGGGGGATTGGTTCAAATGTCTCTGGGTCATGGCCGAGCATGGCGGTGTATTCGGGCGACCACCAAAGTGTATTGGCATTGAAGTCAGCATCATAAATGCCGACTTCGTCGATTTGCATGGCCAGACTTAGACGTTCGGACAGGCGCTCCAGCTGCTGCTCCCGCTGCTTGAGCTCGGTAACATCCGTGAAGACGCCTACCCGGCCACCGTCGCTTGTGAGACGTTCGCTCACTTGCATCCACCGACCGTCCATTCGACGGTTGAGGGTCGGCTCATCTGGGGGATTGCGGAACATCTCTAGGCGTTCTTCAATCCATGCTTGTTCACGGCCTACCGTTACATTGAGCTGTCCGCTCTTGGCGACCGCCGTCGCGATGTCTCTGAAATATGCACCAACGGTGATGACATCTGTCTTTCCTGGAAAACTGTCCTTGTAGCGCTGATTGAACAAGACCAGGCGCTCGTCCTTGTCGTAGAGACAAAATCCTTCATTGATGGTCTCAATGGCGTCGACCAGCCGTTGTTCGCTTTGCCGCCGCGCTTCCTCAGCCCGCTTCAATTCGGATATGTCATAGAACCAAGCGATTCGCGATCCACCGGAGAGGCTGGCTCGTCCATCTCGGTCATCGATCCGCGTGAAGGAGAGGAGACCGTCGAGCGGATCACCGTTTTTCCTTCGCCATGAAACTTCTTGGTTGATCAGTTGATCGCCATGCTGCTGTGCCAAAAGTTCGACGCGCTCACGTTGATCAAGATCAGTCCAAAACTGACCGGTGTCGACGTCCTGGAGTTCGTGCTCGTCATAGCCGAACATGTCCCGAAAGGTCTGATTGAAGAAGACCAAGCGGCCCTCTTCGTTCACCACCAGCAAGCCCGCAGGACAGACATCCAAAATCTTGCGGAACTGCTGTCGGTTCGCCTCTTGAAGTTGAAGAATAAGCGCCTTGATCGACTCGCGCATAACGTCGAGATTGCCTGCCAAATTGCCGATTTCGTCCCGGCCAGAGATATCAACCGTCGCCTCTAGATCGCCGGCGGCGATTGCCGATGCCGAGTTCTGTAGTTTTGCTAAGGGCGTTGCAATGTGGCGTTTGGAAATCATGATCGAGGTGATCGCGATGGCGCTAATGATGAGCATCGTCAATAAGATGATTCCCAGCACATTGATGAGCACCGTCTCGCGAATGGCCTCGCGAGACATGGCAATCTGCAGGACACCAATCGTTTCCTCTTGATGGCGGATCTCTATTTCACCAGCCATGAACCGTGATGCGTTCTTGAAGTCGGCGAACGTTGCGCCAAGATCGCGTTCACGAGCATTCGTCGCGATATTCTCTCCATCAACGATGACCGTCGAAAACGCGATTTGGTCGTCCAGGAGCAATGAATCCACAAGGCCTTGGGCTGCGTAGTAGTCGACATTCCAGACGGGAATGCGCAACGCTGCCTCTGCCAATTTCAATGAATTCGACAAGGCCTGTTCGAGCTGTTCTTCCGCGCGTGTGACATTGATGATGATGGCCACAACGGCAAAGATGAGCAGCACCGAGGTGGTGATCGCAATCAGCGTATAGCTGAACCTTTTGCTGATGCTCGTGTAGGACTCGCCCGTCATCCGGACCCCATAAGCAAGCTCATCCCGCGCCGTCCAGAGGTTCTATCATTGGTTCTTCATATCTAGTCTTTGGTAGAAAATGCCATCAATACAAGTGACGTTCGATCATCTGATGGACCCTGCCTTGCTTCTTGAGCTCACTAAGCGCTTGGTCGAACTCTTTGACAAGTATCTCGCCGTTTGGATGGGCGCGTGAGATAATGAGGTGTTCAATCGACTCCCTGACAGGGTCGTCGTTGATCTTAAAATCTTTGCGATGATCAAAGAGCTTCTCGATCATGGCCCACCCAATGATGTCGATGACACGAATGACATCTACCCGGCCTTTGGCGAGCATTTGGAAGCAAAATTCGATGTCGGGCGGCCGGACCAGCGTTATGGCGTCTTCAGCCAACAAGTCTTTAAATCCTGTAAGACTATAGCCGACGGGAACGCAAACCTTGTGATCCCTTAAGTCTTCATATGTGTTCGGTGCGAAGGCGTTGTCGGCTTGTGTAAAGAAAAACTGCCTGAAGCGATAAAGGGGTATCGAATAGTGGAAACTCTTCTCCCGCTCAGCGTTCTTGCTGTAGGGGAACGTACCGAGATATTTTCCGTCGGCGGAGTCTTCAAATCCGCGCTGCCAAGGTTTGAACACAAGCTTAGTATCGTGACCCATATGCCGAAAGGTCGTCTGCACAATATCGGTGGCAAGTCCATAGTTGGGCAAATTTGTGTCGACGAACGGTGGATAGTCGTCGCCGATGACCAGTTCGAAGGTGTCTGCATGAGCTGTGTCAGCGGTCATTGAAAACGCTGATATCAGGACAAAAACCAGGCCCCTCATCGTCGTCGCTATAGATCGAGCCCTAGCGAATTTGGATATTACCGCTCCCAATAGCTTTCCCCCGATTCCCAAAGCATCCCCGTTCGAAGCATCATTTCTCAAAGAGCCAATGTGAAACTATTTGGACCTCAACGCTAAGGTGATCGATTCTCGACGTCAATATGACACCTGGCGAGCCTTTCATAAGAGGATATGTCCTGATTTCGATGCACAGTCCAAACAGCCACGCAGGCTCAAAAGGAAGGGAAAATGGTGTGAATGATAATTTAGCCAGTCGCAAAGTTAAGGTAGGTACACTAGGGCCAAATCCGATCAATCACGGTCGTATCCTGCAGCAGAGAAGTAATTCTCGCACTCTTTGGGGGCTGAACAGATCGATCGCTTTGGCAATGGCTTGCCAGAGATCATCGATGGTTCTGGCTGCAACCTTTTTGAGGAGAGCTTTCATTTTCGAGAAGGCCATTTCGATGGGATTGAAGTCAGGACTGTAGGGTGGCAGGAACTTGAGCGTTGCACCTGCCGCTTCAATCGCTTCACGGACGGCAACCGGCTTATGAGCGGGGAGGTTATCCATGACCACGATGTCTCCTGGAGATAAGGTGGGAACCAAGACCTGCTCGACATAGGCAAGGAAGGCGGTGCCATGCATCGGACCATCAAGCGTCATAGGTGCGGTCATACCCTCCAATCGAAGCGCGCCGACAAAGGTCGTGGTTTTCCAATGCCCATGGGGAGTCGGCGCGCGGCAGCGTTCGCCTCGAGGGGCTCGTCCATAACGCCTGGCCATCTTGGTTGATGTCCCGGTTTCATCGATGAACACCAGCCGCTCTGACTCGAGATCAATTTGCGCATCGAACCAAGCCTGCCGTCGGCGCAAAAACATCGGGGCGTTGTTGCTCAGCGGCGTGCGCGGTTTTTTTATACGTCATGTCATGACGATCAAGCAGGCGCCAGATCGAACTTGGTGCCACACGGAGGCCATGGGTTTGTTCGACATAATCGGCCAGCTCAGCCAGCGTGCGATCCGAGTTCTTCGCCAAGGTCACGATCTCATCAGCATACGCTTCGAGCCGTTGGGAACGATGATCGCCACCTCGCGCATGCGGTTGGGCGGATTGAGAACAGCCAGGTCGGCGTCTTCGCCTGATATGCCAGCCGTTTCGGTCATGCCCTGATCGATCGGCAGTGTCCATTTCATCAGTCAATTTCCTTTGGCGGCTCGAAAGCTTTGCACATGGGCAATTCATGCCAGCGCCCCATGTCAACGTCGCCACGCTCTTTTGCTCGGTTGACAATCGCAATAGCTTCGGTAACGGTCTTAATGTCCTTGAAGTATCGACACAATTTCCCTGTGATGTCGACGCGGCGGCGCGAATATGCCTGCTAAGCGAGATATTAAAAATCCCAAAGGCCGCATTCGGCATGCAATGACGCGGATTATCACAAAAAAATATTGGGGAAATCCGCCATGCGAAAAGCCCTCACGTGGACCGCACTCGCGATCGGTGTCTTCTTGATCACAGGGCAGCTCACCAAGACAGTAGAGAGCAAGCGCATGAGCTCGTGCAAGACCCTTGCCGCCAAGCATGCCGACGAGCTCGGGACACGTCAGAACAATATCGATCGCTATTGCAAGCTGAGCCCTTGGGCCTATCTGCCCCTCAATCGACATGCAAAGCCAAAGGCCGAAAATACCATTGGGACATCGACAGCTTTCCGAAGCTAGGCGATGGACGGGGCGCAGCGCGGGTGATCCGCGAGAAATGCTGGGCATCGCCTTGGAATTTCGGGAAGCGCGATCCATCGAAAAACCGACATGACGGATGGACCGAGATATGAGAGATCAATTCGTTGCTGATGTGAGCGATCTGCGGAAGCTCGCTTTTTTACGGTCGATCGTGCCGGACGGCTCTGCACTTGGCGTGGCCTGGTACTATGTGGCCAAGCGCCTTCAGAAGAAAGACGGCAAGCATCGCGAATACATGGATGAGCCGAAATGGCAGGCCCTTGATGCTCCGTTGCATGATCATCTCAAGGCTATCCCCGAGCACTCGGTGAAGGCGCTACAAGCTTTGCCGGTGTGTGGCCGGATGGGACAAAATTTCACCGCGCTGAGGTTGTCCCGTCGCCTGGTTCAAAGCGGGAAGCTTGGGTTGCCGCCATGCTGAAGCACTTCGATAAATGCGATGTCGTCTTTCTTGATCCGGACAATGGGATGGGACCTGCGAGTGCTCAGCATGCCACGCAAGATGAGATTGAGCTGCTAGGCCTGAAAGGGAAGCGGCCGGTCGCCTTCATCAAGTTTCCAGGACGGGAGAACCATGAGACGCAGGTCGCTAAGCTTCATGCGCGATTCGCACCCGCTGGAATGGTCACGGTCAGGACGCGCATTCAAATCAACGGGACGCCGCGCATCGTCTGGCTTAGTGTGCTCAATCCGACTGATGCCATCAGGGCGGCCGTAAGTGATTTTGCCGACCGGTTCAACTTGGTCGATGATGCGGAGGCGAAAATTCATTAAGGCTCGTTCATGCCCGTCCGCAAGGATCTCGTGAAGGCCTATCCCGACGGCTCTCTCCGCACCAAGGAATGGCTCGCCATCCGCAACCAGGTGCTACGCAAGGCCGGTCGGCGTTGCCAGGAGTGCCAGGCTAGGGATCGCTCAGGCTTCATTGTCTTCGATGATGCTGATGGTCCGATCGACCGATGGACGCTGGATCTCTTTGGCCATCGCCATGCCCCGCATGGAGCCCGATTGATCACCATCTATCTGAGCATTGCGCACCTGAATCACGATCCGAGCGACAATCGGAAATCCAATCTGAAAGCCCTTTGCCTGCGCTGCCATCTCGATCATGATCGCGCTAATCATTGGGCGGTGAAAAGACAGGCCCGCGCGATCAGAGACCTGTTCGCCATGTAACGGTAGGGGTCGACTGATGGCGAAGGTGAGCGACGTTGCAAGGTACATTCTGGATCACCTCGACCGAGGATTGGACAAGCCTAGCGTGCCGTCATGGAAGCTGCAGAAGCTCGTCTACTATGCGCAGGCGTGGTCCCTCGTTTGGGATAATGCGCCGCTGCTTGATAGCGATATCCAGACATGGGCAAACGGCCCCGACTGTCCCGATCTATATGAGCTGCACAAAGGGAAATACGGCCTTTGCCCGACCGACATCGAAGGCGATGCATCACGGCTAGCGGAAGACGAACGGGACACGGTCGACGCTGTCTTGAAGTATTACGGGGCAAGGTCGGGACACTACTCGGTGAGCTAGTGAAGGCCGAAATGCCCTGGATGGATGCTCCCAAGGGACTTCCTCCAGGAGAGCGTGGCGCTAGCATCATCCCGCTCGACTCCATGGCTGAATACTAAGGCGGATTGTGAGTCGCGCCCATCCGATGAGCTTGAAGCCTGTAAGGCCATAGCTGGCTTGCATTGGAGGCGATGCCACTTCGTATCAATAAAAATTAGAAGTCGAAAATCTTGCGGCGCGAAACCGCTTTTTCTGATAACGGTCCCGCATTGGAATGAGTGAGAGAGTGGGACCATGTTCGATTGGTGCGGCGTGCCATGGGAATTCATCGGCGTCACGATAGATGGCGTTGCCGTTGTGCTCTTGGGCTTTGCGATATCGGCTTTCCTGGTGTCGCTGGAGATGATCCGCCGCCGCTGCAAAAGCTGTCCTATCGAATGCTCGGCATTAACAACGTCGGATTCAAGACGCATGTCCGGCGGCAACAGCTGGTGTCCGACATCATCACAAGAGGCCTTAGCTTTTTCATCGGCCTTGGCTTCATCATGCAAGCGGTAGGCGCCTGGCTTGACTGGCAAGGGGTTTGTTGACGCGCCGGAGGACATTCCCCAATTGAAGCGCAGGCAACCATTTCAATGGAAGTCCTACCCCATGCGCTCATTTTGGCGGAACGTTCTCAAAGGATCGTGGTACGGAATTCGATATCTAGCGCCTTGCACGGCGCTTTCGGTCTTTGCCCATGAGGCCTTTTACAAGGTGCAAGACGGCGTCGAGCTCGTTCTCACTTACTTGTCGTAGAATCACGCTGGCGTCGTCCGGTGCTATGGCCTGGCAATCTGGACGATGAGACGCGCGGTCGACACGAACTCAAGGACGGCCGTCCTTAGCTGCTGTTCGAATTCGCCTGGCTCAAAGCTCATGGCGATCATTTCTTGGTGCAATGTCGACGTGCCCCACACCACCCAAGGCTCGCCATCAGGATCTTTTGACCATACCGTCCGCGCTGGCTCTTGTGTCTCGAGCTTCATGTTTAGGGCGCCCACGCAATGCGCGCCGGCGTCCAGAATGGAAAGCGACGCTTCTACGGTTAGGGCCTGGCCGCCATGCGGCGGCGCCGGTCGCTCTAAGGGTTTCAAGATTTCCTCTGCGGAAACCTTGATTGAGTTTCGAGACGAAAAGCAGCGCTCGTCATATCCGCCGAACAGGTGATAGTGAACCTTATAAGCGGCCTCCAGTCGTGAAAGCTGATAGTCATCTAGGCCGCCAATGATCGACTCGACGCTTTCACTCTTGGCCGGTGATGCATAGGCGGCGATGAGGACAAGAGCGGCGATTATCGGTTTCATCTCAATTCCATTGCTTTATGCCAAAAGCCGGACCTTTTTTGACATTGTTTGGTGTGTTTTTGAACCGACGGCGTTCTACAGGTTTGCGAGGTGCAAAAACCAGGTCAATAATGATCCGGTCGGAAAGGGACAATCACCCCTCTCCGACCTTACCGAAACGACATGCTTTAGCCTCCAGTGCCGCCAGAGCCCTTGATGACAATGGCTCCATGCGACGCTCACCGTTCTTGGTGTGACGTAAGCATGCCCGATTGCCGTTGATGTCTGATCGCAGGAGACCCAGTAGTTCCCCTTGGCGCATCCCAGTCTCGATCGCGACAACAAACAGGGAATGCAGGTAGAGCAGGGGAGACCGTTGGCAGGCCTCCAGGCGGCTATGTCAGAGCTACGGATCGAGGATAGGACCCGGTTGGCCAGGGGATCACGCATCCAGGCTCCGATCCGGTAGGCTGAGTCGCCCTGCAGGTCGTGGAAGCTAAATCCATGCGGACGGAAAACTAGCGGTACAACGAAGTTGTCTGCTTTGAGCCTAGGGAGCAGGGTACGTTCCTACTTGTGTGAGGCTGGTCAGCGCTTTACCTGATCGTGGCACGGTAAATCGGCTTGCTAATCCGGATTTTCTGGCGGTATCCAGCCATGTATCAATATCTGAGGCTGGGACACCAGCGTCGGATAGCGCATCTGCGAGTAGTTGATATTCTTCTGTAAGTCTGGTGGCAAACGTGATCGGGTCGTCTGAGCCGATGCACACGCGGATGACTGGCGCATCAACAGTTGTGCCAGGCGGAGGACAGAGGCGCCAGAGAGGATGGGCGTTCAGATCGCCCAGGTGCCCGATGAGAAGGTTGGAGCTTGGATTGATCTCGACATAGATTCCACGAGAACTGACAACACCGCGGACATGATCCTGAACAGCCTGTACGAGCGAGACTTCGTTCTCTACATTGATGTTTTGCAGTTCTTGAGAACGTCGAAAAACAGCACGATCTGTAAGCCATCTATATACCAGCTCAAGCGAATTTGGTCCCTCGCCATATTGACCAACACCGAGATTTCGTGGCGCTGGACCATCCGGAAAGCCGACACGCGCTAGACTTTTCGGATCATGAAGATGCCGCCACCATTCCTCCAGCTTGATCGGTAGCAAATCTATGGAAAACAAATGGCGGCCAAGCTGGACGATTTCCTGGTCGATCCATTGTAGCCAGGAATGAAAATCATCTGGTGCGGCTAATGCAACTCGACGCAGCCAAAGCATATCAAACATCCGCTCTCCTGCTGGTAGGTACAGATTTCGGGTGCGCTGCGCCCACTCGCGAACGTCGATACCCAGAGCGACTGCATGGCCAATTCGAGCACCTTCGCCAAGTCCTAAGATCTGTACGGATTCATGGACACGGCGAATGCCTCCCAGAAGATGAACGAAATCTTCCCCAGCGTGAATCGTAATGCCGAGTGGGCGAAGTCTTGGTTCCATTTTATCGAAACAGGCCATCTTGTGAAGCTTGGCGGCTGCACGATTGCCTGCAAGCAAGACGTGCTTAACTAGGCTATGTACTCATAAAATAGTGTACATGTTTCGCGATCTATGATTCAAGAGACCTCTAGTTTGGAGGTGTTTATGGATCGCCATGATTTGACA
>JANQPX010000021.1 GCA_028285265.1 Geminicoccaceae bacterium
GCAAAGTTGCATTCATAATGGACGAACCTTTGTTGATTACTCCACGCTTAAGCGATCGACGGATGTGCCGGTCAGTTTTTGGCGGGGCTGCGGCTTATCTGAAGAGCTCATTGATTATCTGCCGTTGCTTCTTAACCAAGCTTACGAGTTCTATTCCTGCTTCATCAGCTACAGCCACGCAGACAAGCCTTTCGCGCGCTGGCTCCATGACCGGCTGCAAGGCCAGGGCATTCGATGTTGGCTCGACGAGCATCAACTACTGCCAGGCGACAATATCTTCGACGAGGTCGACCGAGGCATAAAGCACTGGGACAAGACCCTGCTCTGCTGCTCAGAAGCTTCGCTAAATAGCTGGTGGGTGGACAATGAAATCAACAAGGCATTCGTCAAAGAGCAGCAGCTTCACAAGGAGCGTGGCGAGAAGAGGCTGGCGCTGATCCCGCTCAATCTCGATGGATATCTGTTTGATTGGAAGGACGGCAAAGCTGATCAAGTTCGAAGCCGCCTAGCTGCCGATTTCACCGGCTGGGAGGGCGACAACGCGAAGTTCGAGGAGCAGTTCGAACGTGTTGTGAAGGCGCTTCGGTCGGACGATGGAGCGCGGGAGAAGCCGCCGGTGTCGAAGCTTTAGCTCGGTGTCCTCAAACTGAAGCCTGGAGGCAAGTTTTCCATTTGCTCGCAAGCTCACTAAATTGAGATGTGGAGCAACTGCAAGCGCGAGCGCGGCGAGCTCCATGACGTCGACGACGCGACGATGGAGAAAGCGAGGGAAAGTGCCCGAGCTTGCCGATCAGTTTGGCCAATAGTTCACACGACCTACTTTAAGCGGATATTTGAGAGGCAAATGCTATGGCAGCTAGACGTAAACCCGGTGAGGGTGGTGATGGCGATTTCGCGTTAGTTCGAATTTTGTTGCGCGGACCAAAAGAGTGGAACGAATGGCGAGCGGCAAATCCTAACGTCGACATTGATCTGCGCGAGGCTAACCTCATCGAGGCCAACCTCATCGAGGCCAACCTCAGCCGGGCCGACCTCAGCCGGGCCGACCTCAGCGTGGCCAACCTCCGCAGGGCCTACCTCAACGGGGCCCACCTCATCGGGGCCAAGCTCATCAGGGCCCACCTCATCGGGACCAACCTCCGCGGGGCGAACCTCTTCGAGGCCGACCTCAGCGGTGCCACCCTCATCGGGGCCGACCTCTTCGAGGCCGACCTCCGCGGTGCCAGCCTCAGCCGGGCCGACCTCTTCGAGGCCAACCTCAGCGGGGCCAACCTCCGCGGTGCCAGCCTCATCGGGGCCGACCTCTTCGGGGCCAACCTCTTCGAGGCCAACCTCAGCGGGGCCGACCTCGAAGGGGCTAACCTTAGCAAGGCCCACCTCCGCGGAGCCGACCTTAAAGGGGCCAAGCTCAACGGGGCTCTACGTCGTGCGGAAAGATTCGAGATCTTCACCAGCAACGATTCAATCGAAGATGCAGAGGAAGTATTCGAGGCTGCAAAGGCATTCGTTCATCAACTAGGTCTCGAAACACAGCGAGCAGTGCCAGGTTGGGAGAAAGGCTCTCTTCGGCGGAGGATGACCACTTGGCTTTTCGGGGACAGAGCTCCGGAATATGTCGGTAAACGAGCCGACATTGCAGAGAACGTGCTGCTGGGGAAGGCGGACATCGAAGCCACCGTTGCATTGGCAAAGGCTGCTGTCGACCTGGAGAACGCTTTCAAAGGCAAGAAGGGCGCGATCGCGATTGATATGGGCCTTTTCGTCTTCTTGAGAAAGAGTTCTGAGGACGGCGATGGTCACACCTTTTTCAAACGCTTAACTGTCGAAGAGAGGGCGCTCCTAAACGACGATCCAACGCTGCTCGGTGATCCAGATCGCCTCTTCGACGCCATCAAAGATATGAAGAAGGTTTCCGCCTCTGACGTGGCTCTGCTGGAAGATAAAGCGTCTTAGTCAAACTCCGAAAGTCCGAACACGCGCGACTTAACGAGATTGTGGCGGCCGATACGAGAAACTGAACTATCGCCGGCTATTTCGTCCGGCTTTAGACATCAACCGAGTTTTTGAAATCACGAAGCGCGGAGCAACCGTGCAACGGCTTTCTGCCGTCTGGACCGCCAAACCTCGTGATTTGTCTACAAATGTGCATCCAGATCGATTATATAAAAATGAGCTAATACAATCGGTTAGCTAAAAAAAGTTGACAAAGTTGACATGAGACTGACCAAGAAACTCAAAGAGCTCGTTATAGCGCGCATCGAGTCCGGTGATCAGATCATCGACATTGCGGATGCGCTCGGCGTGACCCGCCAGGCCCTCTACAAGGCCAAGCGAGATCACAAGGCGTTTGGCGACGCCTGGGACAAAGCCAAAGAGATTGGTGATCAGATCCAGCTGAGCGCGTGTGAGAAGGAGGCTGACTTCCGAGCTCGCATTGGCTGGCTCGAGCCGAAGTTCTTTGAGGGGCGGATCTGCGGCTTTGTCCCGAAGTTTAGCGACAGCCTCCTGCAGCTCCGGCTGAAGGCCCTTGCTCCGGAGAAGTATGCCGATCGCTCCAAGGTGGATCACAGCGGCGCCATAAAGGGCTCCCCGGACAGCATTGTCATCCAGTTCGTGCCTCCGAATGAACCAGATCAATCTTGAGGTTCCTGAAGCGTTTCAAGATCTCCTGCGGCCGGCAAGGTACAAGGTCTATTACGGCGGCCGCGGCTCGGCGAAGAGCTGGTCACGGTCGACGCCGTGCGCTATGCGGTGGAGTCGACGCGGGGAGCGCAGGCAGGCGTGTGGTAGCGCCTGCAATGAGGTCGATTGCTGACGGTGCCTTTAGGCGGCTTTTGGAGGCGTATTTTGAACCCAACCGGTCCCAATGCCCCGATCTCTCAAACGGTTCTTGACCAGCTACCGCGCAACTCTATGGTGCTTTCCATACGATTATTGACGGATGTCAAATGTGGATTGGCTGGCTGTTCTAGCGATTGTTGTCGCCATTCTCGGCGCCGTGTTTTCCGGGGCCTGGTTCTTCGGCTATCAGCACTATCATCGACGTCTCGAAACAAGTGCGGGGAAACGACTTGAAGCAGCGCAAATGCTCTTCGCTCCGAGCGGTTGGGCCTACTACCTGGCCTGGCTCCGGTGCATCCTGAACAGTCTGGACCGCTGGATGGGATCACTGGATGAGGTTGGCCGTCTGTTCAGCCGGTGCGTCATGCTGGCCTTTGTGTATCCCTTTGTCTTTCTCATTATAAGCTGGCTGGTAGGCGGCTCAGCAACCATAGGCAATGCTGAACTCATGCCACCCACCGAGAGTTTGACCACCTTTCAGTGGGCCATTCTCGTGTTCGGACTGGTCGCAATTGCCTTTGCCTTTGCCGATACCGATACCAATACCGATACCGGTGCCTTTGCCCTTGCCGCTGCCGTTGCCGCTGCCCTTACCTTTGCCCTTGCCATGGTCGGTGCCGTTGCCGTTGCCGTCGCCGCTGCCTATGCCTTAGCCGGTGTCCTTGCCGGTGCCGTCGTTGCCGTTGCCGGTGCCGTTGCCATTGCCGTTGCCCTTGCCCTTGGTGCTTGGCTAGGCGCTGCATCTTTGTCTGAACCAGAGATCACATCTTGGTTGCTCTTTATATTGCTTCTACCACCCATTAATGCAGTCTTTGATTGGGCATCTTGGTGGGCAAGCCGCGCTCTCGGGAAGAACCTAGTCTCAACGTTGGAGAAAACTGAATTAGCGACTTGGCAACGTATTTGGACCTTTCTCAGAGACATATTCACCGATATTGTCATTGCCGTGCTTTTGCTGACCATGCTCGCCTACTTCATGCCGAGGCTGATTGGTGCCTTGAACTGGTTCGTTGTTGTGGTGGAGGGCGGGGAAGCCCCCATCGATCTCGTCGATTATCTCTGTGCCGCAGCAAAGAACCCGCTGACAGATGGTCTGTGGGCAACGCTCATGCTCTTTTCAACATTGATCCCGACCATCGGCCATCTCGGCATGCTCATCATGGCATTCATCTTCATTCATGCGCCGAGCCAAGCGAACCGAGAGCGAGCAGCCCATTTGCGTCATCAGTATCGCCCTCCTGCGACGGACCTTCGGGGCCTGGGAGCCGAGAAAACTGAGAAATGGCGGCTGATGCCAGATGACTATTCGATCGAGCGCATCAATGGGCCTGACGCCGTGCCAATGGGCGCCCTTAATGTCGACACGGTCAACGCCGTTAGCTGGAATTTGGGTGTGTTCAGGTGGTTTTGGTATTTGCTGGCTGTCTCAGCCGCGGGCGCGTTCGTCTATTGGGTCGCGACGCCCATAATGCTCTATCCTTGGGAGCCGCTACCCAAGATCCTGCTGATGGTTGCTGGGTTCACGTGGCCAGAAGTGCAGGCATGCTTTCTTGAAGCTGGCTAGGGCTATTGTGGCTCGGACTGCATGCTTGTGTCCATCTTCGGCACAACGCTGACCTTCGCTGATGCTAATACATCGCGCGCCGTGTGTCCGCTTTGGGCCTGAGACTGCGCGCGGGCGCAGGCTGGGGTTTGGTAGCTGTCCAGAGTCAGCGTGATTTAGGTTGGAAATAATACCAATAGTTGTATTCAGACAGAAATCATTCGCCCTAGAGGCAGACGCGAGAGATTTCAGCATGGACCTATTGTCGAGCATTGCAGACCTGGCAACGCTACTGAACAGCTATGCGAAGACCTATGACCGCCTGGCGCAGGGGGAGAAAGGCGCTCGCAATCGCCTGCTCATCCGCATGGGAAAAGCTGATCTCGACAACCGCTGTCTCATGGATTTCAATCGCAAAGTCGACGCCGGCGGCGTGAACGCCCCATTCGTCCGAGTTGGCTTCGCCCGCATCGCTGAATCGGACGATCGCATCGTCGACCTTTTGTGCAAAGTTTAGCGCGTGCTGCCGTCGCAGGACTTGGGATGTCGGATACTTCGCATTCGAAGATGGCACGCTCAGCACCACCAGGAAGTTGCCTTCATGCGCCGTGAAGTGGACGGCCTCTCGGCCGTCGTATAGGACCGCCATCGATGTTGGTTGGCGTTCGGAGAGGACTCGGCCGGTCATGCTGCCGCTCCCTCAGATGGAGCACCGTGCCAATTCCAGAAACGCTGCTTGCCATTGGCAGGTAGGGATGCCCACGGCTGCCAGATTGTGATAGCACCCATGACCCGTCTCAGGGGCTTGGGCACGCTGCGGGCACGAATGAAGCTAGAGCTTCAATCGCCGCAACGTTTCTAAACTCCTGAAAAGTAGGTCTAATGCTCGTTAACGTATTGAAAACCCTCACGACACGGTAGCTTCCCAAGCTACGTGTCGTGAGTTCGATTCTCATCACCCGCTCCACATTCTTGTTCTATCCAGAAGCTTCATCATTTCTGTCTTTTCAAGCGTTCACGAGCTGGGCCTGCGGCAGGTACGAGCGTTCCGGATATAGGCTTTGTACTCCGAGGGGAATCGATGGGTCTCATAGTGGCTCTTTGGTAGTCCAAATCCTGCATGCCGTGGCCAATAACGGACCAACGTCAACGGATGCATTAGGCTCCTTCGCGGTCTTATCAGCCAACCTGACCGGCAGCAGCGATACCATCAGAGCAACGATTTGGGGCGCTCAGAGCATACCCCAGCGGACCGCTGTGGTCTCAGCCAGTATCTCGGCTGAAGGCCCCGCGCTGTTCCTAGTTCCGACCCCGGGGACGCGACGTCCACAACGGCTCATTCTTGCGATAACGATCGATCAAGCAGAGGTCTGGAGCGGGTCACGAACGCCTGTAGGTGACAGCTGACAGCAGCAAGCAGCCTCCAGAGCGACAAGCGCATCTTATTTGGCATCCATGCATACCGCGAAGCGACCCCTCCGTTAAGGACATGGGCGGGATGGGGGCCAGTGCTGAACGATTATCAACCTACATTGCTAATCGTTCGGTTATAGCTGCGCTTTGCGCAGATTAAGATTTCCGTCCCTAAGTCCACCGTCTTGACGTATCCAGACTTCGATCCGTCGGTTTCGACTCGCCCCCTGCCTATCAAAACTGCCATCAGGTCGGTAGTTGCATGCAATAGGAGCTTCTTCGCCAAATCCGATAACATTATCCGCCGGGATGTCGATGCCACTATTGCGCAGGTGATCCGCGATGACGAGACTGCGCGAAGCTGAAAGCTCTTCATTGACATTGGCCGGTCCTACTGAGTCAGCAAAGCCAAAGATGAGCAGTTGATCCGGCGGAATGTTCTCGCGTTCGACCATTTGAACTAATGCGCGTAGATCCCGTTGTCCTCGACTGTCCAAGTCGGATTTGCCAGGACTGAAACGAAAGGTCGCTGAAAGCCTTTGGGCGTCCTTGATTTTGTCGAGATAGAGTGTACGCAGGCGCGGGTTCTCTGTTGGCTGGCCGCCCGTCATAGCTAGCCGCCATTCGGTTACATTTCTGTCCGCCCCGCGAAGATTGAGGCCAACAAAATGACGATCAACAATCGACTGTCCGGTATGAGGGGTTTCGGAAAGAACGAAGTCGATGAAGGACTGATGGTAGACGTTGGAAGAGGCTGGATTCTGGTAGAGATAGAGTCGTCTCGAAAGCGGATGGTCTTCGGAGCTGACGAGAAACTCATCGGAAAAGTAGTCAAGTCCACATTCATCGATCGCCAAGGCGATATTGCCAGCGCTGTTGCCAATGCCGACAAATCCCATTGCCCCTGGCGTTTCCTTGACGCTGGTTGCAACCACGGACGCTGAGTCGAAAATACGGTCATAGGCTGGCGTCTCGTCAGCCATAATAATGGCCCGGAAGGCGTCAGCTGTGCCTGACCCTTCATCGCGTCCTACGTTTTCAATACCAGAGTCGAGACCAGAGTTGCGGACCTTAAAGTCCCGCCAACTGTCGATCTTTTTGCTATAGATATCGGCAATGGTTGCGCGAGACAGAGATGCTAGGCGGTTAGTCGGATGGATAATGATTTCAACTGCATCGATGCCGATAACATGCTCCGCACCGACCGACCTCATGTCCACGTTGTAGGTACGCTCAAACGCTGCCCATTCATCCTGCTTGATGCGGCGGGACGCCATCGCAAAATCCGTGCTGCCTTCGAGCAGTTCCGCTAGACCGTTCGATGATCCAATCGAACGGATTTCGACCGCTTGAAACAAGGCACTTGGATTAGAGGCCAATCGGACCGTCACATAGTCTGGAAAGCTTGGATCAGAAGTCACATTGATCTGTATCGTCTCATCGCTCGGTTCGCCCACCTGACTTCTAAGAAATGCAGCAGCTAAGTCCAAAGCGAGTTCGTCGCCGATCGTTGTTGATCCACTCAGTCTAAGGACCCTGTCCTCTGAGACGGTCGAGAACTCGACAACATCGACAACAGTATTGACTGGTATTTCAACAAGGGGACCATTCCTTATTTTTACACTTATAGTGTCGCTAGATCTTTCTACGATCTCCCCAACGATTTCGTTTTGATCGATTGTCGTAATTCTCTGAAGATCAGCAGCATAGGTCAGGACAGAATGTCCGAAGATGATGAGTGCAAGTAAGCAAAGATTCGCAAACAACCGCATGATGTTGACCTTACTTTTGAGGAGATTCCTACGATATGCAGATTGAGTTGCCGCAGGCAGATGTTACCTAGTCTCATGAAGAACGGACAAACCAATGCATCGGCCGAGATATGGATGCAACTGCTTAAGTATTTAGATCACAAAGCAATCGCCTTTTTTATTCTTTAGTGTCACATTTTTGTCAAAAAACTGTCTTGTTGTCTTTTCTACTTTGGGTGACACTGAAGATATGTCTGCACACTCTTAGCGTGCGGCTTTTGATAGTTCTTTCCTCGTTTGTTTGGACGGGTTTCAACTATCTAAGCGCACGCTTTCAAGCTCGAAATCTATGACAACGAACAACGAGGTGTCACTCAGCCTGAGGTTGGTCAATGCACGAAGCCGAGCCTCATTCACGCTTCTTCGCGACGAGAAAGCATCTTTGTTGAAAGGGCACCGCTGTTCATTCACACGTTGGGAGAACTACCCGCACCCGGTCGCTTTCGAACGGTGGAGAATGAAGAGCGTTAGGAGCTCCACCATCTGGCCAGAGATCCTCGAAGTCGATACGTCCTTTATCGACTACCAACTCGGCCGTGGTTTCGGTCTGGGCAGGTTTGCTTTCGAATGGCAAATGGCGCGGGTGAGTGCGGGCCCAATCGAACGCGCCTTCGGGTATGAAGACCGACGAAGCCCTACGTGCCGGCGAACCCTGAACTCGCTCGAGCAGTGGAAGGGCAACGTCTACCTTGAGACTGGCACCTGCGCTGTTGTCATGCTTGGGGCAGTGGATCAGGTCCGTGATCGCTTTGGGCTCGGCTCGGCGAGCGCCGGCGTACCTTGCGATTCGCAGTGTCGTCATCGCCGAGCATGGCAACCATTGGCGACATTCGAATGGCCTCGCTTCGTCGGCGATTAGGGATTC
Source organism: Geminicoccaceae bacterium (assembly GCA_028285265.1). Classification (GTDB taxonomy): domain Bacteria; phylum Pseudomonadota; class Alphaproteobacteria; order Geminicoccales; family Geminicoccaceae; genus JANQPX01. The sequence continues at coordinate 8,474 of JANQPX010000021.1, forward strand.
CCACGGCTGCTAAATCGTCAGAGCTCTCATGCTTCGAGACGGGGCCAACAGGCTCAAGCGCTCATCACTCATCTTTGAGCGCGATTGAGCTCCGCAATCCAGTCGAATTTGCTCTACTCGGCACGTGATCGCCGAGATGGTCGTGCAATAGCGATCACGATGTAAGACGAGATCATCAATAACCGTCAACGAAGTGTGGAGCTGATGATGGCACGGACTCTGAGCAATCGCCTCCTTGCCGTCCTTGGTCTGGTGCTCCTCTCTGGCTGTACGTCAATTGAGCGTCTGGCCCTGCCAGAACCGACTTTGACAGAGACGTATTGGGCGCGCCATGACGCCACCTCGATGGCGGCCATCGACCATCAACCTTGGCAATCATTCTTAGACCGTTATGTCGCTGCGAACGCGGATGGCGTTAACCTCGTGAACTATGCGGCTGTCAGCCCCGAAGCACATGCGGAGCTCAAGCGCTATCTTGCCGATCTTCAGGCAGTGTCGATCCATCAACATCGCCGATCTGTGCAGTTGGCTTATTGGGTCAATCTCTACAATGCCAAGACCGTCGATATCGTCCTCGATCACTATCCCGTCGATTCGATCCGTGACATAAAATTAGGTGAAGGCCTGATTGTTGTCGGGCCTTGGAGCGCTTCCGTGCTGCGCGTCTCTGGGCGACCTCTGTCGCTGAACAACATCGAACACGCGATTATTCGGCCCATCTGGCAAGATTCGCGGATACACTATGTTCTGAACTGCGCAGCTATCGGTTGTCCTAATCTTGGTCGCGTCGCTTATCACGGTGAGACCGTCGATGCAGCGATGACAGCGGCGGCAAAGGCCTATGTTAACGACCCTCGTGGCGTTGATTTCGACCAAAAAGGGCGCCTTCGTCTTTCCAAGATCTATGCTTGGTTTCGCGAAGACTTCGGTGGTGCCCCCCCCGCCGTCCTGCAATCAATAGCTGGCTTTGCAGAGCCATCGCTCCGCGCCAAGCTTCAGGATCGTGAGCGGATTGACTCCTATGCCTATAACTGGTCGTTAAACGATCGCAGGACTGATGCGACGCTGCTCACGGCTCGTCGGGTGCGTCCTTAGAGCGAACGCGCGTGCCAAGATGCTTGGCACGCCAACGTCCTTTCAGTCGCTTCAACGGAAGTCGCTCCGGGCTGACGTCATCACAGGTGACCGCATGAGGATCTTCGCGCTGCTTGCCGGTTAGGGGATCCCAGACGTGACCTTCTGCAAGTCTAACGGGTGCCAGGACATAGTGATCGCGTTTGGCATTGTGAACGCACATGCTCATAGGGCCTTTTTGGGTGGCCACCATAAAGACGCAAGTGGCACAACGGTCCTCTTCCAACGCATCCTCGTTCATGAAATTGTGGATGAAGAAGCTGAGCTTCGTAACGTGGCCTGTGCGTATGAGACCGGAGCGAAGAGCCCAGGCCTTTCGGGCAAGCCAAGCGAGTGCTCTGAAAGTGAGAAACGGGCGAGCCATTGCCATTGCTAAGAGAGCAAGGGCGCGGTTCTGGTGCCAAAGCGCCTGCTTTTCAGCGCCTGAAGCGAAGATTTGGACAAACAGCGGGTGATCGTCGAACAGGGGCGTGCAATGTCGATCCGATACCAAGACGCCGGTATACCTGTTGCAACGGGGGTGACCAATGAGCGGCATGTCGAAGTCGAGGTCTAATCCCGTCACATCGACAATGTCTCGCATCATGCGTTCTTGGCTCACACCTTCGCCGACAGACCTATGAATGCCTCGACCAGTATCGGCCTGAAGCTGAAATGATGCCAAGTGAATGTCATTGGCATGGCTGATAAAGAAGCGGACCAAATCTGGCATTTCGTCCACGTTGCCGTCGTACACCGTTGTATTGAATAGGACGCGAAGTCCCAATCCTTTGGCTCGTGCAATGTAGTCGAGGCGCACTTGGTTCAGTGCCTCCTCGCTGGCGAAGCCCTTGCGCTGTTGAGTCAGATCGACATGGAACGCGACATCGAGCAATCCCACGGAAGCCAGCTCTTGCAAGAGGCTGCGCGTCGCCCTGATTCCATTGGTGAATAAGGCAGGTCGCATCCCATGTTGGGCGATGCGCGTTACGATCAATTTGAGATCTGCCGTCGTGCGCAATGTCGGATCTCCCCCGGAGATCTGGACATTTGTTCCCGAGCCGAATTGGTCGGCAATCATATCGACGCGACGAAAAACCTCAGAGAGTGGCAGATCATGAACCGCTTCGGCCATATCCGATAGGTAACAGAGTGAGCAATCCAAATTGCAGCGCTGGGTCACTTCGAGGCTGACACAGCCCATAGCAAAGTTGCGGCCAGCGACCTGCGAAGGCATCCAGAGGTTATGGTTCATCAGGGACTGGCGCAGACGTTCAGTCGGATCACTGGTGCACGGTCGATTGTGCATGGGTTGCCAAGCCGCAATTTGCTCGGGATTGAGAAAGCGCTTTGTCGACATTGCCATATCCAGACCGACTTGACTGCTTCGAAGAAAAGAACCGTACGTCAAGTCTAGAACAGGCCCAGAGCGCGCCAATCGACGTTTGCTAACAGCTACGAGAGCGTATCTTGAGGTCCCCCCCATCGTGGGGTTGTTTTCCCGCGGCAAAAGCTTGGTCGGGCCGCATTTGGCATGCTTCCTTCTTGTGCGTGCTCACCGCACCGTGACAACATCGTTGCAATGCAAGACCTCTCAACGAAGGGAACGAGGGCCTCAGCGGCTGTCGCCGATCCCTTGCGCCAGGTTCAATGCGCATGGTTTCATCGTCGTGAGGCGCCCGACACGCCTCCGGTTTCTGTAAGGAATTCTGAGACGTGCTGCCAAGCCCTTCGTCTCAACTGAAATCGTCTTAGATCACTGGCCTGATCATCGTCATCGCGGCCGCACGTGGAGCGGTCCTGCGTGACGATGATCATTGGCATTTTTGTCTAAGAGGCCGCGTGGCGGCCCTTGGGATCACAAAATCTCACCAGCGTTGTGTGGCTCTATTCGAGTGGACCCTCATATTCTCCGCGTGCGGGATAGTCTTTACTGATTGCGAAGTCGAGTGCGCCAATCAACTCGGAGAAATGAGGCCGAACAAACGGCATCGTCTGAACTGAGCCATAATAAAGTGATTGATCTGGTGTAACCATGAACAGACCCGGCTCGGAGAACAACTTAGGTTCCTCAATGCCGATTGAGGTCGTGCCTCTTGACGTCGATATATAGAGGCCCCATTCACGCGCCTTGGTCAATGAGAGGTCGTACCCGATCCGTAGTTGCTTCGCCTTAATTTTGTCGGCCATCGCAGCAGCGCGTTCTTGTACGTCCGAGCTGACGGCAATCGTTTTGACGCCACGCTCTTCGAATTCGGGTGTCAGACGTTCCAATTCGGTGAGATACGCGGCACAGATGGGACAGTGTAAACCGCGGTAGAAACAGACCACGGTGCCCCGCTGAGACTGATCGGATGCGAGATCGAAGGATCCATGGGCCAAGGTCTGAAGAGTCAGGCCAGGGGTCTTTTTGCGAGGCATCAGCATGATGTGTCCTTTGAGGTGGAAGTGATTGGATTGCACCGGATCTTATCAGGAGTTATGATCTATTAACGTCGAAAAAACAGATTGAAGCTACGATATGGCTCGATATGATCGCCTCTCGGCGCTTTTTGCTCGCTTCTCCCTGTCTGTCACGATCCAACCTGCCGGTTCCGGCAATCTGATTGTGCTTGGTCAAGCCGGTGCCGTTCCTAGAAGCGTTGTCTTTTATCCCCATGGTCGCTGTCTTCAATCTTTGGCTGATGGCGAAGTCTTGCTCGAAATGCACGCAGATCTGGGGGGAGCGGGTAATCCTCTTTTGGCGGCACTACCAGAGCAATTATCCCTGTCGTTAAACGCCGGTGACGAAACAGAGCTCCTTGTTCGACTGCTTGTTGCAGAAGCGAAGGCTGAGCGTTGTGGCGTTGGTTCAGTTCTCAGTCGCCTCGCTGAAGTGCTGATCATCCGTTTGTTGCGTCTTGAGATTCAACGGGGGGCAACCAAGCCTAGTTTACTGGCTGCCTTGTCAGATGAGCGCATCAGCCGATGTATTGTTGCGATTCATGAGAAGCCGGAGAAAGATTGGCGGAATGAAGAATTGGCGACGGTGGCTGGCTTGTCGATCAGTCGCTTTGCTGAATTGTTCCGATCAAAATTGAACGAGACACCCCAGGCTTATCTCCGCCGCTGGCGGATGACCTTAGCCCGTCAGGACATTGCGCGTGGTGATCGGATCAAGGCGATCTCCCGGCGGTATGGCTATGGGAGCTCCGAGGCGTTTGCGAAGGCCTTTCACCGTCATTTCGGTCGCAACCCATTGGCGACACGCCAGAGCTGATTGCAGGCGATGTCAGTTCTGATTTGATCGTGTCCAGCGTCAATGCACTGACATCGTCGTGATGAGCTCACGGTCAAGCCGGGTCACGGCGTTTCGGGTCGTGCGATTCGATGCTTGAGCTCGGATCGTCGATCCGTCAGAAGGGGAGGGAGATTGACCAACTAGGATGGCTCAAAGACACCACTTGGGACAGGCTGCGAATCGCATAAGACTTGCCTGGGTGCTGTCAACTCCTTCGATTTGGAGAGTGCCTGATTTGCAGATAGGAGGCCTGGGCGTGGAACAGAGCACGTGTTCCGTTTTCTGCCCATGCCGGCTTGATCTCCTCCGTCTCGTTGCGACTGAGACCATCGACGCAGGGCGACGCTATTGATCCAGCAGGCATCATGGCTGGCACCGGAAACGATATCACGATGGCTATAGCCGAGGCCGTTCGCGGCCTCACGAATAGCAGTCACACAGCCTTGGTCGAAGGCCAGGGGGCGGACGCGCGCCCCTTTGTGCCCTCATCGGTGAGGAGTTAACGATTATTGTTGCCCGGAATTCCGGGCCGATCTCGGCCATTTCCATGAGGCTATACCAATGCCTCTTGCCATCGATTTTGAGGCTTGGCCCTGGGCCGCCATCGTTCTAACCTTCTCGACCATTTGGTAAAATTTGCGCTAGCAACACGGCTATTCGGGTTAGAGGCTTGATACGCAAAAGCAGAATGAGATCATCACATTGACGACAAAGAAACCGACACGAATCCAAACCAAGAACCGTGCGATTATTGAACGTGCAGCACTCGAGATCTTCTCGCGTGATGGCTTTCGCGGCGCGACGGTCGACGCGATTGCCGATGCCGCAGGTATGTCAAAACCCAACCTGCTTTACTATTTCCCCACCAAAGATGACGTCTATCGAAGTTTGCTCGAGGGTCTCTTGCAGCACTGGACGGCACCGCTCTTAGATCTCGATCCCGATGGGGACCCCGCGGAGCAGATCTCGGCCTTTATCGATCGAAAAGTGGAGCTTGCTCGCGATTTCCCCATGGAAAGCCGGCTCTTCGCCGGTGAGATGCTGCGGGGCGCACCGATCCTCAACGACGTTCTTGTCGGTGACCTCAAGGCGTTAGTTGATCGGCAGGCAGCGATCATCAAGGGGTGGATGGATGGCGGGCATCTCAAGCCCATGGACCCCTATCACCTGATCTTTGCAATTTGGGCGACGACCCAACACTATGCCGATTTCGACGTTCAAGTCTGTGCATTGCTGAACGACAAGAGCGATCGTCGCTTTGACGCGGCGGCGGAGGCTCTAAAGACGATCTTTGTCGAAGGCCTACGTCCGCGATAAGCGCGATCGCACTGCCGCGTCTCAGCCGCAAGCCGGGTGGACGGACTACATGCCCGGGACTGTTCTCGCCCGTAGCGCTCGGAGTGCTTCACCTGCACGTGAGCGGACAAGATGACTCTCATCGTCCATGGCTCTTTTTAGGGCCTCGCCAACCAGTTCCTCGTGATGTGACGCCGCAATCTCGCCCAACGCAGCAGCAGCACTGGCGCGTACCTTTGGATGGTAATCCTCCAAAGCATCGGCAAGGGCCTCCAGCGCGGCTTCGGCGCTTGGGCCGAAGCGGGCAAGCGACCAGGCGGCGCTCCATCGAACATGGTGCGATTCATCGCCGAGAAAGTCGATGACCGAGTCGACGAGGGCGCCGTCAATCGGTCCCCATTCGCCATTATCCTCGACGACCTTGCCCATCGCCCAGACGGCATCGGCGCGGACGTCCCACTGGTGATCTCTCGCGGTTGTCAGCAAGGAGGGAATCGCATCGTTGGCATCCTCACCAACGCGCCCAAGTGCCCATGCTGCGTTTCGTCTGATCTGTGCCTCAGAATCGGTCAGGGAATCGATCAAGTGCGGCGTTGCTTCATGCGCATCCTGACCAATCCGACCTAAGATCTCGATGGCCTGATGGCGAAGCCTGGTATTGCCCTGATTCATGGCATCGATCAGAGGCGGTACAGCACGTTCACCCATTTCTTCGATGGCACGAACGACATCAGGTTGGGTCAGTGCATCCGAGGTCTGCAGCGTATGCAGCAATTCATCCACACTGCCGGAAGGCGTCTCTGCGACAGATGGGACCGAAGCCCATAGCACCGGCACGAGAACGGCGGTGACGATCTTGGCAGTCCAATTCGGGCCGGTCATTCTCAGTCGCGTCTCCATATCCCCTCCATCGTGTTTTCTAAATTTGAGTTGTAGATCCGAACGCTCTTCTGGATTCCCCGCGCGCCGACAGAGTCTGGCGCTAGAGCGCAGCTCTCTTGATAACAGCCGAGTGTCCGTTTCTTTCATTTCTTGATTACGTTTTTGTCAGAATCGCATGATGAGCGCTTACCAAAACGCCTAAGGAGGCAATTTCTCTTGGGGGAAAGCGCTGTACGGTGGACCCAATGCCGATCAACGTCTGCGCTGTTGCATCTTGGGTGCGGCCTATTTCGCCGGCTCACGCATGGGGTTGTTCGGGTGCGTGGTCCAATCGCCATGTTTGCCCGAGACGGTTTGGCCGGTCCGCTGATCAATCGTCCCGGGTGTCAGGCGCTCCATCGTAATGCAGCCGTCAACCGGGCAAACATTGACGCAAAGATTGCAGGCGACACATTCCTCATCAAGGACAGAAAAGACCCGATCGTCGCTTACGGTGATGGCCTGATGGGACGTATCTTCGCAAGCCGCGAAACAGCGGCCGCAGCGGATACATGCACGCTCATCTATCCTCGCTTTGGTAACATAGTTGAGATTGAGATGCTGCCACTCCGTGAAGTTCGGTACAGCACGGCCCTGAACGGCGGCGAGGTCGGGATGGCCTTGGCTGTCCATCCAGAATTTTAGGCCTTCGACCATCTCCGTGACAACGCGGAAGCCATAGGTCATCGCAGCTGTACAGACCTGGAGATTGCCGGCACCCATCGCTAAGAACTCTGCGCCATCACGCCATGTCGTAATCCCGCCAATCGCGGAAATAGGGAGATCCGACGTTTCGGGATCGCGCGCGATATGCCCAACCATGCTGAGTGCGATTGGTTTGACGGCTGGACCGCAGTAGCCACCATGGGAGCCTTTGCCATCGATTTCGGGCTCTGGCGAAAAGGTGTCGAGGTTAATCGACGTGATCGATTGGACGGTATTGATCAAACTAACGGCATCTGCTCCGCCCTTCTTTGCAGCGCGAGCAGGGTAGCGGATATCGGTGATGTTGGGCGTGAGCTTCACGATGACCGGCATTTCAGTGTGAGTCTTACACCACCGAGTGACCATCTCAATGTAGTCGGGTACCTGGCCAACTGCTGACCCCATGCCGCGTTCAGACATCCCGTGCGGACAACCAAAATTTAGTTCGACGCCATCACACTCGGTTTCCTCGACGCGTGCGAGAATGTCCTTCCAACATGGTTCCTCACAAGGCACCATGAGTGAGACGACGACGGCGCGATCAGAATAGTCTCGCTTGACCGACTTGATTTCGTCGAGATTGGTCTGAAGGGGCCGATCGGTGATGAGCTCAATGTTGTTCAAACCAAGCACGCGCCGATCTGCACCGTGGACGACGCCGTATCGGGGTCCATTAACATTGACAATCGGTGGCCCGTCCAGACCGAGGGTTTTCCATACCACGCCGCCCCACCCGGCTTCGAACGCGCGGCGCACATTATACTCCTTGTCAGTCGGTGGTGCGGATGCGAGCCAGAAGGGGTTGGGTGATTTGACTCCGACGAAGTCACTGCGGATGTCGGCCATGTTTAGTCCTTCGTCAAAAAGCGGTGGATGCTTTCTGCCGCATCACGCCCTTCGGCGACGGCCGTTACGGTAAGATCGTCTCCACCTGACGCACAATCACCGGCCGCCCAGATACCGGAGACGCTGGTTCGACCTTCGGCATCGACGGCGACTTTTTTGCCGTCGATGCCTAAGTCGAGGGGGCAATCCAGCGATTGACCGATAGCTTTCAACACCTGGTCGGCCTCCAGGGTCACGGTTTCACCCGTGTCTTCCAGACCGCCATTGACGGTCTGGGTATAGGCGAGTGTAATCGAGGCAACTGCACCATTGCCGTCGATCCGCACTGGTTGAAGATGATCGCGAATGGCCACGCCTTTCGCCGTTGCAAGGTCTTGCTCGTATCGGCTAGCGGGCATGGCGCCGCGTGATCGGCGATAAGCGATGGTGACGGTCTCAGCACCTAGAAGCTTGGCCTGAACGGCGGCATCGATCGCGGTCATGCCCCCACCGATCACCACGACATGCCTGCCGATGGGAATCGCACCTCGATCGTCTTGTCGGATGCGTGCGATGAAATCGACGGCATCCTCGACGCCCAACAGTTTGTCGCCGTCAACACCGAGTCCATTGACGCCATCGAGGCCGATCGCAAGAAGGATGGCATCATGGCGACCCTGCAGTTGGGCAAGCGAAAGATCTGCGCCAAGCCGCTGGCCAGTCATTAGCTCGATGCCGCCGATACTGAGAAGCCAATCCAGTTCCTTCGCAGCGAAATCGTTCACTGTTTTGTAGGCGGCAATGCCATATTCGTTCAGGCCGCCGCCTTTCGGTCGAGCATCATAGAGCTCCACCTCATGGCCATAGAGTGCGAGACGATGGGCGGCCGCAAGGCCGGCAGGCCCAGCGCCAACCACGCCGATGGTCTTACCACTAGGTGAAGAGCGCTCGAACGGTTGGGCACCTGTGGCCATCACCGCATCGGTAGCATGGCGTTGCAAACGGCCAATCGCGACCGGTTGACCCTCAGCAACTTCGCGGACGCAAGCTTGTTCACAAAGGGTCTCGGTAGGGCACACGCGTGCGCACATCCCGCCTAAGATGTTCTGCTTGAGAATCGTTTTACCTGCGGCACTCGGATGGCCGCTGGCGATGAGCCGGATGAACATCGGAACGTCGATTTGCGTCGGGCAGGCAGTAATGCAAGGTGCATCGTGACAAAAGTAGCACCGATCTGCGGCTACCAATGCTTCGTGCTCGGAGAGCGGCGGATGCAGATCCGAGAAGTTTTCCGCAATCGCCTCTGGTGGCAAGCGTCCGGCGTTGAGCGGCATAAGGCGTCTCAGGGCTTGGTGGACAATGTCCCGTTATCTAGGCAGTTTTTTGAATTTTTATCAATTGGAAAAACTTTGACCGAATGATGAAAAATTTGCCGTGGCGCTTCACCAAGTATTTTCGAAGCCGGTCGATCGATCCGTTAGGTTCTATTGAGGCTTGCGGTGCATGGTACGGGGGGGACGAAGGGAAGAGTGACCTATTTGAGGTTGCGCTGTTTCTCGATTCGATCGTAGGCAGCGTTAATGGCAGCGAGTCGGCCATTGGCCCGATTGATAAACTCGTTAGGTAGGCCTTTTGCCATCAGTTGATCAGGATGTAGTTCGCGGACGAGATTGCGATAGGCTTTCTTGATGTCGGCATCCGACATGGTGCGAGAGACGCCCAAGACCTTATAAGGGTCTTCGTCGCGCGTCGAAGGGCGATCAACAGCACTGAAGGTGGTGCGAAGCTGCTCAAATTTGGCCTGATCGAAACCGAAGATCGAGGCAACCTCCCGCAAAAACTCAATTTCCCCGGTCTTGAGGTCGCCGTCGGCCCGCGCGACTTCGAAGAGGCCGATGAGCAGTTCTTCCAGCATGACGGGATCGCGCCCGAATAGCGCTGCGATCTGGCGCGCATAGGGCTCAAACCCTTCGGCAGACGCTTTGGCCTGGTCGTAAATCTGAGCGACGCCGCCGACTTCCTGTTCGCTGAACTTGAAGCGCTGTTTAAACGCGTCGACCTCATCCCGGGTCACTTGGCCATCAGCTTTGGCCAGCTTTGCACCAAGCACAATGATCGCTGTCGCAAAGGCAATCCGTCGTGTTGCGGTCGGATCGTCAAAGATCGGCTTGGCCCCGGGAGCGTGTGATCGGCTGGAAGCTCTACTACGTTTTCGTCGCCGATCTCGTCGCTCGCCAGCACGGTAGCGATCGATCAGATAGCCGGCGAGAGCACCAATGATGCCGCCGATCGTGCCTGCCAGTACATAGCCGAGAACAAAGCCGGCAATCGGGCCAACAATAGAAAACACGCCTGGTCGCCAAAGACTACTCATGGCCCAGGATGCTGCCGTCATCATGCCAACTCCAATACCTCGAGTGCTCGATCCAACCAAAATCCACACCTCGCCATCGTGTTATAATGTCGGATGGCACCGCATGATTGGTTAATCGGCGTCGAGGCATACTAAACTGCGCTGGCGATGATGAGTGGGATGCCGCTTGCGTCTCGCGGTAACGTCGTTGTCAGGCCGGGCCTGGAGCGTATCGCATGCCAACAGGCTTGTTGCGATGGTCGCGCCGTCAGGCGTCGATGCCGACCTGTGGCATCAGCCAAGGCGCTTGTTCTGCGTGCTATGATCACGTCTGGGCTGAGCGCGAAGCGCCGCAGCATAGGCTTCCTTTGCCCATCGACATAGTGTGTCAGGTGCGTCGAGCGCGTCTGGCGGCGCCTCACAATAGTTCATGGTGGCGGAATTGCCCTTTTGGCCGACATAGGAAAAAGGAGCGAGCCCGAGGGCGTCGTATTGAGGGCGGTTGACCTGGTCGACTTTAAAGTAAAGCGTATCCCACACGATCAAGGCGAACATGGCGTCGTGCAAGAATAGCCCGTGCCCGCCGAACATGCGTTTAGCAGTCACCGGGCCAAGCGGCTGCAAGCTCTCGGCCACAAAGTGGACGAACTCGCTCTCGACGCGATGATTCATGCCCGCCATCGATGCTCTCCGGTCAATCATGCCTAATTGGGCACACAGCCGTTAGCCGACAATGTGTTCAAGAGGTCTTTGGAAAGACGATATCGCCTCCGCGGAACATAGCGTTTTGGTATGACATAATCGAGAGTTTGTGGATAATTTTTGGGATATTTTTCGAGAAGGCATCAATGTGTTCGCGTTTTGGGGCCGAAGAGGCCCGCATCGCCGCGATTTGGCTCGAAAAGGCCGCCTTAGAAAAACCGGCGTCGAATCTGAGCGATCACCAGATCGAACATCTCAACGGTCAGCCTGCCGGTGTTCACGTTGTAGCGAGAACAATGATAGCTAGGACAAAGTGCCCGTCCGTCGGGCAGGTCGTGCACGGCACCATGAACAAATGGATAGATTTTAGCGGAAAGGTCCAACGCCCGCAGTGTCGAGCCATGCGCGATGCCGCCGAGTGGCATGATGACGGTCGGTGTGGTGCCTTCGTTGATCTCCGCATTCAAGAAGGGACGGCAGGCATTGATCTCGGCCCCGACAGGTTTGTTGGCAGGTGGGACGCAGCGCACCGCGTTTGTGATGCGACAATCGATGAGTTGGAGACCGTCGTCTGGTCTCTTGTCAAACTCGCCAGCCGCAAAGCCGTGACGGATGAGCGCGGGATAGAGAACATCACCGGCATAATCACCGGTGAAGGGGCGTCCTGTCCGGTTGGCACCGCGCAATCCTGGCGCGAGACCGACGATAAGAAAGCGAGCGTCAGCTGGCCCGAACGAAGAAACCGGCGCATTATGCCAGTCTGGAAAGGCTTCGATCTGCTCGTTGCGGAAGTCGGCCAGTCGCGGGCAGCGTTGACAGTTCGAGTCGGGGGGCTGGCGCAATGTCACATGCGCCAGCGTGCTTCCCTCGGCAATCACAATCGATCGAGCCGTCAGGCTGGCTCGAAGTAGCGATCATCCTCATCGTCACCATCAGCGATCTCGCCGTCCATTTCGGGAGCAGGAGCCATTGATGGGCCGGCACGGTGCTCGCGCGCGATAAACGGTGCGAGGTCCTGGAGTTCCAAGAATGTGTCGGCTTGACGACGCAACTCATCAGCAATCATCGGCGGCTGAGTTTTGATCGTGCTCACAACGGTGACACGAAGGCCACGGCGCTGAAGGGCTTCGGAGAGCCTGCGGAAATCACCATCGCCAGAGAACAACACGATATGATCAAGATTCTCCGCCATCTCCATTGCGTCGACGGCAAGCTCGATATCCATGTTCCCTTTAAATTTACGCCGTCCCGATGCATCCGTGAACTCTTTCAGCGGTTTGGTGACCACGGAATAGCCATTGTAGTCGAGCCAATCGACCAAAGGACGAATCGGCGAGTATTCCTGATCATCGAGAAGCGCGGTGTAGTAGCATGCGCGCACTAAGCGAGCGCAGCTGGCAAAAGTGTCCAGCAATAGCCGGTAGTCGATATCGAAGCCTAATGCACGGGCGGACTGATAGAGGTTTGCACCATCGATCATGATCGCGAATCGATCATCCTCATGCAAAATATCTTCGAGAAGGGGGCAATCCATTTCGTTTCGAACCTCCGATTCGAATAAACCGGCGTTCGAGCCGGCACGGTAAGCACAACGTGTCTGCAATCTCCTCTGATTGGCAGAACCTCGTAAATGATCAATTGCCGCTGGCGTGACAAGCCGCTATTGCCGAAAATATGTCACATACCGAACCGACGGCTGCAGTTTCTTTTGCTGAAACTGTGAATAGCACTAGCTGCAGTTAATCCGAGAATACTTCATAAGTTGCGACGAGCGCAACCCTCGCGTCAGATTAGAGGTATTTTCCCAGATCAGGCCTTAATATTTCTTGAACAGCTTGCGCTCTGGTAGCACATACCATACTAGAATCCGCACATCGAGGGCAGGTGCGACTTGATCGCGCAGCCTATAGCTTGTCGTTTGTCGAACCGGTTGTTGCTAAGGCCATGTGGCCGATGTAACAATCAAGTCTGTAGTTATATATAGCCCATTGGAGACGTTCTGAATGGCCCGCATCACAGTCGAAGACTGCGTGATCAAGGTTCCCAATCGTTTCGACCTTGTCATGCTCTCGGCACAGCGTGCTCGCGATATTTCCGCTGGAGCACCTCTTACTGTCGATCGCGACAATGATAAAAACCCGGTGGTCGCACTTCGTGAGATCGCTGATGAGACAGTCGACCTCGACCATCTTCGCTATGAGCTTATCCACGGTCTGCGTCGCCATGTGCAGATCAATGATCAGCCCGAGGAAGAAGAGGGCGATGATATGGTACTCGGCTTTCATAGCCCAACGATCGATGACGGTGGATTGTCTGCGCCGGTCGACCCGATGATGGAGCAGACGACGACGGTGGCGGAAGCAGGATCCTTTGCTGACGAACCACCGGTGGATGATTAACCCTTAGAGGTAGCAGGCCGAACCTTGGAAACGGTACAGCAACCGCTTTCCACCGAAGTGCCAGCCGGTGTGACGCCGGCGAAAAAATCGTCGCGTCGCAAGATCATGCGCCAGTTCGAATTGGTCGAACTGGTTCGTGGCTACGATGGCAATGCCGATGAAGATCTTCTGAATCGTGCTTATGTCTTCGCCATGAAGGCGCATGGCTCTCAAGTCCGTGCGTCAGGCGACCTGTATTTTTCCCACCCCGTCGAAGTCGCCGGTATCCTTGCCAATATGCGGCTCGACAGTGCCTCGATAGCAACGGCGCTTCTCCATGACACAGTTGAAGACACCTCGGCGACGATCGAGGAGATTGAGACACTTTTCGGTGTCGATATTGCGCGTCTCGTCGATGGCGTGACGAAGCTTACGAAGCTCGAGTTGCAGTCGGTTGAGAACGCGCAGGCCGAGAATTTTAGGAAACTTCTGCTCGCGATGTCCGACGACATCCGTGTGCTCATGGTCAAGCTTGCCGACCGTCTGCACAACATGCGGACCCTGCAATATATCAAAAAGCCGGAAAAGCGGCGCCGCATTGCCAGCGAAACCCAGGAGATCTATGCGCCGCTAGCCGAGCGTATTGGCATGCAGGCGATGAAGGACGAACTCGATGATCTCGCTTTTGCCACCCTTTGGCCGGATGCGAGAGAATCCGTCCTCAATCGCCTAGGCCAGCTCAGAAAGCATGACACCGATCTGATTGATCGGATTGTGACGGAATTGATCGCTACACTGACCGAAGCTGGCCTTGAGGTCGAGATCACCGGACGCGAAAAGTCCCCACTCTCGATCTGGCGGAAAATGAAGCGGAAGAACATCAGCTTCGAAGAATTGTCAGATATTATGGCGTTCCGGATTCTCGTCGATACCGTGCCCAATTGCTACGCGGCACTTGGCGTAATCCATGGTCATTATGCGATGGTGCCTGAGCGTTTCAAAGACTTCATCAGCACACCGAAACCCAATGGGTATCGCTCGCTGCACACCACGATTTTTGGTCCAGAGCAGCGTCGCATCGAAGTGCAGATCCGTACGAGCGAGATGCATGAGATCTCCGAGCTTGGTGTTGCTGCTCACTGGGCGTACAAGCAAGAACGTAGGCTTACCGACGGACGGCAATATCGTTGGATCCGTGGCCTTTTGGAGATTTTGGAACATGCCGCGGGACCCGAGGAGTTTCTCGAAAATACGAAGCTCGAGATGTTCCAGGACCAAGTGTTCTGCTTCACCCCTAAGGGGGAGCTGATCTCAATGCCGCGCGGTGCGACGCCGGTCGACTTTGCCTATGCGGTGCATTCCGAGGTCGGTGATGCCGTCGTCGGGGCCAAGGTTAATGGTCGGTTGGTGCCGCTGAGGACCCGACTTGATAATGGCGACCAGGTCGAGATCATCACTGGCAAGGGAGCGGGGCCGTCGCCAGCTTGGGAACGCTTCGTCGTCACTGGTAAAGCGCGTAGTCAAATCCGACGGCATCTTCGGAGTCGTCAACAAAAGGACTACATTGATCACGGTCGCGACATGCTGCAAGGGGCAGCCCGTCGCGAGCGGTTGGAGGTCGGCGAACAGCAGCTAAGACAGGTGCTCACTGGCTTTGAACAGACGTCAGTCGACGACCTATTGGCCGCGATAGGTGAGGGCACACTAAGGCCTAGGGTCGTTCTGGAAGCGCTCCGTCGAAGCCAGCGTGTGGCCAAGACCATTGAAGGCGAAAGCGCAGAGAAGAAGATTATTGAGCTTCGCCGACCCCGTCCTCAGCCGGTGCCTGACGGCCGCGAAACGATGATCTCTGGTCTACCATCAGGGATGGCGATCAGCTTCGCCGGATGTTGTCGACCAATTCCAGGTGACAAAATCATCGGCTTGGTACGTACAGGGCGGGCCGTTGCCATTCATAAGAGTGACTGCGCTACCTTGTCGCGCCATGCCGACGATAACTCTGACCGCTGGCTCGATCTTGCCTGGAACGCCGATTGTACTGAGGCCAAGGCCGTCGCTCGTATCCGTGTTCTGAGCCGACACAAGCCTGGTAGTCTTGGTCTATCAAGCACGACGATAGGAAAACATGGTGGCAATATTACCGACATCAGGTTCGGTGCCAAAACACCTGATGTGTTTGAGGTGATTATCGATATTGAGGTCAAGCACACCGAACAGCTCGACGTCATCGTTGCGAATTTACGCGCCATCGAAGTCGTGGAGTCGGTCGAGCGAGTTGAGGGCTGACGAGGTTCCTCGCGTGAGCCCAAACGTTGCCGCGATGTTCCATAAGGGGCAACGACGCATTCCAACTCTTTGAACGTTCAGATCTTTGTGCCTGTAGATTTTGTTTCTGCACCTTTTTTCTCTTAAAGGTGTCGTTCCGGGCTGGCCAGCGCTTCCTTCACACGTCACCTTAGAAAAGAGAGGGTAAGGCCTGAAAAGGGTCAACCCACCCCAAGAGGCGGGAGTCATGACCGGTTTTTTCTCACGATCCCAAAAAGTTTTTGCCGCCGGTCATTGAAGTTTAAGAAATATAATCGATAACAGAGGGCGCTGTGTTTGGTCGAAAGAAAGAACTCCCCCTTTGGATGCGCCTCAAGAGCTGGCTATGGCCAGACATGGGGTGGCGTCGCCTTGGCGTCTATCTCCTGAAGAGATTGACCCGACTATCTGGCACGCCCTATAGCATCGCTTGTGGGTTCGCTTGCGGCTCGGCCATGTCATTCACGCCATTTGTTGGTTTCCACATTGCCCTCAGTATGTTGTTGGCCTGGCTTTTGCGCGGCCA
Organism: Geminicoccaceae bacterium; assembly: GCA_028285265.1. Lineage (GTDB taxonomy): Bacteria > Pseudomonadota > Alphaproteobacteria > Geminicoccales > Geminicoccaceae > JANQPX01. The sequence continues at coordinate 24,877 of JANQPX010000021.1, forward strand.
TTTGATCGCTGCTGCTGTGGGTACGGTGGTCGGTAACCCTTGGACTTTCCCCTTCATCTGGTTGGCCACCTACAAGGTGGGCCAGATGTTGCTTGGAAGTGCCGAGGCGGCACCTTGGCCAGCTGTTACTATGTTTAAGCATGTGGTGACGGATTTCGGCGAACTCATCTGGCCGACGCTGACGGGCGAGAATACTTGGGATGCCCTCAAGCAGGTCATGGTCGATGTTCGAGCCTTGATCTGGCCGATGTTTATCGGCAGCATCCCCCTTGCGGTGATCGCATGGATCGTAAGCTATCTGCCCCTGGCCAAGGCCATCGACGCCTTTCAAAAAGCAAGGGAGAGGCGGCGGCAGTTATGTGCAGCGCGCCGCGGGCATGAACTCTCGCTCCCTGCGCGTGCCGCCAACCCGAAGAGCTGTGTAAGCTAGCGCTGCCGCTGCTTCTGGGAGACGGAGCCGTCACGGAGCTCAAGGGGGCGCTGAATGATTTTGGGCGTTGGTACTGATCTCATCGATATTCGACGTATCGAGAGCACGATTAAGCGATTTGGTGACCGCTTTCTTGAACGGATCTTTACGCCGAAGGAGCGGGAGCTTGCCGAGCGCCGCTCTTCACCAGCAGCTGCCTTCGCGCAGCGTTATGCCGCTAAAGAGGCCTGTGCTAAGGCACTTGGCACAGGGTTCCGAGAAAGTGTGTTTTGGAGGGATATCGGCGTTGATAACTGGCCAAGTGGACAGCCCTATCTGCGTCTGAAGGGTGGCGCTGCACGCCGTCTCGATGCACTCGTTCCGGTGGGGCGTGTCGCCCGGATCGATCTCAGCCTCACCGATGAGCCGCCTTATGCACATGCCATGGTGATTATCAGTGCCGATACACAAGAAGAAAATGCGCTCAGGCGTCCGCTTTGACCGATTCTTGCCTCCTTCACCTTTACCTTGATTGGCAGCTTGGCTAGTGTCGGCCACGCGTCAACAGCGTCCTCCTCTTGCTCCAACTGTAGGTTAGTGTAGTACGGTCCTTCGACGCGCATTGGACGTCACTCGCGCACCTGCCTAATGAGTTTGAATAGTGAACCGAGTGGCCTTGTCCAGATCTTCAAAATCCAAAGGTATGTGGGAAACGGTGCGCACGATCGTCTATGCCGTGGCGATTGCGGTCGTGGTCCGCACATTTCTTTATGAGCCGTTCAATATTCCCTCGGGATCGATGAAGCCGACGCTTCTGGTCGGGGACTATTTGTTCGTCTCAAAATTCGCTTATGGCTATTCCCGGCACTCGCTGCCATTTAGCCCTCCCATCGGTGATGGGCGTTTGTTCGAAGCATTGCCGGAGCGCGGCGATGTCGCCGTTTTTAAACTGCCGTCCAACAACCGCACCGACTACATCAAGAGGATCGTTGGTCTTCCCGGTGACCGGATTCAGGTCCGCGACGGCGTCTTGTTCGTGAACGAGCAGGAGGTCGAACGGCTGGAGGTCGAAGATTTCGTCGACGACGGACCGGCTGGCCGCATGTCCTGTCGAAGCTTCGCTCGCGAAGGCAGCGGGTCGGCCCATGTGGTGAAGCGGTTTGAGGAGACGATGCCGGCGTTGGGGGAGGCTGACGGCCCCGTGACGTATATGGTTCTCGACGAATGTCCCGAAGGCAATGGCGACTATGACAATACGGCGGTCTTTACTGTGCCCGAGGACCACGTCTTCGCGATGGGCGATAACCGCGATAACTCCTTAGATAGTCGTGCTAAGGTCGGCTATGTGCCGATCGAAAATTTGGTCGGGCGCGCCGAAATCATCTTTTTCTCGACCAATGGCAGCGCCAGACTTTGGGAAGTTTGGAAATGGCCTATTACGATCCGCTACGGTCGACTGCTCAATCTCATCGACTGAGACGATGGATGGAGTGAAGGCGAAAATCGAGGCATGGGTACAGCACCGCTTCGGTGATCGGAGCGTGCTTGTCGAGGCACTGACCCATCCAAGTGCGACGCGGCGAGGTAAGAATGCGCCGCGCAATAATCAGCGACTGGAATTTCTTGGCGACCGGGTTCTCGGGCTGATTGTTGCCCATCTCCTCATTGCGCGGTTTCCCCAAGAGGACGAAGGGCCGCTTTCCCGCCGTCATGCTGCGTTGGTCCGTCGCGAGACGCTGGCTGAGATCGCTGGTGACTTTGGCCTCGGGGACATGTTGATTTTCGCCAGGAGCGAGGAGGCGGGCAACGGTCGGGTCAATCCATCAATTCTTGCTGATGCGCTTGAGGCCTTGATCGGGGCCCTTTATCTCGATGGTGGCTTGGAGCCCGCTGAACGTTTCGTCAGAGAGCAGTGGGAGCCTCGGGTCAGTGGAATGGGCCAGCCACCACGAGATGCGAAAACGGCGCTTCAGGAATGGGCCCAGGGTCGCGGGCTCAGTCTACCAACCTACACGCTGATCGACACAAGCGGGCCGGCACACGCGCCGCGGTTCGAAGTTCAAGTGGCTCTTGCCGATTTTGCCCCGATGGTCGCAAGTGCCAGTTCGAAACGGCAGGCCGAGCAGGCCGCAGCGAAAGCCCTCTTGGACGCCGTGGCGACGGATCGCGCCTAACCTTAAGACCCTATCGGCTCACGTCGACGGTACCCGTCTCGGGGCTAGCTGTTTCGATCAGGCAGCCAGGGCATTTGATTGACTTCAATGCCCTCATCAGCCAGGGCTTCCGCCTCGTCCTTTGTCGCCTCGCCGTAGATGCTGCGTTTCTCGGCCTCGCCATAGTGCATCTTGCGCGCTTCTTCAGCGAAGCGCTTGCCGACATGGTCGAAGTTTTTCTCGATGTGGGTCTGCACCTTGCGCAGCACCTTCATCGCTTCCGCTACCTTCTCGGGAACGGCAACACTTTGTGATGCGCTCAACGGCCCCGGGTTGTCTTGGACCGCCATAGAGGAGGGGACGGTAGCCGGAACGGAGGCGGATGCCTCCTGGCTCTGGTTGGCCTTCGATGTCTCGGCAGCTCGCTCAGCATCGTCTCTCGCGGCATGGCGGGCGACTGCCTTGGAGGTGCTGATCTTTGGAGCCATCAAGGCCTTTTTTATGTCGGTATCACCGCAGACGGCACACTCAATCTCACCGACCGCCACAAGCCGTTCGAAGCTATCATTATCACGGAACCAGGCCTCAAAGGCGTGCCCCTGTGAACAAAGAAGGTCAAAGAGAATCATGAGCTGTTCATCTCAGTAAGTCGCTGCCTTCAGAGCTAAGTGTTCGGGTCGGCGAATACAAGTCTGTCTATGATCCAAATACGGGAAGTTCCACGCTATTTCTTGTGATAAATTGCGCGGATTAGCCGAAAAAGTAAGAAAATCTGCGCGAGTCAAGCGATTTTTGAAAAAACCTTTGATTGTTTTTCTAAATTTTTTTCTATAGTTTGAAGAGACAAAGGAGGGTGGAGTTAGCAAGAAAGTTGAACAAAGGAGTGCCGCATGCTAGGGAGACCGTCGTTCCTCATTTTAACGGCGATCATATGTATCTTGGCATTATGGGTTCTTTTCTATGCTATCTTCGGCAGCGATGACGGCGTTATCCGCTTAGAAGCTGCCACTGTTACGTCGATCGCGCTTCTGACAACCGTAATAAGTCTAGCACTTCTCATTCTGGGGCTCATGATCCGAGTGATCACTCGCCCTTGGAAGAGTGAAACCTATTTTATGCGCTAACATAAGCCGTAAGGCGACCCGGGGCTGGCATCAGCGTGCCATCCCCGGGTCGTAAATTTTGTCCTAAAGCCGCCGTTGCCGGGTCATGTCGCTTCCGCCCTCGAGGTCATTCAAATCCCTTTGGCTTCGTGGCAGCTCCAATTCCTATTCAATCAATCGCGGCGATGGCGGCCTAACTCTAGTTATAGGTACGCATCAGGCTTACGAGACGCCCTTGAACCTTGACCCGGCTGGGGCCAAAAATCCGCGTCTCATAAAGACGATTCGCTGGCTCTAAGGCGATCGTTGCGCCCTTCCTACGAAGACGCTTCAGTGTCACTTCGTCTTCATCAACGAGGGCGACAACAATTTCGCCATTTTCGGCTGTTTCAGTTCGTTGGATGACCACAACGTCGCCATCGTGAATACCTGCTTCAATCATCGAGTCACCAACGACCTCAAGGGCGTAGTGATCGCCGGTTTGAACCATGTGAAGCGGCACATCGACCTGCGTACTCTGATCACTAAGTGCCGCGATGGGCGTACCAGCAGCAATCCGCCCATAAAGCGGTAGACTGACATAGTTCGTATCGCCATTAGCCGGCTCGCTCGGCCGAAGTCCAAAGCGGCCATGGACGACATTCCCGTCGCCGATCTCATCGGGAGCGCTCTCTACAATGTCGCCGCCCGCGACCTTTTGTAGGCTGGTTGGCAAGCGCAGCACCTCGAGCGCTCTCGCCCTATAGGCGAGACGTCTGATGTAGCCACGCTCCTCCAATCCTGTGATCAGGCGGTGAATGCCCGACTTCGACTTCAGCTTCAACGCGCTTCGCATCTCTTCGAAAGACGGAGGCACGCCATGCCGATCCAAATAGTCCTGGATGAATTTTAGTAGTTGATGTTGACGTTGTGTCAGCACCCCAAAACCCCCTTAGCTACTAGCGTATTTTAGCTACGTAATCTTTAAGTGTTCTACGTAAGTTCTGGTTCTTGGTCAATGATTACGGCGATGTAACGTACTCAATTTGCCCTTGGATTCCAACGGGGTTACCCGTGTTTTGGCGAGGGGTGTTGCCGGAACGCTCCTGTGGATAACTCTGGGGACAATCCGGGAGTGTTTAAAGACTTGTTCCTGGCAGATTTAGGAGAATAACAGTCACCGGATCTCCTTGCGTGGCCTTTTCCGCGTAAGGTGGCCGTTTTACAAGGCAATCTGCGCCTGCGAAGGTCGCATACATTGCGCTATCCTGACGGGAGGTTGGGGTCGCGACGAGAATGCCTCCCTCCTTCCAGTTGAGATGAGCACGCAAGTAGTCCTGCCGTTCATCGTTCGCGTCTAGGTTGGATCCAAGTGTCGCAGGTACTTCCAAAGGGTTAGGGTCAAGGCCTTGTAGGCGTCTGATGACAGCTTTCACGAAAAGAATGGCACAAACAGCTGAAGAAACGGGATTTCCAGGCAATCCAAGCATGGGTATGTCGCCGATATGGCCAAACATTAGGGGTTTGCCAGGCCGCATTGCGATCTTCCAAAAGTCGAGATTTAGGCCCTTTTCGCTGAGTGCTTGACGAACTAGGTCACGCTCGCCGACCGACGCCCCGCCGAGCGTGACGATCAAGTCCACGCCACCGAGCTCAGGCATGACGGTTGTGAACGCGTCTCGACTGTCTTTGATGACACCAAGATCGACTGCAATGCCGCCCCAGCTTTCGATAAGAGCGGCGAGCGTGATGCTATTGCTGGTGACGATGCGATTCGGGCCCAACGCTTCGCCAGGTCGAACGAGTTCGTCGCCAGTTGCAAGAAATGCGATCCTGGGTTGACGGCGGACTTGAAGCCAGACCTGGTTCATGCCAGCAGCGAGTCCGAGATCACGAGCGCCGAGAATCGTGCCTGCACGAAGGACCGTGGATCCCTGTTGAACATCAAGGCCTGCCGGACGAATGAAACGGCCCTTCGACACCGTGCCGAGGATCGTAACGCGATCGCCATCTGTTGTGGCGTTCTCTTGAAGTGCTATGGCGTCAGCCCCGGATGGCACGGGGCCGCCGGTGAAGATCCGAACAGTCTCGCCCGGGCCGACGATGCCGTCGAAGCGGCCGCCAGCAGGCGCTTGGCCGACGAGTGTGAGTTCGGCGCGGTCGTTCTGGAAGTCTGCGACCCTGACGGCATAGCCATCCATGGCGGAGATGTCATCCGGAGGCTGGTCGCGGGGTGCGATCAGGTCTTGTGATAGCACGCGGCCTCGCGCGTTCGAGAGGGCGATCCATTCGGAGGTGAGAGGCTTGAAAGCTTGGGTAATGCGGGCAAGTGCCTCTTCGACCGAGATCATGACACTATCCCGCCTCATAAACGCCCGATTTGCCGCCGGACTTCTTTCGCAGTCGTATATCGGTGATGGACATGCCACGATCGACCGCTTTGCACATGTCATACACCGTAAGCGCCGCAACGCTGACGGCCGTGAGCGCTTCCATCTCAACACCCGTCCGTCCCTTAAGCTTGCACGTTGCCGTGATGTCGATCGATGCTGGATCCGTGACAAGTGCGAGCCGAACCTCGACAGAGGTGAGCGGTAGCGGGTGGCAAAGTGGAATGAGGTCGGGCGTGCGCTTAGCAGCCATGATCCCGGCGAGCTGTGCGACGCTCAGCACATCGCCTTTTTTGACGCCGCGAGACTGGATCAAGGCAAGCGTTGCGTCCTCCATCAACACCCGGCAGGATGCCGTCGCTTCGCGCGCGGTCTGATCCTTCGCGCTGACATCGACCATCACTGCGTTGCCCTGATCGTCGAAGTGGGTGAAATCACTCATGAGGCGCTCCACCAGCGGACGGCGTGTCTTTGCTCGCATGACCTGGGGCTGTCCTGTCACCACCAAGCAGGCGCCGCGTAGCCGCTGCGACATCGGCTTCGCGCATCAGGCTTTCGCCGACCAAGAAACAGCGTGCACCGACATCACTCATCCTTTGAAGGTCGCTATGGCGATAAAGACCGCTCTCGGCGACCAGCAGCCGGTCGGCTGGTACCTCGGGGGCCAGTGTTTCGGTCGTTGCGAGATCGACCTTGAGCGACTTCAGGTTGCGATTGTTGATCCCGATCAGGCGGCAGTCCAGGTGCAGCGCACGCTCGAGTTCTGGACGATCATGAACCTCGACCAGAACGTCCATTTCGAGAGATTGAGCAAGCTTCGCAAGGCTTTGGGCTTCATCGTCGGCGAGGGCCGCCATGATCAATAAGATACAATCGGCGCCAATTGCCCTCGCTTCGACCACCTGATAGGGGTCGATCATAAAATCTTTCCTAAGGCAGGGCAGGGACGTGGCGGCGCGAGCTTGCTCTAAGAAAGCGTCAGAGCCTTGGAAGTGTGGCTCTTCGGTCAGAATGGAAAGGCAGGTCGCGCCACCGACTTCATAAGCGCGAGCCAGCGATGGTGGATCGAAGTCGGCGCGGATCAGGCCCTTGGACGGTGACGCTTTTTTGATTTCGGCGATCAATGCGAGACGGCCGTCAGCCACGCTCCTCTCGATGGCCTTCATGAATCCTCTCGGGGGCTCAGCCTGGCCCGCCAAACGTTCTAGTTCGGCCAACGGTGTCGTCACTTTTCGCCGGGCGACGTCCGCCCTTTTGATGTCACAGATTTTGGCAAGGACATCGGACATGGTTGGTCAGGTCTGATTGGTCGCGGCGACGAGCCGCTCAAGGACTGCTTTCGCGGCGCCGCTATCGATCGCGTCTGCTGCGATGGCCACGCCTGCCTTCAGATCGTCTGCACGTTCCGCCACGATAAGGGCTGCAGCGGCATTCAAAAGCACAATATCCCTAAAGGCAGATCGTTTGCCCTCTAAGACGGCGGTTAACGCAGCAGCATTGTGAGCTGCGTCGCCGCCTTTTAGCGCCTCGGGGGCGGCGATCGAAAGGCCTGCGATCTCAGGCGACACTTCGAAAGTTTCAACGTCGCCGTCTCTTAGCTCGGCCACGTAGGTTGTTGTTGTTGTTGTGATCTCGTCCAGTCCATCCGCGCCATGGACAACCCAGGCACGTTTTGAGCCAAGTCGACCAAGAACTTCAGCAAGCGGCCGAATCCACTCCTTGGCAAACACACCGATGAGCTGTCGCTTGGTACCTGCAGGATTGGACAATGGGCCAAGGAGGTTGAAAATCGTGCGCGTGCCGAGCTCGACCCGTGTGCCACCGACATGGCGCATGGCGCCGTGATGTCGAGGCGCCATCATGAAACCGATGCCAACCTCTTGGATCGATCGTTCGACCACTTCGGGCGGCGTTTCTATATTGACGCCCAGGGCCGTCAGCACATCAGCGGAGCCTGCTTTCGACGAAAGGGCGCGGTTTCCATGTTTGGCTACGGTGACGCCTGAAGCTGCAATCACCAGGCTTGCTGCGGTCGAAACGTTATAGGTACCGGAGGCATCACCCCCTGTACCGCAGGTATCGATTGCATGATCCGGTGCCTTAATCCGTGTCATCTTGGCGCGCATCGCCATAACACCGCCCGTGATCTCATCAACGGTCTCGCCGCGGACTCGAAGCGCCATCAACAGCCCGCCCATTTGAGAGGGCGTCGCATCGCCGGACATCATAATGTCGAAGGCATGTTTGGCTTGGTCTTCCGAAAGTGCACGACCTGTTGCCGCCATCGCGATCACATCTTTGATGTCGCGGTTCATGCTGGCGGCGGAATCCATGTTCATAGCGCACTCGCCGCAGGCAGGCTCTCGAGAAAATTCTTCAAAAGTTGATGTCCGTGATGGGTTTCGATGCTTTCTGGATGGAATTGAACGCCGAAGATGGGCAGATCCCGGTGGCGAAGGCCCATGATGACGCCGTCCTCTGTCTCGGCATTGACCTGTAGGCATTCGGGCAGCGTCTCTGCTTCGGCGATAAGAGAGTGATAACGCGTCGCGGTAAAAGGTGACGGGATATTCGCAAACACGCCGCGCTGGTCATGCCGGATCGGACTCGTCTTACCATGCATAATGTCGGGCGCACGCACAATTCTGCCACCGAAGGCTTGCGCGATGGTTTGATGACCTAGACAGACCCCAAGGATCGGGCAGATGCCTGTCGCCGCACGTACGAGGTCGAGCGACACGCCGGCTTTATCGGGATTGCACGGTCCAGGCGAGATCACGATTGCAGAAGGCTTTAATGCCATTAACGCTTCCGCACTGAGCGCATCATTGCGATGGACGACGACGTCAGCTCCAAGCTCGCCCACATAGTGGTAAAGATTGTAGGTGAAGCTATCGTAGTTGTCTAAAAGGAGCAGCAAAGTTTCGTCCTTCGCCCAGCTGAAGCATGGGTCATGTGGTTACCGAGCCGTTGCGGCCACGCAACGTCTCTTTCTCTTAACGTCGGCAATTGTTGAAGAAAAGGAAAGCCAGAGGGATATGATTGCGTCAAGGATTGAATGCGCATTCAAGATATATTCCCTTTACCTTTCGGAGAGCAGGGCAAGCGGAGGTCGCTCAAGATTCTGACATTTCCGAGTTTTCTCGAGAACAAAGACGCCCTAGAGATATAGGTGATTATTCCTTAATTTATGTTTTTATGTAAAAGCAGAATTGTCGACATTTACGATGAAAATTAATACTTAATAATGTTTTTATTTATTTAATATCGAAAGAACTTGAAAAATTTTGCATTTTTTGTCATTGTTTGCTCATCGAGTTCTTTTGTTCTGATGTTGCTGTTCGTTGGAGATCAGCCGAAAAATGGGCTTTGGGTGGCAAAGCGGACAACGCTCCAGGCGTTCCCCGCGGGGACGTCTCGGCCGTTTCCTGGAATTCCGGGTCGACGCCGCCGAGGCAGTGCTCGCAGCGGTGGCGGTCGTGCTTGTGGTTTGGCTCCTTTGGCCAGAAGAGCGCGGGCCAAGTCTGGTTAATGATGCCGACGATCAGCGGGTTGTCGATCGCGCCGACAGTGCTCCAGCCGAGTTGCAGCCAGCGCCAACCGCCGGGAAGGCGCCCGAAGGTTCCAGCGATCTTGCAACGGCGGCACGTGGCGACAGCACCACCGCTGACTTGCGGTCGGAGCGTCAACGGATCGCGACGCCATCGGAGTTGGCTGACCGGCTTCAAGCCCGCGCTATCGATCCGGCACCCCAAAGACCTCAGCGCTCTGTCGATGCAGTACCGGCCGCAAGGACGGCCTCGGCGGAAAATCCAAATGCTGATGAAGCAGCGTCGCAGCAGACGTCAAAGGGGCTCGTACCGCCTGAGGCAGTGGAGGTTGCCCTCTCAGGTATGATCAATCGTCTGACAGATGGTCAGGACGAGATTGACAATCCGCCGGCGCAGACGTCCAACGCTGCTCTTGAGGAGCAAGAACCTCCGGTGTTGTCAAGCGAGCGACTTGAGACTGACTCGTTGGCAGATATCGATCTTAGCGATCTTGATACCCTTGTGCCGGTACCCGACGAAACCGAGATCGCTGCCGTTGACCCTGCAGTCTCCATTCCGGTCGATCCTGCGCCATCCGATGAGTCAGACACCGAGCCCTTTGTCATCGATCGCGACCCCAGCGTTCCCGACAATGATGTCAGGGCGCGTCCGCGCGACGACGCACCAACCTGGCTTCGCAATGCCGTTGCATCTCCCTTTGCCGACGATCGACCGATCATTGCGATTGTTCTGGACGATCTCGGGCTCAATCGGCGAAACACGGCGGCGGTTAACGATCTCCCGGCACCGTTGACTCTTGCGTTCCTTCCCTATGCTGGTCGGATTGAGGCACAGACCCAGGCTGCCCATGATGCCGGTCACGAGCTGATGCTGCATCTGCCCATGGAACCTCTCGGCTCGGACTGGCCCGGTCCCGATGCTCTCACCACAAAGATCAACCAGACCGAGTTTATTGAGCGGCTTCTTAAGAATCTCGATCGATTTGAGGGCTTTGTTGGGATCAATAACCATATGGGCTCAAAGCTCACGGCGGATAGCTCACGCATGGAAGTCGTGATGCAGGAGCTTCGAAAGAGGGACGTCTTGTTCCTCGACTCGAAAACGAGTGCTCGTTCGGTTGCAGGCGATGTTGCTGGCGAGCACGGAGTTCCCAATACGACCCGAGATATCTTTCTCGACAATGTCATCGATGTCGAAGCCATCAAGCGTCAGCTCTCGAGGGCCGAGCAGGTCGCACGCTCACGCGGTAGTGCCGTTGCTATTGGCCACCCTCATGATGCCACCATCGAAGCACTACGCCAGTGGCTGCCCAATATGGAGGCCCGTGGATTTGTGCTTGCGCCGATCAGCGCCGTGGTCGCCAGGCGAGCTTGCCGCAATGGCGTTCTGATTGCCGACGAAACCTGCGGGCAGTATCTCCAGGTTCAAAAGGCAACGCAGCCCGCCCTCTTTCCCACAGACAGTTGATTAGATCCGTCACGTCAACCAACACTCTTTCTCGTGATGATGTGTTGAACCTATGAATTTCCCTGGACGTGCCAAGGCGTTCATCGCCTCGATCATCTTTCGTCAGCGCCTGCTCAATCGATGGGCTCATAAGACCCTGCCAACCAAGCGGCTTGCTGCCTGCGTGATGCTGTTTGATCAATCCGGTAAGCTCTTAATCCTTGAGACGACCTATCAACCAGAATGGCTCTTACCGGGCGGCGTCGTTGAACGGGATGAACCTCCTTGGGTTGGGGCTCGGCGGGAAGTTCGCGAAGAGATAGGGCTCGAACTCGGAGCGCTGTCCTTCGCGGCCATGGATTGGCGGTCGTCAGACGATGAGTTTGACGACAGTTTGCATTTCGTGTTTGACGGCGGTGTGCTCTCGGCCGAGCAACAAGCGATGATCCGCCCCGACGGAAGCGAGATTTCAAACTACCGATTTGTCGCGCGTGACGAAGCGAAAGCCTTGGTGGAGCCCCATCTTAGCAGACGCATTATGCCTTGCTGGGATCAGCGCGCTACGGCCCAGCGTCCTTTAATTCTGAATAGGGGGGCACCGGACGACATGGCCTCCTGACCAACACTCTCCAATCTCTGGTATTATCGACATAAGCGAAGAGGCAGGTTGCCATGCTTCAAGGTAGTACATTTCACCTACGGACGATTATGGAGAAGGATCTCGACGAACTGGTTAGGCTTTTTGGAGATCGCTCGCTTCAGGGGGACTATCTCCCGGTGCGCCTAGTGTCGCAAAGCCATCTAAGAGAGGCGTTTAAGAAGGACGGTTTTTGGTCAGAAGACTTCAAACGGCTACTGATGATGAGTGATCAGGAGCAGATCATTGGTAGCCTTTGGATCTTTAAACCCGTTCCATATTTCGATGCTTTGGAACTTGGCTATACGCTGCTTGGCCGTGAGCGTTGGGGCAAGGGCTTGATGACGGAGGCGGCAGGACTGGTTGTCGACTATGTGTTTTCAACGGAACGGGTCAATCGCCTGGAGATTCGCTGTGACGTTGAGAACCGTGCATCGGCGCGAATTGCCGAAAAGCTTGGCTTCACCCATGAAGGCATTGCGCGTCAGGCGACACTTTCGCGGGGCTCGCATCACGACATGCATCAATATGCCCTGATACGCGCCGATTGGGCTGGCGCCAAAGACAATGAGAAGACCAAGAACTGATCCTGCGCGCATCCACGTTTGGGCCAGGCGCTTCGTCACATGGATCAGCGAAGCGTCATACCATCCATGGGAAGATCAGGTCGGCGGCCGGCAATGAGGTCGGCGTTGATGCGTGCGGTACCGCAAGCCATTGTCCAGCCCATGTGACCATGGCCGGTATTGTAGTATAAATTCTGCAATCGGCCTTTGCCGAGTATCGGCGTCCCTTCAGGGGTCATCGGGCGCAAGCAGGCCCAATAGCTTGGCCGATCATAATCCCCTGCGTTGGGTAGAAGTTCCTTCGCAGCCTTGAGCATAGATGAGAAGTCGCTGGGCTTGTGGCTCGTATCATAGCCTGCAAACTCGGCAACGGCTGTCAGTCGGACGCTGTCACCGATGCGAACATAGGCGAAGAGATTGTCTTCATCGATACCACCGAGGGTCGGCGGGTTGTTGGCGCCATTGATCGGAAGAGTCGCAGAATATCCTTTGACAGGATAGACGGAGACTGTTTCACGAAGCGACCTTGCGATGACCGGGCTGAACGAACCGAGCGCCATCACATAGAGATCGGCTTTCATCGCGCCCTGATCGGTTTGGATCTCGTCGATGTTGTCACCTTCGGTCGTAATCCCGGTGACCGTCGTATCATAGCGAAAGCGGGCTCCACGTTCTTTGCAGAGACCTGCAAGGGCCACTGTGAACTTATGCGCATCGCCACTTTCATCCGAGGGCGCATAGAACCCCCCCATGATCTTGCCTTTTGATGGTTCTAGAGCCGGATCGATTTCAGCTGCGCGATCGCGGTCGATCTCCTCGAGTTCATGACCAGCATCCATCATGATTTGCATATTTCGGGCGCCGTTCTCGAAACTCTCAGATTTCCGGTAGAGATAGAGAAGACCACGCCGCTCGCCGTCATACTCGATGCCGGTACGACTCACGACATCCTGAAGAGCAAGCTGTGCATAGCGGCAAAGCCTGTGTTTTCTCTCGGTATTGATCCTTGCCCGCTCCGCGGAACATTCCTTCAGAAACTTGAGCGACCAACGCCATAGGGCAGGGTCGAATCGTAGGCGATAGCGAAGCGGTTGACCTTTGCTGAAGAGCGACTTCATCAGAATCTTTGGCGCCCTCGGCGAGCCCCAAGCAAATGCATGGCCCGGTGCGACGAGGCCGGCGTTGGCGAAGCTGGTTTCTTGGGCTGGGCCTGGTTGTCGGTCGATGACGGTGACGTCGTGGCCGTCTTCCAAAAGCTCGAAGGCGGCGGTCACGCCCGCAAGACCCGCGCCCATGATCAAGATCCGCATACCAAGCCTCGTTTGTCTCCCATACAATGGTTCTTTGAAGCTAAAGCGTTTTGTAGGTTGGAGAAAGCCCAGGTTGCATCAGGCGGAGCCGCTTGGCGCATATCGCGCAAAGTCTCCAGTGTAGGTCTTGGCGCGCGGCCAGGCATAGCCGCCGACTTTGCTTGAGCCGAGGCCGAGACTGACCAATCCCTCGATCATCTTAACGGCGCAGGCCACGCCATCCAGGACCGGAACACCGGTCTCATGGGTGAGCCACGTGGTGAGATCAGCCATGCCGGCACAGCCGAGAATGACGCTTTCCGATTGGTCCGCCTCGACGGCACGAAGAACAGCGTCCCGTACCTTTTCACGGGCGCTCGATCCCTCGTCCTCCAGAGCAAGGACGGGTATGTCTGCAGCCCAAACCCGTTTCATTCGGCGCTCCATGCCATAACGATGGCCAAGATCCTCGATAACCGGAACAGAGCGCGCAAGGGTGCTGACCACGGAGAAGCTCGACGCAATCATGGTCGCTGCATGCATCGCAGCCTCGCAGATGCCAACAACCGGCTGAGCGACGGCCGTTCTGCATGAATGCAGGCCCGGATCGTCAAAACAAGCGAGTACGAAGCCATCATAGCCCTCTACCGAACCTTGGATCGCGCGCTCGACGACGCCAGGAACGCAATAGGCTTCGTCATAGTGCCCTTCAATAGACACCGGCCCTTTGTCGGGGCTTACGGCCGTGATCTCGGTGCCTGGCGCGGCTACGGAACGGGCGGCGTCACCGATCTTCTCGGTCATGGAAAGCGTTGTATTCGGATTGATCACCAGAATTCTCATCGGGCTTTCCCTATCCAATAGTTCGTCTCAGCCCGGCCATTCATGGTGACCAGGCATCCGAGCATGTCGACGACGTCGACCGAGCGACGCGTACTGTCCGCGTGTGTGACGGATCTAAGATTACCATTCGATTCGCCTCCGTCTGTACCAAGCCGGAACGATCTCGATCCAGACTCAGACGGCTTTGCCCGCGTCAGAGCCATGTCGCGCATGGCGGCGCTGCAGGATTAAAGCCGTGATTAAGCATGTGGCTATGACCAGAATAGATAGGCCAGTGGTTAACGTGCCGAGAGCGTAGATCACTGGCGTCGTCGCATTGGTCTGCATCGCCTGTAGCTCAAGCGGCAACGTGTTGAGCGCGCCGACCGATTGGGAGGTGCGGGCGAGTTCATCATAGCTCAGCGTGAAGCCAAACAGTGCGACACCGATAAGCGATGGTGCGACGATCGGTAAAACGACATGTCGAATGGTCTGGTAGTTTGTGGCGCCGAGATCGCGTGCGGCTTCTTCATAGGCTGGATTGAAGCGATTAAAGACCGCAAACATAATCAAAAGGCCGAACGGAAGCGTCCAGGTGAGATGCGCGCCAAGAGCGGAGGACCACCAATGCCGCTCCCAACCAAGCAACTCGAACAGAGAACCGATGCCGAGGCTAACAACCACAGAGGGCATGATCAGGCTAGCGACCACGATATAGAACAGGAGCGTTGAGCCTTTGAAACGCCGCCGAAATGCAAGACCCGCCAAGAAGGACAGGACAACGGTCAGGACAAGCACCATCAGGCCGAGCTTGAATGATCGGCCAAAGGAGCCCCAGATATCGCCGATGGATTGTGGTCGAAACAGGTCTTGAAACCAATACAGCGAGATGCCGTTCATCGGAAAGACAAGGCCACCGCTCGGTCCCTGGAACGATAACAGGACGATCGTCAAAATCGGCCCGTAAAGGAATAGGACGAACAGGCTAAACACGGCGGCAAGAACGTAGAAGCTCCGGGGGCGACGATCGGCGGCCATGGCATCTCCTCTTAGCTCACCTCAACATTGAGACCGAGGCTGCGCATTTGTGCAAGGGCCCAGCGGTATTTCCAGATGCAATGCTCCTTCTGGAACGGTCGAAATTTAGGCGCTTTTTCTCTTTTCTGGGGATTCGAGGTCTGATACATACGTCGCCATATTGGAAATATACAAAGAAAGCGCTGTGGATTTACGCAGGCGATTGAGTGGTTCTTCGGCGGTAGGTCGGGCCACAGCATATTAGCTCGGGAGTTGGCTTGATGGTTGAAAGGTGTCGTGCTCTGACACAGCCGGCGGGGGATGCCGATCCATACTCACAGCGCTTGGTTGATCGGCGAGGCGGACAAGTTCCTAAGACCAAAGGGCGTCTTGCCCGATCGGCCGCTTGCCGAAGCTGGTATCACTGGCGGTGGTATGCGAAGCATCACACCCCCCCGCTGTGGGTGACCCTCGCGCCGCCTTGGCAGGTCGTTCGTTTGGCGTGCAGGATCAAGGGAACGTCGGTGGCTATGGCGGCACTTTCGATGCCTCTTGCTCTTCTGGCGAGTTCCAGCCTTGACGAGGCTGCTTGTGTCGATATTCACCAGGATTCCGGGGTGAAATCCGAATCAGGATGGGCTAGACTCGTCCGTAAATTCGGTGTCCGTTTGAGTTCAGCTTGAGATCTGAAATGGCGCCGTGCTCCGGCGTTGGAGCTTGTGCCGGAGACCACAAGCGGCCCGTTCAGGGCGGAGCAGGGAGTGAGTCGATGCGTTTCTTCAAAGAATGTGGTGTGCTGCCGCTCGTCATGGCAGCGGTGTTCTCGATGTCGACTTCGGTGAAGGCTGAGGAGACGCTGACAATCTCCAGTTGGATCCCGCCACATGCGATGAACACCGTCTTCTTCCCGGCGTGGATTGAGCAGATCGAACAAGCGACTGAGGGACGCGTTACGGGTAAGATTGAGTTTGGTCTTGCTCCGCCTCCCGGCCAAATCGATCTGATCGAAGACGGTTCCGCTGACGTCGCGTGGATCTTTCATGGCTATAATCCCGGGCGTTTCGTCACGACAAAGCTGATTGAACTCCCGGGCTATGTGGGCGACGCTGAGGCTGCATCGGTTGCCCATTGGCGTGCCCATGAGCAGTTCCTAAAACAAGC
Source organism: Geminicoccaceae bacterium (assembly GCA_028285265.1). Taxonomy (GTDB): domain Bacteria; phylum Pseudomonadota; class Alphaproteobacteria; order Geminicoccales; family Geminicoccaceae; genus JANQPX01. The sequence goes on from JANQPX010000021.1 coordinate 41,400, forward strand.
GGGCGAGCATGACGGCGTGCGCGTGGTCGCGCTCATGACCCACGGACCAGGGCAGGTCCATATGCGCGACCCGATCAACTCCCTCGCCGATCTGGAAGGCAAGAAGATCCGAATCGGCGGCGGGGTCTCTGCCGATGTCGGCACGGCACTCGGCGTCGTCGGTGTCCAGGTTCCGGCTCCCAAGGTCTATGAGACGTTGTCGGGTGGTGTGGCCGACGGCGTTTGGATGCCCATGGAAACCAATAAGAGCCTTCGTCTTTTTGAAGTGGCACCAAACACCATCACGATGCCGGGCGGACTCTACCGTGGTTCCTTCTCCGTCCTTATGAGCGAAGATGCTTTGGCACGTCTGTCGGAAGAAGATCGTGACGCTGTCCTTTCGACAACAGGTGAAGCGCTTTCAGCTTTGGCCGGCCGGGCGTGGGCGGAGGCAGATATCGCAGGCATTGATAATGCTCAAGATGTTGGTGTCGCAATGAGTGAATTTTCAGCAGAAGATCAAGCAGCATTTTCCGAGATTGCCGCTGAGATCCGTGGCCGTGTGATCGACGAGGTCGCGGCTAGAGGTGTCGATGCTGAAGCGGCTGTGGCCCTGATCGAGGAGACCATGAAGAGCTACGGCAAGTAGGGACGTCGTCGCTTGGAGGTCGGTATCACGACCTGGTGTCGACGGCTGGAGAGGGGCGGGAGCTTCCTCGCCCGTCTTCTCCTCGCTCTCTCAGCGCTCACGCTTCTTGCGATGCTCATCCTCACCTGCGCTGATGTCATTGGACGCTATCTGCTGCACGCTCCGATCAATGGTAAAACCGAGCTGACCCGGTTGATGATGGCGGGGCTGATTGCTGCTACGCTACCGGTGATCAGCGCGGCAGGCGGGCATATCAGCGTCGATCTGTTCGATCGCCGCTTCTCTCGACGCGGCGCAGCAATTCGCGACCTTTTCACTGATGCTATTGCTGCTCTTGCACTCGGTGTTCTGGCCCATTGGCTCCTGTTCCGAGCCGATCGTCTACTGACGCGAGGTTATGTCAGTGACTTCCTCCATCTACCCCTTCATCCCATGGCTTTTTTCGTGGCGACGATGGTGGCAGCCGCCAGCCTCGCTTTGCTGGCGAAGCTTGCTGTCAATCTCTACTATGTTTGGCACCCAGAGCTCAGGCCGGATGACCGGTCGGTGATCCTCTAGGCATGGAGGTAGCGCTTCTCGGGTTCGCGGCAGTTCTTCTCCTCGCCTTTCTGCGCCTTCCAATTGCATTCGCCATGGGGATTGTCGGTGCTGTCGGCTTTGCCGCCCTTAACGGTTGGCGATGGAAGGCGTCACTCTCGCCTGCTGCTGGCACCGTTCTCGATACGCTTCAAACCGAGAGCCTTTCCGTTATCCCGCTTTTTATTCTGATGGGGATGCTGGTCGGCCGAGCGGGGCTTGCCAGCGAACTTTATCGGGCTTCCAATGCATTTCTGGGCCATCGCAAAGGAGGGCTCTCAATGGCGACCATTGTCGCCTGCGGTGGCTTTTCAGCGATTTGCGGGTCATCTCTTGCGACCGCGGCAACCATGTCCAAAGTTGCGATGCCTGAGATGCGCCGCTTCGGTTATGCGGACCGACTTGCGACCGCTTCAATTGCCGCTGGCGGAACGCTCGGCATCCTCATACCCCCGTCCGTGATCTTGATCATCTATGGCATCATGACCGAGCAGAGCATCGACAAGCTGTTCCTGGCCGGGGTGATCCCTGGGGTGATTGGTGTTCTCTTCTACTTGGCGGCGGTGCAATGGGTTGTTTGGCGCACGCCTGATGCTGGACCGGCCGGCGGCCGTACGTCTTGGCGCGAACGAGGATCGGCACTTGCCCAAGTTTGGGCCATCATCTTCCTCTTCGTCGCCATTCTCGGCGGGATCTATCTCGGCGTTTATACCGTTACTGAGGCTGCCGGTATTGGTGCAGGTGGAGCGCTCCTCATCGCGGTCTTCCGAGGGCAACTGACAATTCGTTCTCTCGCGGAAGCGTTGATTGAGACGGTGAAAACGACGGCGATGTTGTTTTCCGTCCTGATCGGCGCCCAGATTTTCCAGCGTTTCGTGGTGCGCGCGGGCATGCCTGAAGATCTACTTGCCTTCGTTACGGGTTTCGATGTCAGCCCTCTCGCTGTGATCTTTTTGATCCTTTTGGTCTACATCGTTCTCGGCTGCGTCTTCGAAAGCTTGTCAATGTTGCTTCTGACGGTGCCAGTCTTTGCACCTTTGGTGGCACAGCTTGGCCTATTTCCCGACTACGCCGGCGCTCAGGCGGCGGAGGTCTCTTTGATTTGGTTTGGTATCATCGTTGTGGTGGTGACGGAGATCAGTCTGATCACGCCGCCGGTGGGGCTGAACGTGTTTGTCCTAAAGGGCGTGCTCGGCGATGTCTCGACCGGCACGATTTTTAAAGGGGTGACGCCCTTTTGGATCGCCGATCTTATCCGCCTATTGCTGCTTGTCCTGGCGCCAACGCTGGTTTTACTGCTGCCGTTATCGATGAAGCCCTTTTGACCTCAGCGCTGATCGAAGCGTGCAGCTTGAAGGAGGCCAGCCTGATCAAGCAGACGGGCACGGGCGGTTTTCCAGGGAGAGTCGAGGTCGGCGCCGATTTGTTCCGAAAGCGTCTGGATCGCATCATACCAGTAGCCTTCGGCTGCTAAGCGAACGGCTTGGTCTTCAGGCGTCAGGCTGCCGAGTGCCGCGCTCAGATCCGCATTGGGACTGTGCTCGAGAAGCGACTGGGCAATCTGATCGTTGCCAAACCCGCTGCTCTCCGTCGACAACACCAACGACCACATATAGCGCTTGCCCGGCTCAAGCGTGATGTTGTGGTCGTTGAGATCGACACTGAAAATGCCTTCTTGGTCGACATCGTCGATCCTGGTCTCCAGCAATGGGTCGATGACGGTCGAGTCGTCAATGACCAACGTGAACCAAAGATTGCCGACGGCGGCCTTCGTGATATGCCAATAAAGGGTCGGGTTGGCTGTGAGGGTCCGTGCCATTCTGCGCGGCGCCAGGAGCTGGATCTTTGGAAGCACCGTCACGGCGCGCACACCACCAGACTCCGCTACAACGGGTGCTCCGCTGTCGTGCGGCACGAAGACGAGCTTGGCGAGGCTTTCGGCAATGGCTTCATTCGAGGCTGGCGAGCCGGCAACGCCGTCAACGTCCTTCTCGTCGGCGTAACTGACGTGTGATAGCGATAGCGCTATCGCTGCAAGTGTGCTGATCAAAAGGGTTCTATTCATTATTCCATCCTCTTGAGCCATTCGAATTGGCCCCATCCCTATGCCCGGCCATGAACGAGATGAACGCCGATAGCCGAAGCTTTGCCTTTGAGGCTCGCTTCGCCGACGGAGTCCGTTCTGTAACCGGTACCGATCCGTTGAAATGTAGCGTCTGAGATCAAAATGCGACAGTGACCAACATCACATCGCAAATTTGGATCATCTTTGGCATATCCTTCAATTCGGGCTGCCGTATTGGCTGTATCACCGATGATCGAATACTGCCAACGATCGGTGCTGCCTATGATGCCCACCATCAGCGGTCCTGTGTGGATGCCCACCCGGATCCCTATTTCAGGCAGTTCCTTTTGTCGCCATGCTGCGTTCAGTTCAGGCAAAATGTCGGCCATCGCAATGGCACAGTCGACCGCTGATCTTGCATCTGCTTCGATCTCCGCGTCCGTCTCACGCGGTTCGGGTACGCCGAACTCAATCGTCAAACCATCGCCTGCGAATTTTTCGATGACGCCTCCATACCGCGCAACAATGTCGACCATCGCGGCCATATAGTCGTTCAGCCAGTCCCCCAAAACTGGCTCGGGCAGGGCCTCTGAGATCGTGGTGAAGCCTTTGATATCCGTGAACATCACGGTCGCTGTCATCAGCTGAAGTGCCTCATTCTCAATTTGATCTCGTCGCTGCCAAATCGAGTCAGCAACGCCCTTCGAGACGACACCGGAAAAGAGCGCCATGATATGCTCTCGCTCGGCCTTGGCGTGCGTCATGACATAGGCAATTGCAAAGGTCAGTGCGAGGGCGAAACCGAGAGCCGGTGGTGCAACAGGTAGCCACCACCCTGCTTCGGAAAACAACAAGAAGGTTGAACCGGTCAAGACGAGTAGGCCAGCCAACGTGCTGCCGATCATCCACAATGGGGAGGAAAGAAGGAGTGCGATGAGACCGCCTAAAACGGTCCAAAGCCAAATCCAAGCGCCGTCGATAGCACCAGCGATCAAGGTATTGCCAATCTTTTGCTCGGTGGTCTCCAATGGAGAGATTGATCCATTAGCAAGGCCGATGAGCTGGCTTATGATGTGGCCATGCAAATGAAGACCAAACATCTTGCCTTGATCCATATCGGCACAATCCAAAGGCACGTCGATCACATCTTTGGCCGAACGCACCGTATTGCCGACCAGGACAATTCGACCTTGCAGGTCGATATCGTTGGCCTCGTTTCTGAGAAGGTCTCCCAACCGGTGTCGCTCGAATCCACGCTCACAGGCGGGAAAGGTTAGGAGAAACTGGAAGCCGCCGTCGACACCACTCTTCTGCCGATAGAAGCCGCTTCTGTCGGGTGAAAAAGCGCGGATAAGGTGCTCGCCGAGCTGCAGTTGCTCGGGGGCCGGCCAATCGATGATGGCATGGTTTGCCGCTAGATAACGACCGGCGAGCAGCAGGGCGAGTGATGGTCGATTGGTGTCCTCGCCCTCGCTAATATGTAAGAGGCCGCGCCTGATGGTTTCGTCGCCATCTGGCAGTATCGCAGCTGAGGCGATCTGTAGGGGCTTATCAGCAAGGGCTGGCGGAGGTCCGAAAGCACCTGTACCGCCTTTGACGATGCCAACAATCGACGGATCGCCACGCATGATTTGCGATAGACGTTCGAAGGCGGATTGATCGGTTGTTCTCGGCTCAGGTCGATCCCGGATCAGATCGAGGCCGATGGCAACCGCTCCCTTTGCAGTTAGCACCTCGAAGAGGTCGGCCAAATGCTCGTCCGGGAGCGGAAAACCGAATTCGGTTTCATCCGCCTCCGTATACTCAATCATCACCAAGGGCTGGGTTGGTCCCTGCCCGTGATCGGCTAGGCTGAGATACGCATCATAGGTTTTGAGTTCTGCACCCTCGAGGAGACCGAGCGTGCGCAGCAATAGCACCAAAAACGACGCAAGCAGCGTCAAGAAGGCTAGGACAATGAGTGGGCGTCGTTCCATCGACGTCTTTTTTGACTCCCTCAAGAGACAGTATCAAGCCTTGGTCTATCATTCCGATGGCAAATCTAGACCCCATCAGAAATGAGGAGCCAGGGATATCGTTCAATGACGGCGTGCTCAAGCCGACCCCATTGGCCCAACAGAATGAGCCGGCCAGGTCAGATATGTGTCATCAGCCCATCCTCAGCGAATTCGAAATCACTTGGCTCCAGACGAGGCAGCTCTGTCAGCATGCTATTGCTCATATGGGTGAGAAGAATACGCTGAGCCCGAAGCTGGTTCTTGCGCGCGCTTAAGGTCTCCCAATCGAGATGCGGCACCCCATTTGGCTTGTAGCTATGGCATTCCGTGATGAGAAGGTCAGCGCCATCGGCAATCTCAATGAGGGTGCCTGTCCAGCGCGTATCTCCGGAAAACGCCACGACCTTGCCTCCTGACGCAAGCCGAAAGGCAAGGGCAGGCGCGCCGGACGGATGATCAACCAAATGCGCGGTCAGCTGGATATCGGCGATGGTCACCTGATCGCCGGCTTCAAGTTCGATGACCTCGAGGGGAAAATGCCATGCGATATCGCCGACATCGGGAAAGAGGACATCGATGGCGGCCTTGATTCGATCCCTGGTCCCTTTCGGGCCGAGTATCGAGAGCCGCTTGGTACGTCTCAATTCGAAATGGGCATGAAGAAGAAAGAAGGGCACACCACCGAAATGGTCCCCGTGGAGATGGCTGATGAGAATACGATCAATGCTGTTCGGATCGACCTGTTGTTGCCCCATAGCCAGGAGAGTGGTGGCGCCGCAATCGAGCAGCAAACTTTGCTGTTTCGTCTTCACGTGAAAACAGGTCTGCGCACGACCGCCGCTGCAAAATGCATCGCCACAGCCCAGTACACATAAGGAAAACTTTGACATTACGCGACCTTAGTCGCGGAAACTCGCATCGTCTGTGATGTCGCTCACAGCGCCTGCAGATTCCATCCAGCTAGTCGATCACGATATTGCTCGCGTCGAAACTATCCTCGGGATATTGCGGATCCATCGCTTCGAGCGTTCGCCGGATGATCCTGGCAATCACGGCATTTCGATACCATTTCCGGTCAGCGGGAATGACGAACCAAGGTGCATGCTTGGTGCTGCATCGGCTGAGCGCGAGTTCAAATGCCTCTTCATACTCGTCCCAACGCTTCCGTTCCTTCAAATCATTGGGATTGAATTTCCAATGTTTGCTCGGATCGTCGAGGCGGGCTTGGAGGCGTTCTTTTTGCTCGTCTTTCGAAATATGCAGGAAGAACTTCAGAATCGTGACATCATTCTCGGCAAGATGTCGTTCAAACTCGTTGATTTGGTCATAGCGCTGCTCGACTTTGTCCCTCGGCGCGAGGTTATGGACACGCACGATCAGCACATCTTCATAGTGGGAACGGTTGAAGACGCCGATCATACCTTTTGCCGGAACGGCTTGGTGGATGCGCCAGAGATAGTCGTGTGCCAGCTCGACTGATGACGGTGCTTTGAAACTTGTTACTTCGACACCTTGGGGGTTGATCGGGCCCAGCACTTTCCGAATCGTACTGTCCTTGCCGCCTGTATCGGTCGCCTGCAGGACGATGAGAAGTGCCTGCTTACCTTCGGCGTAGAGACGATTTTGTAGCTCTGCGATTGCGAGAATATCGGCAGCTGCATTGGCTTCCGCTTCAACTCTGTCGGGGAAACAGCTTTTATCCCTCGTGTCAAAATCTCGGATCCGGATCTTTTTCTTATTGGTCGACAAACGGTACCGCTCAAAGACCGGTTCGTCCTTGTTATTCCGGCTCATGCAAAACTCCGATTGTTCAGCTCCCTAGTAGAGACCGCCTGCGCGGGGCGCCGACGAGGCCGGGCGTGGCGCTTGCTGCTGCCCGAAAAATTCACCTTGTCCTTCTGTGTCAAGGCTCACCGTGCCCCGCTCCGCATCGTAGATGTCGTAGTTCTCCGGCGTTGTCTCCCTTGGCTCTGACCCTGGGATAAAGGCCTCAAGAATGACTTTCTCTGTAGCGGTACCGGGCAGAAGGCCGCTATCCGCGTCCACCCGAACGAGACGAATGCCCGATGGTACGCGGAAAGGCGTCGGCTGCTTATCGTCGAGGGCTTCCTGCATAAAATCGACGAAGATTGGCAATGCTGCGCTTGATCCCGTTTCCTTCTTACCCAACGGGCGTGGGACATCGAAGCCGACGTAAACGCCAACGGCGAAGTCTGGCGTGAAGCCAAGGAACCAGGCATCCCTGCTTTCATTTGACGTTCCGGTTTTTCCGGCGACAGGCTTGCCAATCTTCTTGGCGCGAACACCGGTGCCGCGTTCCACGACGCCTTCAAGAATGTTGACCATCTGATAGGCTCTCGCCTCGTCAATAATGCGTTCTCGCTCGTCGGCAAGCAGTGGCGTCGTCTGTCGGGCCCAATCGATATTCTGGCAGTCCTCGCAAGCACGATTATCGCGTCGTGCGACCGTTTTGCCGTGGCGATCCTGGATGCGCTCAATAAGAGCCGGCTCAATGCGTTTGCCACCATTGACCAGCATGGCGTAAGCGGTTGTGAGAGTCATAAGGTCGGCCTCAGACGAGCCGAGCGCGGAGGCAAGATTCCGTTCCAACTTGCGATCGAGGCCGAAGCGTTTCGCTACGCTGATCACATTCCCCATGCCAACTTCCTTAGCGAGGCGAACTGTCAGAACGTTCAATGATTTTTCCAGGCCGAAACGCAAGGTGCGCTTGCCATAGAACTTATTTGAGTAGTTTTCCGGTTTCCATTTGCCTTCCTCCGGACCTTGGTCGAACACCACAGGCGCGTCGAGAAACGTGCTCGATGGCGTAAACCCTTGTTCGAAGCCGGCGAGATAGACGAACGGCTTGAGCGCTGAGCCCGGCTGGCGGCGCGCCTGGGTGGCCCGATTGAACTCGCTGCGATCGTAATCGAATCCGCCAGACATGGCGAGGACGCGACCATTGTGCGGGTCGATGGCGACAATCGCTCCTTCAACCGCCGGCGCTTGCCTCAATTCATAGCGTGTTCTTGGTTGGGTTGCCTGGTCGCCAGCTGCAGCGACATCGGTTTCGACAGGAACGTTTTCCACCCAGATGACATCTCCAGGGGCGAGCACCTGATCGACACCTGTGATTTCTGGCCCGAGTGCTTCGTCACCATTGTCCTTAATGAGATGCTGACGCGCCCAGGTGACAGCCTCGAGCCTGAGTTCGATCGTTCTGCCCTCGAGTAGACCAATCGTTGCTGCGTCGGTCCCCGCCACCAGGACGACGCCCAGCTTCCAACTAGGAAGTCCGCTAGGCTGTTTCAGCTCGAGAAGTTGCATCTGCCAATCGGTTCCTGCCGCAAGCTCGAGGCGGGCAGCTGGCCCGCGCCAACCATGCCGTCGGTCATAGGCAACAAGGCCATTATGCAAGGCTCGTTCGGCTGCGGCCTGAAGGGATGGGAGAATTGTTGTGCGGATGGAGAGGCCCCCTTCATAGAGCGCTGATTCTCCATGGTCTGCAATCAGTCGGCGGCGAACAGACTCGGTGAAATAGTCAGCTTGGACCAGCTCAGTATCGTCTCGCTTCACCATGACGAGTGGTTCAGCCCAGGCGATGTCGGCTTCCTCCTGATTGATCATGCCGAGATGCAACAATCGCCCGATCACCCAATCGCGGCGGCCCTTTGCGGCGCCGGCTGCGCGTTCGGGATGATAACGAGACGGTGCTTTGGGCAAGCCTGCGAGAAATGCCGTTTCTGCCGTGGTAAGATCATCGAGGGACTTGTTGAAATAATTGAGCGCTGCTGCTGCAACGCCATAAGATCCGACGCCCAAATAGATCTCATTGAGGTACAGTTCGAGAATCTCATTCTTGCTAAAGGCACGCTCGATCCGAAGAGCGAGCAGTGCTTCCTTGAATTTGCGGATATAGGAGACCTCGCTAGTTAAGAGAAAATTCTTTGCGACCTGCTGGGTGATTGTTGACGCACCTTCCGGCCGCCGGTTTTGGCCGATTTGCCGAATGTTGGTAATCACGGCACGCAGAATGCCGAGTGGATCAAGGCCTACATGGCTGTAGAAGTTCTTATCTTCGGCAGCGAGAAACGCCTGGATCAAACGATCGGGCATTGCCTCAATCGGCACAAAAACACGCTTCTCTTGGGCATATTCAGCGAGGAGGCTGCCGTCACCGGCATGGATGCGTGTGACCGTTGGAGGCTGATAATCAGCGAGCTGACGATAGTCTGGAAGGTCGTTGCCATGCTTGTGTAAGAGGTAGAGGAGCCCGCCTCCAGCCGCCAGCGTCCCCAGCACAAGCATGATAAAGGAAAAACCGATGAGTTTTAGAATGATGCGCAAGGCTTGGTTCGTCCTAGTCCAGAGATTGTCGACGGCATTATGACGGTGGCGCTTCGAAATAGCGATCGATCGCTTTAACAATCGCTTTCGAGAGATCGGTAAGGTGGTCGCGATTGGTCAACCGGCGTTCATCCTCGGCATTGGAAAGATAGCCAAGCTCTATGAGAGCTGATGGCATATCTGGCGATTTCAAGACTACAAAACCTGCCTGCTGGCGCTGTCTGCGCAAAAGCTTCGTGACCGAGCCCAACTCATCGACGAGGAAATCGGCGACCTTGAGCGACTTGCTGTTGGCATCGCGTTGGGCGAGATCGATCAGGATTTGGGTCACCAGCGGCTCGTGATGGCTGAGGTCGATGCCACCGAGAATATCGGCACGATTCTCGGTGCTCGCGAGCCGTTCTGCCTCTTCACTGGAAGCCTGGTCTGAAAGCGTGTAGACGGCGGCGCCGTGGACGTCCTTATTGTTGGCCAGGCTGTCGGCGTGCAGTGACAGGAAAAGATGGCCGCCGCTAGCACGGGCAATCTGCAAACGGTCGCGTAGTCGAACGAAGCTGTCGTCATCGCGGGTAAGAATGACGTCGTACCGACCTGAGTTCACGAGTTGTCGCCGCAGCTCAAGGGCCATGCTGAGAACAACATTCTTCTCAAACGTACCACGTTTCCCACTGGCGCCGGGATCGATGCCGCCATGGCCAGGGTCGATAACGATCATACGCTTGGGTGGCAAGGCCGAAGGGCGGGGTGTCGGAACCGGTGTTTTTCCGTCCTGCAACCGATCATTTGACGTGACCCGATCGCGCTGTGCGGCGGGGCGCTCCCTCGGCACAATAGCGGCCGCTCGCTGAGCTGGCGGGCGCGACGGGCGCGTCTGGTCCCGTTCTGTCCCATGACCTAAGCGCCGCCATGGCGGCGTTTTGTCATTGCGGATCGGCGGTGCTTTCACCCGGGCTGGCTGCGTTTCATACGCGTTGGAGCGCACTCGCTGGCCGCGCATGGCGACATTGGGAGGAAGCGGAGCGAGATCGGTAACGATCCTGTAACCGCTGCTTTGGCTTGGCGGAAGTTCGAAGACCGTCTCAATTTCGAAGGGCTGATTGACATCAATGATGAGGTTAGAGACGCCATTCTTTAGACGTCCGAATTGAAATCCTTTGACCATCCTGTAGCCGCGACGACCGCGCCTTTCAGGAATTTGCCATGAAACGTTCGGCAATTCGACGACAAGCCTCGGTGGATGGTCGAAGGTGCGGTGTTGAAACGGCACCTTGCTGCCGAGGTCGATGACGATCCTAACGCCTTCATCATGGGGTAGTAACTTGATATCCCTGACAGTTTTGGCGGTTGCCGATCCGGAAATCGCCACCGCCAACATCACCGTCAAAGCAAAGCCAAAGGCGCTGCCAACCCGACTGCATGTCAGGCGCAAGACGAAGCGCGCTGCTGACGCCAAGCCAAAAGGTTGCAGCCATTGCGATGAACCGCTCATCACCAAGAAATCGTCACCTATCCTAACGTGATGTTAATGTCCCATGACCACGAGCTTGCCACATTGGCAAAAGATTTTGTCGCGAGACGGACCAAAAACGATATTCGCATTGTAGCGCGCAACCTTAGCCACTATAGTTAATGCACAAAGGTTTGTCGCCGATCGATGACAATTTGCGAATGCCCTGTTGCGGGCTCGCCACGTATCGGCTCGCTACCTGTTTAATTGGCAGGTCATCATAGACGCAGTGCCCCCTCAATCATAGGGCGCGCTGACGCATGGAATGAAATGAACATTCACTGCTTCTCTAGAGAGATGACACCGGCTCCCTCGGACGTTTCCGCCTTAGAACGAATCGGAAATGCGTGGTCGATCCGGTGGTCCCATGATGATCGACGCCACCTGGCCGCCCGCCTGAGAGCGCGGCCGCCGGGCCACCGGTCGACGGAGTTTTTCTTATATGCCCAAATCTATGCTCATCGACGCCTCCCATCCGGAAGAGACCCGGGTGGTGGTGGTCAATGACCGCCAGCTCGAAGAGTTCGACTTCGAATCCGCCAACAAAAAGCAACTGAAAGGAAATATCTATCTCGCAAAAGTAACCCGGGTTGAGCCATCGCTCCAGGCGGCATTTGTCGACTATGGTGGTGATCGTCATGGCTTCCTGGCATTCAGCGAGATCCATCCGGATTATTATCAGATCCCCCAGGCTGACCGCCAAATTTTGGAAGAGGCGGCGAAGGCTGAATCCGATCACTCGGACAGCGACGCCTCGACCGACCAAGGGGATAGTGAAGATGGTGAGGACGCCGAAGCGGTCACCACTGATGCTGACGAAGAGGCTGAAGAGGTTTTCGCCGAGCAGGCAAAACTTCGTCAGCGCCTGCTTCGGAACTACAAGATCCAAGAGGTTATCAAACGGCGTCAGATTCTCTTGGTCCAGGTTGTTAAGGAAGAGCGCGGCAACAAGGGAGCGGCACTAACAACCTATTTATCACTCGCAGGTCGTTATTGCGTTTTGATGCCCAATACCGCACGTGGCGGTGGGATTTCGCGCAAGATCGCCAATGTTAAAGACCGCGCAAGGCTGAAGTCAGTCGCCCAGGAACTTGATGTGCCTGAGGGCATGGGACTGATCATCCGGACCGCCGGACAAAGTCGCAACAAACTCGAGATTCGGCGGGACTACGACTATCTCCTCCGGCTTTGGAGTGATATCCGCGACCACACCCTCGAATCGATCGCGCCATGCACCATTCACGAGGAAGGTGCCCTGGTGAAGCGCGCGATTCGCGACATTTACGATAGTGATATCGCTGAAATTCAGGTCGAAGGCGACGATGCCTACAAGGCAGCGAAGAAGGTGATGAGCATGCTCATGCCGTCTCGCGCCCGTAGAGTTAAGCAGTATAAGGAGGAGCTACCGCTCTTTCATCACTATCAAATTGAGCCGCAGCTGGACGCCCTCCATAGCCCCGTGGTGGAGTTAAAGTCAGGTGGCTCGATCGTCATCAATCCGACCGAGGCATTGACGGCAATCGATGTCAATTCGGGGCGTGCTACGCGCGAGCGCAACATCGAGGAGACTGCGCTTCGCACCAATTCCGAAGCGGCGGAAGAGATCGCTCGGCAGCTTCGGCTGCGTGACGTCGCGGGCCTCGTGGTCATCGACTTCATCGACATGACGGAGATGCGCAACCAACGCATCGTTGAACGCCGACTGCGGGACGCTCTTCGGTTAGATCGTGCCCGCATCCAGCTTGGGCGGATCAGTGCGTTTGGTTTGCTCGAGCTTTCCCGACAGCGGCTTCGGCCCAGCTTCCTTGAGATGAGTACGCAGCCTTGTCCGACTTGCGCCGGCTCCGGCACGATACGGTCCGTCGAATCGGCTGCGTTGCAAGCGTTGCGTGCCGTTGAGATTGAGGGAATGAAGGGGGCGCGCACTGGCCTTTCCGTGACCTTACCAGTTCCGGTAGCGCTCTATCTCCTCAATCAGAAGCGTGATCAGGTTGTTTCACTCGAACAGCGCTATGGCCTGAAGCTCGATGTCCAAGTCAGCGACCAACTGATCGCCGGATTGTTCGAAATCGACATGACTGGGGCGCCGCCTGAGGTTAGTCAGGAAAAGCAGCCTCAGGAGCAGAAACGTAAGGCGTCGTCGAAATCCCGCAGGCGTAGCGGTGAAGATGAAACGGTCGACGAAGAGCAGCGCGCCACTACCGAAGTGAGCAACGCAGCGAGTGACGAGGACGGCCAAAGAAAGCGTCGCCGCCGCCGTCGCCGTCGTCGTCGTTCCAGCGAGGGGGAGGAGGTATCGCCTCAGCTTGAGACATCGACCTCGATGTCGACGGGGCAAGCGGCGGACGACGAAACTGCCCCGGAGAGTGATGTCGAGCCCGTCGCCGCTGATCAAGGTGAAGTGGATGCCAGGGCTGACGAAGCGCCGGCGGAGACCTCATCTGAAGAGGGCACGCGTTCCGGTCGCAGGCGCCGGCGAAGTTCATCACGTGGTCGTCGACGAAGCGGTTCGACCAGAGCCTCCTCCGGCACGCCTCAGCCAACGATTGAGGTGAATGGTACGGCTGGGCCTGAGAATGAAGCGAATGCTACGTCCGGCACCGAGCCGTCAAGCGGGAATGGTGATGCCGACGAGGGTGCCGTCATCGGCAACCAGACCATAGCAACGGATTTGGTGGCCAGCCTCGCAGAAACAGCGCCATCTAGTGCAATGGTCGCTAGTGTCGAGGCGCAGCCCATCATGAGCGATGAGCCTGTCGAGTCAGATGAGCAGCATCGCCTCGATGAAGACGAGGCGGATACTGAGGCTGACCATGCGAGTCTGCAACAGGCAGCTATCATCTCAGAACCGCCTGAGCCTCGGCGGGGTTGGTGGAACCGCTTCGTGCGAAAATCTGACTAGGCTAGGCGCTAGGCTGGATCCACGTTTCTCGAAGCCTTCGGTTTGGCCGGCACGGTTTTTGACTTCAACGTTGTTAGGGCAACGCAGGATGGGCAAAGCCGTGCCGGCGCGAAGGCCATCAACCGGGTCGGGTGCGGTCATGCGCACCAGGCCGGCGGCATAGTCTGGAGATTTTCGTGTTCTCCAGCGGACCTCCCCTAAGGGATCATGTCCTGGCCGTGACCGGTGTCCTGACGCCTTGAAAAATTGTTGCCTGCCCAATTGTCGGCAGCTATGGCATTGACGACATGCGATCTCTTGCTGGTGTTGTACTTGGACAGAGGCCGCCGAGATTGCCATCCCTGGCTGCTTCTTCTGCGGGACGATGATCCCGAAGTATCCTATCTATCGAGGGATCGTGGACGCGCCTGCTTCCAGGCTCAGCTGACATGAAGCAAAAAGGCCCGGGATCAACATCCCGGGCCTTCAAGCATCAATCAGCCAAGCCACAATCAGCTGAACGTCAACGTCAGCCGATTTGGCGGCCTCACGTTAGGTCGCGTCTTTTTCCGTATCAGCCGTTTGTTCGATCACCGGCGCGATACCGGGGACCTCAACCTGCTGTCGGATAGTCTTGGCCGTTGCGAAAAGCTGCTCGCGATCCATCTCACCGATCAAGGCGTAAGCAAACGGGCCTTCGATCCAATAAACCATGGATAAACCGCCCTCGCCATAGTAGCTGACCGAGCCTTCCGTCGCGGCCGGCAAAGGCGCCTGCCAGCGCTCTCGGATGTAAAGCGTAATCCGGCGGTTATCCGGATTCTCGTACATCAGTTGCGCGGCCGCCTGCTCGGCTGCCGGCAAAAGACGCCCCCCGACCAAAACGAAGCCGATATCCTGAAGCGAGGGCGCGTGGACTTGCTCTCCCAATCGCTCCGTCAGCCAAAGCATCAGATTATCCTGCTGATCGGCGCCGAACTCGACCGGATGTCGAAGGTCGGGCGCAAACAGCATATGCGCACTAGCTGCTTGACGAGCAAAGCTCATTGCTGGTGTGACTTGCTGACGTTCCATATAGCCAGCCTTCATCCACCAACCCGCGCCAGCACTTGCCATCATCAAAACAGCAATGGCGGCAAAACGCGGCGCAAAGCTCCGCATGTCGATGTCAAACCATGAGCGAATCCGCTCAGCAAAGCTCCGATTTTGCCGATAGGTGTCCACCCGGAGGCGCTTCGGCAAAGGCTCATAAAGCACCTCGTCGAACCGTTGATGTAGGTCTTCTGACAGCCGGTGGTACTCGCTCATCCGCTCCGACTCATCCGGATTGGCCGCGAGATAGGTCATCACTGTCCTGCAGGCTTCGGGCGACAGCTGCCCATCGACAAAAGCCTGGAAGTCGTCTTCGTCGATCGAATTGATATGTGTCGTCATGGCGATGCTTGCTTCTTTGGGTCCCGGCTGCCACCGGAAGCGGGGCCATACGCCATGAGTCGACGTAGGGTCTCGCGTCCGCGATGCAGGCGGGACATGACTGTCCCAACAGGTATCTCGAGGACGGCCGCGACCTTTTTGTAGTTCATCCCCTCCAGACCAACGAGCAACACGACTTGCCGTTGTGCTTCCGGCAATAACTCGAGTGCTCGTCCGAGGTCGCGAACCTGGAGATGATGATCCTGAGAAGCGGGTGAGGCCATCTCAGGCTGATCATCGACCAGCTCTTGATGCTCGGCGCGGACATAGCGTTGGCGCTGATGATTAACATGAATGTTATGCAAAATCGTAAACATCCATGCTCTGATATCCGTGCCGGGTTGCCACAAGTGACTACGCGACAAGGCTCTCACCAGCGTGTCCTGAACCAGATCATCGGCTTTAACAGGATCGGATATCAAGGCGCGAGCGTAGCGACGAAGGCGCGGGATCTGTTCCGCAATTAGGTCTTCGGTACTCGGCTCGCCCATGGTCTCCGTTTCCTCAAAGCTGGTCATGGGCTTGACATTCTCCTAACCATCGGCAGTCGGATCTGCATCTCCAAAACTGCCGCCTATGTCATGCCAACAAGACCAAGATCCTGTCTATTCCCGACAAAGCGGTTTTCGCCGTCATATAGTTGCGCTTCGGACCCTACTGTTGCGGAAGCGCAACGCTTCCTCGAACCTTCTGGGGATAAATCGCCATCATCACTTGGATGAGCGGATTGTCTCCAGTCGACTGATGAGAGCAGTATACAAGGGTTCTGCGCCTGCCGCCACCAGTCCGGCATGGCGAAGTGTTGATTGGTTAAGCTGGATTGACTGCCCTTGGCCGTCGCTAATTACGGCGCCCGCTTCCTTTAGAATGAGAACTGCCGCAGCAATATCCCAGTCACTACATGATCGAAGCGACACCAGGCCGGAATATCGTCCCGCGGCGACAAGAGCTAGTTTATAGGCGAGGGATCCGATGGTGGTGAAGGACGCTTCCGGCATGAGCTCTTGCCAGCGGCGTTTTTTCATTTCTGTCCAAGATGCGAGCAGCGATGAGCCATCGACCGATGGCTGTTTGCTTGGCGTTATGCGGGTTCCGTTGAGCCATGCGCCTCCGCCGAGGGTAGCCTCGAAATGCTCCATCGTGATCGGGTTACTGATCGAAGCGAGAACCGGCTGCCCATCCATCATCAAGGCAATGCTTATGGTAAATTCGGCGACGCCATTGGCAAACGACCGTGTCCCGTCGATCGGATCCACCACCCATACACGTTGGCACTGACTGCGCGATCCATCGTCACGGCGCTCCTCTGAAAGCCATCCATCATTCGGGCGCTCGGTCGTAATCAATGTGTGGAGCGACCTGTCGATGGCGATATCGGCTTCTGTGACAATCTGTCCTGGTTCTTTCTCCCAGGACTTTGGATCGGCGCGAAAATATCGACGCGCGATTGCGCCGGCCTCATCGACAGCCGTGGATAAGAGCTCGTGATCCGCCTGTAAATCGCCCAAATTTAGGCTTATGCGGCCGTGGAGCGTGTCTTCTTTGCCACAAGCGGCGAGCGGCGGTTTGATCATTCCCCGGCGATGGTCAGACCATCGACCCTAAGTGTTGGAGCATCAATTCCTGTTCGTTGCTCAAGGTCGTTGGCAGCCGTTATCTGTTTGAACATCTCCGGCAGCGAACCAGCGATCGTAACCTCGCTCACTGCATAACTGAGGTCGCCTTGCTCGATCCAGATTCCAGCTGCACCGCGGCTATAATCTCCGGTGACACCATTCACGCCCATGCCAAGCATTTCTGTGACATAGAAACCATCCGTGATCGTGCCGATCAGATCCTTTTGACTAAGCGCACCTGGCTCCAAATAGATATTCGAGGGGGATGGTGAAGGCGACGATGTTAGGCTTCGAGTCGCATGGCCTGTAGGCTCGAGGCCGAGTTTTCGGGCAGACGCGCTTTCCAAGAGCCAAGTTGTCAGCACACCCTTATCGATCAACTTGCCAGCCGCGGGTGCTAAGCCTTCAGCATCGAACGTGCGCGACCGCGGCCCGTTCGCGCGAAGTGGATCTTCGATGATCGATATCTCCCGAGCGAAGACCTCTTCATTGATCTTGCCGCGCAAGAACGTTGTGCCGCGGGCGACCGAAGGGCCAGATATCGCCATAATGAGATGGCGGATGATGCTACTGGAGACGCGCGGATCGAAGACGACTGGTACGGTTTGGCTTTTGACTTTTCGTGGGTTCAGCCGCCGAACCGCCCGTTCCGCAGCTGTTTGGCCGATTTCGATTGGCGTCCGCAGATCAGCGGCGCGCACTTTGTTGTCGACATCATAGTCCCGTTCCATCGGCCCGCCATCAGCGGCAATCACGGATGCGCTCAAACTATGGCTCGAACGCACAGTTTCGCCGATGAACCCATTTGTGGCCGCGAGTGTCGACCTCGTGCGAGACCAGCCAGCTGTGGCACCTTCGGAATTGGTGACCTTGGGGGCTCGTCTTGCAGCGTCTTCGGCTTCGGCTGCCGAGGCCGCAAGCTCATGGACGTCGCGCACAACGCCATCATCGAGGTCAAGGTGCGGGATGTCCGTAATGATCTGATCTGGATCTGCGAGACCAGCAAACTCATCCTCGGGCACCGATCTTGCTATAGCAAGGCCGGTTTCAATCAGACGGTCTAGGCTTCCTTTTGTCAGGTCGCCGGTCGAGACGATGGCCTGCCGCTTGCCGATAAAGAGCCGGAGACCAAGATCAGCGCTCTCTGAGCGATCGACTTGCTCAAGTTTTCCTAATCGCTGCGTGGCGCTCAAGCTCTGATGTTCAACGAGAATGGCGTCGGCTGCATCCGCACCGGCTTTACTGGCCCTGGCGAGTAAATCACCAAGTAGTTCCGGGCCATTCAAACTCATTCTTTAACGCTCCAAATTGGCTTTCCTTGTCCTGGCAGACCATAGTCGGACCAACGCCGAGTCACCAGATCGATGATGTCACGATCCATTCGAATTTTCTCACCCCACTCCCTTTTTGTCTCCGGCGGCCATTTGTTGGTCGCATCGATGCCAAGTTTGGAGCCCAGGCCGCTCTCCGGCGAGGCAAAATCGAGATAGTCGATCGGTGTATTTTCAAGGATCGTGAGATCGCGCGCTGGATCAACTCTTGTCGAAAGAGCCCAAATGACGTCCTTCCAGACGCGTGCATCGATGTCGTCATCAGCGATGATAACGAATTTGGTGTACATGAATTGACGAAGATAGGACCAGACTCCCAGCATCACGCGTTTGGCATGGCCGGGATAGGCTTTCTTGATGGTGACGACGGCGATCCGATACGAGCAGCCTTCGGGCGGCAACCAAAAGTCAATCACCTCTGGGAACTGCTGCTGAAAGAGGGGCAGAAATACATCGTTCAAGGCTTCGCCGAGCACAGACGGTTCGTCTGGCGGACGACCGGTAAATGTCGAAAGATAGATCGGGTCCCGCCGCATCGTCATCGCGGTGATTGTGAATACTGGGAAACGTTCGACCGAATTGTAGTAGCCGGTGTGGTCTCCGTAGGGGCCCTCGTCGCCATAGTCGACGAGGCTGACCTCGCCTTCCAGGACGATTTCCGCTGTCGCAGGCACCTTCAGTGGCTGGGAAACACAATCGACCAATTCGACCCGCTTGCCTCTCAAAAGGCCGGCGAATTGATACTCCGACATGGTATCTGGCACGGGTGTTACAGCGGCTAAAATCGTTCCTGGGTCTGCGCCGATCACGGCCGCAGCTGGCAGAGCCTGTGATCGCTGTTCGGACCAGCGTTGGTGGTGTTGGGCGCCGCCACGGTGCTTCAGCCAGCGCATCAGCGTCGTATTTTTGCCGAGCACCTGCATACGGTAGATACCGAGATTGAACCCATCTGTCTTGGTCTTCGTTGGCCCTTTGGTGACGACGAGCGGCCAAGTGATCAAGGGGGCCGGTTCGCCGGGCCAGCACGTTTGTACGGGCAACATACCAAGATCGATATCGTCGTCTCGAAGAACGATTTCCTGACACGGAGCCCGCGCGACATTCTTTGGTCGCATGGCGAGGGCCGCTTTCAAAAGCGGTGCCATTTCCATCGCCTCGCGAAATCCGCCAGGTGGCTCTGGCTGCTTGAGAAAGGCAAGCATCTCACCGAGTTCGCGCAGGCCATCCGGTTCACGGTCCATACCCCAAGCGACGCGCTCGACCGTGCCAAAAAGATTGGCAAGAAGCGGCATATCCGAGCCTTCGACATTCTCGAAGAGAACAGCAGGCCCCCCTTCCGCGAGCAGGCGGGTGTGAACTTCCGTGATTTCGAGCTTGGGCGAAACTGGCGCTGTGACCCGGACTAGCCGGTCAGACTTTTCAAGCGTGGCAATGAACTCGCGGAGACTCGCATAGGGCATGGATGATCACGCCGCCTTCCACTTGATGGAACAACCCATTGATGGAATTTGCTCCTGCGGGCCTTTGCCGGTTTCGGCAACCTGGACCATCGCGTCATACAGTTCACGTACAGCGTTGGGGACAGGTGTTGTTTTTGAGGCATCGAGCCGGCCCCGATACTGCAACTCCAAATCGGCATTATAGCCGAAAAAATCTGGCGTACAGACGGCATCATAGGCTCTCGCAACCTCTTGACTCTCATCAAACAGGTAGGGAAATGGAAGACCTTTTAGCTCAGCCAGCCTTTTCATATTGTCGAAGCTATCGTCGGGGTAATTAACGGTATCGTTGGACATAATCGCTACAGCACCGATACCGTGGGTCTCTAAATCCTTCACATCTCGGACGATGCGATCGAGGACCGATTTTACGTAGGGGCAATGATTACAAATGAACATGACGAGCGTACCCTTAGGACCTCGGACGTCATCCAAACTGTAGCGCTTGTTATCGGTCGCGATCAGGTCGAAAGGCTTGGCCTTTTCACCGAAATTGCAGATTGGTGTTTCCGCCGCCATCGCGTTCTCTCCGCCAAAGCTGTGAGTTTCCGACTCGGGCACCCTGTCTTTTGCGCCTGAGCGCTCTATACCTAACGCGGCAATCGGGGGCTGACGAGAGGCAGTTTTCGATTGGCTTGGCGGAAACGATGAATTCGAAGGACCTCGTCTGGATATGAAAAGCGATCTGGCAATCGCATCGGTCGAGAAGCCGGCTAGCGGGCAATTTGCCTGGGCCCTTTATGACTGGGCCAATTCTGCTTTCGCCGCTGTCATCGTTACCTTTGTGTTTGCGACGTATTTCAGCCAGGGCATTGCCGTCGACCCCATCACAGGTACGACGGAATGGGGCCGAGCGATGACGGTAAGCGCGTTGATCGCGGCATTCTTGGGGCCGACCCTCGGCGCGATCGCCGATGCCGGTGGCAGGCGAAAACCCTGGATCTTTTTGTTCACCTGGCTTTGCGTGATTGCAACAGCCCTGCTGTGGTATTCGGCGCCCTCGCCAGACTGGGTCATGTACACACTGGTTCTTGTCGTGATCGCCAATCTCGGCCTCGACATGGCTGGCATCTTCTACAATGCGATGTTGAAAGATCTGGTCCAGCCGGAGCGCGTCGGTCGACTTTCCGGCTGGGCCTGGGGGCTGGGCTATTTCGGCGGACTTTGTTGTCTCGTTATCGCGCTATTTGCGTTTGTACAAACGGAAACTCCCCTCTTTGGCCTCGATAAAGACCAGGCGGAGCATGTGCGCGCAACTGGCCCGCTTGTAGCACTTTGGCTAGCAATATTCAGTCTGCCGCTATTTTTGCTAACACCGGACCGGGCACGGGGGCAGGGCTCGATTAGCGAGGCCATTCGGACGGGGCTTGGGCAGCTTTGGCAAACGGTGCGCAATATGCGCCGCTACCGTACCGTCGGCCACTTTCTCCTAGCACGTATGCTCTACATCGATGGGCTGAATACCCTCTTTGCCTTCGGAGGTATCTACGCGGCCGGCACGTTCGGTCTCGAGCTCTCAGATGTCATCATGTTCGGCATTCTTCTGAATGTCACCGGCGGCATAGGAGCGTTTGCCTTCGCCTGGCTCGACGATCGGGTCGGCTCAAAACCAGTTATTTTGATTGCTCTTATCGGCTTAATGGCTTGTGGTCTTGCGGCCGTCATAACGACGTCAGTCACCGTCTTCTGGATTGTTGGCGGTCTTCTCGGGCTCTTCGTCGGGCCGACACAAGCTGCCAGCCGAACCTTGATGACGCGGCTGGCTCCTGTGGAGCAGCAGACCGAAATGTTCGGTCTTTATGCACTCTCTGGCAAGGTCACAGCCTTTCTAGGGCCGTTGGTGCTAAGCCTTGTCACGGACTGGGCGGATAGTCAGCGCGCTGGCATGGCCACAATCCTGATCTTCTTCATCGCAGGCTTTGTTCTGCTGGCACTCTTGAAGGTTCCGTCTGAGAAGAATGCCGTCTAGCAACAGGGCCCTGTGAAGAAGCGAATGCCGGCGCGCACCTGATGTGCCGTAATGTCGTCGTCGACATCCGCTAGGTCGGTATCGAACCATTCGAACCGATAGGAAACGACAACATCAAAATTTTCAGCCGCTGCAAACGAAACGCCGAGCTCACCATGGGCTGTCAGTGCGACTTCACTGTCGTCCAAATCGTCCCCATCCAGTTCTAAGGACGCAAACCCAAAACCTGCGCCAGCATAAGGGAGTATGTTGGACTGGTTGAAGCCGACAAAGTCGAAATACAATGAGCCGGTGCCGCGCAACGCTGACAATGTTCCGTCATCATTGTTGTTCTGAAACTCGCTGACATCGGCCTCGTTATATTCGATTTCAGCTTCCGCTCGGACGGATCCGAAGATGTAGCCGAGTTGTCCACCAACAAGCCAACCAGGATCGAACTCAAGGTCGTTACCGTTGATTTCGTTGTCGCTGTAAAACTGGGCGCCGCCAAAAACGCCCCAATAGAGATCGCCAACGCTTTGCGCCGCTGCTTGACCAGGCATCAAAGCCATCGACAAGAGGGACGCGAGAAGACCGCAAGAGGCTGCCGAACGCTTCATCAGACACTCCCTTAGGATGAACGCTTAACGCCTAAACCACGCTGTAGTTCTTTTCAATGCGGTGCGTCCGAATGGATGAAAATCGTTCGATTAGTGTGGCTTTCGCGCATTTTTTTATGGATTGGTTTACCGGAGGCGGAGCCGGCAAGGGCATCCCGGTAGTGGAGCGGGACATACCCTTGCTTGGCACAGCATTAGAAGTTGTAGCGGACGCCAGCGCGTAACTGCGTGATCCAGAGATTATCATCGAAGTCATCGTCATCGAGGAATGTATACTCGAGCCGAATGCCCGGAACAAAGTCGACTCGATCTAGGATTGGCATCGAAAGACCGGCTTCGACATGAAAGGTGAGTTCATTCGAGTCATCAAAGTCGTCTTCTAGAAAGGCGATCCCTGCGCCACCGCCCGCATAGGGCACAATGCCAGAAAGGCCCATCAAGTTGGTTTGTGCCAAGTCGTAATAGCCACTGGCGGTGACGCGAATGACTTCGAGTTCATTGCTCGAGTCATCAATATCCGCCGACTCGAAAAGCCATTCCGCTTCCGTTCGCAAATTCGGGTTAAAGCGATAGCCAACGGCCCCCGAAATGAAAAACGCGAGCAGGTCAAACTCGACGTCGCCGCCGCCATCCGCTTCCACATCCCAAAAGGTTGATTGTCCGACGGCACCGGCAACATAAAATGGGCTGGGCTGACCCTGTAGACTTTGCGCCTGAATCGACATTGGTGAAGCTAATAGAGCGAGCGTGATGATCGTTAGTATTCGGACCATGGCATATCTCCTAATCGAGTTTATAGCGACAACCCAGCACATCGCTTTCAACGCCTGTCTCGGATCAGAGGGGATTGTGCTGAGGTTTGCGGCGTTGCCCGCGGATCCTAAGCAGCCAAGCGCCGGGATCAAATCAAAGTTCATCAACTCATGGCTGTAGAATTTGTTTGGAAAGAGAGAAACCTTAGCTGAATAAAACCAGTGAATTCTTTGGAACAAGAAAAACGACCAATTACGAGCTGTTTTCTCGAAAGATAGCGTGTTGGTTGCGGTGAGATTTTAGCGGAGAATTGTTGCGTCTACTCAATTTTCTTTTCTTAGCAATGATATAGCGGTGCTTGATGGTCTGTTTTGGAACTGTAGGTGTTGCGCCATTACATCAAAGGCCGACAATCGTCCCAAAGGGGCTCACGAGGCGCGTATGCAGTGGGTCACGTCGGGTGCTGGTAAATCCAAGGGATGGTCAATGAAGGTGCTGAATGCTTCCAAGAAACCCAATCGCACATCGTCACACTCGATGAGCAGTTCATGTGCAGCCTGTCTAAAGAGCTTGAACTGACCATGGCGTAGACGTTTTGCCATATCTTCTTGACGTTTCGTAACGACGACCTCATCTCGGCCGCCACCGATGATCAAGACGGGCGTCTCGATCGCCTCGGCATAGCCTTGGGTCCAGGTAAGGTTCAACGACTGGAATGTAGCGTCGAGCCATCGGGTTGTCGGTCCGCCAAGGGCAAGCGCCGGGTTTAGGCGAATCATTTTTTGAATATCCATGAAGCGCTTGGCGTCGTGTGTCAGGACCTTAAAGCGGTCAATGCGGTCACGATAGTCCTCGACGCAGCCATTGTCCGTAGGATCTCCAGGCGCATTGTAGACAAACCGAAAAGGTTTAGTGCCAATCGCATAGTGTTCGCCAAAACCTAGATTTTTGATCATCGTATTGAGCCAACGCAACGGCGCTTTGTTGACGGAGAGATCAAGCATTGGCGCGCTGAAGACGGCATGATCGATAAGGCCGGGGCGGTCGTGCAGATAGCGAAGGCCGATATGTCCACCCATCGAATGGGCAAGCATGACGATTTTGCCCTCTCTGGAGGGCAAATCGGTGACCTCTTGGACAAAATGATCAAGATCGTCGAGATAGTCTTGATAGTCGGTGATATGGCCTTTGTCAGGATCAATCAGGGTGCGTTCCGAAAGGCCTTGGCCGCGCCAATCGAGGGTCCAAATATCGAAGCCGTTGCGGCAGAGGATAGCATAGGTCTCGATGGTCTTCTCGATGAACTCGGTTCGACCGTTAAGGTAGAGAACCGCCCCCTGTCGTGACGATCCGGAGGCCTGCCAATGGGCGTATCGAATCTTGGTGTCATCTTTGGCTGCAAAGTAGCCTTCAGTGGGGGAGGGAAGCCCTTGCTCCAACGAAAGCGCTTCGAGTCCCGACGTTGGATGACGGCATTCACCATTGCCTATTGGTGTCGGGGGAGGCTGACTCCTGGTTTGGCTATCCATGGTCTCTCGCTACCTTGGTCATCCTCAGTCCGTGATCCTTGTCGGCTTCACCAGGCCGTTTTTGGCCAGCGCTGTGTTGCCACAGACCTGATCGATTGGATAGTTGCAACTCCTAAGAGAAGATGAATTGTAGTTTTGAACTTCATTCTATCCAAAGAAGCCAATATTACCGAAACCACGCGTTATTGCCGTTGAATGTCCGCAGCGAAGGGGTTATGCCGAACAAAGCATTTTGACTAGGAAAAGCGGGAGCCAGATCGGTGAGCGCGGACTCTGCATCAGTTTCTATTTCTGTTTCCCAAACAATCCCCAATGGCAAGACAGCGAAAGCTCAGCCTTCGGATGAAGACGCGGAGGCCTTCGAGATTTCACTCGAAGTCGCGCGTGAACAGAGTGACGGCGACAGCTCGACCACTAACATCACCATTCAAGGAACGACAACCGAGAATGATGGGGCGGAAGAGTCTGAAAGCGGGGTCAAGATCGAGATCGAAATTAGCGGCGATGGCCTGGCTGAAGCGTTAGGTGTGACGGAGAACGCCGGAACCGAGATGCTAACCGACGTAACGATTGAAATCGAAAGCGTTGTGTTCAGTGGTGCCAATCTCGAACAGAATTTGACGGCCACTACGATCTTTGGTGATGGACATGTCGCTCAAACAGACGGCGGATCCTTCGGCGTTAGTGGCTCGATCTCTGGGGAGGCAGAAGTCCGCCTGGAAGTTGGCGAGACCCTATCCTTTTCTTTGCCGGAGACAGAAGGTGAAGTCGTTGGCGGGCAGGTGACGATCACCAATCTTTTTAACGACGGCGAGAGTGGTGAAGGGGCTTTGGTTTTCGCCTATGACTCTGACGACCGTTTGGTGGCGAGTTACTTTGCTCTCGGCAATGAAACGGGAGAAGTAACGATTGAAATCAACGTTGCGTTTGCCCGTTTAGACTTCAAGGCAGCGGACAACGGCGCATTCTTCTTCGAAGACAATTCGAATTTCGGTGTAAGTGAAGTCAGTGCTATCTTCGCCTCTGTGGTTGAGGGCTTGTCTGAGGATGCCAGCCAGCTCATCGACGATATCATCAACAATGCCGGTGACATTCTGGCGAAAGTGATCGATGTTCGCCATTTCGGGACGGTGAACTTCGAGATTACGCGGATCACGGCTGATCAGATGGCGACGATCGAAGGGTTGCGACGGGTAAGCGTCGATCTAGACAGTGAAATTGATCGCGAACGGGATGTCGATCTCGAACAGCGAGACACTCCTGGCGATGCGTGGCGTCTTGACGTCGATGATCGTCTCGCCGGCTGAAACGTTCCATCGGTCGCCCTACCTTCAGTCCGCCTCGATACAGCTCAACATCAACACCAGATGATCTTGGTCGAAATAGCGGTCGCCGACCTTGTGCGCTCGGGGCTCATGACCAAACTGTCTGAAACCGAGTTTTGCATAAAGCGCTTTCGCGGGGTGGTTCAAGCTGGCTACGGTCGCGAGTAATTGTTCGGCTTCATTCTTTGCAACAGCAATGACATGCCGGACCACCGCTTCTCCTAGCTTTTGCCCTCGCGAATCTTGACCGACATAGACGCCAAAAAGCTCGGCTTTATGCCGCTTCTTCAGGCGATCGAAGCGGCGAAACCCGGCTATCGCAGCAAGCTTAGTGCCGACGAAAACGCCGTAAATTTGACCGTCTTCAAGTCGTCTCTCTATGTCTGGTAGTGATAGGTCAGCCTCCTCCTCGAGCGCAGTGCCGAATTCACATGGATGGTTGGCCAGGCCCTCGAGGCGTAGGGCTTGAAAAGAGCTGGCGTCGCTTGCAGTAATCTTTCTGATGATCGGAATCGGCATGGCTTCAGGTCCCTCGCTTGTAGAAATATTGGCAAGAAGGGACCGTCGTCGTCGTTCAGTGGAACGGACAGGCGAAAGGTGGTTGTCAAGAGAGGGATTAGGGGCGGTTTTGGAGAACATGGATCTGATCATCATCGTGCCGGCTTCTTAACGCCGGCTGGGGTAGAAGTGGCGCGAAAGCGCGCCTCTCGACGGACTTATCCGTGAGGTCGTCGAAGCAGACGTCGTCGGCGACGCATGGTGATGATCTGGTCCATGCTAGATGCTTTACCGTTCAAACAACTTGAGTGCAAGTCCCATTCGCCAGCTCCGATTACGTCAACGTCGGGCACGGTTTGTCATGGCGTGTCCTTGTCGCTTTACACAGACCGGGTAATGCCGCCGTCGACGCGGATGTTCTGACCTGTAATGTAGCCAGCGCCGTCTGAGGCCAGAAACGTGATGGTTTTGGCAATCTCGTCGGTTCGTCCATAGCGTCCGAGTGGGATACGGTCTTTGAACGCTGGTCTTTCTGGGAGGCTGTCAATGAAGCCCGGGAGCACATTGTTCATGCGGATGTTGTCAGCGGCGTAGCGGTCTGAGAAGAGCTTAGCATAGGAAGCGAGGCCTGCCCGAAATACAGCCGATGTTGGAAATGTGGGGTCGGGTTCAAAGGCCGCGAAGCTCGAAATATTGATAATGGCCCCTGATTTTTGTTGCTGCATCACAGGAGTCACAAGGCGTGTCGCGCGGACGACGTTCATGAA
Source organism: Geminicoccaceae bacterium (assembly GCA_028285265.1). Lineage (GTDB taxonomy): Bacteria > Pseudomonadota > Alphaproteobacteria > Geminicoccales > Geminicoccaceae > JANQPX01. The sequence continues at coordinate 68,760 of JANQPX010000021.1, forward strand.
ATAGACGTCCATGCCGAAATGCCAATCGTCATCCGAAATCTCTAGAATGTCCCCTTTCGGACCGTGGCCGGCACTGTTGACGAGCACATCGATTCGACCGAAGCGCGCCATCGTTTGATCCACCAACTGCTTCAAATCTTCATTCGACTGGTTGGAACCGGTCACGCCGATCCCGTCGACGTCCTTTGCAAGCGCTTCGCCCTTACCAGAGGACGAAAGCACAGCGATCGAAAAACCGTCAGCAGCCAGCGCCCGGGCTGCGCCTGCGCCCATGCCGCTTCCACCCGCCGTAATCACCGCCACTTTCTTCGATGCCATGTCGATCTCTCTCCTTCATGCGATGCTCGGTCTTACGCCAAGTACGACATCGGTGAAAGCGGCAAGCCTATCTCGAAAGGCTCCGTTGTCCGTCGACCCACTTGTAAGGCGGTCCTCGTCGTCGGATTGCGATGCAGAACAAAAGCCTCTAGCTTGGCCGCAAATTTCGGACATCAGACGACGTGGGGACAAAGCAATGGCGAAGTGCGCTTTCATCGGCCTCGGCATCATGGGCTATCCGATGGCGGGACATCTGCAGGCTAAGGGGCATGACGTCACCGTCTTCAATCGGACTGGTGCCAAGGCAGAGAAGTGGGCCACTGAGCATGGCGGCAAGGCCGCTGCGACCCCGCGGGAGGCTGCCGAAGGCGCCGAGTTTGTGATGGCTTGTGTTGGCAATGACGATGACATTCGAAGCATTGCTTATGGTGATCAAGGCCTATTTGCCGGTATTCCAGATGGCGCCACCTTTGTCGATCATACCACGGCTTCCGCTGATATCGCGCGAGAGCTCGAAACCTTCGCCAAGGACAATAACAAGAAGTTCATTGATGCGCCCGTGTCGGGAGGGCAGGCAGGCGCTGAAAACGGCGTCCTGACGGTGATGTGCGGGGGCGAGCAGGCGGTTTTCGATGCTGCAAAGCCGGTGATTGACAGCTATTCCCGCGCGGTAACATTGCTCGGTCCTGCAGGGGCCGGTCAGCTGACCAAGATGGTGAACCAGATCTGTATCGCCGGCCTCGTTCAGGGCCTCTCCGAAGCCATTAACTTTGGGATGTCTGCTGGCCTTGAGATGGAGAAGGTTCTGGACGTTATTTCCAAAGGCGCTGCTCAATCCTGGCAGATGGAAAACCGCGGTAGCACGATGGTCAAAGGTGAGTTCGACTTCGGTTTTCCTGTTGAGTGGATGCGCAAAGACCTTGGAATTTGCCTGACCGAAGCCAATCGCAACGGTGCCCTTCTTCCCGTGACGGCGGTTGTCGATCAATTCTATCATGACGTCATTCATTCCGGTGGCGCGCGCTGGGACACGTCGAGCCTGATCCATCGCCTGAAAAAGTGAGGCCAGGGCGCCAACATCCAAACCTAGGAACGATTGTCCGTCGAGGGTTGGCGTGTCATGGTGACGCCGTCTGATTGTGGGGCGGCCAGCGCCCTCGTCTACTGAGCGACAGCCCGGTTCACGACAGTGGGACTGTTGCTGATGAGCTTTGGATCCGAGCGTGTCAGGCGGACGTTCCCGATGAGGAGGCTTGCTTGCGTGGCATCAAGAGCCTTTCTCTTGGGTCCGTATTTCTGGTGGACGCCAAACATAGGAATCCTTGGGAAGGCCCTTTTCCTTCACCCGTGCCAGCAGCGTGTTCGCCGATTCCTGGCTAAGGCCACGACCAGCGACGACGGCGTAGTGGGGGCTTTCCAGATTGAAGGGACCTTCAAGTTCAAAGTGGATATCTGGATGTCTCGCTTGAAACTGACGCAGCGTTTGCCAGCCATCGTCCTCGAAGCGAGGCGAGGCGACGATAACAGCATATCGCGTGGGTGGCATGCCGATGCTATGTTTGGGGGCTTCGAGGAACCACATCTCCGCCCATTGATAGCGTGCTGACTGTCTTAGGCTAAGCTCGATACGCGCCGCTTGGAACTCGAGGTCATCACTGTCATCGCTCCGACCATTGGTTGCGACCTTGTTGACATAGGCAGCGAGGCTTTCTGCCGACGTATCTGGACCGCGCAATATATAGTCAAAAAAAACACGACGTACCGCTTCGTTACGTGTCTGTCTGGGCATTTGCGAGTCGAGCAAAACCATCTGACACTGGAGCGTCAGATATGTGAGCTTTGTCAGAAGCTGGTCTGGCTTGTCTCGATAGCGCTCAACGATTGCCGTTTCGTCGACGGTCTTCAGGCCGTGCAAGCCTAGCGCAGCGGTAAATCGTCCCAGCAACCGTTCGGCCATTTGCAGCGTCTGTTCTGCTTTCAATCGGGCGCCGGGCAAGGCACCTGGGCATTCAATCACCTGCGCAAAAACTGTCGAATTGGTGAACGATATACAGAACATAAAAATGATCCAACACCGCCACATCAACTGAGGCTCCCCAATTTTGATAATCCAATAAATCACGGTCTTATGATGCCGCTTATCGTCGCTTTAGCACAAATTTGGTGGACGTCACAGGACTCTTAAAACCGTGCATTGAAAAATTCCGCATCAATGCCGCTTCGGAATCGGACAATTCATTGGTTTCGCTTGGGCGCGGGTGCAGGGACAAATTGCTTCCTGCATCTACGGTAGCAAGGTTTGGGTCAGCTCGCTTCCAGGATCAGCCAAGTCCTCGACCACGCTGAAGTGATGCTTGCCAGCGGCCTCGACCGCTTCGGCTTTTGCACCGAGAAGACCCCAGGCTTCAGCGAGCAGATGGTTTTGCCAACGGAAGGCTGGCAGTTCGTCAGCACCAACCCAGCAGGTGACGTCGACATCATCGGGGGGATGATGCAGTGCTGGGCTTTCGGCACAGGCTTCGTCGTTGTCGAGATGTAGGTCGAGATTCATCGATGTTTTGAGAAGAGGCCGAAGATCATGGACACCACTAATGCTAACAATCTTTGCAGGACGGTTGAGTAGACCGCCTGCGTAGGCGCTTCTCGTTGCCAGATGTCCACCGGCCGAATGGCCAGCAAGGTGAAGGGGAAGCGGATAGCGATCGGCGATCTTACCCAGGAATTGGGTGATTTCAGTCGTGATGTCCCGGATCCTGGCCTCGGGACAAAGCGTATAGCTCGGCAGGGCGACGATAGCGCCCCGAGCGAGTGGACCTGCGGCAAGATGAGACCAGGATGACTTGTCGAACGATCGCCAATACCCGCCATGGATAAACACAGCGAGCGCTCTCGGCTCCATATCTGGTAAGAATAGATCAAAGCGCTGGCGTGGACGGTCGCCATAAGCCTGATCAAGCATAGCGCGTCCCGCAGCACTCATTTGATCACGAAAGGCTGCAGCTTCTTTCGTAATATCAGCGACGAATGCCTCGACTTCAGCCTGGCCTACGGCAGCGCGATTATCATAAGCCGCGCTCCAGTCCGCAGGTGGTGTCCATACAGTTCGAGCTGTCCCGGTCATGCGACGTGCATCTTCGAGCTGGGTACTGCGCGTGCTTGAGTAACATCGCGATCCGTCACCGGCCTTTGGCCTGTTGCCGCTTCGATGATCGCCGAACGCTGCTCGTGACTGAGCACAGCATCGATGTCGGTGAAGCCAGCCGGCGCGCGTTTTTCTACCTCGTCGATGACCCGTTCTGGACCGCCTTTGCGGTTCGCTTTTACGATCGCAGCGGTCTTGGCCAAACGTTCCTTTTCATAGACGAAGAGTGCTTGCATTGGATGTTCGGCGAACTTCAATGCATCGGCCAGGCAACGGGCATCAAGGATTGCCTGGCTGGCACCGTTCGACCCAACTGGATACATAGGATGAGCAGCATCCCCGAGTAGCGTTACGCGGCCGAAACTCCATTGCGGAAGCGGATCACGGTCGCACATCGGATACTCATAGTAAGCGTCTGTTGCTCGCACCAACGCCTCGATGTCGATCCCTGGCACTGCAAAACGTTTGGCGTAGGGAAGGACATCATCGAGCCGGCCGCGACGAGACCAACTGTCTTTCGGCGGCGGTTGATCCGCACCATCTGCGACCCGGACATTGACTACCCAATTGGTCAACATCTTGCCGTTTCCAGCATCGGCGATTGGGTAGAGAACAAATTTTGCACCCATGCCGCCGCCGATAAACATCGTGCGTCCATCCAAGTACTTTTCAAACGCTGTCGCACCGCGCCACATCATGACGCCATTCCAAGAGGGCACACCCTCCTTCGGATAAAAAAGCCGTCGCGCTGCCGAATGGATACCGTCTGCGGCTACCAGCACATCGCCTTGAACGGTCCTACTGGATAGCCCATCGCTGCCGCTGGTGACGTGGACTGTGACGCTGCCTTCATCTTGAAGGATGCCGGAGAGGCGTTGGCCCGTTTGAATCGCTTCCGGGCCGAGCCGATCAATCACGGCATCGTAAAGCAACTTTTGTAAGCGGCCTCGGTGGATCGAGAACTGGGGTAGCGGATGGCCGCCATCGATGCCCCTAAGTTCACGCCAGACTTCCTGACCCTGGCGGTTCAGATAGATCAGCTCTCGCGTGCGAATGCCAGCGAGGTCGAGCGACGGAAGCAGATCAATTTCTGAAAGCTCACGGATCGCAATCGGAAGCGTATTGATGCCGACGCCAAGCTCCTTCACCTCGGAGGCCTGTTCGAAGATGACCGTGTCTATTCCGCGCCGCTTCAGCATGAGCGCGAGCGTCAATCCGCCAACACCAGCCCCCGCAATGATCACCTTCATCCGTTTCGCCCATGCATGGCTCGTCTCCTGAGCAATGTGCTCGCTACGCGCATGTACTAAGCTTAGCTCAATCTCCCCATCGTGCCAGACAGGTGACTTCTTGTTAACGCTACGTCGATTGGCCAACCGGGTCCATATGCTCGCCCCGCACCAGGCTCCCAATCGTGCCTCGACTTGCCACCAGGCACGTTGAGTGCGTTCATGTGAAACGCACGAGCTGATCGACTGCATAGCCGATGCACGATGATAGGCTCTATTGACATGTTCTTTCGATTAAAGTGGACCATGGCGTCCTCGCGTATAACCCCCTTGTTTGACAGCTCAAGGGCCTCAACGTTAAGCCACGCGTTTGAAGCGATTTGAATGCGATGCAGTGGTATCAATGCGAGAGATTTGTTTCATGATAGTGTTCTTTTTCTCATTGCTCTTTTGATGAAGGGCCGATTGCAAGGAACTTGGCGAGCCCGAGCTATTGGATGAGGCGCATATCAAATATTACCCCATATCGAGTCATGAGGACCCCCCAAGGTGTCGAGGACGACGGCTGCCTATCAGCGACCGACGTTGTCGGTTTGACTTGGTTTGCCCGCCTTATCGATGACGGCTAGGACCGGACGGAGGGGTAGCGGCTCTGGTTTCGCGATCATGTTCATCGTTCTCGCCATGACCTGTATCTCGATCAACGATATGCTGATCAAGCTTCTCTCCGATGGTTTTCCCCTTCACCAGATCGTCTTTATTCGTTCTGCAATTGGTATTCTTTTTAGCCTTGTCATCCTGCGGTTCGAAGGCGGTTTTGGCTTGCTGCTCACTGGTCAGCTCTGGTTGCAGCTCTTGCGTGGCCTTTGCATTGTCGCGGCGAATATGGCGTATTTTGCTGCGATCGCGGTGATGCCACTCGCGGACGCAACGGCTCTTTTTTTTGTAGCGCCTCTCTTCATAACGATCTTAGCCGTGCCTTTTCTCGGCGAGCGAGTGGGTCTGCGTCGCCTAGCTGCCGTCGTCGTTGGCTTTTTGGGTGTGTTGATCATGCTGCGCCCTGGCGGGATCGGTCCCGAGACCGCGCCGGATTGGCGAGTTTTGCTCCTGCCGATCTTTGCTGCTTTCGCTTACGCGTGCATGCAGATCCTGACCCGACGTTTAGGCGTTGCCTCCAAAGCATCCGCGATGGCCATCTATCTGCAGGGAACCTTCATTGCCGTCAGTTCGGGATTTTGGTTCATTGCCGGCGATGGTCGGTTTGCGGAGGAATTTGAAAATGAGAGTGCGATTTTTTTGCTGCGCGCCTGGATTTGGCCGTCAGACCATGATTGGCTACCTCTTCTGCTGCTCGGCTGCTTGTCAGCAGTGATCGGCTACGCACTATCGCAGGCTTATCGCTTGGCTGATGCCGCAACGATCGCCCCCTTCGAATACACGGCATTGCCGTTGTCGATCTTCTGGGGATGGACGATCTTCGGTCAGTTTCCAGACCGCTGGGTCCTCTCAGGCATCGCGATGATCGCTGCAGCTGGGATCTATGTCTTTGTGCGCGAACAAAAGAAATCGAGGCGTGTTGCTGGCGCTCGGCCACTAAGGCGGGTCTAGACTGCGAACAACCGCTCGACGATAACGCCGCACCCTACCGGCCGAAATAAGGGTTTAGGCCGTATAGTCGTGGCTGATAGGTTGCCCTGGCTGCCGTCAGTCGATGCCCGTAAGGACCGATATTGCTGACAAATGAGTGGACGGCATTGGCTTCTTGCATTTGCTGCGGTGTTCCCGTCATGCCGAGTAGACTACACCCGGAAAGCAGCGCTGCAGTGATGAGGACGATGAGAGATCGCATGGCCGTTCTCCTCTCCTGGATAAAGAAGATATGGGGCCGGCCTCATTTCACCGACAAGATCTTTGATCGAAAAATCGAGCGCCCTGTTGTCAGTCGAGACATCGTGATGTCCTAGCTGTCACAGTCTGGGATAAAGCGGAGACCTGTGGTGCCAGGGGCAAGGTCAGCTGACTTGATACTGCCCAAGACCATGCCGCTTTTGACGATTCTTCCTGCACGATATGGGCGATGTTCAGAAAGGCTCTACGGGTCTGCGCTGGTGGTTACACCTTGTAACGTCGTAACAACGTTTTCTTGTATGACAGCGGGGTCATATGCTTTGCGAGCGAAGACGGTTCTGATCATCGGTTCAAAGTGATCGAGGGACTTCGAGGGATAGGCTGGATCGAAGGATGATTGGTCCCAGCGTTCGCAGAATTCGGCACAAAGATGAAAGCAAGGATGATCCTTATATCGATCGCGGGCATCGCGGTCCCAGCCGTAGTGGTGACCGTAATAAAGCATCTGAAAAATACCATGATGCTCGACCACCCAGCTCACCTCCCAGCGAACAAAGGGACGGATCACCTCAGCTGAGAGGCGGTCGTGGTTTTGCGGGGCGAGACCGTCGCCGATGTCATGAAGGAGGGCGCCGACGATCCAGTCGATGTCGGCACCGTCCGTTTCGGATCGGCTTGCGGCCTGCAACCCATGTTCTAGTCGGGTGATGTGGTAGCCCTCGAGGGTCGCTGTCCCTTGACGACGAAGCTCGTCCAGCACGCGATCAGCCGTCATCGCGACAAACGGCCTCTCAAGCTCTTGGAGGAGCAAGTAGTCGTCACGTGTCCCATCTTTCATTTGCGTGAAAGAGACTTTTGCCCGCTCTACGCTCATGCCGATGTCTCCTGCTGTTGCTCATGCTGATATAGCGACACTGCGTCGAGAGCGCCTTCCGTAAGAAAGGCTGATTGGTCCTGTAAAATCTGATCATAAGCAGTGAGGTCTTCAGGTGCGAACAATCTCCTCGGGCCGGCGACGTTGATCCAACCCTTTGCCGCATCTTGGCCGCGTACCAGCATGGCGTAATCCCGACCTGGTGCTTCGTTACGCACGTCCGGCGTGACGTAACGAATTGCGACTCCTATCCGGCGATCGCCGGACAAATTCGGTCCTGACGCGTGGAAACAGCGTCCATGATGAAAGGACATTTCGCCTGGACGGAGCGCTCCGAAAACAGCCTGGCTTTCATCAACACTGCCGATCTCTTGTCCTCGGGACAATAGATTATGATCGCAAAATGTATCGTGGTGAGCGACCATGCCTTCTTTGTGGCTACCTGGAATAAAGCGCATGCAGCCAGCTTCAATCGACACGTCGCTAAGTGCGATCCAGGCTGTTACCTCATCGTCGGTATCGCCCATGCCCCAATAGGTGAGATCCTGATGCCATGAGACAGTTTTTCCCGAACCGGGCTCTTTGATGAAAAGCTCCACCGACCAGACCAGGAGGTTGGGGCCGAGCAGTGCTTCGACTGAGTCGAGGATTGTCTCAGCTTTTGAAATCTCGGCAAGCAGCGGTATGACGAGATGACCGTTCACGCGAAAGAACTGATTTAAGGAATGGCCACCCGCGCCGTCGGAACATTGCTCCTCAAGCGCTTCGATAGCCTGGCGAGCCATGGCGACTTCGTTAAGATCAAACGCCCGAATTCGCGTTAGGAAACCATCGCGCTGATAAGCCTCGATCTGCTCCAAGCTTAGTCCCATCGGCATTGACCCCTCCTCCAGATCGACCTTTTGATCCTGGAAGGGGTATGCCACTTGGTATAGATGGATATGCGACCTCTAGTTGCCAAATTGGCCGGGAAGAGAGCCTCAGGCGTGCAGGCAGCGAGTCGTTCTAGGCTATGTACTCATAAAATAGTGTACATGTTTCGCGATCTATGATTCAAGAGACCTCTAGTTTGGAGGTGTTTATGGATCGCCATGATTTGACAGA
>JANQPX010000042.1 GCA_028285265.1 Geminicoccaceae bacterium
AGACGTTTGCCAGGTCTTCGTGGAACCGAATGACAGAGCGATGTCTTATGCCTAGCGTGGACTGACCTCGCTTTATTGTCTCCAAGTAGATACTTTCGGGCTCATCCAATCGACGCCTTTTGTAATAGAAACGAGAGAGTTGCTGCATACTCGTCAAGCTATCGGGATGCTCTCGGCCCAGCGTTTCTTGACGCAGTTGCAATGCTTTTCGATAGCTTTGCTCCGCTTTGTCGAAGCGATGCCAATCGTCATAGCTATCAGCAAGGAGCATCGTCGTAGAAGACGTTAATGGATGATTTGCCCCGAGTTTGGCTTCTGCAAGAGCCAGAGCTTTTTCTGATAAGAGAACCGCTCTCTCGTAGTCTCGATCTCACTGGGCAGCTGCTCGCTGGTCAAGCTTCTCAAGAATCGCCTGTTCTTTCCTGACCTCGGTTCCGCATCCAACAATCGCCAGAGCCAGAAAGATTCCAATAACACAGCGCCTCATTTCGCTTCACATTGGCCAGTGCATTTCCAGGCCGAGCCCAGTATCGCCATGCGCTCGGTGATTTTCTCGAAAAGCTAGTCGACATCGCCAGCTCCGGACTCGAGCAGTGCCTTGTGGAAAAGCAAGAATGAGGACGAATAGACACGCGTTCGATGCTATTGGCTCTGTTTGTTCAGCAGCAGATCCCTAAGCCCCCTTCAGAACTGAGATCATACAAAGCGAACCATCTTGCGACACACGTGACGCCGTTGTCTTCTCGGAACGTGATGCTGTCTTGATCTTCAAATGCACCGTCTGGAATTACGACCTCAGCAATAAAAACCACCTCATGGCCGGTCGCGCCTTTGTGGACGTATATATTCTCTATGACAAGGGGTTCGCCGCGAACGTCAACGTCTATTCCGGGTTCTTCCTGAAACTCACGAACGACTGCGGCACGCCAGGTTTCACCAAATTCAATGACTCCACCAAGTGGCCGGACACCTTTCATCCGACCCGAGTGACTAAAGATCTCGGACGCGAGCAATCCTCCATCCCTCCAATGCAGGGCGATAGCTTTAACTCGTATATTTGGGCTTGGGCGCCACTTTGTCATCTGCACTCAAGAGTCCAAATGCACAACGATCGATAGCTTTCTTGCTGACCACAACAGCGCTTGGCTGTTATGGCAGGGTAGGGTCATCATTTCGCATTGGCCCCCAATGCCGTTGGCTTCCGCTTGAGGCCGTAAAGCCGTCTCCACGGTCTGTCCTAAGCCGGAAAGGTCCGCTCTGGGGCACCTTCTTGCAAGAAGGCTGACCTCGTGTTTGTGCCAGATCAGACCTAAGCGATAATGCTCCGAGGGCCCAAATGCAGACGAAGCGACTGTTGCAGAGTAGGTGGAATGGAGGCAGGGTCGCGAGTATGAACAACATGGTGTTGCCCCATGATCCGAACTGGAAGGCGGTTTTTGCAGCGGAAACCGGTCCTCTTCGGTCAGCTCTCGGGAGCAATCTGATAGAGCTTCACGACATTGGCAGCACCGCCATTACGGGCATTCTGGCGAAGCCGATCATCGATATACTCGGTGTTGTAGCGTTTTTGGAGGATGTCGACAGGCAATCGGCTTCCATTGAGTGGCTTGGCTATGAGGTCATGGGCACCTATGGCATTGACGGCAGGCGATACTTTCGGAAGATCGATGCCTCAGGTAGACGAACCCATCATCTTCACATCTTTGAGGACGGATCAGACAATATCGAACGACACTTGGCGTTCCGAGACTACCTGATAGCCCATTCGGAGAAGGCGGCCGAATATTCTGAGTTGAAGGCGTCCCTAACATCCGGAGTTGCCACGTCTTGGGATGCATATCTCGATGGCAAAGATCCGTTCATCAAAGCTACGGAACGGGACGCCCTGGCATGGTATCGACGCGCCTCGAGCAAATCGGGTCCGAGCTAAAGGCTATCTAACAGACGGATGCCCATAACTCATTCTCTTAAACCTCGATCCTATGACCGTAACGGGCCAAGAGGTTGAGTAAGAGCCGCATCGAGCCGTGTTTCCTTTGCTGGGCCAAGCAGCCCTTTGGTCTGAATGCACTTGCTTGTCTGCCGTCGAACATAGTCTCGGCAAAGGCTCTATGGCGAGATCCTGCCAGAACCAGTCGCCAGCGCTACTGTCGATTCTAGAGATCGATAGCAGCAACTCTGATAAGCTGTCAGCCTGTAGTCAAACAGTGCCATCGGCAGCTGGCGCGGGTTTGGATTTTGGTCTGTCACGATGGGTCATTTCAAGGCCCGATCTGGCATCCGATCGACGAATTGACTAGGCGGTGACGACATAAAGATATGTCTGGCATAACCGGCTTACTGTAACTGAAGTCCGCTTTCGACTATTGGCTCGCTGTCGCAAGCTTGGTCATGTCTGAAACATGTGGGCCAATTGTAGTGCTAGGAGGCGCGAAAAGAACCGAGCCTGGCTAAGATTGCCTCCCGTGAACCACAGCCCTGGCTGAGCGGTTTCGACCCACATGTTTCGCTGCTCTCCGATCCAGGGGCCGGGGTCGCCTTTCGTGCCGGAGCCATAGCCCCAGCAAGGGCCGACCTTGTCCGCCGTTTCTCGGTCGATCAGAGCCGCGACCCAGTCGGTCATGTCGCCATAGCCTGTCGCGTAGATCACGGCATCTGCCTTGAGGGCCTCACCACTCTCCAAGTGAACCTCGGCCTCAGACAGGTGGCTAATCCCGTGGCCCGAGCGCACGCCGATGCGGCCATCGATCACCATCGCGGCCCCACCCACGTCAATGTAATAGCCGGACGCTGTGCGCCGGTATTTCATACCAAGTCCCGTACCATCTTCGGCGAAATCGATGGCAAAGCCAGCATCTGTCAAGCGGTCGTAGAAATCCTTGCGGTCCGCGCGAATACCATCCCAGAGCTTGCGGTGGTCCTGTTCAAGCAGGCGTAGAGGCGTGGAAGCTTGTAAGATGTCGGCCTTGTCGGTGGTGATGCCGCTGGCCACGGCTTCTGCTGAGTAAAGCGGTCCAAGGATGCGCTCGCAAAAGTCCGCTTGGTCCACAACAAGTGTACTTGAACGTTGTACCATGACCGGGCGCGCGCCTTGGCTCACAAGATCCGTGGCAATGTCATGGGCTGAATTGTTGGCGCCAACGACGACGACATTCTGTCCCTCGAAGCCATGACCCCCGTTATAGGCGCTGGAATGCATCTGGGGGCCCTTGAACAGATTTTGGCCGGGGAAGTCGGGCAGTCGTGGAAAGCCCGAGAGGCCCAATGCCATGACGAGATGGGTCGGGCGCAAGATCTGTTGATTGCCATGGCAATCCAGTTCCGCGCCCCATGTGTTGTCCACGTGATCGAAGCACGCTTTGGTCAGACTGGTGCCCGTCCAAATGTTGAGGCCAAGATCGTTGGCATAGGCCTCTAGCCAATCTCCCATCTGGTCCTTCGGGGTGAACACGGGCCAACCCTCTGGGAAGGGCTTAAAGGGCATATGGTCGTACCAAACCGGGTCATGAAGAACGAGGCTTTGGTATCGCGACCGCCATTGATCGCCGACGCGGGGATACTTGTCGACGATCAGATAGGGGACACCAAGGTCGGCGAGTTGCGCGCCAAGCGCGAGGCCTCCCTGGCCACCACCAACGACGAGGACGAAGGGGTCATGCGTGTCGGGCACGGGCGCTTTTGGCAGATCCTCAAGCATGGTGAAGAGCGTCTTACAGAGCCCGTCGCCCAGACGGAGATGGCCGCGGCCCGCACCGTGCTTTGTCCGGAAGTGGAACAACCCTTCCTGATCGGTGGTGGCGCCCTCAAAAGTGGCAGCAACGAAGCCCGTTTCGGGACCAGCTTTGGCGCCGAATGCGCCTATGGCGTCACAACCTTCAAGTGTTTGCAGGGTCCAGCCAAAGGGTAGGTAGTCACGCCAGAAGGCACTTGGTTCGAAAAGTTGGGCGATAGCGTCGGCGTTGCTGGACGCGATAGTTTTTGTGAACTGATCAAGCCAAACTTGTGCGGTTATCATGTCAGACGCCTGCATCCGCAAACTGCCGTAAGCTGTCCGGCTCTGGTGGATGGACGAGGCCGGGCGTGGCCGGTAGGGCCACGCTTCCGGCCTTGATTGTTATGGTGTCGCCGCAGAGATCGGTGCGAAGCGCGTTGGCGTTCACATCGACCTCACAGGCGGAGTTGGGGCCAAGCGCGGCGCTCATGGAAAGTGCCGCCATTTGCCCCACAGCGGTTCCCATGAAGTGCGGCCAGATCATCACGCCGTCAGGCACCACTTCTGCTAGGTCTAACGCGCCAGAGACCCCGCCCCATTTGGCCACGTCCGGTTGAAGGACCTGCATCCCAGCGCGGGTCATGGTGAGGAAATCCGCGACACCATAGATGTTCTCGCCGCCGGCGAGAGGGATGTCGGTCGATTGGGCAAGCTCCTCCCAGTCGCTAAAGGGAGCGTCAGCAGGTAAAGGCTCTTCAGCAAAGTAAGGATTGTAGTCCTCAATCGCGTGGAGTGAGGCCTTCGCCTGGTCCAGCGTCCAGGATTGATTGCTATCGACCATGATGCGTGCGCCGTGAGGGCAAAGTGCCGCCGCTCGTTCGACGATCTTTGTATTGCCGTGTTCAGCAAAGCCGATCTTCAATTTGAAATGCGTTTGGCCAAGGCCTGCGTGAAAGGGGATCAGACGTTCAAGATCCTCGGCATTGATCGATGTAGCATAAGACCGCGCCGTTGGTGCGCTGAGCCCCATGAATTCGGTGAAAGAGAGGCCTGCATGGCGGAGGCAGAGGTCCCAAAGTGCGGTGTCTAGGCCTGCCAGGAGATGTTCGAAGACCTGCGTCTGCCCCACATGAAGAAAGAAGAGCGAGAGCTCTCTGCGAAGCGCTTCTTGGATCTCGCGTGGGTCAGAGAAGGTCAGGTTCGTGAGGTGACCCCTGATCACATCTTCGATCAAATGCGCTTTGTGGAGGTTGGCGCGGGGCGGAAAGTTTGCCCAGATTTCTCCCCAACCGAAGCAGCCAGAGCCGTCTTCGATCCGCACCAAAAGCGCAGGGCGCGTAGGCATCGTTCCCAACGCCATCTTGGGAGAGGTGCCTCCTGTTGCGCGGATCGGGAAAACGGCGATCCGAGAGAGCGTTATGGCGTGGCGGAACTGCATGTTACCAATCGACGTACGTTGCATGCTCGGAGGTGTCGACGGTCACTGCCACGGGACCGCCGGCATACGTGCCGATGTCAGCCTGCCTGATGCTGTTGTTCTTGGGCACCGTGTCGTGGTTCGCATTGACCTTCCCGGAGCGGCCATTCTTCTCTGACGAGTCTGTGGGATTGACCATTTTATAGGCCACAAGTCCGGACCCACATTCATAGCGATACGTCATTAAAGGGCCTCCAACTGCTCGGTCGAACGGGATTTGACGTCTTCGATCCGAGCACCGGCAAGGTCATCTGCGGTGATGTCAAAGCGCTCGTTCATCATCTCTTCGACTTTTGTTACCAACGAGAGCGCATCGATTTCGTGCTTGCGCATGAGGTAGCCGAGTGTCGCGCCTGAGCAGTACGTGTCATCGATCCCGATTCGCACGAGCTTTTTGCCAATGCCGTGCTCCGCCATCCGTTCAGCCGTTGCTGACCCCAAGCCGCCTGTGCGCACATGGTTTTCCATGGTGATGACTCCATGTTTCGGCGTTTGAAGTGCGTCCAGAATGGTCGGATCGGTAAAGGGTTTCAGGGTCGAGACATGCAGGTGTGTCAGCGAGACACCTTTCGCTTCCAAGACTGCGGTCGCGCGCAGGGCTTCTTCAGTGCAACGTCCACTGGACAGGAGGGTGACATCCGTCCCATGGCTGAGAATGCGGGCGCGATTGAAAAGCAGCGGTTCATCCGCTGCAAACAGACGAGGCACTTCACCGCGCAACATCCGCAGATAGACGGGGCCGTCGATGCTATCTGTCGCGTCAAGGATCGTCTCGACGTCTGTCGCATCACCGGCTTCGATGATCGACATATTCGGAACACACCGCAGAGCGGCGATATCTTCGATGGATTGGTGGGTGACGCCGCCAGGCGTGTCCAAGCCTGGCAGGAACCCGACCAACCGAACGGGTAGGTTCGGATAGGCAACGGACATTTGGAGCTGGTCATAAGGGCGGCGATACAGGAACACGCAAAAGCTGTGAACGAAGGGGATCAGACCTTCGCGCGCCATGCCGCCAGCCCAGCTCAGCATATTCTGCTCAGCCATGCCCATACTGAAAAAACGATCGGGATGAGCGTCGCGGAACTTGTGGCACTCCGTGGCGACGGTCAGATCGCCGGAAAGCACAACCATATTCGGGTGGCTCGCACCGTATCGCACAAGGTTATCCGCATGGGGGTTGTGGACGATGTCCATCAGGCGGTCTCCTCGAAGGCCCACTCGTCATGGAACTTCTGAAACCGTTCTATCTCGTCTTTGCCGCCAAAGCGGACGTAGTGCAGCTTGGGTTTGCGCTCTTCGAGCAACGGGATGCCTTGGGCGCTGTTGGTGTAGCAAAGGACAACAAGCGGCTGACTGGGGTGGTCTATTGTGTTGATCGCATTGTCGATTGCGTCGACATCATGTCCGTTCACGACCAGAGCCTTGCCGCCAAACGCTTCAACGCGCTTGTCGATGGGCTCCAGGTTGATTTGATCCGCCGTTGCCCCATCACACTGCATGCCGTTGACGTCGACACAGATCACAACGTTGTCGAGTTCATACTGGGCGAGACACTGAATGCCCTCCCAGGTCTGCCCTTCTTCAAGTTCTCCGTCCGACATGAACACAACACAGCGCCCGGTCTCGCCTTTGAGCCTGCGGGCCAATGCGATGCCGCCGGCTTGACTTACCGCTTGTCCAAACGAACCCGTCGTCAACTCGAATCCTGGCGAATGCTCTGCGCCGATCATCTCGACCGAACTGCCATCGGTGTTGAAGCTGAAAAACGCATCGGGTGACAAACGCCCGGTTTCCACCAGCGTTGCGTAGATGGCGACGGCATAGTGTGCCGGTGAGATCAGGATCCGATCATGATCGGAACTTTGAGGTCCATTATACGCTGCACCGTGTCCTGGTTTAACACCGTTCCGCCCTGGAACGCCGGGGTTTTCCGGAGGAAAAAACGCGCCTTCGCTTGGCCCAAGATTGAGCGATTTGGTGTAAAGCGTGGCGAGCAAGTCAGCGCATGAGAGCGTTTGGCTGAGGTAGCATCCATTGTTCTTGACGGTCAGCTCCAAGACACGACGACGAACCCCGTGAGCAATGCGTCGCGCCTGCGTTTGCCATGTGTTGTCATGCAATGCTCTGTTCTCCGTTGGATGACCAATCACTCAACTCTTTCCGATCCGTCCCGTTCTGCTAAGGTGAGATAGCGATTCTCAAAAGGTCTGGACCTTTGTACCTATTAGGGCGGGGAGATTGTCAACATGAATCTTCAGGCGATGAAACGCTCGGCCGTACCCCTACACGCAGAAGTGGCCGAAGTTTTGCGCCATCAGATCATGTCTGGTGAGCTGGCGTCGGGCACAAAACTCCCGGCTTTGCGCGAGTTGACGGATCAGCTTGGCGTGGCGCGAATGACCGTTGTTCAGGCCATGAATACGTTAGAGGACGAGGGGCTAATTGAGAAGCACTCTGGTCGCGGGACCTTCGTCCGTGAGGTGAAGATCCCGCCTCGTCATACATTGCAATTGAAGGCGGACATTTCCCAGATCTACACCATGGTTGACCAGTTGGAGGTCTCGGTTCTGCAGCGCGATGCACAGATCGAGAAGTCTGAAGAAGGGCGATATTTCAGGTCGATGAGCCGCATTCATGCTCGTGCAGGCAAGCCATTTTGCCGGGTTGATCTTAAGCTTGACGATCAGATTTTTGACCGGGCGCCAGAGCGATTCGCGACTGAGATCGTGGTGTCCGTACTGAGGGATCTTGGTGTCACTGTCGATAAAGCCCGTCAGAAGGTGACGATTTCCTACGCCGATTTCGCGATGGCCCAAGCGCTTGAGATCAAGGTCAACTCTGCTGTGTTTCGGGTGCAGCGCGAATTCCTCGATGCAAAGGGCGACCTGATTTACTCCGCTACGCTCTACTACCCCGGCGACCTGCTTGAGTTAGAGATGGAATTCGCGACCGGCGCTCTTTGAAGTAATTGCAAGCTTGACTCCGAGTCGTGAAAATACATAGGTACATACATCTAGACCATTAAAAGCCGTAAGGGCATGGCTATCTCTGGGAGAACTTCGAACCATGAATCTCATCAAACTGGCCGCCGCTGGAATTGCGGTGCTTGGCCTCAGCGCTGGCGCAGCGTTTGCCGAATGGCCTGAGAAGCCGATTACTTACGTCGTGTCCTTTGGAGCTGGCGGCAATGCCGACATCGTCGCGCGCCTGAATGCTGAAGTGTTGAGCGAGGCTCTGGGTGTGCCAGTGAACGTCGTCAATAAGCCCGGCGGCGCGCACATCCCCGCCACCATGAGCGTTCTGGAGGCCCCTGCCGATGGTTACACGGTCTTCAACTGGTCACCGCCAAGCTTTATGGTCGTGCCGCTGACCCGGGCCACACCTTATGATCCGCTGAAGGACTTCGTACCGCTCTATGCCGGCATCTCGGCCTCGAATGCACTTTATGTGGCGAAGGACAGCCCTTACACCACGTTTGAAGAATTCATCGAAGGTGCCAAGGCCAACAAGCTGAGCATGGGTGTCAACAATCTGGGCGCCCCTCCCAATCTGAGCGCGGTGCAGCTCGCCTCTGAATTCGGGCTTGAGTTTAAGACCGTTGCCTTGAAGACCGTTCCGGCAACACTTGCAGGTCTGATCGGTGGTCAGGTGGATGTGGCCGTGGGACAGGTCGCTTCGATCCATGCCTACGGGGATGAGATCCGGCCGCTGATCATCCTCGATAACGACCGCAAGCCATACTACGAGGTGGATCTGCCCGGCGTGCGCACCGTCGGTGAGGCGTTCCCTGGCAAGGAGGCCGGCACCTGGGTCCATGGTGGCCTCGCCGTGAAGGCCGGCACCCCGCAGGAGATTATCGACAAGCTTCTGGCCGCGTCTGAGGTGATGGGAACGGAAGAGTTCATCTCGAACGTCCCGAAGGCTGTCAGCTACGACTGGACCCATGGCGTCGAAGAAACGACCGCACTAATCCAGTCCGGTATCGACCTCTACTCGCCGCTGCTGGATGGTCTGGGCCTGCTGCACAAGTGACGTGATCCGCTAAGCACATCGGCGCCGCGCGGCTGGATTCGCGCGGCGTTTTTGTAAGGGGGGGAGGAACGACATGCTGAGCCAACGCGTGGCCAATCTCGTTTTCGTTGTGCTGATCCTGATGGCTTGCGCGTATTTCTCATGGGTTGCTGAGGGGTTTGTGACCTCCGGACTTCTGGCGAGCTCTGGACTGCCATCAAAATTCTTCCCGCAGTTGATGCTGGGATTGACCGCGGTTTGCGCGGTGATCGTCGGCTATCAGTACCTGGTTCGCGGCGGTGCAGGCGGCGACGAAGGTGAAACCGTCTTTGCCAACCGGAGGGAAGCAGGGCAGGGCATCCTAATGTTGATCGTGATGGTCGCCTGCTACCTCATCTGGCGGGAGTTTGGTTTTGTTGTCATGGCGGTTCTGGTGGGGCCTTTAAGCCTGCTCGCCATGGGCATTCGCAGGCCAGCGATCTATGTCGTGGTGCTGGTTTTGACCGCGGCGATTACGGCGATCTTCACCTACGGTCTTGGCATTCAGTTGGTGTGACGCGCGATGTTTGACGCTGCCGCTCTCGTCTCTGCGTTGAGCCTGCTGGCCGACCCACTGACCATGCTTCTTTTGGTGGTCGGGATCGTTCTGGGGTTGATCATCGGTATTCTTCCGGGGCTTGGCCCACCGATTGCGATCGCGCTGGCTCTGCCTTTTACGTTCTACATGGACACAGTGCCCTCGATGGTGCTGTTGCTCGGCATTTACTCTGCGGCGATTTACGGTGGCTCGATCTCTGCCATTGCGGTGGGCATTCCTGGGACGGGCGCGGCGATCGCGACGGTGCAGGACGGGCACAAGATGTTCAAATCGGGCCGCGGTGGGGAGGCCCTTGGCTTTTCGCTTACCGGCTCGATCATTGGCGGGCTTTTCAGTGCGGTTTGCTTGGCCTTGATTGCGCCGTTGCTAGCGGATCTGGCGGTGAAGTTTGGCCCGCGCGAGTATCTGGCGATCTCAGTCTTCGGGCTGGTCGTTGTGGTGCGTGTGGCAGGTCAGAGCCTGCCCAAGGGATTGCTGGTAGGCGGTTTGGGGATCTTCCTGACAACCTGGGGGCTCGATGAGCTCAACGGTACCGAGCGCTACACCTTCGGCAGCTATCACCTCTATGAGGGACTGCCGCTGGTGCCCTTCCTGGTCGGGCTCTTCGCCTTGTCTGAGGTGCTGATTGGGGCGGAGCGCGCGGCACGAAACGTCGACTTTTCTGTTGAGAGTTTGACGGTGAAGCTTCCGGGCATGAAAACGCTCAGTCGAATGAAAGACGTCATCCTGCGCTCGTCGGTCATTGGGACGATCATTGGGATCATTCCTGGTGAAGGAGCTGCCGTGGGCGCGTTCTTTGCCTATTCGGAGGCGAAGCGCCGCTCCAAGACGCCAGAGGACTACGGCACCGGAATCCCAGAAGGCATCGTAGCTCCTGAGACAGCGAATAACGCAACGGTCGGCGGCGCGTTGGTGCCGACGCTAACGCTAGGTGTGCCGGGATCACCAGCGGCGGCCGTCCTTCTAGGGGCTCTCTTGATTCAAGGCCTAACACCGGGGCCGAAGCTTTTTTCGGACGAGCCGGATCTGATGTACGCGATCTTCATCGGGCTCTTCCTGATCAACATCCTGATGATGGTCATCGGCCTCGTCGCGATTCGGTTTGCGGCGCAGTTGATCCGGGTGCCGACCTCGGTCATCGTACCGACGGTGATGCTGCTCAGCTTTGTCGGCATCTACGCCGTCTCGAACAGTTTCTTCAACGTCGGCGTCCTCTTGGGCGCGGGCATCCTTGGCTACGTAGTGCGCAAGCTCGGCTATTCCATAGCACCCCTATCGATTGGCTTTGTGTTGGGGCCGATCCTGGAAAACTCGCTCCGCCAGTCCTTGACCATCGCTGACGGCTCGGTGGGTGAATTCTTTAACACCCCAACCGGACTGACGATCTATGCGGCGCTGGCGCTCACGATCCTTTGGGGCCCACTTGTGAAAAGGTTACGCGGATGACCCGACCGAACATCCTGATCATCTATGCCGACCAGATGAGGTATGACGCGATGGGTTGCGCGGGCAATCCGGTGATCCGGACCGCGAACATCGATCGACTGAGTGCGGAAGGCGTGCATTTCAGTGAGGCCTATACGAGCTATCCCATTTGCTGCCCGTTCCGCGCCTCGGTTCTTACGGGCAAGTACGCGCAAGGGCACGGGATGGTGCAGAACCACTTTCCGCTGAGGGGCGGGCAGGGGTTCCTTGCCGAGTCCTTTCGTGATGCAGGTTATCAGACCGGCTACATCGGCAAATGGCATCTTGAAGGTGGACCAAAGCCGGGCTTCGTACCACCGGGCCGCCGCTTTGGGTTTGACCACTTCATCGGTTTCAATCGGGGCCATGATTATCGCTCGTCGATCTATTACGATGACACGGGGCAGGCCTATCACTCCACGCGCTATGAGCCGGATTACCAGACCGATCAGCTGATGGCGTTCGTTGAGAGTGTCGCCAAGAATCACGCGCCGTTCCTCGGCTATGTCAGCTACGGGCCACCACACTTTCCGATGGATATGCCCGACTACTTGCGACGGATCTACAAGCCCGAAGAGGTGCCGTTGCCCGCAGGTGTACCCAATCCAGCGTTACAGGCGAGGGTGCAGAAGTTCCGGACAGAGGTTCTCTGCGGCGGCGATCCGCGTTCCGGGCACAAAAGCCATGCCAATCACGAAACGAAGCCCGTCGGTGAGGTTGAGACGGAAGCGGAGATCCGGGAGTTCATTGCCGAATATTATGGGATGATCCACAACATCGACTGGAACGTGGGACGGATTTTGAATCAGCTCGACGCGCTTGGGATTGCCGACAACACAGTCGTGATTTTCATGAGCGATCACGGCGATATGTGTGGTCAGCACGGGAGCTTTTGTGGGCTCAAGAACCAGGCCTATCGCGCGGCGATGCATGTGCCGCTCATCATTCGCTGTCCTTCACACTTCGCGCCGCGCCGGACGGAAGCCATGGTTGATGTGGGTGTCGACATGATGGCGACTTTGTTCGACCTCGTGGGTATCGATATGCCAGAGGGACGCGACAGTCAGAGCTATCTGCCGGTGCTGCAAGGTCAGGCAGATGAACACCGCGATAGGATTTGGTATCAAGTCTTCACCCAGAAGGGCGGCAACCCGATCGAATACACGCCCTATGCCGAGCGGGGCATTCGCACCAAGGGTTGGCTCTACATGCGCCGGAAGGATCACCGCGCGCTGTTGTTCGATCAGCAGGCAGACCGCGACGAGCAAAACAATCTGGTGGACGATCCCGCGCATACCGCGCTCTTGGACCAGTTCGATGCCGAACTCGATGCTCACATGGCGGCGACTGGCGATGACTGGAACATGGCCGCCGACTTCCCCCCGCCCGACTGGGTGACCCATGCCGAGGCCAAGGAGCATCTGGAGAAGGTGCTTTTGCCAAACGCGATCCACGTCCCGTGAGGCCTCCATGCTCTTGACCGGTGAACGCACATTCGACCCAGCACCTTTCGATGCAATCAGCTACGATCTGTGTTCGCGGCGGAAGGACGTGATCATCATGAGCGCCGACCTGAGCAAATATTGCCAGGTTGTGCGGGTGAAGACCGAGCTGCCGGAGCAGCATCTGGATGTGGGCATGGCCGAGCAGAACTTGCTCTCGGTCGCAGCTGGCGTGGCCAAGGGGGGGTATATCCCCATTGCCACCTGCTTCGCCTGCTACATTACCCGACGGGCTTATGATCAGATGATGATCTGTATGGGCACGGGCAGCGGACCCGGCACCAATCGCAAAACGGGACCCACGAATATTGCCATCGGTTTCACGCCGGGTATCGCGAACCCCGCACGGATCCATCACCAAGCGTCGGAGGATCTGGGCATGGTGCGTGCCATGCCGAATGCGACAGTGATCGATCCGATGGACCCGACGGACTTCCGCGCTGCCGTAGAGGCGGCGGTCGACCTGCCGGGGCTGACCTACATTCGCGGCCACCGTGGGGACACGCCGCGCCTGTTGGACCCGGCAAACTTCAGGTTCGAATTGGGGAAGACTTACAAGCTGCGCGAGGGCTCTGGCATCGGGCTCATCGCGACAGGGCACGGAACGCAATGGGCACTAGAAGCATCTGAGTTACTGATGGCGCGTGGCATCGATCACTCGGTTCTGCATGTGCCGACCATCAAGCCGGTCAACGAAGCCGAGATTGCGGATTTCGCTTTCGCTCACAATCAGATTGTCACGATCGAGAACCACCAGATCGTCACGGGGCTCGGGTCATTGACGACAGAGATCGTCTCGGACATTGGAGGTGGACCACGGATTACGCGCTTTGGATTACCAAACCGTTGGGCACCTGGCGGGACGATGGACTATGTCCGGCGCACGTTGCAGCTGGATGCTGAGACACTGGCGAATCGCATCGCGGCGTTGGCGCCATGAGACGTAATTCTTCCGTCCGTGAGCTGGAGCTGATCGCCGCTAAGATCCGGCGCAATGTGCTGGAGATCTGCCGTCAGCGTGGGGGCTATGCCGCGCAGGGTGTGGCGCTGGCCGATGTCGCATCGGTTTTGTACTTCGATGAGTTGCGTCCCGATGGCGACGGTTGGTTCAAGGATCGCTTTGTCCTATCGAATGGTCATGACGCGATCATGACCTATGGTGCGTTGGCCGAGACCGGGCATTACACGATGGAGGACCTTCGGACGATCAATGCGGATGGGTCGTGGGTCGACCAGAGCCCGATCGAGGGACAGTTGGGATTTGAAATCACGGCTGGCTCTCTCGGCCAGGGGCCTAGTCAATCGGCGGGGTTGGCCTGGGCGTTGCGTCAGCAAGGGTCGGACGCTCGGGTCTATTGCCTCTTCTCGGATGGGGAATTGCAAGAAGGCAATGTCTGGGAAGGTGCGATGTTTGCCGGGCACCAGAAGCTCGCGAACCTCTGCTACATCATCGACAACAATGACATGCAGGCATCTGGTCATGCACGTGATGTGATGAGCGTGGAACCGGTGCCCCAAAAGTTCGAGGCCTTCGGGTTTAAGGCGCGACGGATTAGCGGGACCGATGTTGCCGAGCTTCTGGACAGCTTTGACGAGGCCCGCGCCACGCTGGACCGCCCCTTCGCGATGATCTGCGACACCCGGCTGTGGGACGGGATCGATTGTCTGCAGCGCGCGCTGCCTTTGGCGCATTACACAGCTGTTGGCGCGGTCGATTGGAACGCTGGAATGGCAGAGATTAATGCGAGAATCGCTGAGTTGGAGCGTTGAGATGAAAGAGGCATTGTCGCTAGCAGGTAAGGTTGCGGTCGTTACGGGTGCAGGCCGAGGTATCGGCAAATCGATCGCATTGACCTTCGCCGGCGCGGGGGCGGATCTGGCGATCTGTGCCCGATCTCAAGAAGAAATCGATCAAGTCGGCGCAGCGATAACCGCGCTGGGGCGGCGGGTGATCGCAAAGGCCATCGATCTTACGAATACTGAGCTAACCCGAAGCTTCTGTGAGGCCGTCATCCATGAGTTCGGTGCGGTCGATGTTATTGTCAACAATGCGGGCGCCTATCTTGAGAGGGGCGCCTTCGCGGACTCGGACCCCGAGCTTTGGTGGAAGACGATGGAGGTCAATGTCCGCGGTCCATATCTGGTCACGCGGCACCTCGTCGAGGCGATGCGGCCAGGAGGCAAGATTATCAACCTGACCTCCGGCAAGGGCTTTATGGCGGGTGCGAACAGCAGCGCTTACCATGTCTCTAAGGCGGCCCTCAACATGATGACCAATGCTCTGGCCAATGAACTATGGCAGCGGGACATCGACGTGAACCATTTGATCCCGGGGCCGACGGCAACGGCCACCTTTGACAACGCAAAACCGGGAGAGGAGCGGAGCCCAGAGGAAATTCTGTCGACGGGCGCCGATGCGCTGCCGAAGGGCCTGCCTGCGTGGGAGCGAGTCAAGCACCCTGATGAGGTGGCCATGATGGCGCTACAGATGGCGGCATGGCCGATAGGTGGGCCGACCGGGCAAATCTTCTCACTGGCGCGGCGACCGATGTAGCGTCTTACTCCTTGCGACTTGTTTTGGCCGCCGATGCTGCGACGTTAGCGAGAAAAGCGGACGCTGCCCCTTGTTTAATCAGCTGTCCCAGCAAGGTCTTGAGATCTTCCATGATGACGTAGATGGCTGGCACCAGAAGAAGGGTTAGCACCGTCGCGAACAGGACACCGAAGGCGAGCGAGACGGCGACTGGGATCAGGAATTGCGCTTGCAGGCTTCGTTCCAGCATCATCGGCAGCAAGCCGATGAAGGTCGTGACCGACGTCAAAAGGATAGGACGAAATCGCGTCGCTGCGGCTTCGTCGATGGCACGAACGACCTCGAAACCGCGGGCACGGCCTCTGTTGATCGCGTCGATCAGGACCAGATTGTCATTAATGACGACGCCGGATGCAGCAACCATGCCGAGGAGTGAATACAATGTCAGGTCCAGCCCGAATAGGGCGTGTCCGATCACAGCGCCCGTAAAGCCAAAGGGGATGGCGGTGACGATGACGATCGGTTGGAGATAGGACCGGAACGCCGTCGCCATCAGAGCGTAGACGACGAGGAGCGCGATCGTGCCATTACGCTGCAGTTCGTTGAGAAAGACGTCCTCTTCTTCGTCGGGACTGATCTGAAGGTCCGGATAGGTGTTACGCAAATTTTCCCAAAAGCCGGTCTCATCCAGGTCGTCCAGGATCTGGTTGGCTGAGGTGATATCGGGATCGACAGCGGCCTCGACCGTTGCAGACCGTCGCCGGTCCTTTCGCGTGATCTCGGCAACGCCTTGTCCCGGACGCGCCTCGGCGACGGCGTAAAATGGGATGGCATGACCATCGCCTGTATGCACGCGCATCCGTTCCAGGTTGTCGATCGAGCGACGTTCGCCGTCAGCATACCGGACCACGACATCAACGTCGCCATCGGATCGAGGAAGGCGCTGCACGTCATCGCCGTAGAATGCCGTTCGCACTTGACCAGCGAGATCAGCCAGGGTGACGCCGAAAAAGCGAGCTTCGGGGCGAAGTTCGAGATCGATTTCCTGCCGCGCTGTCCGCATTGAATCCTCGATATCGGTAACCCCCTCATATCGATCCAGCGCGACCTTGATGGCTTTGACGGCCGCGGCAAGGCTCTCGGGTTGGCGTGCAGCGAGCTGGATCGAAAGATCGTCATCATCGCCGCCAAGCGTCGCGCTGATGTCAATCGCTTCGGCCTCAGGAATGTCGCCGATGCGTGTGCGCCATGCTGTCGCGATGTCAGCCACCGGCTTGTCGCGGGTTTCGGCGGGCTCCAGTTCGATGAACATTTGGATGTTGTTCTCGGCAACAACCGATCCAATGTGCCGAATCAAACTCGTTTCGCGATCACCGCGTTCCTTGTTCAAGGTGTCGCGCAGATCGATTGCGGCTTTCTCCATACGCATCGCGACCTCAGCAACCCGTGGTTTCGATGCGCCGGCCGGCAAGGTGATCTGCGCTTCGATCCAGTCTGAGGGGACGTTTGGTTCGAAGCGCATGGTGATCCAGCCCGCCTGGACGACCGACCAGGTCAAGAGGGCACCGACGGTAAAGAGGGCGACGACGGCGTAGCGCGCTTGGATCGCGTGGCCCAAAAGTGGCAGATAGAACCGCTGCACGAACCAGCCAAGTGTCGCGGTGATCGTTCTCTGGAGCCTGTTTCTGTTGGGATTCGGCTTTTTCAGTTTGGAGAGGTGGCTCGGCAGAATGAGCAGGCATTCGAACAGCGAAAAGGCTAGGATGGTGATGATCAGGATCGGCAACACCTTCACTTCGCGTCCGATCACACCCGAAAAGAACAGCATCGGCGCAAAGGCGATCATGGTGGTCAGCAAGGAAAAGATCACAGGCTTTGCGACGACGAAGGTACCTTCCACGGCCCCCTTGACGCCATCATTCCCGGCCTCGGCCTGCCGGTAAATGCTCTCGCCGATGATGATCGCATCATCGACGACAATGCCCAGAACCAGGATGAAAGCGAACATCGAGAGCATGCTGAGCGAGATGTCCTGATACGGCATCAGGAACAATGCGCCGAGAAAAGCGAGGGCCGTACCGACTGCGGTCCAAAACGCGACCTCGACGTTCAGAACCAGCAACAACATGACGAAGACAAGGACCAGGCCACTGATGGCATTGACGCTCAGCGTGTCGATCCGCCCTTTGAGATAAACCGAGTCGTCCGCCCAGGTGGTCACACGGACGTTCTTTGGAAGTGCCGCCTGCTGCTGTTGAACAAAATCACGGACATGCTCGGTGATAGCGATCATATCCTGGCCCTTGGCCAATTTGACATCGATGAAGACCGCCGGTTCACCTTCGAAGCGGGCGATTAGATCGGCTTCAGCAAAGCCGTCCTCGATCTCCGCGATGTCGCCTAGGCGGAGGTGCGTGCCGTCAGCTTTGCTAAGAACGGGGATGGCGGCAAAGTCTTCGGCATTTTTGGCCTGGCCGTCGGTGCGAAGGCGAATGTCGCCTTGCTCCGATCTGAGCTCGCCCGCAGGTAAATCGAGGGATGACGTTCGAATGGTGTCCGCAATGTCATCGAGGCTCAAATTGAACCGGCGGAGGTCTTTTTCGGAGACCTCGACCGACAATTCCTCATCACGCGTGCCGCCAAGCTCCACCAGGCTGATGCCCGGAAGGGCCGCGATGTCATCGCGGAGCCTTTTGCCGATTTGGGTCAGCACGGCCTCGCCCGCTGTTCCCGAGATGACCACGCTGACCACGCGCTCATTGTAGACGACCGTTTCGATCTTGGGCCGTTCGGCCTCTTCCGGAAAGCTGGTGATCCCATCGATCCTGTTCTCGATCGATGATCGGAGGCGCTCCGTGCCCTCATTCCGCGCGGCTGTAACGTAGACCGTGCAGGCGCCGGAGGAGGCGATCGAGTCGATCGTCTTGATGTTGTCCAGTCCGTCGATCGCCTCTTCGATCCGCAGGCAAACGGTTCGCTCGACCGTCGCCGGATCGGCGCCGGGATAGTCCACCTGAATCTGCACAACGTCGAGGGTCACCGCCGGCACCAGTTCCTTCTTGATCTCGGGCAACGAGATCATGCCGCCAACCGCGATAATGATCGCCATCACGTTCGCCGCGACGCGGTTGGCAGCGAACCAGGCGATGACCGATCGCATCATGGTTCGGCCCTTGCGACATTCGAGGGCATAGCATGAGCTTCAACGCGAACCGTCATGCCCGCCAACATGTTGGCGTGTTGGTCGACGACCACACGATCGCCGGGATGCAGCCCCTCGGAAATGACGATGCGATCAGCGTAGCGTTTCAGAATGCCGACCGTCCGCGATTGTAGAACATGATCATCATCGACCACGAGCACGGTGTCGGGCTGGCCGAGAGCGCTTGCCGGCAACGCGTAGACATTTTCGAATAAGCCGCTCTTGATGGTTGCCTCGACAAACATGCCGATTGCCGGTGGAATCTGCCCGGCATCAGTCTTGGCTTGTTTGGAACGATCGATCTCGGCAATTGCGTATAGGACCCGGCTTTCGGTGTCGATTATGCCCTCACTGCGCACGATACGGCCGATCCATTGGTGACGCCTGCCCGCGAACACAGCGCTGATCTCAACACGTGGCCTTTTGTTCACATGGTCACCAACCTGTTGGCCGAACGGCAGGTTCAGATAGCGTAGCTGGCGGTCATCGAGTGGCAGGCGCACCTCGACCACATCGGTGGCGTAGAGCCTGGCCAGGCTTTCGCCCGCGCTGACATAGCTTCCGGTCGTGACGGTCTTGGATCGAAGGCGGCCATCGAACGGCGCGAAAAGATCGGTGCGCTCCAGTTCGAGGCGGGTGAGCGACAGATCAGCCTCCGCTGCTTTCAACTTGGCTCGTGCTTCCTCCAGCTGCGGCTTCCTCAGCACCAGCGGGTTGGCGTCCTGTCCACGGCCGATAGCCTGCCACTCCTCCGCGGCAAGGTCGGCCTCAGCCTGTTCGCGGATGAGAAACTGTCGTGCTTCGGCCACCGCGGCTTCGGCCCGTGTCACCGCCAGCTCGAAGTCTCGACGATCAATCGACAGGAGGAGATCGCCTTTCGAGAAAAAGCCGCCTGCGACGAAGGACGGCGAGGCAAAGGTAACCTTGCCGCTGACCTCGGCCACGAGATCGATCTCGGATTTCGGTGTCACCATGCCGTAGGCTGTGATCGAAAGCTTCAAGTTTTCCGGCTTAGCCTCGATCACCGATACGGCAGGTGATGTGACCTCGTCCGGTTCGATGTCGATGACGGGACTGTTCGTCGGCATGAACCAGACGGCAAGGAACCCCAGACCGAGGATGAGGATCGGAACGAACGCACGTCTCATGATCGCAGCCCACCCGCTTGGTCTTCCTGGCGCGACGGTGATTTGGCAAAGTCACCACCCAGCGCCAGATGCAAGGTGATGCGGCTGTTCACGCGCTGACGTCGCACATCAAGGAGCGCTTCTTCGGCGTCCAACCGGCTTCGCTGTGCGGTCAAGAGCTCCAGAATGGGAATCAGCCCGCGCTCATATTGAACCTCTGCAAGGCGTTCCGCTGCTGCCGCCCTGTCGAGTGCAAGCGACTGCGCTTCCTCCCGACGAGCGAGCCAATATTCAGTGCCCAAGCTGTCTTCGACCTCCTTGAAGGCGTCGAGCGCGCGCTTGACATAGTTGGCGAGCGCTTCTGTTTCCAAAGCCTGGTTGGCGGCGACCTGGCCTCGAAGACGACCACCTTGGAAGATCGGCTGCACTAAATTGCCGGCGACCGTCGCAATCAGAAAATCGGGATCGAACAGGTTCGAGAACTGCTCACTTCTGGTGCCGCCGCTTACGGTAAGGCTGATCCTGGGCAAGAGTTCCGCTTTTGACGCCTTTGTTCGATAGCCAGCCGCGAAAATCCTTGCCCTCTCTGCCGCCATATCGGGACGCCGTTCGAGCAGGGTGGCTGGCAGACCGACCGGAACCTCTGCAAGAACGCTTGGGAGATCATCGAGGCCTGTGATGTCGCCTGCGGGATAACGGCCGATCAGCACTTCAAGAGCGCGCGCGCTTCCCGCAAGCTGATCGGCACGTGCGGCAAGGTCGGCTTCGGCGTTGGCGAGATCGCTTTCAGCGAGATGAAGATCGAAGGCCGAGGTCAGACCTCGTTGGTAGCGCCGGGTCACGCGTTCCACCGTCCCCTTGAAGCTTAGCACCCGCTTCTTCGCTAGCTTCTGCTGGAGGCGCGCTGCCGTAAGATCGACAAGCTGTTCTGCTGTCTGCGCAGCAAGCGACAGGCGCGCCGCGTGATAGTCATGGCGCGCTGCCTCAGCGTCGGCATCGGCAGCAGCTGCATTGGCGCGAATGCGTCCCCAAACATCGATTTCCCAAGTGACATCCAGGGTGAGCGAGAGGTCACTGGTATAGGCTGCATCACGTTGGCCATCGCTGCCTATCTGGCTTGAGCGATTACGCTCCGCGCCGAGCGAAAGATCGAGAGAAGGCGCTCCTGCACCCTCCTCGATCGCCGCCTCCCACCCCGCTCGCTCGAACCGTGCTGCGGTTGCCTGAAGGTCAGCATTTGCCCGAAGCGCTTCTGCCACCAGCGGCATCAGTGCCGGCATGCCAAGGTCGCCGAGCCAGCCATCCTGGACGGGCTCCGGCAAGGACCTATCGGCCTGCCACTCGTCCGGAACATCCGGGCCGTCCTCTGGATGCTCCAGATCCTTGGATGAGGTGCAGGCGCAGATCATGAAGACGAGACCGACTTGCGCAAAGAATTGCAGCACTTTGCTACTTGTTGCCGACGTGAACATAGTCGCTGAGCGTGATGGTTTCGTTCTCTGACACGTTCATGAAGCCGAATGCTTTCGCTTCGACCTTTTCGGCGGCCGAGGTCAGGAAGTATGGCCCGTCTTTGCCAAGCGGCTGGAAGGTGATGCGGACGTTCATGTCGATGATGTTCACACCTATCTCAGGCGAGAACGGTTCTTTGTTGCCCAACTCCACAGTGGACACGTAAGCCGGCGACTTGTTGATGGTCAGCGTGCCGGCCAGGAATTTAGCGACCTCGGCATCGTCGTCATTTTGATCCGCGGCGAGGTTGAAGCTGAAGATCGCAGTTCTGTCGCTTTCGCTTTTCAAGACCAGGCTTCTCGAATCGACCAGTTCTGAAAAGGCGAAGTCATCGGCTAAGTTTGGCAGCTCAAGCTCTTTCAAGCCTTCTTCATAATCTTTCAGGTCAGATCGGTCGGGCGCCTTTCCGTCGACTTCGAGAAGTTCCCAATGGGGCGCGGGGGACGATGGGTCGAACTGCTCGATGGCCGTTCCGTCCTGATCCGTTGTCGTCATCCGATAGGCCCATTGATTGGATGGTGTCGTTTCCATCGCCTTAAAGGCTTTGCTGACCAGAGGGGGGAGATCGGCAGCTTGAGTAAGTGACGAAGAGGCAGCCAGCACCATGAGGCAGCCGATGACGAGTGTGACAGAGCGTCGGTTCGAGATGTCATACATGAGGCATCTTCCGTTCAGAGTTTTTGCTGGTTCGTGTTTTTGCTTGATCTGCCCCTTCAGGCAGATTCAGTCAGAGAAGGTCGAACGTTAGAGCGAGAACGGTGGCGATCGAAAATTGATTTGGGCTGCCGCGATCGTCGACGATCGGGCTATCGGCGACGTCGCCCACGAGCCGCTGATAGCCGGCCTCGAAGCCAATCAGCAGATTGTCGGTGATCGCGTAGGTGCCGCCAAGCTCAACGCCAACGCTCTTGAAACCCTCATCGGCGTCGAACTCATCCAGCCCTGACGCAGCCGCTTGCGCTTGCGAAATGCCGAAGAAGGTCTCGTTATAGCCTCCCGATCCCCAGGTCGCGCCAGCACCCAGGGTGATCTCTGCTTTCTCTTCGATGAGTTCGAGGCCGGTCTCGACGCCAAAGTCGATCGAATAGCCGTCGTACTCGTTACCGAGATCCTGGGTGTGACTTACGATGAAGGCACCAGGCCCCAGCTTCAGCCCACCGGAAAGGTTGCCGATAATCGTATCATCGACATCGCCCAACCCTTCGAGATCGTCATTCGCATCTTCTTCACGACCGCCGCCGTAGCCGACGCCAGCGCCGACAAAGGCCTGGTCGCCAATCGGCAGCATGACCTGCAGCCCTCCGACTGAAAGACTGGCCAGCCCTTCGAAGAACGAAAGCTCGACATAAGGCACTGGATCGATCTCGTAATCGTCGGACCCTTCATAGTCGGGAGAGTAAGCAGCACCACCACCGATGGTCACATCAAGAATTGAGACATCTTCTTCGACCTCATCCGGTCCGGAAGCGCTGTTATCTTCGGCGAACGAAGGGCTTGAGAGTGCTAGGCCAATGGCCAAACCGATGAATAGACGTGAAGGCAGGGGATGGCTTTTCAAGGCAGGAAACATCTTAGAGCACCTTCTTGCAGTCGCGGGTGGGGTCGAGGAGCCTCCAGGGGCGAGAGGCCACCTCGACCGAATCGAACCCCAACGAAGACGATGCCGTTCACTCCGAATGCTTATGGCGTCATCAAGCCGGCGGGCAATCCAGCCTTTCCGTTTCATCGGAGGTTCTGAAAGGCACCATAGGGCCTTCGCCGCCGCCGATCTGTTGAAGGTTTGTGTCTATTGGTAACGGATTGTCTCTGGATTGCAGACAAGTGTCCGATCGAGGGCACGGACCGCTATTTGTTCGGCCCGCTGCTGGGAATCGGCCAGTTCAGGCAAAAGCGAGCGCCGCCCAGGACCGAGTCTTCGACATAGACCTCGCCCTGATGCCAATCCATGATGCGGCTGACGATCGCAAGGCCAAGGCCGTGACCACCAGTCTTTCGGGCGCGGCTCGAGTCGAGACGGGTGAAGGGCTCGAAGACCTTCTGCCGGTCGGCTTCGGGGATGCCAGGACCATCATCGTCAACGCTGACTTTGATGCGGTCCTTCTCGATACTATAACTAAGCTGAATGCATCGATGTGCGTAACGTGCAGCATTCCTCAAGACATTGGATAGCGCGCGAGCCATCAATCTTGGCTCCAGCATCACGTCGACATCTCGCTCGCCGTCGGGTGCGTTGACGACCAGATCGATCTCTGGCACGTCGCGCCTTGTTTGCTCAGCAATCTCGCCAAGCCAGAGGGACATCGGAATGCGCTCGAGTTCGAAGTCAGGTTTTCCGCGATCCAGCCTAGCATAGCCGAGCAGCTCGTTGACGAGCGCATCCAGTTCATCGATGTCCGCACGCATATTGTCCATATAGCGGCGTCGATCGGCATCGCTTTTTGTTTCCTGGAGCATGTCGATGGCGAACCGCATGCGTGCGATCGGCGTGCGCAATTCGTGTGAGACGGCATTGGTCAGCTCTTTATGCGAGCCGATAAGATGCTGGATACGTCCGGCCATGCCATTGAAGGTGTTGGCGAGGCCCGTCAGAGGTGAGCGTTTGGCAACCTCGAGACGTGTATCGAGGTCACCTCGTCCAAAGGCGATGGTCGACTCATCGAGCTTTCGCATGTCACGCCAAAGCGAGCGCAGCCAGATGAACGCGGCGAGCGCCAAGAGCAGCGCCAGACTGCCGATCACAAGATAGTCGAGGATCAGGACAAACCCCGGATTGGGGATGGGGCCAATCTTCAAGACCTGCGATGTGCCATCGATCCTCTTGAAGTATCGTTCCTTGTGCTCGTCGACATCGAAACCCAGGATCATGCCCTGCCTGATCTGCTCCAATTGGGTTTCGTCGAGGCCGGTGGCGTCCAATGGCATCAATTGAATGGGAAAGTAGTGCTGAACACCGAGGTTCTCGACGAGTGTGAGCCATTGGCTTTGAGGCACCTCGTCCAGACGTTTTTCGATCAAGTGGAACATGCTGCTCATCAGGCGCTCGGCATGCTCTGCGGGCGTTATTTCGATGGCGATCTTAAGAATCCAGTCCCGCTCGCCCAAGGGGAGCAGCATGTATTCTAGATCACTCGTTCCGGGAACAATGGGTTTGCCTTGGCGAAGCTTAGCGAGCTTCTCTGCTGGCAGGTCGAGCTCATCAATGTCGAGAAGATCTAAGCCGTACCCCTGATGATCACTGGCAAGCTTCTCTATTCGTTTCGGCCAATCATCGATCGGTATACTGGCCAATTCGTCCTTGATCAGCTGCTGCGGGCCTTCTGCAACGCGCTCGTAATGCCGCATGACAGAACCGAGAAGAAGTTTCTCCGGAAGCACGAAAATGCTGAAGGTGAAGATGGCGACGGCAGCCGCCAGCGCGATGTAAAGTGAGAAGAAGAGGCGGATCATGACTACCAAGCATCCGCGACGAACAGGTAGCCCTTGCTGCGCACGGTCTTGATCCGCGTTGGGTTGGTTCGTGAGTCGCCGAGCTTGCGGCGAAGCTTAGAAATGCAATTGTCGACGGAACGATCGAGCCCGTCATAGCCAATGCCACGAAGGGATGACAATGTCTCGTCTCGGCTCAAGATCGTGCCCGCATGGCTTGCCAACAGCCACAGCAACTCGAATTCATTCGTGGTTAGGTCGACGAGGTCATCGTCGAGCATCACCTCGCGGCGCGCGAGGCTAATCGTCAGAGCACCGAAGAAAAGCTCATTTATCATGTCGGGCGTTATTTCGGCGCGCCTTTCGACAACATCGACGGCCGGTCGCCGGCGTAACAGGGCTCGAATCCTTGCCAAAAGCACGCGCGGTTCCACCGGTTTGTTGACATAGTCATCGGCACCGAGTTCCAGACCGACCACTTGATCGACATCGTCGTCGCGTGCCGTCAGCATGAGAATGGGGCCTGAATAGAATGGTCGAACATCCCGGCAGACATCGAGACCGTCCCTTCCCGGCAGCATCAGGTCAAGGATCACCAGCGCCGGTTGTCGCTCGAGAATGTGCTCAGGCGCCGCATCACCGCGCGACTCGACTTCGATCTCAAAGCCATGCTGACCGAGATATTCGCTGATCAGGGAGGCAAGGCGTTCGTCGTCCTCCACCAGGAGGATTTTGGTCATTGCATTCATCACAGTCCGAGTTCGTGGCGGCAATTGCTCAACATAATGCCATTTCGAAGAGGCAAGGCGGATTTTGTTGTAATGAATTGTATCGAACTGTCGGCATCGTCGTCGGATCAACGCCCCGGAAGATCCTCTGCCATCTTCGAAGGCGACCAGCCGTCGCTTTCAAGGCTTGCCGCAGTTTGTCCACGTTGGGTTTGGTCTAGGGAGCTTCCGGTTATTGACGAACAACACACCCATCCGACGAATGAGCGTCGGGACCGCAGAAGTTCGGCAAGCATATTCGGTTTTTCCGTCATGCGCCTTTAAGCCCTCACGCAGGGTTGATGACCTGTCAACACACTGTTTCCCACGCCCGGCCTATTGAATAGATGGAGGGTAGGTGGGCGCAGACCTTGGGGAGACATTCGAATGGTAAATGCAACAAGACGCGAGTTTTTGGCGTCCAGTGCTGGCGTAGCGGCACTGGGATTAAGCGGGCAAGTTGCCTTTCTGTCGTCGGCAGAAGCGGCTGACCTCCGCGAAAAGGGGTATTACAGCTACACTGTTGGCGATATTGAAGTCACGTCGATCTATGATGGTGTTTGGCAAAACGATAACTTTGACAGCATCGCGACAGGGATCCCTGGAGACGATGTCAGGTCAGCCCTTGCAAGAGCTGGGCAGACGACAGACTACATTCCGATCGAGTTCGCCTTCACCGCCGTTAAGACAGGTGGCAAGACGATCTTGCTGGACGCAGGCACGGGAGATCAGCTCGCACCAACGGCCGGCCTTGCCGCCCGCGGTGGATTGGAAGCTGCCGGTGTCACCCCCGACAATGTTGACATGGTGCTGATTAGTCATATGCACCCCGACCACATTTTCGGGTTGATGGAGAAAGATACCAACGCCCAAGTCTACCCGAATGCCGAGATCTTGGTGCATGAGGCCGAGTACGATTTCTGGACCGATCCATCGATCATCGAGCAACTGCCGGAAAGGCGCAGAGGTCTAGCCCAGCGCATTCAAGCAACGTTTCCGACTTGGGAGAATGTCACGCGGTTTGACGCCAAAACCGAACTGGCTCCCGGCGTCAGGGCGGTCGAGAGCTTTGGACACGCGCCGGGACATGTCACGTTCCACATCAGCTCGGGCGATGATCAACTGATGTTGATCGGTGATGCGCTGATTGTTCCTGCTTTATTTCTGGCCAACCTGGACTGGCAGTTGGCGTTCGATGCCGATAAGGACCAGGCGAGCGAAACGCGTAAGGCCATCGTGGCCCAAGCTGTTGCGGACAACATGGCCATTGGTGGTTATCACTTCGGCTTCCCGAACATGGGAAAGATCGAAAAAGACGGGGCAAGCCACGTGTTTCTGCCGGCCACAGTTTAGGCGTGTCTCCTCCAGGCTTGGTGCGTCATTCATCGTAAGGATGGGTGCTCAAGCTCTGGCTTGAAGGTGGCGGTCGACAACGATGATCTGATGCTCACTGATCAGCGTATCGTCGGCTAAAGCCCAATCGGCGACCACTCGCTGCCAAACGTCATCGTCGGTCACAGCGCCTTCAAAAGTAGATTTGCTGGCTTAACCGATGGGCATTGCGAGTTTTTGACCCCATATGGGAGGTGGCCCCCGGCCACCTCCCTATAAGGTTATGGAGACGAGCATGACCAAGTCCTATGCCAAAACAGATGAAGCGCTCGCCGAGCTGACGCCCGAACAACGCCGGGTCACCCAGGAGGACGGTACCGAGCGGGCCTTCCAGAATGCCTATTGGGACAACAAAGAGCCCGGGCTTTACGTTGACGTCGTCTCTGGTGAGCCGCTCTTTGCATCGACTGCGAAGTTTGACAGCGGCACCGGCTGGCCGAGTTTCGTTGAGCCAGTATCGAAGGAGCATGTGGTCGAGCACGTCGACAGGAGCTATGGCATGGTGCGAACGGAAGTGCGCTCCAAGCACGGCGATAGCCATCTCGGCCATGTCTTCCCTGATGGCCCGGGGCCAACTGGTGCTCGCTATTGCATCAACTCTGCCGCCCTTCGCTTCATTCCGGTCGATCAGTTAGAGGCTGAAGGCTATGGCGACTATGCCCATTTGTTTAAGGAGGCATGACCAATGTCAGGAAAGACGGAAACGGCCTACCTCGCCGGTGGTTGCTTTTGGGGCATGCAGGATCTTTTCAGGCGTCAGCCAGGCATTCTGTCAACGCGCGTCGGCTATGCCGGCGGCAGTACGCCGGATGCGACCTATCGGGATGTGAAGACAGGCCGTACCGGTCATGCCGAGGCGATTGAGATCGACTTCGATCCTGAGCTGACCAGCTTTCGAAACATTCTGGAGTTCTTTTTCCAGATCCACGATCCGACCACCGTGGATCGTCAGGGTAATGATCGCGGCAGCCAGTATCGTTCCATAATTTTCTGGGCGAGTGAGGAGCAAAAGCAGACAGCGATCGACACGATCGCCGATGTTGACGCATCAGGTCTCTGGCCTGGCAAAGTGGTGACTGAAGTCTTGGAAGCGGGGCCTTTCTGGCAGGCTGAGCCTGAGCATCAGGACTATCTTGAGCGTTACCCAAACGGCTATACCTGCCATTTCCCCCGACCGAACTGGCGCTTGCCAAGGCGCGAGGTCGCTTGAACATTCGACTGTTGCACTCAGGATTTCGGCGGCGCCTCCGATAACGCCAACACTGGGCTCGTGGCCGTCGGAACACTGGCGTAGGACGCAACCCGGATGGGGATTGCGATCATGTTGTTGGTGGAACGACTGAAAGAACTGGATTGTGACGAGTGATCTTTGGACGTTCTGTCTGTTCCTCGATCTGCCCTGGAATGACCCATTATCGATCGGCGTGTCTGGCAAACCCATCAAACGCCCAAGCGTTGCGATTTGGTTGCCTTGAGGCCAGATTCGGACTTTAGCTGGGGCCGCGCCGCTATCAGCCAGTAGCCGACGCCCATGAAGGTTGCGCCGGATAAGCTGTTGCCGAGTGTCACCCAGATCAGATTTCGTGCCGCCGCGGCGGCCGTTATCGTTTCCGGATGCGGGGACAATAAGGCCACGCCGAAGATCGTCATATTGGCGACGCTGTGCTCGAAGCCGGCAGCGATGAACGCGTAGAGGCACCAGAAAATTAGGAGGCATTTGGCGGCATCGTTTGTGGTGCGGGCGGCGCACCAAATCGCGAGGCAGACCAGCCAATTGCAGAGCATGGCACGCGCGACGAGTTCTACCGCGGGTGCATGCATCTTCTTCGCAGCCACGGCGTGGAGCAGGCTTTGGCTTCCTCATTCGAGGACGGCTCCGCCGCCACCTAAGACAAAGAGCGCAGCGATCAAGGCGGATCCGACCAGGTTCCCAAACCAGCTCGCGGCCCAGCAGCGGCCAAGCTCTGCGGTCGAGACGGTCCGGGTGAGACGGCCGATGGTCATGTACATGGTGTGGCCAGTAAACAGTTCGGAGCCCGCGAACACCACGAGGGTGAGTGCGATTCCGAAGCTCATGCCCATGATCACACTACGGACGGAGGGGTCAGACGGCTGGCCGACGGAGAAGATCAGGAGAATGCCCATGCCGACATACGCTCCGGCCATCATGGAGGCGATCGCGAA
Source organism: Geminicoccaceae bacterium (assembly GCA_028285265.1). GTDB lineage: Bacteria > Pseudomonadota > Alphaproteobacteria > Geminicoccales > Geminicoccaceae > JANQPX01. The sequence continues at coordinate 28,911 of JANQPX010000042.1, forward strand.
GCCAAGCGGATTGTTCGCAAGAGCGTCGGCTTTGCTGCGTGCCAGACGGGCCAAGTCAAGGACGGTTTCTTTGGGTGTCATGGCCGCACGGCTTCGATCGAGGGGACGGGATGACGACACCGATTGCAGAAGATCGGCCATGTCCATAGGACGGCACACGTGATGGCGGCGAGTAGAAAGCCCAGGCCGAGGCGTTCCTGATCACTGACCAGGTAGGCATTACAGATCCTGACTGGCGCATGAGTGTATAGAAACGCCATGACCGCAAGCATCGACACCGCTTCCGCCTTTAGGAATGCGCGGAGGAGTGGGTGCGCTCTTGGCCAACCGATCGCGAGGGATGCTCCGATCAGTATTGGCACAGTTGTGAACTTTGCCATCTCCATTCGTGGGTCGGTGAGGGCGGCATCGATGGAGCGGGGGAGCATCCAAAAGGCGATGGAAAAGATCGCGATCAAAATCGGCGCTAGGCCGCCGCCGAAGAAGGAGGAATTCCGCCAATTCTTGCCTTCGAGCACTGGCTGAACGATCAATGCTCCAGCCAGCGCCAAGAGCGGTAGCTGCAGCAGGACGTGGGTCACGGGGTCGCGTTCAAGCCCATCCCGCAGCCACCAGCAGAGTATGATGACCCCGATCCCCAGGCCGAGTTGTGACGCCGATTTCACCGACGTTCCCCGGCTGCGCTTGCCGCCCCGTCGATATCGTCGATATCGAAGATCCCGCTTAGCCGTCCTGACCGATCGACCAGATGTAAGGCGGCGTTGTGTTCATAGCCGCCATACTCATCGGGGATGACCTGAACGCCAAAGCTCTCAAGCATGGCTGTTAGATCGCCCGGATTGGGACGCGCAATCGTCCAAATCCGGCCATCGGCCTCGTGCAGTTCGCCGTAGGCGGTCATGGCGACTGGGTCATCATAGGTTGGGTCGAAGCTGATCGAGAGCAGCCGTGTCTGTTCCTCGAGGCCATCATCGACCAGCCTGTCTCGGAGCCTAGCCATCTCATCACCGGCCTCGACGCAGATAGTCGGGCAGGTGGTGTAGATGAACTCGGCAAAGGTCAAGACGTCACTGGGTTGGCCGAGGACGATCTCGTCGCCGTCCATGTCTTCGAGGATGAGCTTCGGCAGGTCCAAGGGCGCTGCCGCTGCATGGAGTCGCCTTGCCCCTTCCGTCGTCAGCGCGCGCAGACCATCGGTGGCCTGCCAAAGCGTGGCAGAACCGAACGTAACGATCGCGAGTGAAGCGATAGCGGCCCACACCGACTTAGACCTTGCTCTCATTGAGCTCACCCGCGCCAGGTTCCTGGCGTCCGAGTCCGGCAGCAAAGCGGATCACGAACATCAAGGCGGCAATGACCACGAGCAGGGCGAACGCGGTCGCAATGCGATCCTGCAACAACCAGGCCTCCAGATGGACGGCCCAGCGGCGGGGTACTGAAAGGGCGCCCGAGATCAGGAACATGAGCGTAAAACCGCCGGCTCCGACCACATAGGTCCAGAATATGCCGCGATCGAGGCCGTTAAGGCCGGTCGCCCGCTCGGTCTTCACCAGCCAGGCCATGAAACCGAAGCTCATCGCGACCTCGCCAAGCAAGAGATAGATGTGGAAGTGGCCAGGTACCCACTGCGTGTTGTGCATGAGCTTATTGACTGAGATCATGCCGTCGATGATCGCGGGCGCCGCGCCGACCGACCAACCGGCGACGCCAAGGACCAGCAACGCGGAGGCCAGATCCCATCTTATGCCGGAGCCACGAAGGTAGAGGCAGAGCGAGAAGGCTGTTACCGCAAGCAGCGGGATGCCGGAGAAGTACGAGACAACCTGGCCCATCACCAGCATCCAACCGGGCATCACCATGTCCTGCAGCAGATGATGCGGGTAAACGGCCATGACGAATAGTAGGACAGAGAGCCACGCGATTACGAAGAGCCGCGTCGACTTCCAGGGACGGCCGGTATAGTCCGGAATGATCTCATAGACCGCGATCACAGCCATATAAATCGAAGCGTTGATGAAGACATGGCCGAAGAAGTAGATCATGTTTTTGGCGAACAATGCGTCTACGGCAAAGGCCGGCACGTAAAGATTGACGAGGCTTGAGATCAAGACGGCAGCGCCAACAACGATACCGATGGTGTTGAAGACGGTCACAGCAGCTGCCGCGATCACCGCGGGTGGCGGAGCGTCACTCGCGTCTTCTGTCCCGAAGGCGACCGGTAGGCCCAAAGCACGGCTGAAGCTGCCAAAGACGGCAATCAGCTGGCGGCCAACCTCAAGATAGAACAGAAGAAAGCCGATACCGATGGCTGTGTAGCCGAGAATGAAAGAAGCGGCGGCGCCGGCTTCCCAAGCGCCGCCGGAAAGGGCAGGGAGGGGAAACAAAAAGGTCCAGCCACCGCCATAGCCTCCCACGAAGATCGCGCCCAGGATCAGCACAACGCCGAGCAGGAAGAAGGCCATGAAAACGTAGAAGACGGCATGCGTCAGTGGCACATAGCGGCCGAGAAAATACCAGAGGATGGCTGCACCCGTGAGCCCGGCCGCGCCGACCATGCCAGCGCCGTGGGCAGTCAGGATCTGATAGAACAGGATCGGATCGAGCGTGATAAGTTCACCTTGCGCTGCGCGCATGATCAGCCCGAGCATCATCATTACGACGAAGACGAGGCCGGCAAGCAGCATGGTGACTTTGACTGCGTCGGTTTGAGGTTCGACCTGGAGTGGTTGGGTTAGAGCATCGGTGGCCATGGCGTCGATCTCCTCAGTTCGCGACAACGGTGAATTCGGCGATCATGTCGTGGTGGGCGATGCCGCAAAACTCCATGCAAAGGACTTGGTAGAGCCCCGGTTCGTCGAACACGTACTCGATCTGGTTGACATAGCCGGGCATCGCCTGGACCTGGATATGCAGTCGCCCGTCAGGGCCGTAGATACCAAGACCGTGATTGACGTCCTCGGTGTGGGCGTTGAAGACCACCGTGCGCCCAGCGGGCACCTCCTCGACATCGATGTCCCAGTACCACTGACCACCTGTGGCGTTTACCGTAACCACGTCATCAGCGGCTGATACTGCGTGGGGCCAGGACCAGAGCGAGGCGACGCTGATCACCACGCCGAATGCTGTGAGGCCCCAGATTGCGGATGTTCGCCGGTTGGCGAGCACGTCGTCGCTTGGGCCTTCGTGGCTATGGCGAATGGTGTCGACGAAGAACCAGGCGATTCCCGCCATCAGGATGAGAGAGACCGAAAGAACGAGCATCTGCATGGATCGCCTTCCCTATTGTTTAAATAAGTATATTAAATGCGTATTTATGAGAAGCAGCCTTGCCTTGTCAATAGAAACCCTTCAGAATCGACAAATGCAGATCACCGCATTCTCCGATTACACCCTCCGAATCCTGCTCTATTTGGCAGTCGTAGGCGATCGCCAGGTCACGAGTCGGGAGATCGCCGAGCGCTACAACCTGTCCTTCGATCATATCGCGAAAGCGGCGCAGTTTCTGACGCGGGAAGGTTACGTCCAGGCCGCGCGTGGCCGTGGCGGGGGGCTGCGTTTGGCGAAATCGCCGGATGAGATTTCGATCGGTGCGGTTCTGCGCGGAACGGAGGCGGGGTCTGGTCTGGTGGAGTGTATGCGGCCAGGACCAACAAAGTGCATCATTGCCGGTGTTTGCGGCCTCGTTCCCATCCTTAACGAGGCCAAGGAGGCCTTTTATCAGTCGCTGGACGCTAGAACGCTTGCGGACGCGTTGCCGGACTATCAGGCACTCAGTGACGTCTACCTGGCCAGGGCCTGAGCGACAGGTAGTATTGGTGCATTAGCTGGGAAATTCGGTCTCGCTCAGCAAGATGTCAGCAAGCGTATAGCGGCTCAGCTCGGCCTGAAAAGCAGCGAGCGCACGCTCCATCGGACCGCGGAGCTTGCAGGCTCTCGTGAGCACGCAGTGATTCTCAGAACGCATACATTCGACCAAGGCGAAATCTGGCTCGGTTGCTCGCAGCACATCGCCGAGATTGATGTCAGTTGGCGATTTGCCGAGAGCGAGACCGCCGGAGCGTCCGCGATAGGCTTTGAGATAGCCGGTCTGTGTGAGTGTGTTGACGACCTTGGTCAGATGCGCACGCGAGACGTCGAACGTCTCGGCGATTTCGTCGATCGTGATCAGTCGGCCAGGTCGGGCGGCGGCGAAAAGCAAGACACGGAAGGCGAAGTCGGAGAAGTTCGTCAGTCTCACAGGAACGGATTTCCAGGTGTTCGAACGGGATGCATCATGGTTGACCTATTTCATATATATAGAATATATGTTTTCTCGTGACAACTGGCCTCAAGGTTGTCGATGAACTGCTGATAGCACAGGATATCGCCATGACGACCAATGCCGCTCAGAGCCGAAATCGGACCCATCTGGTGACTGGCGGAGAGGCAATTGGGCTCGTCCGGTCCTGGCTTCGGAAGGGCTATGACGACTTTCAAGCACAGCGAGGAGTCGCGTTGGCCTATGGCATTGCCTTCGCTCTGCTCAGCTGGTTTGTGATCGCCTTTCTCTGGTTCACTGGACTCGAATGGATGATGCTGCCGGCGATCTCGGGCGCCCTTCTGGTTGGGCCGATCATAGCCGTCGGGCTCTATCAAATCAGCCGAAAGCGCCAAGGCGATAGCGGCAAGGTGGCTTCGCCTGGCCAGATCGCGCTGGTCGGCGGTGTGCTGATGGTGCTTTTCATGGTCTGGATCCGGGCGGCGACCATTCTGTTTGCACTGTTCTTTGGGCTCAAACCTTTCCCCGGGTTCATTGAGACCTTGTCGACGATTTTTCTAAGCATCGAGGGGATTGCCCTTCTCGTGGTTGGCACGCTGGTCGGCGGCCTGTTCGCCTCGCTGACCTTCGCAGTCGCTGCCTATTCGGTGCCGATGCTGGTTGATCGCGAGTTGGATGCATTTACCGCTATGGGCAAGAGTTTTAGTGTCTCGGCCAACCAGATCGGCGTGACGCTTCGCTGGGGCCTTACCGTCACGATGCTGGCGGTCTTCGGTTTCGCCACCGGCATGATCGGGATGATCATCGTCTTCCCGATCCTCGGTTTCGCCACTTGGCATGCCTATCGGGACATGATGCCCGACTAGGCGAACATCTGTCCGTCCCCTCAGTCTTTTCAATGATGTCATTTTGCTCTTGCATCTCTCACTCTAAAAGATGTATATGAAATTCATGTTTATATATCTTCAAACGATTGGGTGGCGAGATGAGGACTTACGCTCGACGGACAGTCGAAGAGAGGCGAGCCGCAATTCTGGCGGAGGCGGGAGCAATGGGCGTCGATGTCGCCTTTATCGACACGCTGGTCGAGACTTTCTATGGCAAGGTCCGCGGTGATGCCCTTATCGGCCCCATCTTCACACAAGCGATCGCCGCCGACCGCTGGCCAGAGCATCTCGCCACGATGAAGAGCTTTTGGGCCTCGGTCGCCTTCAATGCCGGTAGCTATTCGGGGAAGCCGGTCGTCGTCCATAAGCGATTGCCCGGCCTTGAACATCGTCACTTCGAGCGTTGGCTGAGACTCTTTGGCGAGACCCTGCTTGAAATCGCCCCGACCGATCAGGCCGTCGTCTATCTGATGACGAGAGCCGAGCGCATCGCGGAAAGCCTGAAAGCAGCGATCGACTATGTTCCCCATCCAAGACTGATCTCGGCATGAGCCTTGGATCGCTCATCCTCCCCACCTTGCTGATTCTCTGGCTCGGAATCGCAATCGGCGGCTCGCTGATCGTAGCGCCAGCCAAATTCACGGTCGACTCGCTGACGCTATCGACAGCACTCGAAGTGGGCCGGGCGCAATTTCGTTGGGTTGCCGTAGCCGAGTTGGTTATCGCCACCGGGATCATTCTGACGACCCTCTTGAGCAATCCCTCGGGGTTGATCTGGTGCACTCTGCCGATCGCAATCTTTGCCCTTCAGTGGCTTGCCGTCATGCCGGCGCTCGACGAGCGGACGGCCCGCGTCATCGCAGGCGACGACGTTGGGGAAAGTCAGCTCCACCTTGTTTATGTCATAGCGGAGATCATCAAATGCGCACTCCTTCTCCTCGCCGCCATCATGATCACGCGCGGTTTGATCATTGGGACGGAACAGAGCTGATGACCGCCTCTCCGACAAAGCTCCAGAAGTACAGCGAGTCACCAACCTTCGATCAGAGTAGCGTGCCGCGAAAGCTGACCATGTCCCACAAGATCAAAGAGGGGGTCTGGGGGAAGGTCGTCGTCCATGATGGCGCGCTTCACTATGTTGTCGCCCATGCTCCCACGAGCCCGATTCGCGTCGAGGCTGGGGGCTACGCCGTCATCGAGCCCAATGTTGAGCATTGGGTCAACATCATCGGGTCGGTCTCGTTCGTGATAGAGTTTTA
>JANQPX010000043.1 GCA_028285265.1 Geminicoccaceae bacterium
AGGATCAGGATTTTTGAGCGCTCGGCGCTTTCGATTTGTTGTGACACGATTCTCAACTGACTTTTTCTTTGCACGTGCCATTGTGCTCACCCTCTCGAACAAAACCCATGCCAGATGTCAACGATCAACGCTGCCTCTGAGCAGCGAGTTTGATCGATCTCACGGAGAGAAATAATCTGTATCATCGCTGGCGCGCACAGCATGTGAAATGTTTCACATGCCGTGTCTTCTCTTTGGCACTTCCCGGTCATGCAGCTTCCGGCAGAAATGCGCCCGGAAGCGGTCATCCCGCATGATTTTCTTCCGGAGTGGCGGCTTAGCGGCGCGTAGCAGACATCACGCCAGGAGAGCTGGATTCCGGGTTTGACCCGAAGCAGCCTCTAGCCTTGAGAAGACATTGTGGAGGCGATGCCTTCCTCTGGATGCTGAATCAGCGATCATCTGACTGCGATTGAACAATTTGTGACCGCACTGATGCCATGAAGCCGATGATCTCCTGCCACTCAGCGTCAGCGATGCGAAGAACGCGAAGCGTTTCCTCTACATGCATTTGAAACACGCGCCAATCTGCTGCCGTTATGCCGAGCGTCTGGTGGGAGGATTTAAGATCGCGGCCGACATAGTGGCCTGGCCCTCCTGCCGCTGCAGCGAGATAGCTGATGAGCAGCTGCTCTTCGCGCAAGATGCCGATATTGCTGCGGTTGGCCCAAAAGCGAGAGAGTTGGGGATCGGAGAGAGTCCGTCCGGCGAGTTCGCGAACCAATGTAGCAACCCCTTTATGCCCGCCCAGTCTGACGTAGAGCGACGTCGGTTCCGGTCGTTGAATGTCCAATGCTTTGAGCCGCGACGACAGCGTTGACGGTCTCATGCCCAGGCGTGCTGCCGCCCCTTGATCGCCAGAGACCTTCCAGGCAGAGGCTTCGAGTGCACCGATCAGATTGTCTCGTTCCAGCTCTCGAAACTCGTCCGCTGTGAAATAGCCGCGCCGCGCATTTTGTTCGGCGAGTGGTTGGTTCGAGACCTCGGATGACGAAACGATCTCAGGAAGCGCCAGATCAATGCGCAACGATCCATTGTCCGAGAGGATTAGAGCACGCTCGATGACATTTTTGAGTTCCCGGACATTGCCCGGCCAGTCATAAGCGATCAGGCGACGGAGGTCTGACTTTCGAAGATGCGGGCGTGCATGCCCATTCGCCTTCGCTAGCGAATTTAGAAAGTGCTCGGCAAGCACGGGGATATCTTCCGACCGTTGCCGAAGCGGTGGGACCTCGATCGGGAACACAGCCAAGCGATAGTACAAATCGACCCTGAATCGGCCGGACGAGACATCCTGGTTCAGATCTCGATTCGTTGCCGCAACAAAGCGCACGTCTGCTTGGCGCGTGACGTCGTCGCCAACCCGTTCAAAGGCAAAGTTCTGTAGAACCCGAAGCAACTTGCCCTGGAGTTCGACCGGGATTTCAGTAACCTCATCGAGAAAGAGCGTGCCGCGCTTGGCTGTCTCGATCCGTCCCGCGCGATTGCGGGTGGCACCGGTAAAGGCACCACGTACATGTCCAAACAATTCGCTCTCGAAGAGATCTCTTGGGATTGAAGCGCAATTCAGCGATATGAACGGGCCTTGGCTTCGCCGGCTGCGTTCATGGATACGCCGCGCAACCAACTCCTTGCCAACGCCGGACTCCCCGGAGACCAGTGCGATCGTGTCGGTCCCCGCGACGGCCGCGGCCCGATCCAGAACCTGCGCGAATGATTGGCTCCTGCTTACAATAGGATCGACGGCTTGATCCGCCATCACAGCCTCCCCAGAACTGAAACTGACGATTATTCGTAGAAATTTACGAAATTTCGCGACTGTAGCAAAGTGGGCTGGACCATTGATATCGACTTGCTCGGCCAATTCTCTTCTTAATTATCAGAGAATGCGTAATTTTCGTTTCGGTAGATTGGATTGGCCTAGTCCTTGCAACTACCAGGACGATCAGTGGCAAGTCCCACTGGTGTTCGTCGGACCAAGTGATGGCCATAGCGTCGTTGAACGCGACAGGGAGGACAGAATGAAACCATATCGCAAGATAAACGGGCTACTAGCATTAGGATTGTTCGCGGCCATGAGTGTGACCTCAACGCTTTCGGCCCAAGAGATTGCCATCCAGCCATTGTTCAGCGACGCGCCTGGCGATCTGTCGGGTAAGCAGATGACGGTCGTCGAAGTCACTGTGCCACCCGGGGCTTCCATGCCTGGCCATCGGCATCCAGGATCGGTCTTCGGCTATGTGCTTGAAGGATCGATGCAGCACCAGCTCGCCGCTGAGAGCGAACCGACCATCTATCAAGCGGGTCAGACATGGTTTGAGCCGCCCGACGCTCATCACATCGTCTTTAAAAATCCAAGCGACAGCGAAACGGCACGCGTGCTCGCCGTACTCTTTGGCGACAAGGATGCGGAACTCGTCATCCCAGATGCTCAATAGGCCTTCTACGGAAGCTCGATAGGGAGTGGGCCGCGCGCATAATCACGGAATGATGCGCGGCCCACGTAACTGCTAATCCGAAAAGGCAGACTGGTCTGATGGCTCACCAAAGGTCGAAGTTCTTGGGCTGACTGTTGTCCGAACTCGGCGATGAAGCCATGGCATCGCACTGCCTCGACCGGCCTACTTCGAATGGATCAAAGACATGACCAACAGGCAGAAAGAGCTCGTCTCATGCCGACCAGTGTCGAAGGTGGATTTCGCCGATTGGGCAAAGCTTTTCGAAGGTTACTTGGAATTCTATCATTTCCCCGCCGAATCAGAGGTGATTCAACGGGTTTGGTCTTGGCTGCACGATCCCAATCATCCGATGCAGGGCATCGTGGCCGAGCAGGAGGATGAAGGTGTGGTCGGCTTGGCGCACTATACCACATGGCCATTCACGCTGGTGGGCTCCGACGCCTGCTATATGAGTGATCTCTATACCCGTGAAGATCTTCGAGGCAGTGGCATCGGCGAGATGATGATCAGTGAGGTCCAGTCAGAATGCGATCGAAACGGATGGCCGCTTCTATTCTGGCTTACCCAGGAGACCAACTACCGTGGACGAGGCCTCTATGACAAATTTGCGCCAAAATCCGAGTTCGTTGCCTACATGCTTGAATCCAAATCTGACGACTAAGCCAACGTAGGCTCGTGCTGCCTTAGTGAACTTGTCCGATCGCCCGCTAAGGGATGGAGGTTGCGCCATTCTCCCTAAAACTCCCAGGGCTGGAAAAACTCTAACGTCTCTTTGCGGCACATTTGCGAATCAAGGCTTCCGGCAAAACGTGCCCCAAAGCCGCCGTCCAACAGTGGGCGCCAATGCGTGCTGTTGGCCCAGAGCCGCCCATTTTCGTTCGTCAAGTCCGGGGTCTCATGCTATCGATCAATGCTGTAAAGAGGCATCGAATAGCACAGCACTTTGAATTTGAATGAGACGGTCCGATGAGAAGCGATGAGCAAATAAACGACCTTAAGGAATGTTTGAAGATGGGCGATGAGGGGCGGGATCGCTGGAATAGAGAGCGGGCCACCCCTGATACTTCGGGCCTTGAGAGCATCCCCGAGCCACTAACACTCACCCTCTCCAATAGTGTCAAGATATCACTCCAACCACCAAATCTGTGGCTAGCGGATCTGGAAGGGGCTGATCTGACTGGATATGACCTTTCTGGTGCATTTTTGTCCGGAGCCAATCTTAGCGGCGCTATCCTGAAAGACTGCGACCTTTCGGGTGCTCATCTGATCGTGACGAACCTTCAGAATGCGGACCTGCGGGGAGCTGACCTCTCACGCGCGAACCTCCTGGACGCGAATCTCACCAGCGCAAATTTGACAGATGCTGCTCTGGTTGGTGCGTTAATGTTGAGAACAACCATTTCAGACGCTAATTTTGACCGGTGTAACATCCATGGAATCTCTGTTTGGGGGACCCGTGGTGACCCAAAGAGACAAAACGATCTGACTATAACAACGATTGCCGAACCCACTATCACAGTAGATGACATTGAAGTTGGGCAATTCGTATACCTCTTACTGCACAATCAAAAAGTACGAAATGTCATTCAGACAATTACCTCGAAGGTTGTTTTGTTGCTAGGACGATTTACAGATGATCGCAAAGCGGTATTAGATCGTCTAAGAGATGAATTGCGCGAACGAAATTTTTCACCTGTGTTATTTGATTTTGATCCAGCCGCCAACCAGGACTTTACTGACACCGTGACGCTATTGGCAAGATTGGCTCGCTTTGTGATTGCCGACTTGACTGATGCCCGGAGTGTCCAACAAGAACTAACACTTGTTGCTCCAAATGTTATGGTCGCGATTTGCCCCATCATTCTTGCTGGGCAGCAGCCATGGAGCATGTATGGGGATATACAAAGGCGATCACGGGGCCTTCTGCCTATCCATGAGTATAGCGACATTGACGATCTAATACAGGGATTACAAGAAAACGTCATTGTGCCGGCAGAAATCAAACGCACGGAGTTGCTACCGTCGCAAACACTCGCCTGACAATCCAGGGGGCTTGTGCGCCGAACCATTCTCGGATTTCTGCCAAGGTCTCCTTTTGGCACTTCCTTCGCACCTTCCTTCCGGCGAAAGTCCTCCACATAGCTGTCGCTACGGTCGTAATCTGGACCTAAAGGCCGCTTCGCGGCGCATTCTCCGCGTTGCCAGATGGGCGCCTAAGGCTCAGTCGGTTATTCCCCCAAGCGATTTCCAGCTTGAGAGGCAAGTAGTGCGTACGGAAGGTGGTCAGTCGCCGATTTTCAAGCGATAGAAGTAGTCGTCGCGTCGTTTCCCTTCGATCCGCGTGACGTCGGGATGGGTGGCAACGCGTTCAAAACCCTGTCGTTCATAGAAAGCGATCGCACGATGGTTTTCTGTGTCGACGAAGAGCTCGAGCTGTTCGATGCCATTGCTTCTTGCCTCTTCAATAGCCCCTTGCATCATCGTCTGCGCGGCCCCACAGCCTTGGTAGTCCTGGGCTACAAAGAATGGACCAATCTGTGCCCTATGACGCGTGCGCTCGAGCGGTTCCCGGCGAAAGCCGCAGAATCCAACGAGCTTTGTTTCATCGAACACGCCTCGGAGAGTACCATTGTTGAGAATCTCGCGGCAGCGCTCAATAGATACAGCAGCGGCCTCTCCCTCAGTAACGAGAAAGCCCAGCGGAAAATCACGAGCACCTTCGAATCGCAAGGCCTGCCAGGATTCTGCGTGTTGTGCAGTAAGTGTCTTGTATACGAGGGGCAAAGAACTATTGCTCCTAAGAATTGTCATGCCAACACAGTCTCAGCGAGACTGGCCGAATTGACTGTCGGCTTTCGAGGCATGTTATCGATTCGATTCATGATCGAACAGGATGTAGCCGAATGACCGGAGCTGGCACTGAATCCGCATGAGGTTTGTGGCTGTTCTTGAACGAGCAGCGGACATATTGTGGCGCCCGCTGTTAACTGTATGAGTAATTTTGTTAAATGGCAGCCTGAGGCTTCCTTCTTCGTTCTTGGGTCAGGTTTCGGGGGGTATCGCAGACCCGCTGCGGTCGCTCGAAGGCCTTCTGCGGCGCGTTCCCGCCACTGGACTATGAGCTAGACTGCAGAGATGACCTGCGCCAAGGTCAGTTGGATGGTTGGCAGTGGGCGTGGCGATGAATATTGCGGCTTGGCTAAATGCCATTGGCATGAACCGATATGAAGATGCGTTTCTAGAGAACGACATTGACTACGAAATTTTGTTGACATTGACGGCTGATGATCTGCGTGATCTCGGTGTTTCAAGTGTTGGTCATCGTCGAAAAATACTGAACGCGATTCAAGCGTTGGCTAACAACGAGATCACTGTCGAGCCGGCACCCATTGCTTTTCATCAAAACGCCGTTGCATCTCCTGAGCGACGACAGCTCACCGTGCTGTTTTGTGACCTGGTCGGTTCGACAGAGCTTTCAGGTCAACTGGATCCTGAAGATCTCGCCCAGGTCATCCGTCGCTATCAAGAAGCTTGTAAGGCCACCATTGATCGATGGGATGGCCATGTTGCCAAGTATCTCGGTGATGGCGTCCTCGCCTATTTCGGATATCCGATTGCCCATGAAGACGATGCTGAGCGCTCGGTGCGAGCAGGCCTCGATATGAATGCTGCGGTTGGTGCGATCGACATTGGCGATGGCAAGTTTTTGTCGTCACGCGTTGGGATCGCGACTGGATTGGTCATGGTTGGCGAACTAATAGGCGAAGGCAGCTCTCAAGAAGAGGCGGTCGTCGGAGAAACGCCCAATCTTGCGGCCAGGCTCGAGGGACTTGCCAAACCCGGCACGGTCGCGATCGCACCTCAGACACGACATCTTCTTGGCGATCTTTTTGTCATTGAAGATCTTGGTGCGCAGGAGCTCAAAGGGTTCAAAGAGCCCATAGCCGTCTCCATCGTTGCTGGAGCGAAGACTGCTGCCAGCCGCTTCGAAGCACGATCAGGCAGCAACTTGACGCCACTTGTCGGCCGACAGCACGAAACCACTTTGCTCGAGGACCTATGGCAGCACGCCGTTGATGGTCATGGACAAGTTGCGCTGATTGCAGGTGAGGCCGGCATTGGCAAATCGCGCATGATTGAATCGCTACGAGTTCGCTTAGGGAATCAACCGCACACCCGGCTTCGCTACCAGTGCTCACCGTTTCATCCAAACAGTGCCTTCTATCCGATTACTGAACAGTTGAAACAAGCCGCCGACTTTGGCCGAAACGATAGTATTAATGATAGGCTGGACAAGCTTGAGGCCCTATTGGCGCATGCAGATGCGAACCCCAGCATATCAGCGCCCTTGCTTGCATCACTCCTATCACTGACCACGGACCGATATGCGGATCAAAACTTAACGCCTCAACGTCAAAAAGAACGAACGCTTGAGATACTGATTGATCAGCTTCGAGGGCTTGCGGGTCAACAGCCTATATTGATGCTGTTCGAGGATTTGCATTGGATCGATCCAACGTCGCTCGAACTCCTGGATCTCGTGGTCGAGCAGATCGATGATCTTTCAGTCTTCGCGGTCTTCACGTATCGACCGGATTTTCAGCCGAAGTGGGTCGGACAGGCCAATGTCCACACGCTCCAGCTGAACCGGTTGTCGAAACAACAATGCGCAGCAATGGTTGAACGTGTAACACAAGGCAAAAGCCTGCCTGAACAAGTAATGAACCATATTATCACTAAGACCGATGGCGTTCCTCTGTTTGTCGAGGAGCTCACAAAGACGATCTTGGAATCCGGTATATTGGAAGAGCAAGATGAAGCATTTACCCTCGATGGTGATATGCCTTCCCTTGCCATTCCAACCAGCCTGCAAGATTCTCTCCTCGCGCGTCTTGATCGACTTGCACCGATCAAAGAGGTTGCCCAAGCTGGCGCCGTGATCGGTAGAGAATTCTCTTTCACCCTGTTATCGGCGATTTCACCCCAATCATCCCTACAGCTTCAGAGTGCCCTCGACAAACTTGTCGCCGCAGAGTTGGTGTTTGGGCGCGGATCGCCTCCGGATGCAACATACACCTTTAAGCATGCCTTGGTTCAAGACGCGGCTTATCAGAGCCTGTTGAAATCAAAGCGGCGTCAAATTCATGCCCAGATAGCCAATGCCTTAAACGAGCAATTCTCTGATATCGCCGATCAGCGACCTGAGTTGTTGGCTTATCACTTCATGGAAGCCGGAGATTTCGAGCGTGCCACGCCTAAGTTCTTGGTTGCGGGGCGCAAAGCCGCGAGAACGAATGCACTGATTGAGGCCAAACAGCATTTACTTGCGGGTCTGACTGCTTTGGAGAAATTGCCTGATACGCCATCGCGAAATGATTTGGCTCTGGACCTCAATGTCGCCTTAGGCTCTGTCAGCATCGGCGCAGATGGTCCGACGGCGTTTACGACCTCGAAACTCTATCAGCGTATTCATAAGCTTGCAAAAGTCGTTGACGATCCCAAACGTGTTTGTTCGGCGCTGCATGGCGTTTGGCAAGCTTACACCACCAATAAAGCAGATCATGATGCTGCTTCTGATATCGCCCGAGAGATGTTGGCCATCGCCAACCGCCATAAGGATACCACCACGCAGTTCATCGGTCGCCGATTCCTGGCAGCAAGCCTCTTCGGTCAAGGCGCCATTGCAGCAGCTAGCAAAGAATTCGAGCTTGCCCTCGACCTTTTGCCGGAAGGCGGATTGCCCGATGACGTCATTCTCTATTCCTTCGATCTCCCTGCGACATTGCGGGCCATGCGGTCGGTATTGCTCTGGGTGGCGGGCTATCCAGATCTATCCGCGCAGGACGCTTTGGTTGCTTTGGAGAGAGCAGAAGTTGCGAGTAACAACCACACAACGGCCCATGTGACACACTATGCAGGAAGCATCTGTAACACGCTCCTTGGCAACTTCGATGCGGTTTGTTCGACGACCAGGACGTCAACCGAGCTTGCCCATCAACATGGGTTTCCCCACTGGCTTGCTCTGGCAAAAGTCTTGCGGGGTATCGCCGTTGCTCATGCAAATAACGAACCCTCGGGTCTGAGTCTCGCAAAGGAGGCTTTAAGCGAACTTGATCAGGTTGGTTGGCATCAGTTCCGGCCATTCTTTCTTGCGATGACGGCGAATGCAGCATTGAGCGTTGGCGAAACGTCTGAGGCGAAGGCGATCAGCGAGGCGGCAATGGCCCTTCAAGAAAACTCAAATGAGGTTTGGGCGAAATCCGAAGTCATCCGCGTTTCAGGTGACGTCCTAGCCGCAACATCAACGTTAGGCCTTGCCGAAACTGCTTATCGACAAGCGATCGAAATTGCCCATCTACAGGAGGCAAAGTCCTGGGAACTCAGATCATGTATATCTCTTGCTCGCCTTCTGAACGGAAGGGGGGATCGAGATCAGGCTCAGTCCATTCTTCAGCCAGTCTATGAATGGTTTACTGAAGGTTTCGACACCAGAGGCTTGAAGGAAGCCAAGCACCTTCTCGACGACATTGGTGGCTAGATTTACCCCATTTTGCTTCTGCGCTGGGGCCGCTTCTGGCACGAAGCCGTAGTCAGCCTTTTGGCGGCTCTCAGCTTGACAGCGGCCCCTTGCTGGAAGTCCCTAATGCGTGCTGCCGACCAGACCGGTCCTAACCGTGCGCCAGCTAGGCGGCGCGAAAGAACTCAGATCGGCGCGAAGGCCTTCCGTTCACCCTATAACATCTACACAAGTGGGGATCTTGAGTATCGAGCGATTGTTCTTATTATGTTCTCTCCGTGAGATCCTGCATCGGAGTTTAGCCTTGAAGCCTCGAATAAGCATGATTGCGTTAGCGGTCGACAGTCTCTCCACATCACAGCAATTTTATGAGGATGGCCTTGGATTGCCGAGGGCCGACTCGCCGCCTGGCGTTGTCTTCTTCGATCTGAATGGCACGTGGCTTGGTCTTTCTGAACGGAAAAATCTGGCACAGGATTCCGGCGTGTCTGCCTCAGGAAATGGGTATCGTGGATTCAATCTCGCTCATAACGTCGCCTCCGAAGAGGAAGTGGACCAGATTGTCGAGACGGCGGTCTCCGTTGGCGCAACGCTCGTCAAAGCTCCAACGAAAGCCGACTGGGGCGGCTACCACGCCTACTTCAGTGATCCGGATGGGCATCTCTGGGAAATTGCCTACAATCCTTTCGTTTGGATTGGCCCTAAAGATGATGACAGTTAATGTAGCGACGGCAGGAAGTTATGCTTCGGCCACATACCTGCCGTTGCGCTTATCGAAGGCACGAAGCAGCGGCTACCGCCCTGCCCGCTCATGGCATGCGGTTCTCGGTATCCATGATGGTCATGTTCATGGACAGTTTCGGACGATCACAGAGCTTCACCAAATTGTGTTCGAATAGTTCGTCTTACTCGGGTGTCTTAGTGGGCGTGCGACGGAAACTAGAGCGCCCCCTAGCCGTCGCACTCGCTAGCATGGCTTTCTGTGCTTACGGCTCAGCTTCATCTGCGCTCCCCGGCAATACGGTGGGGCTGAGCCTCATCTATTCATGCAGTCGTCCTCTGAGCCCCTAAAGACACCCAATCCTTCGTATCCATGATCGTTATGCTCTTTGCTGGCTTCGGAGGTTGAGCGGGTGTTGTGGAAGATGCCCTGACGGCGGGAGTTGACCCAAGACGAAAGCAAGTGTCTCGCCATACATCGGACGAAATGAAGTAGCGAAATGAAAGCGAGCAGATCATTCTGAATGAACTAATAGTTCGCTCACCAAAGGGAGGATTGTTGCTTCAATTCGCTCGCCGGGACCGACGTCAAGGGCAAGTTCGCTTATGTTTTTCGAGCCCCAATGCACCGCTTAACGAAAAGAGCGTGCCCCGACATTCTCGACCGCTCATATCTGCGACGACAAGGTCGTCCCCTTTGGGCACGAGTGTAAAGGTTCTCGAGGCAAATCCTCGGCAAATCTTGCGGTCGGAACCTGGATCCTCGTCACGCAGGCGATCTCTATAGCGATATCGGACTTCAGCGACCCATTGCTCAGGACCATCTTCTATAACGTGGACCTTGGTAATGGCATCGATAATGGGCCGCATGCAACGTCCACCGTCTTCGCTTGCATGGCGCCGATAGAACTGCTCAATGCTGCCTTTGATGAGCTGCGGCGGCCCCTGATACCGACTTTCAAGCTTTGGCGCACAGGCAGACAGCGTGACGATGATCGAAATCGGCAACAGACGGCGCATGCCATCACTGAGAGTGTAACGATCCCAACTCATCGTCACATCGCCGACGCAGTCTGGCTTAAACCACTGTACTCTCGAACGCTCATGCCGTCCGCCAGGAACCATCGGGCTGTCGACAGGCCTTGCCGAAGCCACGCTCTTCCTTGCCATCAATGGTGATCGTTTGCTGATACTCGCGACAAAAGCTGCCGTCTGCCCGCTCGATCGTTCGCGTAGGAGTTATGTGGCCACTGCGACCACTGTCTGGGTTGTGCCACGGCGTCGATACGCCAGTTCGTGACGTTTCTAGGGCTCGTTGTGATGTCCGTTTCATAAGTCGACGATCCTCGTTGTCCAGGCTGTTACCGAGGGCGCCACCAGTTAAACCTCCAAGCAGAACACCCGCTGCAATCCCTGTCGAACCGCCGCCGGTCGCCGCTGCGAGCAGACCGCCGCCGGTAGCACCGAGCACCGCTCCAAGTTGCGTTTTCTGACCGAATTGGTCGATCGGCGTACCAGTGTTCGTGCATGCCGATGCAAGGCCGGCAACTAAGACTAGCGCGCTGACAAGCTTCATAGACTTAAGCATCGAATTCGTCCTCCTGCTTCATGATCTCACGGCACTCAAGCGCACGAAGCTGCTACCGCCTGTAACAACCGATACAGATCACTCTTTTGTTAAAGCTCGTGAGAAATGACGACCGTGTTCCCAGCGAGGTCACCGTCAATCCGATGGAGCCTCTGCCGTAGTGGCCATGGGCGCTGGCTGGCCACGGGGCTTTCAATAGAGGTGCCACGAAGGGGTTACTAAGCCGACGTTGGGCATTCGGCAGCCTTGGACAAGGCTAGCCTGCCCGTGTCGATGCCAAGCTCACGCGCCCTGATATTGCCAATGATGAACGATGCCTGGAACCAGACTCGATACTTTGCTTCCGGGACATAACCTATTATAGCGCCTTCAGTATACCAGGGTGATTTCGGCGTCTCAGGCGCGAACGAAGTTTAGAATGTCATCGTTTCAATTCAGGATCTCGGGTCTCTGAAAGCCCACAGATCCGTCTGCGGGGCAACTGATCCTGACACGGCCGTTCTTCGACCCGGCTACTTCGTGCCTTATGTAAGTCTTAGCTGGTAGTTGCGAGCAATGACACCTAGTTCTTCTCGTCTGCTCTCCGTCGATTCAAGAAAGCCTTGAGATCAGAAGCAACCATCGGGCGGGCGATGTAGAACCCTTGAGCATCGTCACATTCCAACTCTTTGAGCCTGTCCCAACAAGCGCGATCGGGAACACCTTCGGCGGTAACCTTGAGTCCAAGCCGGCGGCCAAGGTGGAGAACAGCCTCGGCTATTGCCGTATCCTCGGACTTCTTGCCCAGTCCATTGATGAAAGAGCGATCGATTTTGATCCGATCAACCGGAAGCTCTTTTAGTAGAGACAAACGCGAATAGCCCGTTCCGAAGTCATCAAGGGCGACCTTAGTGCCGCGGTCTCGCAACGCTGCTAATGCTGGCAAAATGTCAGTGGTGTTGGCGTTAATAATCGTATGTTCTGTAATCTCAATTTCGAGATTAGCTGGATCCAGGTTGGCCTGTCCCAAAACATCAAGGACTATCTCAGCGAGGTCGGGCCTCTGCAACATGGACATCGAAAAGTTTACGGCTATACGAAAATCTCTAAAGCCAGCCGACTGTAGGAGGTGCGCCTGCTGACACGCTTCTCTCAGAGCCCATGTGCACGTCTGTTGTCCGTAGCAGCTTGACTCGAGCTCTTGAATGAACTCGCCTGCAACAATCAGCCCCTGGCCTCGACGTCGCCACCGAAGCAACGCCTCGGCACCGACAATAGCGCCGCTCGCGAGCGCGACGATTGGCTGGAAATGAACTTCGAACTCCGTCTCAGTCTCGGGCCTTGCCAGTTCTTCAGCGAGCAGATCGCACTGCCTCAGGCGATGCTCCACCGCCTCTGTGAAAAAGCCAACGCTATTGCGTCCACGCGCCTTAGCTTCGTAGAGCGCAAAATCTGCCCTTCTCAACAAATCTTCCGGTTCGACACCATGTTCCGGGCTGATGACCGTGCCAATGCTCACTGATGTCTGCAAACTATGTCCTGGTAGATTACAGCCTTGTCCAAGGGCATGTTGCAGCTTTGCTGCGACCTGACGCGCGTCATTGGGGCTGTTCAGGTCAACCTGCAGGATCGCAAATTCGTCGCCGCCCAATCGAGCCACAACGTCACTCCTACGGACCAGCCCTCGGAGACGATCTGCCATAGTCTGTAGCAACTGATCCCCAACGGCATGGCCCAATGTGTCATTGATGCTCTTGAAGCAATCAAGATCGAGATAATGGACGGCAAAAGGGCGTCCTGTGCGTAACGCTGCTTTCATACGGCGGTGAAAATCATATCGGTTCGGCAACTGGGTCAGGGGATCGTGGCTGGCCAGAAAGCGATTCAGTTCTTCGGAGCGCCGTTGCTCCGTAACATCCCGGATCAACGCATAGGTCGCGGGCTGACGCTCATAGGTAAATGGAATCCAGGTGCACTCAACATCGATTTCCGTGCCGTCGAGACGATACATTCTGTCCGATCTCGTCGTTGCAGCGCTGCGTCCGCGTGCAACATCTTGGATCCGCCCGGCAATCTCAGCTGCCGTATCGTCGTCGTAGATCTTACGAAGAGGCATGCCAATGAGATCGTTTGGGCTTGCAGCATCTAAGAGCCGCGCTGCTGCATCATTGGCGACGACAATGGCGTTGTTACAAATCGCGATCGTCGCCTCCGGCGAATAGGTGATCAAATTGTAGTATCGATTCTCGCTTTCCTTGAGGGCCTCAGCCGTCCGGTTGCGCTCGGTCATATCCCGACAGATATTCAAGATAGCAGGACCATGTTCCCACGGAATCTTCACGGCAACCGTCTCGATATCCCGGATGTCGCCGCCCAAGGTCATGCATCGATAGCCAACAACTCGCGAGCCATTGTTGACCTCGTCCAGGTCGGCAAGCGCTTTAAGGATAGCCGGGCGATCAGGAGCAAGGATAAAATCAAGAATGGGATGCTGCTGCAAATCCTCCAGGTCGTTTGCCTGAAATCGTTCTATGGCGGCTGGGTTGGCATAGAGAATGTAGCCATCGCGATGCACCACGATAGCATCGACAGCTGCTTCGATGACTTCGCGAAATGCGATTTGCGTGTTTTTCGTATCGCTGGCCGGGAGCGTCGTGCCATCGATTTTGCTTTGTCGGTTCAGACTCTCTTCGATCGAATGAACTCTAACCATCGACCCGATACCTACCCAGAAATGTGCAAGTCATATTTCGGCAATTGAAGATAGACTTTATGATAAGCAAATCAATAATTAATTGAGCAAATTGCAAGCAGGCAAATCTCGCCACGAATCTGTATCATTACTTGGATGTTTAGTGTTTTTTTCTCTTATTGATTGTGCCCAATGACAAAGCGTAAGGGCTTATCACCAGGTCGCCTGAGTCTGGCATTCGGGAACTCGCAAGCTGATGAGAGCAACGTCTGCCAAGTCCCCAAGAGATAGTCGTTCGTATGGATCGTGCCTGCCGGTATGTAAACACTGTCACCCGCCTTCACGACAAAAGCTGTGAGTTCAAGCGCCTGGTCAACAGAATCAATCTTGCCAATCACGAGATAGCCAGAGTGGGGATGGATGGGCGTGTCCACATGAGCAAACGCATGTTGTTCGATGAGCGAACCGCCAATAACATCAACGACATAGCTGTCGAAATAGTCATCGCGGTATAAAAAATCTGTAACGATGCTTCGATGATTTAGAGAGATGACATCACCTGGCTTCAAGATCCGGCAGTTATAGTAGCCAAGCGTGGCATCCTCGGCAGCGTGAACGGGCACAGAGACTTCATGAATGGTGCTCGCGAGATAGGCCGTCCAGGTCATTTTTCGATACCATTGCCATGAGGCCATTTCGATACGGACTAGATTCGGCGTTTGCACGCTGTCGCGACGGCTCTCGGTGACGTCGAGCACCGTCGAATTGACCGATCGATAGAGGGCATCATTAGCTGGATCGTAGGCGTATTTTCCGGGAAGGAGGATTTGTTTGATCTGGCATCCGCCCGTCATGCCTGGCCGCACCAGCCTGCTCAGCTGCAGCTCCTGTTCGGTGGGCATCTCCGTCGAAGCATCTTCGTGTCGGCAGATTGTGATTTGCTTGGCAAAAGACATGACTGGAACCATCACATCTACAGCATTGGAAGGCAGTGATAGAGATCATAGTTCTTATATGGTTTATTATTTAGACAAGCAAACTATTGTGGCTTTTTTACATAATAAAGAGTAGCAATTATAATTTTATTCCATACCCAATAGTATTTTTATTTAGTGTTATTATTATATAACTATAGATAGTTTTTGCTATCCAATACTATTCTACCTTGAGATACGTTAACAGATGAGGCCTTCGCTCTTTGCCGGCGAGGCCGAGGCTTCACGAGATCACCGTGGACACATCACGGAGACGTATGACGACCAATCTCCTGTCGCAGAACATTCCCTCCGACCTTTTGTTAGTTGCCTTAGGGCGACTGGGGAATGAACCCAGATCATGTTTTGGACAAGCGTAACAGCGCGGCACCCACGAGGGTTATGAACGTCGATATCACTTTGGCAATATCGAGCCTCTCCCTGAGAAATACCACGCCTATTGCAAGTGCAAAGATGATGCTGGTCTCGCGGAGAGCAGTCACCAAGGCGATGGGCGCTTGAGTGAAAGACCAAATCACCAGCGCGTAAGCCGAGAACGACGCGCCGCCGCCGAAAACAAAGGTCCACTTAGCGTCTGTCGGAATCTGCCGAAGGGTGCCTGGCCTTAGCAGGCGCAGATAACCCGCGAAAAGCAACGCGTTACCCAATGTAAGCCAGCCATAGAACCCGAGTGCAGTGCCGGCCAGGCGCGCACCAGTCCCGTCAACCAACGAATATCCGGCAATAAAACAGCCTGTGACGAGCGCAAGCCCACCAGCCGCTAGGTTACGCGAACCACTTTGTTGACGCACGAGACCGAGGCTAATGATACCGGCACCTATAACGAAGACGGCGGCGATCTCAGTCCATGCGAGTTCGACCCCTAACAGCAAAACAGAGATCGCCGCGACCAATAAGGGAGCTGTGCCTCGTGCAATCGGATAAACTTGCGTAAGATCGCCAATTCGATATGAGTTCAGCAAGAACACCTGATATCCAAAGTGCAGCACTATGCCGGCGACGAGAAACGGCCAACTGGCTGGGTCTGGTGCAGGCACAAAAGGAAGGATCGCGACGGCAATCGGCGTATGACCCAGAACGATTGCGGCAACACTCAGGTGTTTGTCACCGCCCCCTTTGGCCATGGCGTTCCAAGTAGCGTGCAAAGCTGCCGCCACGATGACAGCCATAAACACAATTGCATCCATCGCTCTTTTCCACGGATAGATCGGTAGGGTTATCGTTCAAAGATCCTAATCAGCAGATCACGCATGCACAATTGCGCCGCATTCAACGTCACGCACGCCTGCCCACTCTACAAAAATAAACGGCACTCCAGCTCACTTTTGGCAAGCGTATTGATCCAATCATCGAACCCATGACTGACGACGTCACTGCGCTGTTTCACCATCGCTATGGAGTGCTTTGGGCTTCAAAACACACCAAAATTGCTTGGATCCGCGCAGTGAGATCGTCCTCACGATGCGTCTGCCCAGCGCCATTCAGATAGTTCTAGAATGATCTTTTATGCCAGCGTGTGCCGCCTCAAGACCTGACCTCACCAGCTGACACCCGCCAAAGCTGCGGAGCGCATGATCTTCAACCATCTGGATCTTCGCCCCGGCCAATGCGACACGCTCACCTTTAAGTTTCCAAAGGCTTTGTTGAAGGGTGACGACTATCTACTTGAGCCTTTCAACCCCAAACTCCGATGCGCCAGTACATCGAATCGTGATACCATGCATATTCACCTAAATCGTTCGTCTCGCGCTTCGCGGATTTCACGTTTCACCTCGATCAAATCGGCAGCCAACTGGCCGAAATCATCTGCGTGCACTGTTGTGCAGCGCCAATGAAGGAAAATCTCGTGAGCTGCATATTCGTGATCAATTCGGCGAACCACGAATTCGGGATCACGGACGGCCTCTGCAAGCGCGTACAGTGATGGAAGCACGGCCACTCCCGCACCCATCACGGCCATCTGCCTAACGGCATCAAGACTCCCGCCTTGATAGTCTCGGCTTACAAACGCCCCGGCCTCCTGCGCCAGGCGCTCGACAATGTCCGCCAGCGAAAATTCAGGGCTCAACGAGAGAAGCGGCCTGTCTGCGAGATCCGGAAGTTTGATTGGACCATGTTCGATCGAAAGCGGATCATCGCTGGCAGCACAAATCCAAAGGGTTTCTGAAAAGAGCGATACGCTTTTGATGTCCGGTTCGCTCGTTCTGGTGCCGATCACCGCATCGACGTGCCCTTCTTTTAGAAGCTCGAGCAATTCGACCGTTGCCCCCTCCCGCACGACCAGTCTCAGATCCGGATAGCGTTCATGCAGTTTCCTGTTGGCGATTGGCATGAAATAAGCGCCGACCGACGGGAGGACACCGATAGCGAGACGGTCGCCAAACAGACCGCGAGCCCCACGTGCTGTTGCCCGAAAATCCCGCACATCTTGGATGATGGCTCGACCGCGACTGAGAAGCCTCTGACCGATGGGTGTAAGAAACACCTTTCGAGAGGTGCGTTCAAAGAGTTTGACACCAAGCTCGTCTTCCATCGTTGCCAACTGCTTGGAAAGGCTAGGCTGCGTCACGCCTAGACTATCCGCTGCCATACCAAACGCCCGATGCTCGGCAACGGCGATGAAATACTCGATCTGGCGCAAACTAGGGCGCATTCCTCGTCCTCCCAAACAATGCCTTTTGTCTATGAATACCCGAAAATCTTTTCATTGGTATTATTGATTGCCCCTGCACACCTCTCCTTCATGTGCTGATGCAAATTGGCTCCGCACCCCTGAAACCGAGGAGATTTCGATGTTCAAGCCTGCTGTTCTCACCGCCGCCATGGCCATTGTCGCGTCGACCAGCATCGCACAGGCCGGTTCCGGCCTAACCGAAGAAAAGGTCACCGCGCTCAAGACTGCCTGGGGTGAT
Organism: Geminicoccaceae bacterium; assembly: GCA_028285265.1. Classification (GTDB taxonomy): domain Bacteria; phylum Pseudomonadota; class Alphaproteobacteria; order Geminicoccales; family Geminicoccaceae; genus JANQPX01. The sequence continues at coordinate 17,902 of JANQPX010000043.1, forward strand.
GGCATCGTCAAGATCGGTGCCGTTCACACCGAAGGGGGTGACTATCGTGCGGCCGCACAGGAACATATTGAGCAATTCTATGCCTACGGAGAGAGCCCGGTGCTCTTCAAACCGACCCTCGCGAGCGAAGACCAGTTTCGCGGCACGTTTGACGAGGCGCTGTCCTATTTCGTCGGTGGCGACATCGCGGAAGACGGCGGTTTTGCGATAGCACCCTATACAGCAGTGCGCTGGGAAAACGAGGGGACAGTCATCACCGGAGATACCGCCATGGCAATGGGGAATTATTTCTTCATGAAGCCCGATGGCAACGAAGTGAAGGTTGAGTACACATTCGGTATCCAACAGATGGAAGACGGCGAGGCAAAGATCGTGCTTCACCACTCTTCACTTCCGTTTACGCCGGCTTCGTAACACGGCACATCAAGTCCCAGCTGGTCGCCTCACACTTTGTGTGGGCGACCATTTGTCTATTAATCTCGCCAAGCAAATTCACAGATCGCTATGCCGTAGCCGAAATGACGTCATGAGCTCTGAGCAGACCTTCCTCCAACTTTACAAACGTTGCTAAGATCCAAGCCTATGCGCCGCCAGCAAAAACGACTGATATTGACGCCCGCCTTTCAATAACCTCTCGTTCCCCTGCTCCACTATCAATCAGTCCGCTTCGCATCCTAAACCGACGCTAGATGCACCTGCTCGGGTTCACATATCTAAGCCAATCTCGCCTCTATAATGGCGTACGTTGTCAGCTGGACGAAAGTCTAGTCTCGGCAGTTTCCACAGCAATCGAAAACCACTTGTGACCTGGATCACGGACACGGTGCCTCTAAAAATGATCATGTGGATTACACAGGCCAGCCAGGCACTTTCTACTGACACTTGTGTGTCGACCATCGGATCAGTTTTGGTTTGAGCGACCAACCCTCACAGATGACGGCGATACTAAAAATACTTGATGGTGGACGCTAGAATTCGAACCACCAACTCTCCGCATTTCAATTGGTTTTCATTGACAAATACATTCGTAATACATATGTATGACATATGCATTCAAACGTCATCGCACTGCCCTCGAGTGGCTGGGAGGAAGTTAACTGTGCCTGGGAAAACCGTGCCGCTGAGTGTGCGTATGGCACCTGACGACATGACGGCGCTCTCCGAGTTGGATGTCAGCGACGCGATCACGCCGAGCGACAAGATTAGAAAGCTGATTCGGCAGGCCCACCGTCGACAAAAGGGGCAGACTGACTACGCCGAGGCCCTAGCGATTGCCGAGGAACAACTGATGCCCACACTTCGCCGCATCAGAGAAAGGGAGGCCAAAGATCACGTTCATTCGGATCTCGTGGTTCACTTTTTGAACTGGCTGCCAGATGTTCTGGCGCTGGTCACCAGCACGCTTCCGAATCACGCTGACGACAATCACGATCAGGCGATGCTGCTTTTTGAACGAGACATCACCGATCGCATCACGGCGTTGCTTTTGTCGACTTTGAAAATGGCGCTGACGCCGGCCACCAGTTGCTACAGCGCCAAAGCATTGGACGAAAAATTACCAGAAGTTCTCGAGCTTGCGCGACTGGTCGCGTCGGCTCGGAACAACAAAGAAGGAGTTGCATCATGAGTGAAACGCTTGCATCCCGCGTCAAACGCCTGGTCAGTGGCAGCGCCAATATGATCGTCTCAACGGTCGAGAACATGGCGCCTGAGATGGTGATGCAGGAATCGATCCGGGAGATCGACAAGGGCATCGCCGATGTTCGCACAGAACTCGGTCAGGTTCTGACTCGGCAATATCACGCAAGCCAGCGCCTCAGCACCGAGAACAAGCGCCACGAAGAGGTCAGTGAAAAGATCCAAATCGCCCTTAAGGAAGGGCGTGACGACCTTGCCGAAGCGGGTGTTGCTCAGCTGCTCGACATCGAAGCGCAGATCCCTATTCTCGATGCCGCCGTGATCGAAACACGTGAGGCTGAGGCTGAGCTCGAAAGTTTCATCGGCGCCTTGCAGGGCCGGAAACGCGAAATGGAGCAGGAACTCAGCGAGTTTAGATCCGCAAAATCGACAGCCACATCGACTGCTGCCGTTAAGGCCTCATCCTCGACCGTGCATCAGCGGGTGGCGGACGCGGAGGCAACCTTCGATCGGGTCATGACCCGTGCTGGCGGCGTTGCCCTCGGCGAGAAGGGCGTCGATCCGAAAACGGCACGGGCTCAAGCCGAGCTCGAAGATCTGGCTCGGCAAAATCGGATCAAGGAGAGGCTGGCTGCTTTAAAGAGGGCGTAATTGCTGTGTATGACTTCATCGCCGCGTCGCAAAACCTCCCTTTTACGGTGGCGCTCGGGGTCATGCTCGGTTTGGCGTTGCTCGAAGTTCTGTTGCTGCTCCTGGGCGGCTCCCTCTTCGGCTTCTTCGACGGCGCCACCGCAGATGGCCCGGAGATCGACATGGATGCCGCCGCTGATGGGCTCGAGATCGATACGGACGGAACCAGCGTCCCAACGCTGGACCGAATCCTCGGCTGGTTCGCCATCGGCCGCGTCCCGCTCATGGTGGTGGTCGTAGCTTTCCTGACGAGCTTCGGTCTCCTGGGCTTAATCCTGCAAAGCGTCTGGTCGGGAATCAGCGGATTCTTGCTGCCGACATCGCTTGCGATCATACCAGCCTTGATAGGTGGGGCGTCGATCACTCGCTGGACAGCGGTAGGCCTGGCACGCCTAATCCCGAGCACGGAGACATCTGCAGTTTCCACCAACAGCTTCGTTGGCCGCGTTGCGACGATCACGCTCGGCAGTGCACGTTTGGGTCAGCCGGCCCAAGCAAAACTGCAGGATCAGCACGGCCAGACCCACTATGTCATGGTCGAGCCCGACCGACAGGGCATCACGTTCGAACAGGGCAGCCGTGTCCTGCTGGTTGCACGCGCACGCGGCGTGTTTCGAGCGATCAAGAACAAGAACAATGCATTGATTGATTAATGCGGCCGCCGCATGCGCGGCACACTAAGAAAGTGAGGACACTGTCATGTTGGATATCTGGATCACCGTTGGTGTCATCCTCGTCGCCATTATCGCGATCGGCTTGATGATTTCACGTCTTTATCGGCGCGCTTCGAAGGAGGTTTCGTTCGTGCGAACGGGCCTAAAAGGCCAACTCGTGGTGATGAACGGCGGCGCCATGGTCTTTCCCGTTCTGCACGAAATCATTCCTGTCAACATGAACACGCTGCGCCTGGAAGTGCGCCGCGCCAACGAACAGGCACTGATTACGCGAGACCGCATGCGCGTCGACGTCTTGGCCGAGTTCTACGTGCGCGTCCAACCCACCGAGGAAGCGATTGCCGATGCCGCGCAAACCCTTGGCCGCCGCACGATGCAGCCCGAAGCCCTGAAGGAGCTGGTTGAGGGCAAGTTCGTTGATGCCCTGCGCGCCGTTGCCGCCGAGATGAGCATGGAGGAACTCCACGAGCAACGCGTTCAGTTCGTGCAAAAAGTGCAGCAGGCCGTCTCGGAAGACCTTTTGAAGAACGGTCTCGAGCTCGAGTCCGTGTCTCTGACCGGTCTCGATCAGACCAACCGCGAATTTTTCAATCCTGATAATGCCTTCGATGCCGCCGGTCTGACCAAGCTCACTCAAGAGATCGAAGATCGCCGCAAACATCGCAACGACATTGAGCAAGATACGCTCGTGGCGATCGAGCAAAAGAATCTCGAGGCCGAACAGCTCCGTCTGACCCTAGCGCGTGACAAGGAATATGCTCAACTTGAGCAGGCACGCGAGGTCGAGGTGCGCCGCGCAGCGCAAAAGAGCGATATTGCGCGCGAGCAGGCCAATCGGCAAAAGGAGGCTGAAGAGGCTGACATCCTGGCCAAGCAAAGCATTCAGCTTGCCCAGATCCAGGCGGCGCGCGAAATCGAGCAGCAGAACATCGAGAAGGAACGCCTGGTGCGCGAACGCGACATCGACCGCGAGCGCGCAGTTGAAGTGGCGGAACAAGAGAAGACCATCGTCATCGCCGAAAAATCGAAGCAACAATCTGAGGCCAAGGCGGAAGCCGATAAGGCGCGTGCCGCGGCAGTGAAGGCGGAGGAGCTGGTTCAGACCGTTCGGGAAACCGAGAGGTCAGAGCGTCAAAAAGCGATCGACCTCATCGAAGCGCAAAAGGTGGCAGAGCGTGACGCCATCGCTATCCAGGTCAAGGCGACGGCGGAAAAAACCGCAGCCGAGGACGACGCCGACGCCATCCGTACCCGTGCCGAGGCCCATGCGCAGGAGGTGCGCATCGCCGCCCAGGGTGAGTCGGAAGCCGAGATGCTGAAAGCCGACGCTGCAGAACGCCGCTATGCCGTTGAAGCCGAAGGCCGGGTCGCGCTGAACGAGGCGGACAATCGCCTTTCAGCCGATATCGTACAAATGAAGCTTCGCCTTGCCCTCATTGAGCAGATGCAGAACATCATCAGAGAATCGGTCAAGCCGATGGAAAACATCGACTCGATCAAGATCCTCCAGGTCGACGGCCTGAACGGAGCCGCTGGTGCTGCTGGGCCCACAGAGAATGGCAGCCCATCCGACCAGATTGTGCAGAGCGCTCTCAAATACCGCGCTCAGGCCCCTCTGGTCGACGCCCTCCTGAACGAACTCGGCTTTGCCGGCGCCGATCCGGCCGCGTTTGCCAAGATGCTCGGCGCTGAAGAGACGAAGGCCAGTGGCAAAGAGCAAACGAAGGTCGAAGGCCGTCGCAAACAGACTACGAGAACCCAAACGAAGACACATTCAACCGAAGCTTTGACAGCACCATAGCGCAGCCTTGAGGACACCAGCGAATGGCGGCGCATCACGAAGCGCCGCCATCACACATCTCTTCATCATGGTCTTGCAGACTTGGGACGTCGAGTTTTGGTGACTTCATTTGTGCAACTAAGAGGCAGCTCACGGCTTGAATATGGGATGAGCCAACGTCAGCGCTTGAGTCAGAAACTGATGGCACTCCCTTGTCAAAGCTTTTGTGGCAGGATCGCACGGGACACCGACCAACTAGCGCTGATGTCAAACACAACACCTCGCAGGATGAGCGATGAACCTTACAATACGCCGGGCCCGATCCGACGAGGCAGAGATCCTCACTGACCTCTCAATGCGCGCCAAGCGCTCGAATGGTTATGATGACGCGTTCATGAAGGTCTGCCGAAACGAGCTAATGGTGACAGCTGCGCGAATGGAGGAAGGCGAGTATTGGGTTGCGGACTCGGGAATTATCTGTGGCTGCGTCTGCCTTCAGTTGGTTGACGGTGGGTATGGACAAGTGCACGCATTCTTCATCGATCCCGACAGGCAGCGTCAGGGCGTTGGGCGCTTACTATGGCGAAAGGTCCTCGAGCGAGCCAAGATCCTTGGCATAACATCTTTATCCCTTGATGCCGATCCTGCTGCCGTGCCCTTCTATCGGGCTTTGGGCTTTATCGAAATTGGCCAGACGCCCTCCGGTTCAATTGAGGGACGTATGCTGCCGAGGATGGAGTACCAGCTCGAACCGATTGCGCATCGGTCCTAAAAGCACCTGCTGCCTGGATCTGGCATACAGCAGGATGGGCCCCAAAGGCAGAATCCAACCTGAGCCTCCACGCTTCAGACATTGATCTAGAGACGGAATCCGCCCGAAACATGCCTCTTGTCGCTGTCGTAGTAGCAAATGACATAGGACTGCGACTGGCTTGGACTTTGCTCATCGCGTTGTAACATTTCCGGTTGGCCCGACGATCCAAAGTTAACGGCGAAAACACGACGGCTCACCCCATAAAGACAGGGTTTTTGTACGACCGAGAAATTTGAATACCGGCCCGTCCGGTTTGTTCATTATTGGCTGCCCAAACTAGGGGATACAGAGCATTGCCCGCGATTATTGCGCGAGACCTCTCCAAGAATTTCCAAACACGTCGCGCGGACAAGGGCGGCTGGGTCGATCGTTGGCTTCGACCAGTGATGGAAAGCGTGCCTGCGGTGCGCGGCATCTCTTTCACAATCGGCCAGGGGGAGCGGGTTGCATTTATCGGGCCGAACGGGGCCGGCAAGTCGACAACACTCAAGATGCTGACCGGCATTCTGCTACCGAGCGCTGGAACGGCCGAGGTCGCCGGGCTTGTGCCTTGGGAGGAGCGGCGACGCTTGGCACAACACATCGGCATCGTCTTTGGGCAGCGCTCTCAGCTCTGGTATCATCTACCCGTGCGAGACAGCTTTGAGCTGCTCGCCCATCTCTATGGGCTGGAAGCAAGTGCCTATCGCCAGCGGATCGACTATCTCGCGGCAACGTTCGTCATCGGCGATCTCCTGGACCGGCGTGTAGCAGAGCTCTCGCTCGGACAACGTCTTCGTTGCGAGCTCGCTGCCTCGTTGATCCATGAGCCCAAGATCCTGTTCTTGGACGAACCCACCATCGGTTTGGATATCGAGGCCAAATCCTCCCTTCGTGACTATCTGCGGAAGCTATCGGTCCAAGAGGGTACGACGGTGCTTCTAACATCCCACGATACCGGGGACATCGAGCATATGGCGGAGCGGGTGATCGTTATTGATCGAGGCAGCTTATTGCTGGACAAGCCGCTCAGAGATCTTAGCGCAAGCCTTCGTCATCATCGCCTGCTGGTGCTGACCACCGAGGAAGTGCGCCCGGTTCTGGAACTTCCTGGCGCCAAGGTCACAGGGCAGGACGCCTACCGCCTGACGCTTACCATTGATACCCGGATACTCCCTGTCGAAGCAGCCATTCGTGCCGCCTTGAATAGCTTGTCGGTTCAGGACATCGCCCTAGAGAACCCGCCGTTCGATGATGTGATCAAGGCCATCTATCGCGGCGAGATCGGTGACGGCCATGACGCGGCATGACGTGCATGCGGTCGTCCCCTTCATCCGCCTTGGCTGGCGCCAGGCGCTCGCTCAGAAGGCAACGCTTGCTGCAAGGGGCGCCATGCATCTCGTGGTTGTCATGATCTTTTGGCATATCTGGCAAGCAACGCCCCTGTCAGAGATCCTGGCGCTCGACCTCGAACCCGCGGCGCTCACCTGGTACCTAGCGTTCACTGAATGGATCGTCTTTGCGGCAGGCGTTCCATATCGTGAGATTGAGCGAGACGTCGCGAGCGGCATGATCGAGGTCGGTATGTGCCGGCCGCAACCTTATGCGCTGATGACGCTCGCCACCTGGATTGGGGCCGCTTCGCTCCGCCTCATTGTGCTGGGCCTATTCGTGCTGGTCGCCATTTGGCTGCTCACCGGCGCACCGCCTAGCTTCGACGTCATGACGCTCGCCTTGCCGCTGGTGGCCATGCTGTCAGTGCTGCTTCTTCTCATTTGTCAACTTCAAATCGGATATGCCGCCATCTGGATGGGTACAGCAGCGCCATTTTTTTGGCTGTTTCAAAAGTTTCTTTTTGTGGTCGGTGGGCTGATTCTTCCTCTTACCCTGTTCCCATCGCCGTTCGCGGAGATCGCAAGCGCCAGCCCGTTTGGGGCCATGCTTGCTGCCCCTGGCAGCTTTGCTCTCGGCGTTACGATACGTGAGGTAGTCGTCATCCTGGCATGGCAGCTCTTTTGGCTTGCCGCTCTTACCATCGCGGCGTTGCTGATCGATCGAAGAGCATCGAGCAGGCTGCAGCGACACGGAATTTGAGCCATGCTTTCTCTTTCCAGACAGCTCCTGGCCTTGCTCCGTCTGAACCTGAAGGCCGGATTCGTGCCACTCAAGGCGACAGCCTTCGCCGCCGGCTTCATGTTCGCTAACAATCTCGTCTTCTTTACTGTCTGGATCATTTTCTTCAGCAACTTCTCCAATATTCGCGGCTGGGAACAGCAGGACGTTGCCCTCCTGATGGGCCTCGTCGCCTGGTCGGTCGGCTTATCGCTGTTCCTGGCCGGTGGCGTACGCGACATTGCCCGCGTTATTATCGATGGCGATTTGGACGTCCATCTCGGCCGTCCGATGCATCCTCTGCCAAGCCTGATCTTCAGCCGCTCGATACCGGCAGGGCTCGGCGACATGGTGACTGCATGGCTGTTCTGGTTCACGTTAGGCGGACAAACTCTCACCGATCTGCCGTTTCTGCTGACCATGGCAACCGCCGCCGCTGTCGTGTTCGTTGCCACCAATGCCATTGTTCAATCTGCTGCGTTCTGGTTTCCCGGGATGGTGCAATTGGCGGAGGAGGTCCTGAGCCTCATGATCTTGGTGAGCGCTTATCCGCAACATAGCTTCGGCGCCGTCTTGAAGATCATTTTGTACTCGGTTTTTCCCACCGCCTTCATCGGTCTTCTCCCGGTGGAGGCCATACGCGAGGCTTCAATGCTCAAGGGGCTTGGAGTCCTAGGGGCGGCCGTCGTCTATGCTGGTCTCGCGTATTGGATCTTCAATTGGGGTCTTCGCCGCTACGCCTCTGGCAACCGATTCTTGGAACTTCGATAGCTCGGCAAACACGCTTTAAAGCAATAGGGCGTCGTTGGTATATTTGCGATATCCAGCGTCAGCCACTGATGTATGCCAGGCTCCCTAAGATGGCCCTGAATGTCTGATATTGGGACCGCTTTGCCAAAAGGCTTCTGGCGGCAACCGGCCCGAAATTCGATGCTTTAGGAGGTGAGCCAAGGACCTAGTCTGACCCTTTGCGAAGGTGGCAATATCGACTAGTTTTTCGAGAAGATCACCGAGCGCATGACGATACTGGGCTGGGCCGAGAGCATCCCGATAGCTTGACGAGTATGCAGCAACTCTCTCGTTTCTATTACAAAAGGCGTCGATTGGATGAGGCCGAAAGTATCTACTTGGAGACAATAAAGCGAGGTCAGTCCACGCTAGGCATAAGACATCGCTCTGTCATTCGGTTCCACGAAGACCTGGCAAACGTCT
>JANQPX010000044.1 GCA_028285265.1 Geminicoccaceae bacterium
GTTGGTCGAAGACGTCAACATACACAGTATGAATCATATCCCGCTCCAAAAGGGAATCGAGAAACGATTCCTATCCGCCCGCGATCCAGCCCCGATTACAATTTCTAGTCGTGTTTCATGGCAGCCATCAGCCTGCACGTGACGTCGACTAATCGAGAGTCACATTCCTGTGACTATTTGCGGTAAAATCGCGCAATAGGTCATGAACCACTTGTTCAATTCTAACTATTGCCCCAGACAGATGTAACGTAAGGTGAACGATGCCCTCGGGAACAGTAGGCATGTGGCGATCGAGTCTAATACTCCTTGCACTCGCAACTACAGGATTGAGCGTTGGTGCGCTGGCCGACCAGCGTTATACCGTCCAGAGTGGCGATTCCCTCTCAAAATTGGCCAAGCGATTCTATGGTGATGTTAGCGGCTGGCGGTTGATCTACCGCGCCAATCGCGACCAGGTCTTTGCCGGCGGCGATTTGGTGGATGTGGGCGCATTGCTCATTATCCCGGAAGCTCCAGAGGACTTTAAGAAAAGCCTTTCGCGCTCAGGCGATCCAAGGAAGCCTTTTGGCGAAGACAGCCGGATATCGATGGCCCGGCCGACCACTGTACTGCTGGATAATGGCAAGGCCTTTATCGGCACGATCGTGGGTGCGTCCGCGAACAGCATCTTGATACGTCGTGGCGTGCGGACCTTTAGAATCAACATGGCTCGGATAGACGAGGCACGTGTTGATAGTCAGAATGGTGGCGTCGTCGCAGGTGAGCTGCTGGATTGGCGCAACGGCATCTTTGATTTGCGGGCCAATAATTATCGCCTCACGATTAAAGACGGGGAGATCATCAATACATCGTTGTTAGGGAGTGATGGCGGGTCTCAGGTTGAGACCATCTCAACGCAGGATGTTGGCATTGCGGAAGCGCCTATCATACGTTTCCAAAACGGCAAGCAGATTACGGGCTATGTGACTAAGTTCGACCAGCGTTTTGTCACTGTGCGTCGCGGCACACGTGGCAGCAATCGGATTCGGCTGCCTGATATCTCTGAAGTACAGATCACCACACCAGACGGCAGCACAGTTGCTGGTGCGCTGGTTGATTGGAATGATGGTATCTATCGATTGCAATCGGGAACGAACACCATCGTTGCCCGAGAAGAGGCGGTACCAGCGGACCCGGCGCCTATGCAGTTTGCCGAAATCGAAGACGACACGGACGATGTCATCACGGAAGTGGAACCGCTGACAGAACCGGCTGATAATGAAACAACGGTGGCACAGCTGGACGACGACAATCCCCCCTCAGAGATCCGAGTTCGGAGCGCGCCGACAAAGCCAACAACAAACAACGTAAGGACGAATGTGCGAGACACTGAGCCGGTCTCCGTGCGCACGAGAAGGGCGCCCGAAACAACACCACGCTCCAGCACAGTCGCCTCAACTGATGAAGCAACGACAGGCATAGGCGTTGGGGGCGACTTCATCCCTGTCAGAGAGCTCGTTCCTGAAGAGGGCGAGAGCATCACTGTGGCAGTAACCGCGTTGCCGGCAAGTGAGAACGCAGGCTCACTTCGCTTTGAGATCGATCTGTCGCGGGCGCCGGACAAGCGTATGGTGATCGTCTATGCTTCGGTTGACGGTACTGCGAAGTCTGGTTTGGACTATGAAAAAACAAGTGGCGTTGAGGTCTTCGAGCCAGGCCAGCAAACGACCTATGTCGATATCCCATTAATTGACGATAGCGAGGCTGAAGCAGAAGAGACGATCCATCTGTTTATCAGCCCCGATCCGTCACTTGCTGAGGTGCAAGAACGGTCGATCGTGGGGTTTGTTCAGGACGATGACTAGCTAGCGTCGATTGACACCCAACGCATAGGAACGTCGCGGTCCCCGATCCTTATGGGTTCGCAAACAAAACCCGTACTTCGTTCATCAAAGACCGCATTAGCGTCATTATCATAACGGCCTTGGGCTCAATCGAGTGTCGCTTGAGCCCAGACCATGATGGTTGTTTTGCGGGCTAGGGTCTAGTTCAGGCTAAACACCAGCAATGCATTGCCGCGCTTATAGTCGAATTGAAAGTTGCCGCCGGCCGCCACCGCAATATGAAGCTTACCGTCGACCTCGAAGGCCATCGGTGCGGCGTTAACGCCGGCTCCGCCTTGGAACTGCCAGAGCTCCTCGCCAGTTTCTGCGTGAAAGGCCTTGAAGAGACCATTGCCTTCACCGACAAAGACCAGACCGCCTGCCGTTGTCAATGCGCCGCTCAGTAGGGGCTGATCAGTTTGCGTCTGCCATACAATCTCACCGGTGTCGACATTAACGGCAGATACATTGCCCCACTGATCCTCCTCAGGAATAGCGACAAAGGCACCGCTCAAAAAGAGCCGTCCGGCCTCCCACTCCGTTGTTTGTGAGACAAAGCTCATGGGCTGATCGATCGCCGCATAATAGGCCATGCGCGTGTTCGGATTGAAGGCACCAGGTGACCAGCCAACACCACCATTGGCGCCAGGTAACATGCGCGTGCCTTCCGGAGTCGGCCGGCCAAAGAGATTCTCATGACGAACCAGCGGCTCAGAGCGTCGAATGAGTTCACCGGTTTCACGATCATGAATATAGACCCATCCGGTCTTGCCTGCGTGCACGACTCCATCGATTAGGTCGCCATTTTGGCCCTCGACCTGCATCAGGATTGGCGGCGAAGCAGCATCAAAATCCCAAGCATCATGGGGAACATATTGGTATCCCCAAATCATCTCACCGGAGCGGGCATCGACGGCAACCAGCGAATTGGTCCAGCGATTGTCGCCTGGACGTACCGACGCATCAAGATCCGGAGACGGATTGCCTGTGGTGGCAATGACCCAGCCCCGATCGACGTCAATTGATGGTGTCATCCAAACCGAGCCTCCGCCGATCTTCCAAGCATCATCGAACTTGCCGGAGGCGAGCGCTGTTTTCTCTTCAGCGATGTTCCGTCTCAATGAGTTGATCCCATCGGCTGTTTCGGCGAAGACGCCAGCCCAACCCGCCGTACCGTCAGGTTGGATCTCGTCCGGTGCTGGGATGGTATGCCAACGCCAGAGCTGGTCGCCTGTATCGGCATCATAAGCATCGATAAAACCGCGAATGCCAAATTCGGCGCCGGAGATGCCGACGATGATTTTATCCTCAAACACTGTTGGGGCTTGGGTCTCAGAATAGCCGAGCTCGGCATCAGCGATCACTGTCTCCCAAACCAATTCGCCGCTCAATTTATCGAGCGCGATCAGTTTCGCGTCGAGCGTGGCCATATAGATGAGATCGCCTCGGACCGCGACGCCGCGATTGTTGGGTCCGCAACATAGAACCGTCGTTCCAAGCGAATGCTCGTAGTGCCAGAGCTCCTCGCCCGTCGAAGCATCGATGGCAAAAACATGATTATATGGTGCTGTTACATACATCACGCCATCGTCGACGACGGGTGTCGCCTGATAACTGCCGATAATGCTGCTTTGATGAATCCACTTGAGTTTCAGATCGGCAACATTCTCGGTATTGATCTGATCATTGTCGACGAAGCGGGTCTGACCATGGTCTCCTCCGTAGTAATGCCACTCAAGGTCCGTGCTCTTTGCGACCTCAGGACCAGCGCCTGACGATGCACCTTCAGACGTCGGGTCTGTATTCCAGAACCTATCGCCCACATACTGGCAAGCCGACAACATCGACAGGATTGTGACGACCATCAAAGGCTTCGTTTGCATGGATTCCCAATCTAACTGCTGATCAGTAATTGTGAGTTTGGTGTGTCAACGGCATTTCGCCCGCATGTCTTCAACCAGAGGAGCGCGTCAGATGCCGCATGAGCGTCTCAGCAAGGACCTGGAACTTGTTCTCAAGAGCATCGAGTCGGTGACATAGAAAACGAGCGTCATCCATGGCGTCGTCTTCAATGCGTAACGCGGCTCTAAAGGTTCGCCTACCATCCTCGCCCCTCGCCTTTGCATCCATGGCAATCCCTGTCGCAAGCTCCGCGTTGGCCACACCTTGCATGACACCAAAAGCTGCCATCTCTCGGTAAAGTGACATTTCATCGCGAAGCCCAAGGAATACCGTGGTCAATATCCGGTCGCGTTCATTGGGGTTACCCGAGAGCCCTTTTGCAAATTCATCGATGGCTGAGACCCCAAGCTCAGTTCGGCTACTGGTCACCGCGGATTCGACCAATGCCTGAATGGCAGCATTGTCACGCCAACCGTGACCTTGCTCTAAAAGCGCCGGGTATGGCCAACGTAACTCCCCACCCACGTCTGCACGAAAGGCAGTTTTGCAAGGCCAATCATCGGGTGCCAGTTGCAAGCTACGCGCCGGATTGGGACCACTTTCTTCTGCACGGAGTGGTGCTTCCAGACACGCTACAGAGACGAAAAGGAACACTAGCTTTCGACACACTCGAGCGATGCTCATAAGATCTCCTATAAGACAACCACCGCAAAGTTAATTAGCTAAGAGTCTAACAATCAGCAATCGGCAATTAAGCGTTGGCTCGTGGACTAAGGCTAACGCAAGGGTTGCGAAGAAAACGCTCAAGATGTGTCTCATCGAACAAACAAAAAGGCGACGGGGCCAAAACGTCGAGGCAGCACCATCTGGTCAAGATTGAACGGTTGGAAACCAGGCAATACCTAGCGGCCCTTCCGCTCGTGCAAACTGACGGAAGCGACACCACGCATTGCGGATCACAGTCATCGAACGCCTCATGTCGGCGGATATTCGCCCCTGCCCCTCAGAGCGCCGACATCCACGTGATCCCAAGCCTACTGGACCTTATCGACACGCCTAGGACAAACTCGGTATGTCGCGGCAGAATGAAGATCCGCTAACGACATCGCCAAGAATGTGACGTGCGGTTCGATGTCCGGAGAGCACTGCCGCTTGGATTGTCCCGGGTACGTGACAGTCCCCTGCTGCCCAAATGGGACGATCATATAAACGCGTTTTTAGCGCAGTGAAGAGCGCATCTGCGGGCTCACGTGCACCGACGATAACGAGCTTGGACGCCTCAAGATCCACACGTGTTCCCCGCAACGAACAATTGAAAGCTCCCGTCTCAGACATCGTCACGTTCACGTGAAGCGACACGCCGAGGTCGTTCAGCCTCTGGATGATGCTGGTTTGCTCGAGCGTCAAATCAGCCCAGCTGGCGACCATGGGTAGTGGCGTCGCATACGCAACCGAATGACCGTCTTGAGCAAGCTTCTCTGCGATCACACTCGCCATATAAAAATGGTCGTCATCGTAGACGACGACCGGACCGGGACCGACTGGGATGTTTCGTCCAGCCATCACGTCATCCGGCGTCAGCAGGTCATCGCAATGCGCGAAGGGAAAGGAATTGGTCGCACCAACACCATCACGTCGCCACCGGCTACCTGTGGCAACAACGATACCGTCGACATCGATGTCCTCGATGTCAGCTGGTGTCATCGGACTCGAAAGATAGAGATCCGCCCGAGCACTTTGTTGAATTTGATAGAGGCGGTAGTCACGAACACGTCGCCAAGCGGAAAGTCCGGGAAGCGCCGATTCTTCCATCACTCGTCCGCCTGCTTCAGATCTTGCCTCAGCAATGGTCACCCGGAAACCAGCACGCAAAAGTGTTAGCGCACATTCCAAACCTGCCGGGCCCGCGCCGACAACCAGATAAGCCTTTTGGTCCTTCGGAGCCGACACGATCTCTGGATGCCAGCTGCGCCGCCACTCTTCGGCGATTGTGGGATTCTGTGTGCAGCGGAGCGGGACACCATAGCCATCCATGCTGACACAGATGTTGCAGCCGATGCATTCCCGAATATCCTCGGTCTGCCCATCTCGGATCTTGCTAGGTAAGAAGGGATCGGCAATGCTCGGCCGGGCGGCACCAATCAAATCAAGGCGCTTTTTCCGGATGAGCGAAAGCATCAGATCAGGCGAGGTAAACCGTCCAACCCCAACCACCGGCTTTGTCGTGACCGACTTGACGAAGTCAGTAAAGGGAAGTTGGAACCCTTCCTCAGCAAATCGCGATGTCTGACTGTCTTGCGGCCAACCTGAAACATTGACGTCCCATAGATCCGGTAGCTCGGCCAGGGCCTCGACCACCTCTCTCCCTTCGCCATCATGGGTAAGGCCGACCTCCTTATCCGGCTCAGCGACGCTGAAGCGAAGGGCCACGGCACAGTCACCATTGGCAACTTCCAGTGTGTCCTCCAAAACCTCGCGCAACAGCCGCATGCGGTTCGTCAACGAGCCCCCGTAGGCATCCATTCGGTGATTGGTCCGACGGGACAGAAAATGGCTAAGCAATGACAAGTCATGGGCCGCGTAAACATAAAGAATGTCGTAGCCTGCAGCTTTGGCGTTTCTGGCCGCAGTCTTGTGCGTTTCGCGGAAGGTTCGAATGTCAGCGGCGTCCATCGCACGAGCCTGGATCGGAACTTCCGGCCGCAAAATGGGCAGGTTTGACGGACCGGGCACGGGCAAACCGGTGGTAAAATTGCGCGCCCGCATGCCGCCATGGGCCAGCTCGATCGCGGCAAGTGCCCCATGTCGTTTGATCGCTTCGACTTGAGCGATGTGCACTGGTAGGTCGCGTTCGTCCCAAAGCCGATCCATGGGGTGGTTTGCCAAATCGCTATCAGGCGCGATTTCCGTCATCTGGGCGGCCACCACGCCCCATCCTCCTTCGGCCTTCATGGCTCGAACCGCGATCGCTCCTTGTGGCTGGGACCATCCGTGTCCAGTCGCGTGCGGCACCGCATAAAAGCGGTTCGGCGCCGTGACTGGACCAATGGTCACTGGCTCGAATAGGACATCGTACCGATCAGCGCTCATGTCCTGCTGACCTTCACCGTGCCATCAGCGACCCAAGAATCGAACACCTGCATAGCGGCGTCGGCGAAGGTTTGATCATTGATATGCGCGTCGATCTCCGTAAGGACAATTGGGGGCTGAATCACGTGCCGCATCTCGTCGAGGAATGCCGCGAGACCATCTGGATCGTGGGCAGGCTCGCCTGGCTTGTCCCACGCCTCAATGCCTCGAGTTGGCAAGAGAACGTGGGCTGGCGTCAACGATTGTCCCAAACGATGGGCAATCTCTCGAGCGGTTTGACGACGCTCATCCTGATTGAGTGCGGATGATTTGATGAGCCGGTTATGGGCGTGAAATGGACGATCGGCATACTGATCTGGGATCTCTTGCCAACCCGCAAAATCGATCAGATCAAGGCAACCGGGCGCAATTAGCTGAGGGATCGCAGCGCGGCCCGCATTGAGCATGCGATCGGCGCCAGCATGAACCACGGATCCTGCGAGGAGATTGCCAAGCTCGGGCAAAGCAAAGTCCATGACACATGCGAAGCCGCCCTTGGCAGCGATGTTCTCATAGGCCATGCCGCCCATACCGGTGGCGTGAAAAATGGCGACCTCGAAGCCGCGGTGTTCAAGGGCCGGCTTGAGGAGCTTCATATAGGACAGACAGGATGAGCCGAGTGAGGTCATACCGACCACGGGGCGTTCTGCCATAGGCGCCTCAACGGCTCGGGAGGCACCGAGAACTGCCCCTGCCGCCTGACTGAGCGACGACTTACATACCGCATTCAGACCATACAGACCGCCGGCCCAAAGAATCATTTGGATATCGGGAGACAACCGATCAGCCGGGATCAGCGGAGAGAAGGACACGGTCGAGACGACATATTTCGGGAAACCCAACGGCAGAGCTTGGCAAACGTCCAACGCGAGATCCGTACCCATCGTGCCGCCAAGAATGATCACGCCATCAATCTTGCCTTCACGTTGCAGGCGGGTCGCTTCCGCAACGGCACCTCGCGCCATGATCTGCATAGCGCTGTTCTCATCGCCACTCTGAGCGGCCTTTGCGATCGAGCTGTTTGCAGCCTTCGCCACCTGATCCTTGTTGACGTCGCATGGTTGGCTCGGCTCGCCGAGGACGCTGACATCCATGGTGAGAACGCCACCACCTTGGGCTTGGATGCGCTCGACCAGGTAATGAAGTTCATCGTCCTTGGTGTCAAAGGTGCCGACGACAAGGATCGTTTTGTCCGTCATGACTTTGCCTCCTTCGGCTTACCGCCCTGTCCTTGCTGCAGTTGGCTATTCCGCCAAACCGACCAGCCATGCAAAGCGATAACGGCGACAATGATCAAAAATAAGATGAACGCGATCGGTCGATCGATGAAGTCCAGGGGCGTCTTGACCCGCGCCATCGACGTCCGGAGCTTGGCCTCCATAATCCCCCCAAGGACCATCCCCAAAATGATCGGTACGATCGGCAAATTGAGGCGCTTTAGGATAAAGCCAAGCACACCGAACGCGCCCGCAATTGCGCAGTCGATCGGGTTGTTGCGGAGTGAATAAACCCCGACGAACGAAAGCGTGAGGATCGAGAGACCTAACAAGCGCGTCGGGATCTGGATCACCTTCAACAGTTGATTCGTTGAGATCAAGAGAAAGCCAACGACCAGCACATTCAACGCCAAAAGCGCCAAATAGAGTGCGATGACAAAATCCATCTGGTTCTGAAAGAGGCCGGGTCCTGGCACGACATTATGGACATAGAAGACGCTCAGCATCATCGCGGTCAGCGCTTCGCCTGGAATGCCGAGTGCTAGAAGCGGGATCATCGCCGCACCGGGCACGGCATTGTTCGCAGCCTCTGAGGCAATCAAGCCTTCAGGGGCACCTTTGCCAAACTCTTCAGGTGTTTTTGATGTTCGCCTAGCCGCCGTATAGGCAAGAAATTGTGCCGTGAATTCACCGACGCCAGGAATCATACCCATGGCGACACCAAAAGATGAGGAAATGGCCGCAACGCGCGGATGCTTCATCAGCTCTTTGAAGCCTTGAAATAGACCACCCGAGACCGCCTCCGCTTTGGGCGATTGATCCCGTTCGACCAAAAGAAAGAAGGCCTGGCTGATGGCAAAGAGGCCAAGCACAGCAACGATCAGGTCGATGCCGCCTGAAAGCCAGCTCTGGCCGAACGTAAAGCGTTGCGAATATTGGATAGGCTCGAGCCCAATGGTATTCAGCCAGATGCCAAAACACGCCAGCATACCGGCCGCAAGGACCTGACCGCGATGGGCCAAGATCACCAGGATAATGCCAAGTAGAGCCGCTAAGAAAATCTCGCGACTGCCAAACATCGGAGCGATTTTGGCAAGAACTGGAGAAAGCATGATCAAGCAAAGGATGGAAAAAATGCCGCCGAAGAAGGAGGCGGCATAGGCGAGGCTGAGCGCACGCCGGCCCTCACCCCGCTTGGTCATCGGGTAACCGTCGTAGGTGGTGAGTGCGTTAACCGCGGTACCCGGTGTATTGATGAGAATCGCTGGTATCGCACCGCCGTACATCGATGAGCCATAGATCCCAAGCAATACCGTCAAGCCGACGATGGGATCCAACGAGAATGTCGCGGGGAGAAGGATCGCAATCGCAACCGCTGGGCCGACGCCCGGGATAGCACCGATGACCACGCCACCGACCGAGCCGATCAACAGTGCCAGAACGACATCAAAACGAGCGAGAATCTGAAGGCTTGCGAGAAGTGTGTCCATCGTATCAGAAATAAATCAAGGCGGTGCTGCGCAGGCCATCTGGTAGATACTCATAAAGAGCCCCGCCTGGAATTTTGACCGACAGAAACGTCTTGAAAATTAAGACGACGCCAAGGCCCATAAGCGCTGCGGCGCCAAGGAGTTTTGGGCTTCGATAGCCGGCGCGAAACGCCAACGTTACGGCGAAGATGAGTGTTGTCGGTAGATATCCGATGACTGGAACAGCGAACACATAAGCCATAAACCAGGCGAGATACTCGAACGAACGCAACCAGATTGCGACCTCGCCTAGACCTCGTCGTGCCTCCCGTTGCCGCCACTCGCCGAGTGCATGCAGGCCGCCGAAGACCGCCATACCGATGACGCCAATCGCTGGCCAGAATGCCGGTTGGGCGGCCAGTTGCCCTTTAGCCGAAAACTTGGTCTCGCCTTCGAGCTGCCAAACGAGCAGAAGCGAGACGGCGAGGAAAAGGAGCGCAAAGATCAAGCCTCCAGCACGCCTTGCCTCCTGAGCCCTAACATTCATCGCTCAAACGGCCTCCCGCTGACTTTCCTCAGGTGCGGAACATCCGTTCAGGCTACCGCCCCTGAAGGTTACTCGAGGATGGCACTAATCTCAGCGAAGGTTTCGCTGTCCTCGACAATGCGCGCAGCTGCACTTTCGGCATCTTGCCAATAGACAAGGGCACCTGTGTCCTTAGCGAGTTGTTGCGCTCGTTCCGACATGACGGTTTCTTTCGCCACCGCAATGATTTTCTCACGCACATCATCAGGCGTGTCCTTGGCGACAAAAAGACCGTTCCAAAGGGCAATCCCCAATGCGGGATCAAGTTCGCCCATCGTCGGCACGCCTTCACGCACGGGTTCGTCGGTGACCGACGCCAGAATCTTGATATCGTCAATGCAAGGCAACACCAGCTGTAGGGTGGTATTGATCACATCGGCATCACCACTCGCCAGCGTATTGCAGTCCAGCATGTCGAACGCAGCTTCCGATCCCCATTCGAAGCCAGCATTCTTAGCATAAGCAAGCGACACGCGTGTTGGCGGCAAAGGAGCGCCGAAATGGCCAAGTGCCAAGTCATTCTCTTTGGCGTGGGCTGCTAGCTCTTCCATCGTCGAAAATGGTGCATCCCCACTTGCGGCCAGCACGAAGGGGTATGTGAGAAAGATGCCAAGCGGATCGAACTTCTCAGGCTGAAGCTCAGGAATACCGATCTTATGGCCAAGCACGGGAATGCCGATGACAAAGGAGCCGATGGTGTAGCCGTCGGCTGGGGCGTTCGCGACTTCGATAGCGCCTGGGAACGGCCCACCGCCGCCACCCGGCTTGTTCACGACAGCAGCTGGCACATCATAGGTCGCCTGAAAGTCTTCTGCGATCATGCGAGTCAAGACGTCTTCAAGATCGCCTGGAGGCCAAGGGACAATGAAATTGACTGGCTTTTCAGGATATTCGGCAATCGCCGCTGACATCGGCGCAGCCATCAAAGACGCGGCCGTCGCGGCAATCAGGACTCTCCACATCAACAGTCTCCCCATCACGACCCTGATTAGGTCGGATCATTATTCTATCCGACGGTTTCTATAATGATTGTCGCATCGTCTCCTAGCTGTCAAACTGTTTTCAGGGATGACCACTAAGGAGCGACGATTGAGTACGGTCGATAAAGCCCTCAGCGTTTTGGACTTGTTTTCAGAGAGCCGCCCGTCGATCGGCCTCTCCGAGGCATCGAGATTGTTGCAGCGCGATAAAGCGACGGTACAACGCTACCTGGCTGTCCTGAATGAGCGGGGATTCTTGGAACAAGATCCGCTTACCCGCGCCTATCATCTCGGCCCCGCCGTGACTCGATTGGCCCTCGTGCGCGATCGTACATATCCCGTGGAGGTAAGTGTCCGAAAGCGACTGCGAAAGCTGGTCGTTGATACGGGTGAGACCGCCCATGTCTCGCACTTTCAAAAGGGCGGGCTGAGTGAAGTCTTAATCGAAGAGACCACCTTTAATGGTACACGTGTCTATATCGATCCAGCAGAGCTCTTGCCGCTGCATGCAAGCGCCTCTGGCATCGCATTTCTCTCGGCGAAGCCGATGGATGAGGCTGCTCAGCTTTTAAATAGCCTTTTGAATCGGTATACGCACGCAACCCCCACCGATCTGGACGAGGTGCTGGATCACGTTCGATTGGCCAAAGAACGGCGCTATGCGCTGATGGCTGGAACGTTCGAGATCGATGTCGTTGGTATGGCCGCACCGATTTTCGACTTTGGTAATCACGTCTGTGGCGCCGTTGCTGTCGCTATGCCCGTTTCGCGCTTCAACAAAGACGTCGAGCGACGGAACCATTCCCGTGTCATCGATACAGCGGAGGATATCTCACGTCTGTATGGCGCCAATCTTTCGAGGGACGAAACGCCCGCCAAGCGGGAAGCATGTCTGGGAGCCTGACATGAAAGACAACAACTTCCTAAAAGAGAACAATGCGCGGCATATCTGGCACCCCATGGGCCATCCCGGGAAACTAAGAGCCAGTGATGCCCCAACGATCATCACCGGCGCCGATGGCGTTCACGTCACGGACATCGATGATCATCGTGTCGTCGATGGCGTCGGTGGGCTTTGGAACGTCAACCTCGGCTACTCCTGCGATCCTGTCAAACTGGCGATCGCGGCCCAGCTCGATCGCCTCCCCTACTACTCCGCTTTTGCAGGTACATCGAATGATGCTGCAATCGAATTGTCCTATACACTATCAGAGTGGTTCGCCTGGGAGGGTATGGGCCGCGCCTTTTTTACCAGCGGTGGATCGGACTCAGTCGAGACGGCACTTCGCTTGGCGCGACAGTATCACAAACTACGTGGGGAACCCGGTCGCACTAAGTTTCTAAGCCTCAAAAAGGGCTATCACGGAACGCATTTCGGTGGCGCGTCGGTCAATGGCAATAACCGCTTTAGAACGTCCTATGAACCATTGCTTGCTGGCTGCCGCCACCTCCCTGCCCCTTACCCTTATCGCGATCCAAACGGGATCAGCGACCCAGAGCGTCTTGCCCAATCGATCCTTGCTACAGCAGAAGACGAGATCGCATTCGAGGGCGCAGGCACGATCGCGGCGTTCATAATGGAACCCATCCTTGGTGCGGGCGGCGTCCACGTACCGCATGCAACCTTGATGCCTGGTATGCGCGACATCTGCGACCGGAACGGTATCCTTATGATCGCCGATGAGGTCATCACCGGATTCGGACGAAGCGGCGACTGGTCAGGGTCGCGCCATTGGAACGTCAGGCCGGACATGATGTGCCTCGCAAAGGCGATTACCAATGGTTACTTCCCCTTCGGCGCGACAATGCTGAGCGATGCCGTTGCCGAGGTGTTCGAGCGAGCCGGCGCCGAGGGGTTCATTGGCCACGGTTACACCTATTCGGCCCATCCCGTGGGCGCAGCTGCCGCTAGTGCTTGTCTTGCCGAGACTCAAAGATTGAATGTTAAAGACAACGCTGCCTCCCGAGGGGTACAGATCTATGAAGGCCTCCTCAAGCTCCAAGCCAAACATGATGTGATCGGCGACGTCCGCGGTGGCCATGGCCTGATGACAGCGATTGAATTGGTCTCCGACCGTAAGACGAAAACGCCGGTAACGCCGGACGTGGGCCTGAAGGTTCAGCGGTTGGCCTATGAAAACGGCGCGATGCTTCGAGCGTCTGGCCCTAACATCATCATTTCTCCACCGCTTATCCTGTCCGCTGCAGATGCTGATGCGATCATTGGGGCCATTGAGAAGGCGGTCTCATCGATCTAGTGGAGGAATGAGTCTAAGCCGCTGACCTTTGAGATCAAATGAACGACTTTTGACGATCAGAGGCTCTCCCGAGAGCGCGCGAAACCGGCGTGATCGAAGCTGGTCGGTCACACGTCCGCTGATCGAGCATGTCGCAAACCGGCAGCAAGGCCGTCTGTCGGCTCCACGACTGTTTGATCATCATGTAGTGTGGGGATGTCGTGCAGTGAATTTCGCAAACCAGCGCTCGATCAGTCCTCACTGGCCTGTAGCGGTGGCGACTGGTCAACGCCAGTCTCATCTTCAGTTTCGGCCGAACTCCGCTTTTCGGCTTTGGCCTCCCGCTTTGCGGCCTTTTTTGCGGCTTTCGCCCGCTCACGTTCATGTCGCTCGAAACGGTAGTTTGGCTTGCGGGGCATGAACTCCCAATCAGTGTTGTTTTCGTTAAAGACGAGATGGCACCTCTGCTGGAGAGAGCCTCTCGTCTGTTTGTCGATAAAAGATCAATCCACGACGCGGAGACTTTCTGCTGACGATTTACCGTCACGACCCGGCGTCAGCTCATATTCGATTTGCTGACCATCTGCGAGGCCCTGGAGGCCAGCTCGCTCGACGGCCGAGATATGGACGAAAACGTCCTTAGATCCGTCATCCGGCTGAATAAACCCGTAACCTTTAGTGGCGTTGAACCACTTCACTGTACCTGATGCCATGCTCGTTTCCCTTCCTTGGAAATTTCCTTGGTCAAGCAGGAGAACTCCTACAAGACATTGTAAAAGTGCTCGAGCCGAGTCCGCGACCTTAGCCGATCGCTAGGATTACGCAATGAGCATAATCATCCCAGGCAACATTGTTCTGGAAACGAGTCCAAACAATTCGCGACGACGAAGCGGTGGGAATGAAGGACCAGGCTTATGAGAAGACAAGTCTCAAACCGTCGGGGCCAAAGACGATCACCCCCGAAATAATCTGCCGATCGTCACCGCGGTTCTCATAGGCGCCAGCGCTCATGCCATCAAAGGTCCGGGGCTCAACGGTTTTCTTAGCATGAAGACCGAACCTGCCACCGATCCTCTTTCGATACAGGTTCTACGTGGACACAAGCCAATTCCATTGAAGGTTCGACCTTTTTACTTGAATGGCTGGTGTTGAATGAGGTGTCACATAGTGGCAGCGTCCTGCGACGAACGCTTAATCCATCAGATTGCCCGCGATGCCACTGGCGCCCTTGCTGATTACTACGTCGCGCCGCGGAATGATTTTAATTGCTATCCCGCTTGCGGTGTGGTTTGGTCACGCATCAATTGCCGTGTGTGGACAACGATAAGCTTGTTGGCGGCCTTTGTAGGGCATTCGTGGATGGCCATTTGGCTGTTTCGCCGATGTACGCAATCAAAAACCCACCGGCAGTCCATCCATACTGACAGCCTTAACGGCACTAAGCCGTCGAACGGTCACGACATGTGAACCGGGCACCTCGGCTAGAGAGAGTTCTCACTTGAAACAATTCCATGACCTTGGCCTCGCCAGTTCGATCCTTCGAGCTGTTGTGGCTGAAGGCTATGAAACACCAACGCCAATCCAGGCAACGGTGATTCCTGCCATGCTCGCGTCCAACGATATCCTTGCACTTGCACAGACCGGAACGGGCAAGACGGCATCTTTTGTCCTCCCTTTGCTTGATCGGCTTGGTCATCAGCGCCCGACGGCAAAGGCGAAAAGCTGCGGAGCGCTCATCCTGGCGCCGACGCGGGAACTCGCCGAACAAATAGCCGTCAGCATTCGCACCTACGGTCGCTTCACGCGCCACTCGGCAACGGTGGTTGTTGGCGGTGTCAAGCCAGGCCCGCAGATCCGAGCTCTTGCGAAGGGCGTCGACATCGTTGTCGCGACACCCGGACGGCTCCTCGATCATCTCGGAAGTGGCGCCCTTCATCTTAATGATACCGATATTGCCGTCTTAGACGAAGCCGACCAGATGTTGGATCTCGGCTTCACCCCGGCAATTCGCAAAATTCTGGGCCATATCAAGGGTGCAAGGCAGACGGTCCTGCTCTCAGCCACCATGCCGAAGGCAATCAGACGGCTCGCCAAGGAATTCTTGAGAGACCCACTGGAGATCTCGGTCGCGCCCGCATCCAGAACCATTGAGCGGATTAATCAAAAAGCAGTGCACGTGGACAAACCCGGCAAGCGGCAAGCGCTGATCGATATTTTAGGTGGTGGCGATGTCGAACGCGCCATCGTGTTCACCCGTACGAAGCGTGGCGCCGACAAGGTCAATGAGTACCTCCAAGAGGCTGGCCTGGTTACCGATGCTATCCACGGCAACAAAAGCCAAGGTCAGCGCAGAAGGACTCTCGCCAGCTTTCGGTCAGGCAAAGTCAAGGTGTTGGTCGCTACAGATATCGCCGCAAGAGGCATCGACGTCGACGACGTTTCACATGTCGTCAACTATGAACTTCCCGATATGCCTGAGGCCTATGTCCATCGAATAGGCAGGACGGCAAGAGCCGGGAAGAGTGGTATCGCTGTCTCTCTGTATGACAAGAGCGAACAGCCTTTGCTGCACGGAATAGAGCGTCTGATTGGGCGTAAACTTGAGGCTCCGTCAAGTCAGATCGCGGCTCGCAGCCAGGGCGATGACATGACGCCAAGAAAGCGGTCGCACAAGTTCGCTGACGACAAGCCTTCCAAACGCCGGCGCAGCAAACGTCATGCTCGTGGCAAGCCGATCTCGGCGCGTTCACCATCTACGACGCCGCCGAAGAACGGCCGAGGCAAGCCTGCGCGTCGAGGTCGTTCCGTCGACCGACACGCCACTTTATAGGGCGTCAATCTTTCCCCACTTGGCGGCGCCTGGGCGTTCGCCATAACACTGAAAAGGACGTGAGACTATGAACAAGGGTACCGTTAAATGGTTCAACGCCACCAAAGGTTATGGCTTCATCAGCCCGGACAACGGTGGTGGTGACGTCTTTGTGCATATTAGCGCGGTGGAGCAAGCCGGCCTCGGTGGACTGAACGAAGGGCAATCCATTTCCTATGAGGTTCAAGTCGATCAACAGCGCGGCAAGTCATCGGCGGTGAACTTGCAGACGAACTGATCCGATTGGTCAATGGGCGTGCGTTGACGTCGGCTAGACGCCAACGCTTCGCCTGAGGTCGGTGGGCATCGTTGACAGCTCGACGGTACTGATCTGGTGGATGTCAAGAAATCGGAGGAGGACCTAGAAATGCAAACCAACAAATCCAATCCACAGCGAAAGGCTGATGATCTTGCCGCCAGAGATCGAGCCGTCATGCGAGAGATCCAAGAGGAGCAAGAGAAGCGAAACAAGAAGACGGCTCGTCTTCGAGCGCTTCGTCTGGCGAAGGAAGCCTCTGACAAAGAAGCAGCAATCGCGGAGGAAGCCAATCGCCAGCTCGCTGCTCAACGCGTATTGGAACCGTCATCAACCCGAAAGTCTCTCTCACGCCGCACCAAAAGAGAAGCCGCTTAGAAGAATGATTCGAAAGAATAGTCCATGCAACGCGGGTCTTCTTGGGCCGGCTGTAGCATGTCACTTGGCTCAGCAAAACGTCTCTGCCGTCATACTGCCATCTTTACACGTTGATCGAGCACTTGTCTGATGTGTCCGGTTAATCTCTTAACTGCATGCGAGTGTCCTTGATCATGCTCATACCGATCACTCGCCTCCAAACAACCCTAGAAGCTAACCGGCAGAAGATCGATGGTCAGACCGAAGAATGGCCAGTTGTCTGTCTTTACACGCCGCTTGGAAAAAGCGTTTGGCTCTTGTCGAAGGTCGATCCGGTCGACAAGGACAAGGCGTTCGGTTTGTGCGATGACGGCTTTGGCCATCCAACATTCCAATATGTAAGCCTGTCCGAACTCGCCAATCGCTTCGGCCATCTGTCAGTTCGTTGGGATGATAAGTTTAAGGCGGTACAATCGCTCAGTGACTATGCCAAAGTCGCAAGAGAAATAGGCTATATTCAACGTTGAGTAGCGTCTTGTTTCGGTCCTTGCAGATTTTCCCCCAACAAACGCGATGACGCACGGCGTGCCTTACCGTCAGTCGCGGACGGACTGCTAAGCCAGTGCCGGTCAATCAATCACGCGCCTATCACCGAGCGCGCAAACCGGATGCATACCCGCATCATTTCGCCTTCTCCAATCAACGAAAGCCGGAGCGACAAACATTGCCCTCGACTTTGACCTTAACAATTGACAGAGAGCGCCCGCCAAACGGTCAATCCACCTTGGACGTCGCGACACTATGTGAGAAAGAGCTGGCAAGAAAGCTAGCGGTCTATCGAACACCGAACCTGAAACGGGGTCTTTTCGAGCTATTCGCTACGGCTGCGCCTTTTTTGACCCTTTGGGTGGCTATGCTCATCGGCATCAAGCTAGGTTATTGGCTGAGCCTCCTTCTCGCCCTGCCAGCAGGGGTATTTCTGGCACGATTATTCTTGATCCAGCACGACTGCGGACATGGTTCTTTTTTCAAGAGCCATCGGGCAAACGACATGCTCGGCCGCATCCTCAGTGTCCTGACACTGACGCCTTATGACGATTGGCGACGAAGCCACGCCAAGCATCATGCAGGCTCAGGCCATCTCGACCGTCGCGGCATTGGCGATATCGATTTGTTGACGGTCGCTGAATATCAAGCTTTGCCGTTTCGCCGGCGTCTTGCTTATCGTCTATCGAGGCACGCCCTTGTCCTACTAACGATCGGACCGATCTACGTTTTCATATTCCGTCAACGTCTACCGAGCGAACTCTTCCGAGCCGACTGGCGCGCCTGGACCAGCACACTTTGCACCAACCTTGCAATCACCGTCTTCATTATCGCGCTTGGCATGTTCATGGGGCTTGATTCGATTCTTCTAGTCCATCTTCCGATCACGTTGATTGCTGCGGCCATTGGTATCTGGCTCTTTTTTGTTCAGCATCAGTTCGAGAATACCTACTGGGCACGTGACCCGGAATGGACTTTTCATAAAAGCGCCTTCCGTGGCAGCACCCATTATGATCTTCCGTCGCCATTGCGTTGGCTGACGGCAAACATCGGCATCCATCATGTCCACCACCTCGTCAGTCGTATCCCGAGCTATCGTCTCAATGAGGTTCTGAAACACCATCCTGAGCTGCGCGATATTGGTCGTCTCACCCTGACACAAAGTTTCAAGTGCTTTCGTTTAGCGCTCTGGGACGAGCAACGCCAACGGCTCGTGGGCTTTCGGGATGCCCACGCCCTGACTTGATGGATCGATCCATAGTCTGATGACAGCCGTTTTGAGCAGAGATCGACGCCTAACGAGGACTTGTTTTGGGAAGTGAAGGAGACGTTTGACGATCCAGCTTGGCCGGTTACATGATGCGTTGCCTGATCTCTTCAATTGCGGCTTCGGGGCTGGTTAAGATTGGGATGTCGGTTCTCGTCCTCGCCAAGGCTGCTGCGCTTGTCATCGAGAACTGAGCCAGCATGATGACGTCGGCATCCTCGATGCGCGCAGCTGTCTCCGCGATGAGACAATCATGCCGGGCATGATTGCCGCCCCGCTTTGCATCAAGTGCATTCTCGCAATAGACCGTCGTTAGTGAGGCCTTGCTATGCTGCCGGCGAGCTTCAGCCCTGAATTCCCTGTCCATACTCTCTGCAGATGGTGGAAAGGAATAGATCATTGCCACCTTGCAGCCGTAGGAAAATGCCGCCCTAAACATGGCTTCATTTGGTTTCAGAGCAGGCACTCCGACCTTTCGAGATGCCTCTTCGATACCTTCTCCAAAGGCCGAACAGGTATAGAGGATGCCGTCGGCGCCAATGTCCTCGGCATATTGGGCCAGCCTGACAATTCTCTTCTTCAGATCTGACGTCAGCGACGTTGATTGGGCCCGGTCAATAGAAAGGCCTTCTTCAAGGATCGAAATCATCTCGACTTCGGGCCAGATTTGTTGTGCGGCTTCTTCGATGGGATCGATCGCGACACGTGTCGCGTGGATCAACACGATGCGCTTTTGGCACGTCATCGAACGCCGCACCTAGACCGCTTCGACGGCGTCGGCAACAAGGCGACCGAAATCGTCGGTGTTGACCTGACCGCCGACATCGCGGGTGCGTTTCGCTGGATCGTCAAGTACTTGATCGACGGCTTCCGAAATCATCCTCCCGGCATCCATAAGATCTCGACGAGCACGATGTTCGCCAAGCCAGCTTAACATCATCGCGGCTGATAGAATGAGCGATGTGGGGTTGGCAATATTTTGACCTTCGATATCTGGCGCAGAGCCATGCTGTGCCTGAGCACAGCACAGACCAGTATCCGCGTTGGCATTAATTGACCCTGCAAGACCAAGTGAGCCGGAGAGCTCCGAGGCTAGATCAGATAGAATGTCGCCGTAAAAGTTGGTTGCGACCACGACATCATAGGTCTCGGGCTGACGCACCAGAAGCGCTGCCATGGCGTCAACGATGACAGTCTCTGTCTCGACATCAGGGAATTCCTTTGCCACATCCCAAAAGCACTCGAGGAAGAGCCCATCCGTCATATGAAAGCAATTGGCTTTGTGAATTGCCGACACTTTCTTTCGACGTTGCATCGCAAGCTTGAAGGACTCACGGCAGATACGTTCCGATCCCTTGCGCGTGATTTTTCGGACCGAGAGCGCCATATCTGGGTCAGGCATCATCTCGCCGATGCCTTTGAACATGTTTCGGTCTGAATAGAAGCCTTCGGTGGCCTCGCGCATAATAACGAGATCCATGCCAGGCGCCTTCGAAGCGAGAAAGGGGCGCGAGCGAGCCGGCCGCACATTGGCATAGAGGTCCAGTCCTACGCGAAAGCCGGCAGAAACGTTTCGGCCGCCTTCGGCGACCGGCGGATAATCCATATGCGACTGCGTGCCGAGGATGATGCCATCGAACTCTGTGCGGGCGCGATCAAGGACCTCCTCGCGTAAGGTGATGCCGTGTCTTTTGAGACTGGCGAAACCTGACGCCTCTTCTTCGAACTGGAGATCAAGACCACACTTTTCACTGGTAGCCTGCAACACATGTAGGGTTGCTGCCATAATCTCCGGTCCTATGCCATCGCATGGCAAGGTCATGATGCGCATGCTGTTCTCCCCAAAAGCAATCCATTGTAAGTCGCCAACTCGCGCCTCTTCACCTCGACGATTTGCCTTGATCCGTCTTTGACTCACTGGCCTAAGAACACAGGCAGGACAAAACCCGCGATGATCCAAGGGCTAATGCCAACGGCCTGCCGAAGAGAATGGACCAGTCACCATCCGAAGTCGTCATCGCCCGAGTTTTCGGATTCTCTAATCGACCCCAAGAGCCTGCCCCAACGTCGGCCTTGGCCGATAGTCAGGCCCTCGACGTGGGTGAGCCTTTGCAGCCGAAGACCAGACCTTGCTTTGCTTCCAATTGGTCTCCGTCGACGAATGACGATGCTTTCGGCCGCGAGCGTGTCGTCGTTGAACGTTGCGAACTGATTCGGGGCGGCGGCCTTCTCGTTGACGACAGAGTGCTGTTGTCAACCATCATCATCTGTAATCGTTGCAATGATTTCCCTCTCGGGGATTGTCGCCATTGTCGGCGCGGCGCTTAAAAACAATTTGAACGTTTCATCTCCTTCGACGTCGTCATCATCAATAATCGGAGTCTCCAATTGGCTTGACGTCGTCCCAGCCGGTAGCACCAGGACGCCCTTGACGGCCTCATAGTCTTGGCCGGCCGTCGCCGTTCCATTGATCGTCGTATACAGTAAGACGATCTTTGCTGGAGCCTCTTTAGACAGGGTAATCACAAAAGAAAGAGCAGACGCTGACTCGGGCGTCGCCTTGGCGCTGGCGCTGACTTCAACAGGCCCGATCTCAGATTGGCTGCTTGTTGCGGGACGATCATCGACAATGGAATCTCTTGTCTCGACTGACGTTTCAACGTCGGGCGCTGTCGTCTTTACGACCGGCACGTTAGGCATGCGTTCGCCATCCTTTGCAGCTACAAGCTCACCATCAACCTCGATGATGTAAACGCCGTCATCCCATGACTGCAAAGGCCCCTCGATCTGACTACCGTCTTTCATTGGATAGCGGACCGTTTCGACATCGGTTTTTGGCAAGATGAGCATGCCGCCGAAGTCAGTTCGGATTGTTACGGTGCTCAAGGTGTATCGGATGATTTCTCCTGAAATTGACGTATGCTTCGACGTCAAGAATTCGGTCGCTACAGCATGCGAGCCCTGACCAGCAAAGGCGATAATCGCTAATCCGAAGAGAAAATTAGAGCCCCAAGAACGCCATGCCCTCAATCTTTCCATGGCCCTGCGAGAGCAGATACGCCAACACCGTGATCTCAGCTTGGTCGGCATCATCACGGCCGATCAGCAATCCTTGTCCCATCTCGAGAGATATTCAACATCTGCGTCCAAATCCACGTCCTTCCACTTAGGTTGGTATGGTTCGGCCAATAGTTCTTCAAAGTTCGCCTTCAAAGAATCGACGAAGCGGTGAACCTTGGCACATCTCGGATGTCTAGTCGGCCAGTTGTAGGCAAGCAGCACAGCAGGATTGCGAAGTGTCCTCACATCAGTGCCTGGAGCGATGAGATTGGGGTAAACATCGGAAGACCAAGATGAAGTCTCGTATCCCTGGGGAATCGCTTCAGGGGGAATGTCGAGCAAATGCACATCATCATCTTCAGTGAACTGGGTAGCAAAGGACCAGGGAACAGCGCTGCTGCTGCCCAGCGCGGCGATCTCTCCACGTTTGAGGCGCTCCCGGGCCACCGATCTTTTCTCACTTTGAACATCGACCTCGATTCCGAGCGTCTCAAATAGATTGGTCATCGTTAGGTATGTGCCGCTTCCAATTGAAGAAAAGTGTACTTTCTGTCCGGCGAGGTCATAAATCGACTTAAATTTCTTGCTCGCAATAATATGAAGTTCGGTATCCCAGAGCCTCGTGACGTAACGAACGCGATTTTTGATGTCGGGGTGAATACCCTGCTTTTCCATGAAGTCGAGGGTATCGGCAAAGGTGATGGCGAGATCAACACCCCGAAGGTATAAAAGGTCTTCTACATTTCGCACGGCGCCCGATCCAATCATCGGAATAGCCCGGAGCGAATAGCCGATGTCGTCGTTCACAATCGATGCCATATCTTCACAGAAATAGAGAAATGATGCGCTGGTGCGCCCGCACATAATTCCGACGACACCTTGATTGACATGATTGCGTGTTTGCACAACGGATTGGGCTTGGCTGATTTTGGCGCTCAGTCCAAAAGCAAGGCTCGCGATGAGCAATACGGTGACAAATATGCAGCCTCGCTGGCCACGTACGACGCTATTCATCAATGATCTCCTAAAAAAGAATCATGTCGCCAGTGCTGGGTTTCGAAATAGCATCCAGCCAAACTTGGTGAAGCCTAACCCCATAGTGAACGTCAAAACGCCTCACTCCATACCAAGTGTTAGCTGTTTCTGGGATCCGAAAGGCAAGCGCTTTGGACGATAGGCACCACTGTCGCGTTCAAGACCAAGGGATTGATCGCCGAATGCTAGATTGAGGAGCCGTTCTCGTCCGTCTTACGATAAACCTTGCTCCTGCTTGCAATGCAAATGCTTCCACCGAACGTTGACGAGGCAGTGTTGGGCCGGCATCTTCAGATGGCGTGGCCTACGCTCAACCTCCTAAGATCCGCCCCAGCAGGATCTTGAAGGGAGGCAAAGGGACTGCTGTCTCAGGTCGCTGTCTTGGTCTCGGCGTTTCGGGTTTGGTTGCTGGGGGACTGTGTCCGGAACTTGAAAGGCCAGACGATGACACAAAACGGCAATTTCAAACGTCGGGTGCGCGCTCGAGCTGCAAAAACTGGCGAGTCCTACACGACCGCGCTCATGCATGTTCGCCAGCGTATGGAGAACGAGAAAACCTCAGAAGCAAAGTCTGTTCGATTGGCTGTCGCCCAGACAACGGTCTGCGATGATCCCCGCGATGTGGCCGGTCTTCGCGCCTGCGGGAGCGAGACGAGAGCGCTTATGCGAAAAGCCCATGAGGTTGGTGCGAGGCTGGTGCACTTTCCTGAGGGCGCGACTTGCTCACCCAACAAGCGTATCATGTCGAGGAGCGGTCCTGAGGACGTCGGTCCTTCTGACTGGGCGCGATTCGAGTGGTCTGTCTTGCGCGAAGAGCTGGAAGCCACCAGCAAGCTCGCAAAAGAACTCGGTCTTTGGACGGTCTTGGGATCCGTGCATGAACTGACCCAACCTCGCCGACCACACAATAGCCTTTATGTCATTTCGGATCGTGGCAAGCTGGTGACTCGCTATGACGAGCGCCTGTTGTCAAACACAAAAATCTCATTCATGTACACGCCAGGTTCCGTTCCCGTGACCTTCGAGGTTGACCGTATCCGTTTCGGGTGCGCGCTGGGCATGGAGTCGCACTTTCCCGAAATTTTTATCGACTATGAACGCCTGGATGTCGATTGCGTTCTGTTCTCGACGACAGATGGACGTCCGGCCTTTGCCGCCGAGATGATGGGACATGCAGCGAGCAATACCTACTGGGTGAGCTTCTCGGTGCAGGCAAAGCCAGGCTTGCACTCGCCTTCGGGGATCGTTGCCCCCGACGGCCAATGGGCAGCGCAATGTAGTGCACAGGGAAGCCCGTCGATTGCTGTTGCCGAAATCGACAACAATCCAGGAAGCCTTGCACGGCCTTGGAGGCGAACAGCGCGTACAGGCATCTATGAGCCCCATCAGGTCGATGATGATCCTCGTAGCGATGGTCGTGACAGCTTTTAGGGAAACAAAAACGATTGCACTCTTGGGTCGCATGTCCGGTGATGCCAAACTGCCCGACATGCTGCCCTTACCCTGATCGCTGATATCGACGTCATCACCTAAGAGGATCGTCCAAATGTGATCCTACAAGCTCCGTAAGGCAGATTGGTTGGTCTAATCAGTAACGTCGGAGCAAATTGACAGTCTACGCCTGGCTCGTGTGGCCAATATCAAGAGCACGATTTCTGCGCACTGGGCCGGTCAACGACTTTGACGGCGGCATGGTGAACTAAGGGCGACCACCATGCGTAAGCAATGAGGCGAATATCTTGGGGGACTAACATGAGATTTGGCGTGTTATCGGTAGTCATCTTTTGTTGGGCATCACCGTCTTTTGGCGACGTGCAGGTGCGCTTCGATGAAGGCGCACCAAAGGATCGGTTCACCATTTCAAACATTGGTGGATGCGCTCTCGGCGCGACAGCCGTAACGATCGACCTCCGAGGGTCGCCCTATGGCCTGATTTTCGACGTGACGGGTAGCGGCGCCGGCGTTGAGGTTTTTCAACCTTTTGAATTGTTACGAGGCGGCGAAAACCTGAAGACCCAACCAACCGTCATGGATGGTGACAATCAGCTGACACTGGATTTCCATGGTCTCGTGGCAGGCGCATCCTTGGCATTCACGATCGACGTCGATGACACCGCAAACAGGAGCGAGACGATGGTTTCCGGTGCGGAAATTGTCGGTGCCGGTGTCGTCGTTCGAACAGGCGTCAGCTCATCAAGTGCTTCCTTTGGCGAAGATGCCATCGCCACGGTTGCGATATCGAGCTGCACATCGTGACCAATGCCGGCGTCTAAAACTGCATCGATCGGTCCAGGATTGAGATGTCGCCAAACCTTGGTTCGTAAGGAGGTGGATGCTGAATTGTTACGTTATCGGTTCAAGAGCCATCCTGCATCGTGGTGTAGAACTCGACATGCGCTGACGAGCGCAAGAGAACGACGATAAGATGGTTGTGCCCTGCGCTCACTGGCTTTCTGGAGGGCCATGATCATCAATGCTTGGCGGCACCGAGCGTGCTGTAGGCAATGGGCGCCGACTGGAAGCACTCTGTGAGGCGGCCCGCGAGGAACGAGATGAACTCGCAGCTTACATCGCTACATGGCATGTAACAAACCCAAATTCAATCGGTCTGCAGGCTGCGGTGCTCGCCAACCCATGATGCGGGACACTTCACAAGTCGATTAAGGTCGGCAAGGCAATTGTGCTGTCGCCTACGATGTTCCCTTTGGCATCATCGTTCCCTCATCAAAGCCACCCGAGAGGGCCTAAAAACTACCGGATTCTAGCGGGTTCGAGATGTTCCGTGAACTTCATCTCTCCTGCCTCACAACTAGCTATGAAGGAATAAGATCCGATGGCCATGAAAAGAATCAATGCACAGGATGGTGCTGAGGCAGCAGGCGCCTATGCACAAGCCGTAGAGGTCACCGGGACGACCCGGCGACTATATATCAGCGGGCAGGCCCCAATCACAGTTCGCGGTGAGGTTCCCTCAACATTCAAGGAACAAGCAGAAACCGTCTGGAAAAACATCCTCGCGCAGCTTTATGCGGCTGATATGTCTGTTGAGAACCTGGTTAAGGCAACAACGTTCTTAGCCGATAGAAAGTACCGTGACGAGAACAGGGATGTCCGTCAGGCAATGCTTCATGGCCATACCTTTGCTCTCACCGTCGTTTTGGCAGGCATGTTTGAAGATGGTTGGCTCTTGGAAATCGATGCGATCGCCGAAAAGTAGTTTAATCACATGGCCGACAAGCCCGGGCATGCGTTCTTCAAGATTGCCAAAGGCCCAAAGAATGAATGCGCCCATTGTGACCATCGTCACATACAGATGATGGTTCATATGTCACCTTACGATCAGCGATGCGGCACAGCGCGTCTTTCCCCCCAGACCGCTCATGCCACATCAGGGCAGACGTTATCGTCGGCCCGGACTTCAGGTGCTTTCCTGAAGCTTCGAGGATCTCCAGTCCTCACGTCTCCCAGACGTTAAGCCTCCCTGATTAGCTCCGCCGGGCCGTTGTGCCCGGCTTTTTTTTGCCTTTCGTCAACGCACGCGCACTGGCCAAAAGGCGATCAGGATGCCGCGGCGATGCTCATCAACTAAAGAATGTTCCAGCCCCGGCTTTAGTGCGCTTTTTTTGCGATATCGCAGATTTCTAGAAAGAGTGGGTTGACCTGTCCCATAGGGCCGCCTCGATAACATTGGCATGAGACTGCAATGGAGGTTCCTATGAGCCAACCCGCTCCGTTTCTGCAGCCGGCCGAAGCTGCCAGACAGCTAGGTGTTTCCACGAAGGCACTTCGTCTTTATGAGCAACGTGGCCTTATCCAACCCGTTCGAAGCACAGCGGGATGGCGAGCCTATGGTACGACCGAGATGGCACAGGCGGCAGAGATCATCGCCTTGCGTGCCTTAGGATTAAGCCTCAAACAAGTGGCTCTAGTGTTGCAGGGCAATCCGGACTGTTTGGACGCAGTGCTGGCTAAGCATCGATTGGATCTCGAACGCCGAGCAGATTGTATTGCCGCCATGAAGGCGAGGGTCGCTGACCTCCAGTCGGATCTCGCTCGTGGTACAATGCCGACCGTTAACGCCCTGAAGCGGCTGGCTGTCCCAAAGACGGAGGTTTGCTGTACGTTCACGCTTCCCTGGCCGTGGGGAGGTGAGAGATTCACTCTCAGCAATCTAAGATCGATCAACTACATTACCGGCCCGTTGGGTAGTGGTAAAACGCGTCTTGCCCAAAAGATAGCCGAGAGCTTGACGGGCGCCCGGTACCTTGCAGCGAGCCGGTCATTTGAAGGAGCAGCCAAGGCCAAAGAGCACCTGGCCAACGATCCGGAACTGAAGGCTCGGGTGGATGAGGCATCCATGTGGTTACTCGATGATGGCGCCATCATATCAGCATCGATGCTGACGCTACTCGTCGCACTGGTAGCTGATGATGTATCCGTCCTCGTGGTCGACATGATCGAACAGGGCTTGGATCAGCAGTCACAAGAAGCCTTGATGGCCTATCTGCGCCGTCGCCGAACCGACGCACAGACACTCATCTTGCTAACACGATCCAGCGCTATTTTGGATCTGGAACTTGTTGGGGACGATGAGACCATCATGTTGTGCCCTGCTAACCATCGACCGCCAATGCAGGTACGCCCTTATCCGGGATCACCTGGATATGAAGCTGTCGACACATGTCTTGCTCCACCGGACGTTCGCGCACGAACGGAAGGCCTTGTGACGACCAGGCGCTAGATCAGTTGGGCCATCTTCTAGTAAGCAGCGTCGATGACGACAATGACGTGCTCAAGCAGTTGGGGCCAGTCGATCCGAGATCCACTCGCCCCTTACCTCGCCTTGATTGGCGGGATATCCACCGTTGCTGAGAAAGCTTGATCTACAGCGGCCTCTCGAGAGCACCGCTGCAGGCATTCGTCCTAAGTAGATCGCCACCGGAAGTGGCACACGCGCCAAACGGCGCGCGCTTACATCGGTAACAAGATACTGCTGTTGTCTGGCGACACGCGGACCTTTGATTTCTTGACAAGCGTCCGCAGACCATTGCCAAGGTCAAACTTTGTGATGGCGACATTCTTGGCTTGTGCCGCAGCCAGAACTTCATCCCTGCTGGCTTGGCCATTCTTCGTCAGCAACGATTGGAGGGCTTCTTGGACAATCAGTGTCTTTGGCTTGTTACTGCCCTCTCCATTACCCGGCTTTGTCTTCTTGCTCGTACGACGACGGGTGATTTTCTTTGGTCTTGGGCTCTTGGCTTTCTTGTCAGTGATTGCCTCGAGCGGCGCCTTCACCTCAACCAGCTGCTGAACGACATCATCAGCGGCAATGTTTTCGATCTCTGCAAGCGCCGATTGGGCGCCATCACGATACCCACGTTCATACGCAGATCGTGTTAGGTCAGCGATGCGACGACGCACCTCGTCCCTTATGTCCATTGTGTTCTCCAGATTGAGTTTGGATTGACTGTATTAGAGTAAATAGCGTTAGATAACGAGTATTCAACGCCTATCCCCTTCAAAAGTCATAAATTTTTAGATCACACCGCTTCACATCAGCAATAAGAACTATGTCTTGATGCTCAAGTAGGCGTGCTCTCTATGATGTCGCTCAAGTTGCTAAAGATGACTAAATGCAGCCACTGTTCGTTTCTTCTTAAGTCAGCAGACAAACTTTTCAGCATCAAAGTGCGATGAGTGCGCCTATCAAAAATCGATAGTTGTGCGCCTCAAAACGTGCAGTCGCCGGCCGCTTTCCTTCCCGATACTGCTGTCATAGCGAATTCAGAAGGGCTGGAGAATTGATGCGGGCTCAAATCTTTCTCCGTGGCGTCTGACAGGAGAATGCATCGTAAAGCACCGAAGATAATGACAACGAGCACTGCTGAACGGCTCAGATGTTCGTCGATAGACGTCGTATTTTTGAATGATGTGCCGACATCTTTGCATGATCGCCAGACATCCTGGTCAAGAAGGGTATCCGACAATCTCGATGGCATGCATGGTCATATCGTTGTCGCATTCGATGATGACACAAGAACGACCGAAATGTGATCTCAACGCATATTGTAACCAGGTGACGCAGTACGCATCCTGAAGGCGTTGACCGTTGATCAAGGCAAACATGGACGAGCGTTGGGTTTCATGGCTCAACGTCAGGGTCAGTGATGAACTTCGGCAGTATACCTTGTCTTGAATAGGACGGTGGTCTAGCACGCACCCGCAAGAACCGTATCTGTCAGCACCGGACAGTAAGTCTGGCCAAAAATTCAGCTGCAGGTATCAAGCCTGTCTTGCCAACTATCATCACGATGATCTTTAGATCGTTTTCAGAATCTCCGAGTAGCCTAAGTTCGGGGTCTCCGAGTTGTTTATTGGGACAGCGTAAAAACAATGAAAGAGCCGGACAGCCTTTTTAAACAGTTAACCACAGCCCAAGATCAAGTTCAGGCAAAGCTGGATGTCTTCAAGGGCTCCCCAGCTGGGAAGACGTTTGCGCGAATGGATGCCAAAGCAGGCCGCCTCATCGGCATCGCTCGAGCCCTCTTTTGGTTTGCATCGACACTCGTCATCACAGCGATGAGCTATGGTATCTGCTGGTTCGTTGAGGGCTGGAAAGAGATGGCCACCATAACGGTTACTGTCCTTTTAGTGTCTTTTTGCATCTGGCGCGGCATGCTCAATGCTTTCAGCCCAGGCACAGCAAGCGAAGCGGTCTTGGATGAGATGGAAGGACGGTTGGGGGCCATTATATGGGTGCCGCGGCTATTAATGCCCATCTTTGGACGACGCGGTCGAGATGCGACGGACTAATGGTGCGAAAAGTCGCCGTGGCGGTGGGCTCACCGTTTGCGTAGGCCGCCATGATCATAGAGAACATGCTGCGCTGTTAGCTCGACCTTTGAAGACACCTTGCCCATCGATGAGACCAGTTGCGCATTGGCTTTAACAGTTGATAGAGCTCTAGCCCCAGCGTCGTGGCTTCATAGCCATTCTCGCCGCGATCAATGAGCCCAGCATGACGCAGCTCCTTCAGTCGTCTATTCAAAACCGTTGGTGAAACGGCCTCACACCGCTCCTGGAGCCCTCGAAATGTTGTTGGTCCATGTTCACAGATTTGCCAAAGAGCACCCATTGACCAGCTTCGTCCCAAGAGATCGAAAAGCGCCATAACAGGCGCTCCACTCTTTGAGCCACGGACGGGCGAGCCCGGTTTTGGGAAAGTCGACATCATAAATGTTGCTACAGTTAATGTAGCGTCCCATCGTCAGGGGTGATACGGTTGTGCTACCTTTTATGTAGCAAAGAGGCGCGGTGATGGCCAGACGTGCATCGTCTTCTGCAGCATTTGAGACGGTAACCCGGGCAGCTAATCATGCACCCTGGATCACCCTCGTACACGGACTGTCCCAAGATCACCGATTGTTTGACCGTCAAGTCGAGGCGTTTCAGGGCTCCTATCGCTTGCTCCTGATCGACTTGCCTGGCCATGGAAGATCGTCTGACGTTCCTAGCCCTAATGGTCTGCACGACTATGCAAGGAGTATCGAAGGAGCACTCGGCGATGTGGGGGCTTTGGCTTGTCATTTTTGGGGCACACATATTGGCGCTGGGGCCGGACTGCTGTTGGCGTCCCGGCGTCCTGGATTGTTCCGATCTCTGGTGCTTGAAGCGCCGGTCTTGCCAGGGAGGCCATTGCTGGCTGTCAATGATCTACTTCCGCGAATTTCAGCGATTGCAAAGGAACAAGGCATGGATGCCGCTCGAGAAGTCTGGTGGCGGGAAGGCGCATGGTTCGATGTCATGCGTCGTCATCCCAAGTCTTGTCGAGCCGCCGAACAACGCCGCATTATTGACGACTTTCAAGGACGGCCCTGGCTTGATGCCGGTCTTGTCTCGCCGCGTCCAACGGCGATCGACGCGAACTTAACGGACCTCAATGCACCGACGATGATCATCAATGGCGAGCATGATCTTCCTGACTTCGTTGCGATCGCCGGTCAGTTGGAAACACTTATGCCGTATGCCGAACGGTCAGTAGTCAAGGGGGCTGGCGGCTTCCCGCTCTGGGAATTTCCCGATGAAACCAATCAGATCGTGATGGACTTTCTAATCCGCCATCAACGTCCACGAGACACATCACCCCATCGATAGAGTCGGATCCATTAGCCGAAAGCGACGAGACAAAGACCGAAACGCGAGCGGATTAACAGGCAAGCGCTGTCTCAAGGCTCTCTATCGTCGTCAAGGCGCCAATGTTGCGAGACACTATTTCGGTGCCTTCCAAGCGAACGGCAACTACGTAACGCCAAGTTTCATCAGCAAGGACCATCTCCGGACCGTGACCACATTCTCTAACGCCACCTGAGATAAAAGCTTCGCCGATTCTGTGATTCGAAAAGCCGTAAGATGAGGCAATTTCGACGAGGTCACCGCCCTTGGGTGTGACGATCTTGAGTGTCTTGCCGAGATGTGGTGTCTCGACATAGGCGATATCGGGCCTGCCATCGTTGTTGAAGTCTGCCACACCGATAGGGGCGAGCCATCGATAGGGAGTTCCGATGTACGGCGTGTGGCTGATTAACTGGAAGTCCTGACCGAGACCCGGATAGCCATAGACTTCGAGACGTGCGCCAAATGACTGATGAGCGGCGACTGTAATGACTTCATGAACGCCGTCGAGATTGAGATCTGCCAGTCGAGGACCAATGTCTTCAAAAACCCGCTTAGGCCCCGCAAGCACAGTATCGCAAATAGTCCGATCCTCATTTTCGTATCTTACGAGGACGCCTTCGGCTTCAATGGCATCGCCTAGAACACCGTGCCGATAGTCCTTAGTGGCACCGAAGTATCGAGCCATAACAACCGGGCCAGTCTCGGACACATCGCGTGGACTGTTGGGCGGGCCGGATGGGCGATCGCACCCGTCTTCATGCCCGCGACCGGAATCGAGAACCTGCGCCTCAAGTCGATGAGGCCCCTCAATCAAGGAAACCGTCACCGTGATGACAAGGACTGACAGCCCTACTTGACGCATAATCACTCGGCACACCCTTGCAGATTAACGCTCTCAAGGCTCATCAACATAAGCCAGCCGAAGCGACAAGACGAGATCCAAGCAAGAAATCTCCCTTACTGACTCAGCGCTGTCAGTAGTCCCACATTAGTCTTTAAACCTAAGCTCTTGGGGAGACCAATGTTGCCGGCTCCGCCCAACAGAGCAATCTATTCTTGTAACATGGCGTCGACCGCAATCGATCGTATCATGAAGGACTCATCGAACGGCGCGCCTCTAACTCTGTCTCTTAGTGACATCGCGGTGAGCATCATCATTGATCCAAACCCCATTCGCCTTCAACGACGTCGAACCAAAGGGTTCAGTCTTCAAGCCGCTAGCATGACAATCAACGGCCTGCAGGCCGTTTGCGTTAGCCGTCCCAGCATCTTGGGAAACCCGTTCAACGTCGAGGAATTCGGCAGAGACTTGGCGATTGGGCTGCATGGCGCATGGCTTGATGGCGGCCTTAAGGTGCTGGGAGAGCAGAGCCGAAACGCCCTTATCCAATTTAATGGAGATGGTGAAAGAGGCCGATATCGCGAGTTTGACGGCATTGACATCACAGCTTGGCATCTGGTGGTGCAGGAGATCGCTAGCCACAAACTCCGAGGAAAGAACATCGCTTGCTGGTGTCGGACGGATCAAGCCTGTCATGGCGACAACTTACTGCGTTGGGCGAGGTGCTAAATGGTTAAAAACTCGTCGATCGAGTGGACGGACAATACCTTCAATCCTTGGTGGGGATGCCGTCGGGTATCGCCAGCTTGTGATCGCTGTTACGCCGCGACTTTCTCAAAACGTATCGGCAGCGTTGGTTGGGATATTGGTGCCTTTCGGACCTTCGGTGATAAGCATTGGGCCGAACCGCTGACATGGGACCGAAAAGCGCGTGCTGCCAACCGTCGAGAACGCGTCTTTTGCGCCTCAATGGCGGACGTGTTTGATGCCGAAGCGCCATCTCACGAACGCGAGAAGCTTTGGCACACAATACGTGAAACCACGAATCTTGACTGGCAGCTGCTAACAAAGCGTCCAAACCAAGCCCTGAAGCTACTGCCAAACGATCTCCAGGAAAGGCCCAATGTCTGGATAGGTTGTACCACCGAAACCATGAAGATGTTTCGTCAACGTGTTCGCCTACTCAAAAGACTTAAGACGCCGGTCAGATTCTTATCAATCGAACCGATGCTGGAGCCCATGCCGATCGGGCCTGCCGATCTTGAGGGCATTTCCTGGGTTATTCTTGGTGGGGAAACCGGGCATGGAGCTCGACCGATGCAACCCGAGTGGGTGCGCGGTATGCGCGATGTATGCGCCGCCGCAGGCGTCGCCTTCTTTTTCAAACAATGGGGCGATCACGACGCCACGGGAAAACGGGTCGGTAGGAAGAAGGCAGGCTACTTGCTGGATGATGAGGAATATCGGGACTTTCCGAAAGGAGCCGCTGGCTGAGCCTGAGTCCAAAAGGCCTTCGGATCTTTGAGATTGCCTACACTCATTCACGGAGCAGCCCCAAGGCAAACAGCAGCTGCCCCCAAGAAGCGATGTTCATATCATCGAACGACGTTGCCTAGGCTTTAGGGGCTAGCAAGCCTCCTTTGAGACCTTGGCGATGTCATCTTGAACCGCATGCAATGACCCTATCCCGAAGATTGGAAAAGCCGCCCTAGATTCCTCCCGCATGTTGAAAGCCCGGCATCCACCGGGCTTTTCTTTTTTTGCCGATTTGACGTTTCAGCACGTCCGCAAGATGACAGCGGTGGGCACCAAAACCGCTGTTCGGCCAGCGATGTCCATTAGCACCAAGATGACCTAACAGTCACAGCCTCTAACAAAAAGGTGAGTTGTACCAATCATCACATGCGCCAATCGGCTCTTGTGCTTTCTGGTCTTAGTCATTCGAAATGGAGGCCAAGACATGCACAAATCACTGATGATTTCCGCAAGAGCCGCTAGCATCGTTGTCTCGATGACACTCCTGTCGGCCTGCGCGTCGGTTGGCGCACCTAATCAGTTTGCAAACGCCAATGCTGTCAATGGCTTCGACGAGTCTCGTACGCCCTTTGGCGCTCAAATTGCGCTTGCTGAGGGTGGCTTCACCACCCGAGTCGACAGTCTCTACTCTGGCATCGCGCGATAGCGGTCGTCCATAGCGATAACGCCCTCTAGCCAAGGATGAGTCCCTTGACCAAAAACACCTCTTCGCAAACGCGACGATCGGTGAGCCTCGGATGGTTCTCTGCCATCGCGCTCGGCCTTTTCATCTTAGGTTTCAACCACGCAGGAGCTCAAGCAGCTCCTCTGAGTGTGGTCGGGACACCAGCATTGGCCAGTCAGTTAGAAGC
Organism: Geminicoccaceae bacterium; assembly: GCA_028285265.1. GTDB lineage: Bacteria > Pseudomonadota > Alphaproteobacteria > Geminicoccales > Geminicoccaceae > JANQPX01. The sequence continues at coordinate 34,176 of JANQPX010000044.1, forward strand.
GACGGAGATCGGCATTAAAGGAAGCTTCCGGTCACGCAGCTTTCGAGGCTTTGGAAAGTTCAAAGGCCATCGCTTCAGCCGATTCCAAAGCCGTGGCTTTCGGAGTTTCGGTAAATTCAAGGGGCATCGGTTCCGGGGTTTCCGTGGGCATCGCTATCGACGCTTCCATTGACGCGGTAGCAAATCGAACGGGCCGGGATGGCTGACCTCCCTCACGGGAATACAAGCTTCGTTCGAAGCGGAACGATGCTATGATCGCGGACCAGGCCGTCATCGTCTGGCGCATAGATCAAATTCGGTGATCCGGCGGGCTAGACGAAGGATACTTGCTTGCCGGATCGATGGCTACGACGCCATCATCAAGGGTAGTTCGGTCCGACACAAGCGTGCCCAGGGCGGCCGCGGTCGTGCAGCCTTTCTTTCTGATACGCGCGGCGCAGGAGGCTGAGTAGAGGCACCTCCGACGGAGCGAAGTCGTCATCGAACGTTTGTACGAACGTCATCTTCCCTCCGCAGAAAGACTCCGAAGGCCGCCCGGCAAAGTTCCTTTCGTCTGTACAGATCATCAGATGCCGTACGCTTATATCCCACGCTGCTTAATGTCGTCGTTGCGGGCAAAAAGCATCGAAGCGTCGCTGCATTGGACGACACATGCCCGAGCTGATACGACTTACTCACTGTCAGTTGGGCTTTTTGCGCTATGCATGAGCAACCGCTGACCTGTTGTTGGCCTCCCAAGTCGCATAACCTATCTTCGACTTGCCAAGAGCCTATCGACCCGTGCCGGCAGTAAAGCTATTCCATTAGCGAGGCTAAATCTTTGGACCAACATGCACATATTCGTCCTGTCCAGCGGCAGGACCTCTCCCAAATCAAACACATCGCCGACGCGACAGAGCTGTTTCCTCCCGACATGTTGGACGACATGATTGCGGGTTACCTTGATGGATCGAAACCAGATATTTGGTTCATCTATTCTCTCGAAGGCAAAGCCATTTCATTCGGATTTTGCGAGCCGGAACGGATGACCGAGGGCACCTGGAATCTCTTAGCCATTGGTGTCGATCCAGAACATCAGGGCAAGGGGATCGGCGCCGATATGATGACCTATCTCGAGAATCGACTCGCTAGTGCGGGCGAACGAATCTTGCTTGTGGAGACAATGGGGGTTCCAGCCTTTGAGCGAACACGAGCGTTCTACCGAAAACAGGGTTATGTCGAGGAGGCTCGCATCCGTGAATTTTACGAGGCTGGTGCTGACAAAGTCGTCTTTTGGAAGCAGCTATAAGAACGATCGCGGTGGGCAGATCCCCTCTGCACCACCGCCAACCGTTGCATGATCGATCAATGACATCGTAGCGCCATTATCGTTGATGTCCCTAAGCGCCCATCATTGTGCTGCCGGGCAAGGTGTGAAGGCTTCTCTCGTAACTGCCGACATTACTCGAACGTTGTACCTCGGCCGGGCTCTGGCCATCGGATGCATCTGTCCCCGGACCGCTTCAGGCTTCGTCAGTCGCTGCTCTCAGCAGATCACCAAGGTCCAAAGGTCTCGTGACCATGGCAAGGCTGCCGTCATCCGTCCGTGGCCAGAGATGCCGGGGACGGTCGTAATATAGCTCAAGTCCATTGTCATCGGGGTCGCGTAGATACAGCGCTTCACTAACACCGTGATCACTCGCCCCATCAAGGGCAATCCCTGCCTTGCGAACTCGTTGCAGTGCATCTGCTAGGGCTCGACGATCGGGATAGAGCAAAGCGACATGGAAGAGGCCGGTACTGTTGGTAGGTGGCGGCGTCCCCTCTCGGCTTTGCCAGGTGTTGAGAGCGATGTGATGATGATAACCTCCGGCTGACAGAAACGCGGCGTCCTCACCATATCGCTGCATCACCTCGAGACCGAGAATCTCACAGTAAAAGGCAACAGACCTCTCGAGATCAGCGACTTTCAGATGCACATGGCCTATTCGAACACGGGGGTCGATCACCTTGTTATCCCTATCGGGTCGGGCGTCCTGAACCGTCGAGGCGTCGTCATTCGTCATGAGCGTTCCTTGCATGATCCTCTCCTCAAGCTACCGCTAACTTGACGCGACGTGCAACGAGTTGGTTGAGACTGTAAGCACCATCACCCAGCAGGGCTTGAACCATCAACGTCAATGTCCAAAATGCGGGAAACTCCCAACCTCCATTGGCATTCGAGAACAACCAGCCATTACCGGCATGAGTCATCGTGGCGCCAATCAGGATCGGAATCATCGCTGTCGCAACGTAACGCGTTCCAATGCCAGCAATCAAAGCGAGCCCTCCCAAGACCTCGGCGGTGATCACGATATAAGCAAGGGCTCCCGGATAACCGAGCTGTTCGAAGAAACCGACGGTACCCGGGATCGTAAAGACGAAGATCTTTAAAAACCCATGTGCCAACGCCATGACGCCGAGGCCGACGCGCAGAACCAGGGCGGCATAGTCATGGTGAGATGTTGTAGCCATTGTGATCCTCCTATTGTCCCGGCGGATCGGTCATTGTCCGCCACAAGTGATTGACAAGGACAAGGTATTGTCGCACTGAGAAAAAATAATCTCCTGCAAACGAAACTTATTATCCCGAAAAACGGAACAATCGATGGACAAGCTTCGTGCTCTTTCCGTGTTCGCCACCGTGGTGGAGCGGGGGAGCTTTACCGCCGCTGCGGATTATCTCGGACTTTCGCGCACCGCTGCATCGCGCTTGATCATGGACTTGGAGGCCGAACTCGGTGCGACCCTCCTCAATCGTACAACAAGGCGGCTCAGCTTGACGCAAGTCGGTGAAGCCTACGCTGACCATGCGCGCCGAATTCTTGATCAAATCGAACATGCGGACCGAGAAGCGAGCGCACAAACCTCGCAGCCTCGTGGTCGCCTGCGCGTTACCGCGCCCATGTCCTTTGGCGTCCGCCATCTGGCGCCCCGCCTGAAAGACTATATGGCTGATTTCCCCGAGATGCAGATCGATCTGGTATTGAACGATCGAATGGTCGATCTAACCGATGAGGGCTTTGATCTCGCGATCCGAATAGGTCGTCTTAGCGATTCGGCACTGATCGCCAAAAAACTTGCGGCTTGCCGTATGATCCTTTGTGCAGCCCCTGTTTATCTCGAGCTTCGGGGAACGCCAAAGACGGTTTCAGAGCTCACCAACCACGTGACACTGGGTTATCCCTATTGGTCCGGACGTGACGCCTGGACCTTCGAGGCCCCCGACGGGACCACCAATCGTGTTCCCGTCAGAAATCAGCTTTGGAGCAATAATGGCGATGCTCTCCTCAACGCAGCGATCAGCGGGCTTGGAATCATTCTTCAGCCTGACTTCATCGTCTATGAGGCGCTCAAGCGCGGTGATCTAGTTGAACTCTTCCGCGACCATCACGCCGCTCTTGTCGACATTCATGCCCTTTACGCTTCTAGAAGCTTCATGCCGGTTCGGATTCGATCTTTCATTGATTTCCTTGCGGATAGCTTCACCAAGGACATCCCCTGGGAAACCATTTAGATTTGGGCAAAAGCCGCTGGATCGCGTTGGCATTCTGAGTTTATCGTCGCATACAAGGTTTGACTTGAGCAAACCTGATCGACTTGCCAAAGACATGGACTACGTCGGAAATGGTTCGACATCGTGTCGAACAATCAAGCTGCCGATAGGCATCGGTGCACCCCGATCTGAACGGCATACTTGGGATCAATGAGGAGTGCCTGATGGGAAAGATCGCTCTTGTCACCGGAGCCAATCAAGGTTTGGGCTTGGCCCTCGTTCGTGGCCTCGCATCCGCGCTTGGGTCAGACGATGTCATCTATCTTGCAGTGCGCGATCTCGCGAATGGCCAGGCGGCCATCGAGAGCCTCGGATCGACCTCGGCTCAGCTCAGACTTGAGCGGGTGGATGTCACCGACGAAAACACCATCAGCAACCTCGCCGACATGCTGCGCGACCGTCACAACGGGATCGACATCGTTGCCTCTAATGCGGCAGCGCGCATCACGAAGGATCACTCTCAGGCCGACCAAGTGCGGGCGTTTGTCGAAACGAACAACCACGGGTCCCGGCGCCTTTTGGATGCTTTGATGCCTCTCTTACAACCGGGCGCTCGTTACGCCATCATTGCAAGTTCCTTTGGACGCTTGTCGAACCTACCTTCGCATCTTCAGCCGTTGTTTGATACGGAGCGGCTGGCACTTGACGATATTGAGACTTCGATGGACGCCTATGTCGCTGCCATGGAAAATGGAACCGCTGCACAAGAGGGCTGGCCGGACTGGATCAATATCCCCTCGAAGATTGGCCAGGTCGCAACCGCTCGGATCGCTGCGAGATTAATCAGGGAGACAGGGCCCGACGACGTTCTGATCAACGCTGTCTGCCCCGGCCTCATTGATACAGCCGCCTCACGGCCATGGTTTGACGATATGTCCAATGCCCAGACCCCCGATCAGGCCGCTCGTGCCGTCATCGACTTCTTAATGAGCCCGAAAATCCCCGACGCAGCCCATGGTGAGCTCATTCGATTCGGCAATGTCTTGCCATGGAATGAGTGACAGGTTTTGAACAGCATGACTGTTGTCATCACGTAAGATGTCGTTTCTCGCCAACGCCGTCCCGCCAGTCGTGACTGACCGACTAGAGACGGCCCCCTCGAAGGTCGGTGATCGCATCGATGACCTCAAAACCATGGGGACGAGGCATGATCGACACACCCTCGTCACGTCACCAACAGAAGCTGCGGCCGAGACAGAGGGGATGGAGCGTGGCGGCTTGCATCACGGCGCGGCGGAGCGGCACATTGAGGTTGCCCAGGCTGTTGCAATGACTGTTAAACAGGTCGCTATTATGAGCACGATCATCATTGAATGGCACGTCAAGTCCTGGGATGAAAGCCTGCCTTATTGACCTCGCCGAACAAGCCTTGGCGAAGATATCATCAGAGCGACGCCAGCAAGCGTGATCAAGGCTCCAACCAATTCCAGTGGCCGCACGGTCTCCCCAAGAACCATCCATCCCAAAAACAAGGCGATGACCGGTCCGACATAGAAAAAGCTGTTTGCGACTTGGGGCGAAACCCGCGGAAGAATCCATACGAAAGCGCTGTAACCAAGCAGCGAACCGATGATGATCAGATAAGCTAGGGCGGCCCAAGCATCGACTGAAACCGATGAAGCTACGAAGGCATCCCATTCGCCGCTGACGGCACTCATGATGAGAAGAATTATACTCGCCGGCAGCATTTGCAGAACCGTGGCGACCAGAGCACTTTCCGGCCGTCTCATGGTCGTTGCATGGTGCATACCGGCTCCCCAGGCGAGCGTTCCAGCGAGAATCAAGCCTACCCCCTTGGCCGTGCCTGGTATGGCTAGGCTCGGCGCGATAAGCAGCAACAGTCCACCAAATCCAAGAAGAAGGCCCGCCATAGCCTGGTTCCCTGGTCGAGCCCCAGCCAAGATCCAAGCAATCATGGCGGTCATCAAGGGCGCTGTTGCCGCCAGAAGAGCAGCATAGCCAGCACCAACATACTGAACGCCTGCAACAATCAAACCTTGCCCGAGCGCTAAGAACAAGAAACCGGACAAGCAAGCATCTCGATATGGCCGCAAGTCAAAACGCGGCAACGATACTCGCATCACCAATAAAGCGAGCAAGAGCAAGAGACCCGCGATGCCGACCCTTAACGACATCATCAAAAAGGGTGGTATCGCGCCGACGGCAATCTTGAAGCCAAGAAAGTTAGCGCCTGCCGTCAGCCAAGTGATCGCCACGGCGAGTTGTAAACCGGCCGGGGACTGGGTGCTGGCGGAGAGCAGGCGCAGGTTCTTTATCTCCACGTCGCGTTCAACATCAGCTCTCGGGCACTGTATCGTGGACAAAGACGCTGGCACGCTTGGCCGTCACGGTGAAGGACATTGACGTCACACGCCCACCTCCATCCTATTGCTCGAAGTTGTGATCATTGACGCCCTAAACTTCCCAAAGGAGGTTGCCAGCATTCTCTGGCGGTGCACCCGGTTCCATTCGATTCCAAGCGTAACCATGAGACAGCATGACAGCGGTGTTGGGGCCCGTGAAGGTGACACGGTGTTCCTACGTCGGTGGAAGCTGGTCTTAGTCGGCTTTAAATTGTTCGCTCAGCCGTCGATGAATGCATCCGCTGGGATCAACGCAGGCTCGCCACCGACCAACGACGTGAAGTCGACGGTGATGTCGTCTGCAAAGAGCGAACGTTCGAGACAGGCTTAATTGCCATGCACCCATTGTCTCGTCATTGGAGGTCTATCCGATGCTCGCGTAGGACGCCATTTTTGAGCAACTGAAGTGGCTCCATATCTCTCCCGTCCTCGCTACGTGATCGCTCAATGCTGCTTACCCAGGCTTTGAGCTCGATTGAGACTTAGGTGATAGTCATCCAATCGGTCTCTTAAGAATGAATAGTTGTGGCGAGCGGCAGCGATCCGACTTTTTCTCAAAATGATCTGCACCAAGTCTTCTTGGTGCTCCGAAAAGATCAAAGGCTCTTGGGCTTGGTCGACCCAAGGTGTGCAGCAGATTGACCTTCCGTAGGACTCTCCTGCACGGTTCAGGCTCAAAAAGTAGACTTGGTTTTCGATGGCCCGACTGATCGCAAACGCATGCCAGCTATAAAATGACTCATCACGGAAGTAGGCGCTGGGGTGGAGGATGACGTCGACTCGATGATCGATGACCAGCGTTCGGCTGAGCTCAGGTAATCGTATGTCATAGCAAATGATCGGGGCCAACCTGAACCCGTGGATGTCGACGACAAAAAGCCCCTCGCCTCTTTTGAAGTATTCCTTCTCCATGGCGGCGCCATATTGTGCGAGATGAAGCTTGTCATAGTACCCCAAGAGTTGCCCCCTCTGATCTACGGCGGCAACTGTTATGCGATAGCCGTCGTCAGATCGCCTGGGAAAGCTATAAGCGATATGGGTCTCATGCTCACGTGCGACCGCCGACCACATCTGAAAGGACGGACCATCGATCGCCTCGGCCAAGAGATCCAAGCGGTCGAAGCTATCCCTTGAGTAGTCGATGCTCGCGAGCTCAGGCAGCAGGACTAGGTCATTGGCGGTCCGCATGAGCTCACGACGGACTTTACCGCAAAGCGTCTCCAAGTGTCGGTCACGATCGGCAACACTGGACGTTTCGGGAACCAAGATCTGGCAGGCCAAGACGCGAAGTTCGCCCCGATTATCCATCGACATGGCATGAACACCTCATTTTGCGCCGTACCCAAACGATGGTTGGCACAGCACCGGGCGTCGATTTCGTTGCTCGAGATGATCATCGCTGACCGATGTCGTGCCAAACGTCATCGTAGAAGAAAAAGCTGGCTCTCTGCACGAGACGGTTCATCGCAACGTGCAAACTGTGGAGGGGTTCGTCACCCGATTCGACATAGAACCAGCAACGCTCTGCCTGTGCCCGGTCAACAAATTCCATGGCGATGTAGAATTCCGTTCTAGGCGGGCGTGAATCATAGCCGGCATGGGGTTGATGTTTCATGAATCGGGCTGACGTAACTAAGCGTTCTTCTTTCAAGTGTTCATGAAAGGCCTGAAATGCGGATCTGAAGTCCGCCACGCTTACACCAGACCTAAGATCGAACAGTCCATGTAGCACGATCATGGTTAAATGCCCGCCTAAGACAGGAAGTTACGTGGCGCGCATCAGTAATCCTCGCCGGCATAACGGTTTGGCTGACCGACCGCATTCAGATTACCAATGAATTCGGCCCAATCATCCCCCGGTCTCCAAATACTATCCATCAGCGCGTGGGCTTCGGTTTCGGGCATACCACGGCCAGTCTTGGCATAGCGGTAAAAGAAGGCGCTAACGCGGGCATTATAGATGCAATGCACATGGATTTGTGTGTCCGGGTGGCTCTCTATCGCGGTACAGAACTTCTCAAAATCTTGATCCGTTGGACGGTCGAACTCTACGGGGATGTAAATGTACTCCATGCCAAGCGCCTCGACCGAACCCGCTTCATCCTCGAGCGCCCCCTTGTTGTGATGGGGTCCAAGATTGATGACGTGGGTCACGCCAAGCTCTTTGATGTCGGCAAGTTGTGCTTCGGTTGGCTGGCCAGATAATGTGATTTTATCGTCCAGTCGTCGCCAATTTAGAATTTCCGGTAAATCGCGCATCGCGCCCTCCCCTTCCTAAGCGTGCAAATGCGCGCATTCTGTATGTGCCTTGGTAAAACGCTTGGTGGATGCCGGATTCCTCAAGAGATGCCGTTCAGGACGGATCGGACGTTCCACAAGATTCCCACCGCAATTGGGGCAAGTGTTGCCAAACCTAGTCTCGGCGCATTCCGCGCAAAACGTGCACTCAAACGTACACATTCTGGCGTCCGTCGCTGATGGCGGCAGGTCTTTATCACAACATTCACAATTGGGTTTGAGTGCCAACATGTGGGTCTCTCCTTTCTGTAATCCATAGACTAACAGCATAAGAACTGGCATGAATGACAACATGACCTCATTTTCTGCCAAATCGCAGCACGCCGATAATGCCCCCAGACTGGTGGTTTTTGTCGTGTACCCCAATATCGTTCTTCTCGATCTTGTCGGTCCGCTTCAGGTCTTTTCCCATGCTCCGGATTTGGATACGGGCTCGAATGGATATCGCTGCGCGGTCACGTCATTTGCTGGTGACATGGTGTCAACAAACACCATCGTCTCAATCCCAAGTGAGCCGATGGCCCGTTACCTAAATCGGCAAATTCATACCCTTGTGGTGGTCGGTGGTGACGGCGCCAACACGGCCATGCATGACACGACGCTTGTGCAGAGAATTGCGAAACTTGCGTCCAAAGCCCAGCGCGTCTGTACGGTTTGTTCAGGCGCCTTGGTTCTTGCGGCAACAGGAATGCTCAACGGGCGACGAGCCGTCACGCACTGGGAAGATTGCAAAACTCTCGCGGACGGTTTCCCAGACGTCCAGGTCGAAATCGACCCCATTTACATCAAGGATGGCCATATCTGGACGTCGGCGGGAATTACTGCCGGAATCGACATGGCCTTGGCGATCGTTACCGAAGACTTAGGCCGCCCCTCTGCACTCCAAGTCGCAAGGTCGATGGTTACCCATATGGTGCGCTCCGGTGGGCAGTCTCAGTTCAGCCCGATTCTGGGCCGTCAGTCACAGGACACAAACGGGCGTTTCGACGCCCTTCATCAGTGGATGACCAATAACGTTCATCTGGATCTTCGGGTCGAAGTCCTGGCCGATCGTATGAATATGAGCGCCCGCAACTTCTCGAGGCTATATTCCAAGCAGATGGGATTGACGCCTGCAAAGGCAGTAGAGGCCATCCGCACTGAAACCGCGCGCGACCTGTTAGAGACAACAGATCTCGGCATGAAGCAAGTTGCCCTCGTGTGTGGCTTTAACGATGAGGAACGCATGCGCCGCGCCTTCATGCGACTGTTGAGTGTTTCACCATCCGACTATAGGCAAAGTTTCAATGCACCTTAGATCGGCTTCGTGGAACGATTCCTGAAAGCAAGACCGAGTTGTTCGACACTGAGCATCGGACCTAACGAATTGGATCAGATGACTCGTTTTTGCGGATGGAGAGTGCTTTGATCCTCCACCCAGCTGGAGACCAACCTCGGTATTCAAGCCAACGTCAATCGCCACATCGGAGTTAGATATATGTCGGCCATCTCCCTCCACAGAGCGATGTCCGGACGCCGAAGTTGCAGAGAGTTTCGTGAGCGTGCTGTTTCGTCGATGGCATTGCAGAACTTACTATGGGCCGCTCAGGGCGAGTCCGACGATGAACATCATCGCACCGCGCCTTCAGCCCATGCCCTCTATCCCCTTCAGCTGATGGTCACGATCGGAAACGTCGAAGGCGCAACGAGGGGCGTCTACTCCGTGAGTTCTGAGACGCAGAGCATGACCCAAGTTATCGATCGCGACATGAGGAAGGATCTAGAGCGCGCTGCGCTCGACAGCCAGCCTTGGATAGGGAGAGCAGCAGGGATTATTACAATATGTGCTGATCTAGCATCGCCAACGCGAGCCTTTGCGGAACAGCCGCCTTTTGGTGCTCGGGGCCTTCGGTATGTCTATATCGAAGCAGGAGCGGCAGCGCAGAACGTTCTTCTTCAAGCCACCGCTGAAGGCTTAGGATGTGTTCTAATTGCAGGATTTCGCGACGAAGAAACGTCAGACCTTTTGCGCATCAAAGCACCGATCGCACCCATTTTGCACCTCTGTTTTGGCTGGCCCGAGTGACGGCTCGCTGTCTCAATGTCGCTGCCTATGCCTTCCGACACGCCCTCGCGTGCGTGCCTGCAAGACCTCTAGAGTCCCGCCTGCTGAACAATTGACCCGTTCAGGTTCCAAAAGAGAGGTGCATCGTCGTGTCATATGTTGAAACTTGAATGGGTGCCGAAAGCAGGTCGTTAAAGCCTGCCCACATCGACTGGACCTCTAAAGCAGCGCGGTCGGCAAGAGCCTCACTTTCGTAAAAAGCAACGGACACTCCTTCGCCGTCATCACGCCACGCTGAGTAGGCGTCGACCAGACCATCAATTTGACGGATCTGCTTACACAAATCAGAGAGCCGTTGTTCAAGTTCTCCGAGCTTACTTTCGTAGACATGGAAATGTGTAATTCGCGTGTACATTTTTATTCTCTCTTTTTTGATATAAATACGTCTTTATATTGTGTAAGCTAGCAAAGTGGACCAGTAAACTGGAAAATAATCTGCTATCAAAGCGGTATTCTTGTCTCCTGAATTGACCTTGGGTCCGATAATTTCGAGAGATTTTACTATTCGATGTCTCTTGTATGGGCGATTTCTTTATCTCCAAAAGGCAAGAGCTCTGCAGGATTCATTCGGATCATCCCTTGATAAGGCTCGTTCCAGATTGTTCGCAGTAGGATTCACTTTCGCTTCCAGAGTTCGGCCGCTAAACTTTGAGCATGGCCCCCTCGTCGCAATTGCCTCTGCCCGTGTTTGGACGTCGCCTCAAGCGGTTGCGTCGTGCGATGGGCATGAAACAATTTGCGCTGGCGGATATTCTGGAAGTTGACCAAGCCAGCATTTCCCGATGGGAATCTGGTTTTCAAATTCCCTCGCCAGAAACACAGCGGCATGCGCTGGATGTACTAGCCTCTTCCAGAACCGATGATGCGGCGTTGCGTCGATTGGTCGAGAACTCGACTGATTGTGTCCACTTGGTCGATGACGCGACCCATGTCTGCCTTGCTTATTCACGCCGCCGTGCCAAGGACTGGCAAAACTCGCAAGATGCCCTGCTAGGTGTTTCGCTTTGGCAGTTTGCGACTGACGAGATACAGCAGGCTGAGGCGGAACTTGCCGAAACCGACTGGTGGTCATCGCAGACGCCCTCGCCAAAATGCTTCATCACGTCGGAAAAGGTCTTTGATGAGATTGTGATCAGTGCCGGTAGGATATGTTGGGAGCGTCTCTATCTGTCCGATGGAACGCCCGTCAGACTGGTGACAGGCGTCCCGACCTAGGCGCATGTTTTATGCGTGGATTCGGTGCTGGCTCTGCAGTATCGAGTCTGCATGGTTCTTTCGTCTCAACGATCAGTCTTTACAATATTGGTTTTGTGGCTGGCTGGGCTTGGCGCTGCAGCGCAGTTTGCCAAGATCGCTGTCCCTTTCTCTCTTGTTCGAGACCTCTATCCAGAGGCGGGCAGCGAATTGGGATGGCTCCTATCGCTCATCAGTTTCGTCGGTGTTCTCTTCGGAATGACCGCTGGCGTGATCATATCACGGCTAGGTTCCTACAGATTGCTACTTATCGCGCTATTGTTCGGGATGGCCTTATCGTTCTGGCAGGCCATGTTGCCGGGACTCTCATTGATGCTCGTGAGCCGTGTGATTGAGGGCGCCTCTCATTTGATCATCGTCGTCGCGGCGCCCACGCTTATCGCTCAAGTAAGCGCGGACCGATATCGCGGCTTGGCGATGACGCTTTGGAGTACTTTTTTTGGGGTTTCGTTCGCCATCGTCGCATGGATCGGCTTACCCTTTGCAACGGCTTATGGATTGAGTGGGCTCTTTGTCGTCCACGGCCTGTTTCTCGCGGTGGTTGCCGGCTTGTTGGTGCTGAGCATGGGGACATTTGCGGAAAGGCCACCCGCAAACGACATGCCGTTTGGCATCATGCGTATTTGGCGTCAGCACATTGCCGCTTACCGTTCGCCGCCGATATCGGCGCCTGGCATCGGCTGGTTATTCTACACACTGACTTTTGTCGCCCTCATCGCCATCCTGCCCGATATGCTGCCTGAGGAAAGCCGGCGCCATGTCACAGGATTGATGCCCCTTGCCAGTATCGCTGTCGCACTTTTGGTCGTGGCACCACTCCTTGCTGTCGTCTCGGCAACAACGATCGTCATGGCAGGCTTTATCCTGGCAATGGCCGTGCTCGCTCTTCTGATGGCCGGCATGTCCCCGTCCCTCGCCTCGATCCTACTCTTCGCCGTTCTCGGCTTGGTGCAAGGTGCAAGCTTCGCAGCAGTCCCTGAGCTCAATGACAGCATTGAAGCCCAGGCCCTATCGAATGGCGCGATGGCGCAATTGGGCAATCTTGGAAACTGCCTGGGAACGCCGATGTTTCTTCTGACACTTGGTTCCTTCGGCCTCACGGGATTATTGATTGCCGCCATGGCCGTCTATGTCATCGGATGTATCGCCCACGCGATCCTTGCCTATCTCCGACGACGGAAACGTTATCAGGTGAAGCAACAACCTCTTTGAACGGAACAGGCAACGTCGACGCTAAAGATGAGGCGGAAGGTCTGAGAGCCAGTATGCCTTTTACGAGTTGGGACGATGCGGCACAGAAAAGCGATTATTGCTTAGCTATCGGTTCAATCAACGACGCATCATTATTTCGTACATTGCCGACGCGTTTGTCGACGGGATAGGCCTCCAGCCAATCAGACGGACATGGCTTAAGGATGTTTGCCGGGGCGGCTTCAACATCGAGCCACCTTTCGTGATTCTCTAGGCTAAGGATCACTGGCATGCGATTGTGAATATCGGCCATGAACTCGTTCGGCTCGGTGGTCATGATGGTAAAGCTGGTCACATCCTTCCATGTTGCCCAAAGACCGGCAAATGCGAATCCCCCGCCACCTTGTAAGCGGATGAGATAGGGTTGCTTCTCCTTACCGTCACGCTTCCACTCGTAAAAGCCGTCGGCAGGTACCAGGCAGCGGCGACGCTTGAAGGCGTCGCGAAATGCTGGCTTTTGCGCGGCGGTCTCGGACCGCGCATTGATCGTGCTGTAAGCGATCTTGGTATCTTTGGCCCAATGGGGGATGAGGCCCCAACGCGCGACAGTAAGCTCGTTACCCGAACTTCCCTGCTTTCGATGAATAATCGGCATGTCGTGTGTCGGAGCGACGTTGTAATTCGGTCCAAGATTGGTCATCTGATCGATCTTGAACATCTGCTGGATGGCTTCGAGCGGCGATGTGAGGAGATATCGACCACACATGTCAGGAGCTCCCTCGGGTATCAAGAACGCGGACCTTGGTACGCAATCGGAAAACGTCGACCCTGGTGTCGTTCAGCGCCATTTGCGATACGTGCGTATCCGCACGTACTGCCGAAAGCTCTCGATCCAACATGTTCATGTCCTCATGCCACGCCAGGGTATCGATGACATGACGTATCGCTTGGCACCGCCTGTTGCCCCGCCAGAATGCGCATCGATCTTGTCGAAAAGGGCACGCATCTGACCACGCATTTCTTCAGTGACGCGCGAGAAGCTCTGCTGGGTCTTCTGTTTGGCTTACGCCACCAAGACAAAAGGATGCGACCCCGCGAAGTGAGATAAAATACGGCATGATTCAACTTTGCAGATAAGCCCGATCGTTGACATCTTAAGCTCGCAGCAGAGGATTGTCTCACGCCCCGTTCCATAACGCGACACCATGTTGGGCTTCACTGCAAGGACGGCGCCCATATTGATCGTCAAAACCTTGTTGTTCTCATTGAAGTCGTTCGGATCGTCTCCGATCCCCTACCATCACAGACCTCTTTGGGAAGCGCTGTCTGTAAACACGTGCTCTCATCATAACGATCATAGTGATTCGAATCTGCAACCATGTCATTTCTACAACAATATGTAGCATTCTATTTCTCAATAGATACTATATCTTGACAATAATGGAGGGACATTGTTAGCTCAATATATGAGAAAGACGAATACCGATCATCGGTAGCTTCCCCGATTTCTCTGGATTGGTCAGCCCGGTTCTTGCCGGGCTTTTTTTTGGCTGACGGACAACGCAGTATTGGTCCCATCCATCGTTGCCTCGTAACTACGTGTTATTGCACGCGAAAAATTGACACCTTGATCGCATTTTGTTGGGCATGATCGCCAATCCCGAGAGAATTCTCTGAACTGTCTGCATCGACATGATGTCGAGCAAAAACCACATGCTTTCCTTAGCCCCAACCCATGAATTCCAAAAGGCAAGAGCCAATGACCGCGTGAGATTGAAATGAAAGTGACGATATCAATCAAATATTCTGATGGTCATTTGGTCGATGCTGAACTCATACGACACGGGCCGCTCGGCACCCCGGGCACCTGTCGCATAGAAGTCCGCTCGACCAAGTGTAACGACATCATCATTGAAAACGACGACTTCTTTCAGTGCTTGGTCGATCTTCGTCGTCTGCTGGAAAGGGATGGTGCACAAGTTCTCTGCCAAGGCGCCAGGCCTGATGTATTTCCGTCGCCAATGATGCGGCAATCGGGCTGTTCGACTGCTTATATTTTGAGAATGGGCCGTCCAGCGGCATCAGGTGATATCGTCCATATCTTCGATCCCGCCGATGCCAATGTTGTCGGGTCTATCGACGAACAGGAGGCCTACCGTCAAGCTTGGTTCGCTTCCTTCGGACATTCAGGTTCATCAACCTAAGCTCCGCCTCTGGCGTCGTCGATTTCGATGCCCGCCGCCGGCAGTTTCTGAAGGTCGCTCGTGCGTGAGACCGCGCCGCGGACGGACCGGGCGTCTACCATGCTTCCCCGCGGTCAGAATCACCGTCATAGTCACTGCCGCTTTGACCATCAGCGCGGCAGAGCCGACATTTCTTGTCGGACCATTCCACAACCTTAGACGTTGCCTTCGGTGTTCCTGGCTTCGAGGCTGCGGTATTAGAACTTGCAGCCAGTATTGTTCGTGCCGAATCCGCTACAGCAACATCGATCTCACGCACGCCGCCCTCTTTGGGGCGAAGCGTCAAATTCACCGAATTTGCCTCATTCTGGGAATCCGTCACAAACATCGAAATGATCTGTTGATCCGATGGCAGCACATAGAGGACGTGCTGGCTGCGGGTGATCTCTGCGTCACTCGTGGTGATGACCCGAGGTTCGGGAAACGGCGTAACAATTCGAATGATATCGTCTTGGGCGATGTTCACGACTTTGGGCGTCGGCGAGAAACGGGCGGTCTCGCGCGCTTCATGGAACCCCTGGCAACCGACGAGTGTCGAGGTGAAAAGGAGGCATGTGATCATGCGCTTCATTGTGTCTGCTCCATAGGCAGTTGGTTCCCAATGCGCATAAGGACACCTGAGGCCGCTGAACTATTGCATCGATTCGGAAAAAACTTTTTGGAGACCTTGCAAGCCTATCCCGAAAGCATCCTGTCTGCCTAAAAGCCTCGATTGTCTCACATGCCCGTCGGCTGACGTGTCAACGTCAACGAGCGCCGATGTTATGAAGGACCTCATCAATGGGGCCTGCCTCTTGAGAGAGGTTTTCTCGCTACGACCTAGAGATATCTGCAATACTTCCACAGCCCTACGTGTCTTGGGTCCAAGAGACACCTCGCTTGAGATGAAGAGAGGAACACGGCACAACGATTCGGGAGCCTAAAGATCGCACGTCAAAGAGACCTGATCTCAAAAGTTTACGAAAAGGAGCGGTGGAAAACCCGGTCCTTGAGGGCCCCTTTCGACCTTAGGCATCCCGCCCTGGCGCATGGCTTGGAACCGATCGTCCTTCTACGACAGCTATCATGTCCGAGGACCAACTCGTCCGAGCGCCAAGTCGTAGTTGATGGCAAACTCAGTCGTGACGGAGCCAACTATGTCCTCGTTTCGTTATCCGTTCGTCGTCGGAGGGCCTTTGCGATTACCCCCCTGGGAAAGGTCAATAAGAACCTTATGGTTGCGTTCTGATGACGACGCTGTCGATCCTAAAGGCTGCAATAGCGTTCGCCAGTCAAGGACGACCTGTGGTCCCAATCCGAGCAGGAACCAAGGTGCCATTAACCCAAGCCGGTGTGTATGACGCATCCTGCGACATAAAGAGGGTCGAGCGCTGGTGGCAACGCTGGCCCGATGCCGAACTCGCTCTAGCATGTGGCGCAGCGGCTGGGTTTGATGCCCTTGATGTCGACAAACAACATGGCGGCCTGGAAGAACTCGAGCAACTCTGTCTGAAAAACGCGACTGAGCTTCCCGAAACGGTGCGCCAACAAACGCCGTCAGGTGGCTTCCACCTTCTCTTCAGTCATCGACCGAAACTCAAGAACAGGAGTGGTGGCAAAGGCTCGGTCCCTCCTGGCCTGGATTGCAGAACGACAGGGGCCATGATCAAGGTCGCTCCATCTCCCGGGTATCGCTGGGACATCGCGTTTGCTGAAGCCGACCTCGCTCCATGGCCCAACTGGCTTGCAACCTTTTTTGTCGAGTCCGAAGCGCCGACGCTACCCAAAAGATATCAAGAGGCCTTGGCCAGCGACGATAGTGATCTGTCCGCACGCTATGTCGACGCCGCCTTGAGTGGCATCTGCCAACAAATCGCCGAAGCCGAGCCTGGCACCCAGAACTCGACGCTCAACGCCGGTGCGTTTCGGATGGGCATCTTGCTTGCCGCCAACCCGCATTGGCTCGTCGATGACGCCTTAGGTGCACTGGTTGATGCGGGCCTGGCGATGCAGAACCAAATCGGACGGCGACCCTGGAGCCGAGCCGAGATTGAGCGCATCGTACGAGGCGGGCTCCATGCCGGCTTCGCAAAAGGAACACGTGAATAGCCGGCCAGGGAGTCATCGGCACTTCGGGCACATTCCGACGCTCATTTGTCAAATGTCTTTTCCTGTTTGGCAGACATCCATGGCGGCTCGGATTGCGTTGACAGGCTGCTCAAGCAAGGCAAGCGCATAGGTCAAGAGAGATACGGTCCCGAGCCGTGGGCCGCTTCAATCGTACGACAGGACAAAGGCGGCCTACGGTGCCCGCGTTTGTTGCGGTCGATCACATCGACTGCATCTGGCGCCACGCGGCACCGTCTGCGCCGAAGGACCCAAGGTCCTGCCGCACACTCTAATCAGAGGGAGATGTCCTATGCTTGGACGTAGTGACTTTCGAATTGTCGGCCTCGTCGGCAAAGTCCTGGACTTTGATAATGTTCTCAAAGTTCGGATCGCGTCTCAATATCTCGGGAAAGGCGAGACAGATGAGAGCGGTAAGACTGCACCGACCTATAAGACCCGGTGGAACACGGTCACAATCTTGAACACCGGGACTGTTCGCTGGGCCAAGAAGAACCTCGACAGAGGTGATCTGATCGACGTGACAGGATCGATCAGCGAAAGCTCGTACGGAGAAGCAAAGGACAAATCCTTCACCGTCGATATGGTAGCCAACGATGTCACACGCTTGGCGACCAAAATGCAGCTAGCCTCAAAGAGCTGATCGGCTAGCTTATGTAGAGGAAGGGTGCGCTACGGCGCCCCTTCCGAACCTCCAATACCGCGGTGACGTGACGGTCTATAGCGATGCGAAAGGCGCTGCGCTGCCAAGTCGTTGAATGGAATAGATGGGCAGAACTAGACCACCAGTCGACGCGTCTCAAGCCAATCAAGAAGGCCATGCCAACGAATGCCCATAGCTACGCCCAGCCGATGGAATTGGTGTAGTGGAAATTGTTTCGGATGTGTCAGCGGAAATGGCAACATCGTTTCGGATTTGCCGAGAGCGAATTCAGCAAGCGTCCGGCCCATGATCGAACCCATGCCAACGCCGCGACCATTATATCCCATGCCGGCGATCAACCCTGGTTGAATCATCTGCAAAAAGGGCAGCGAGCTTCTGGTCATCGCCACGCGACCACCCCAGTGAAATTCCCATTTGACGCCGGCGAGGGCCGGAAAAACATCCACGACTCGCTTTTTGATGCGCTGATAATCGCTAAGCGCAAAGTTGTCGCGCATCGGCCCATGATCGCCAACACATAGGCGGCCGTTCCGATCATAGCGGAGATAGAGAATCAAGCGGCGCTTGTCGACGAAGGTCACCTCGCCTGGCATGATCGTTTTGCGCAAGTCATCTGACAATGGTTCCGTCGCCATCAAAAGACTCCGGACAGGCACCACTCGCTCCTTGAGACCGTCAATCAAATCATCAGTATAGGCATTGGTGCAGATCAAAACGGTTGAAGCCGTCACGCGGCCGTCATCCGTTGTTAGGTGCCAATCTGGCCCCTTCTTCTGAAGGTTGTTCACCTTCGCTTTGGTGAAGACCCGAGCCCCCAGCTTCATAGCTGCTCGGCAAAGCTCTCGTGTATAAGAGAGAGGTTGAAGCGACCCTGCCGTTGGACAGAAGAGGCCGCCTTCGAACCCATGGGCGCCGGACCGATCACGAAGACCCTGGCGATCGAGGCATTCGAACTGAACGCCGAAGTCCGCATACTCGTTCGCAAGCCTTTCTTGCGTCTTCAGCTGCCGGCTGGTCACCGCGCCCTGCACCCAACCATTCTGTACGGGATCACAATCCAACTGGTGACGACGGATGAGATCAAAGACATTGTCAGGGGTTTTGACAATCGCTTCTACAAGACGTTCGCCCGGTCCAGGGCGATAGAGATCGATGAGGGCCTTGGGACCGAGATTAAGCCCGAGATTGACTTGTCCCCCGCTTCGTCCTGATGCGCCAAATCCAACATCAGCAGCCTCCAATACGGCAACTGATGTTCCTCTCTCCGCCAGATGAAGCGCCGCATTGAGCCCTGTAAACCCTCCGCCAATGATAGCGACGTCAGTTTTGAGTGCCCCTGTCAATGCTTCAGTCTCGGCCGGCGCGACGGCAGTCGCCATCCAAAGCGCATCCCTGGATCCGTCAATGGGGTATCGATCGGCCATTACACCCTCGCCCACATTTTGTACGCCTTATCAACATTGATCATAGGATGCCCACTGTCGACTTGACCACGCTGAACAAAGGATCGATCTGGCCGCTTATATCGAGAAACTGGCCTGGAACTTGCTACCTCGTTGCTCGTGGACGATATGGGCGTGGTTACTGAAGCAAGTAGTGTCAATATGACCTCGATGGCCGATTTCCCAGCTGCCAACGTCCACGAAACCGATCAAATCACGTAATGAGGTATTCACGAACCTGCCTGATCTGGAGATTGACGTTTGACAAAGGTAAAACGTTGAACGAGCATCGAAAAACTCTGGAATTTGTTGCGTTCAACGTAGTACGCCTTGCCAGTAGAAAAATCGCACGCTGATATCAACTTGGAGCACCTGGAATGATCAAGAAATACATGGCCTCGGCGGCGGCGGTTGCCGTTTTGGGCCTCTCCGCGACGCCTTCCATGGCGGTCGAAGAGATAACCGTTGCCTACTTCTTAGAGTGGCCAATGCCGTTTTTGGCCGCGAAGGCTGACGGCACCTATGAAGAGGAACTCGGGGTCAAGATAAACTGGCGCTCCTTCGAGACAGGCACTGCCATGTCGGCCGCGATGGCAGCTGGGGATGTCCAACTTTCCGTAAGCCAAGGCCTCCCACCCTTCGTGGTCGCCGCCTCTGCGGGTCAAGATATCCAAGTCCTCGACGTCGCCGTCAGCTACTCCGATAATGATAACTGTGTCGTTCATGCCGATCTCGAGATCGACAAAGACTCCGCAGATGAGCTTTCCGGCAAGAAGGTCGCCGTTCCGCTTGGCACGGCAGCGCATTACGGCTTTCTTCGCCAGATGGCGCATTTCGAGATCGACCTCGCCAGTTTGGACGTCGTGAACATGCCACCTCCTGAAGGCGCTGCCGCGCTCGCTCAAAAGTCGGTCGACTTTGCCTGTGGCTATGGCGGTGGCCTCTCCCGCATGAAGGAGCATGGCAACGTCCTCCTCACGGGGGCGGAGAAGGAAGAGCTTGGTATTTTGGTGTTCGATGTGACGTCAGCACCTGCTGACTTTGTCGCGGAGAATCCCGAGCTGGTCTCGCAATTCCTTGCCGTGACCGCCGCCGCCAATGCCAAATGGAATGAGAGCCAGGACGCAGAAATGCTGGCGGTCCTTGCCAATGAATCAGGCATGGATGTCGAGGCTGCTCAATCCGCGATCGGGACGATGGCATTCCCGGGCGTCGACGAGCAGCTTTCTGAGAAATGGTTTGGCGGAAACGTTCAAACCTTCATGAAAGGCGTCGCTGACGTGTTCGTCGAAGCTGGTTCGATCGATAGCGCACTCGACACGTACGAAAACGCTGTAAACTCTGGGCCACTTGCGGCCGCAAAGTAAGATCGGAATGGCCCCGGGTTCGCGCCCGGGGCCATTGTTTTTGTAAAGGCGATGTCGATGTCCGGACTTTTAGTCGACGATGTTTCCATGCGGTTCGATTTACCGAACGGCGATGCCGTACAAGCACTGAAGAACATTCAGCTTGATATCAAAGAAGGTGAGCTGATGTCCGTGCTTGGCCCGTCGGGCTGCGGCAAGACAACGCTCCTGAATATTGTCGCCGGCTTTCTCGCGCCAACCGAGGGCGTGGTGAAGCTAGGTGGCGATGTCGTGAATGGCCCTGGTCCCGAACGTGGCATGGTCTTTCAGCAGGGTGCTTTGTTCGAGTGGATGGATGTCCGAGAGAACATCGGCTTTGGCCCGTCGATGAAAGGTACCGACAAGAGCACCATCAAAACGCGCGTTGATGAATTGCTCGGCATTGTCGGTCTCCAGGATTTCGGCGAGAAGATGATCTACGAGCTCTCCGGGGGCATGCAGCAGCGCGTGGCCCTTGCCAGATGCCTCGCGAATGATCCGGACGTCATTTTAATGGACGAACCATTGGGCGCACTCGATGCGCTTACGCGCGAGAAAATGCAGTCTCTCGTGCTGGAAATCTGGAAAGAGACCGGAAAGACAATCATTTTAATTACACACTCGGTCGAGGAGGCCTTGCTCTTGGGCGAACGACTTCTGGTGATGGCACCAAGACCCGGCCGCATTCACAAAGAATACCGTCTACCCTTCGCGGAACTCGGCGTTGGTGCCGACCTCCGTGAGGTCAAAAAACATGGCGATTTCAATTCCACGCGCGAAGAGATCCTCTCTATGATTTGGGATATGGAAGAGGAGATCATGGGCAGAGCGGACACCGCGGTATGATCATTCTCCTCATCTACGTCGCCATCTTCGTCATCTCCTTCTTGGTGGTGAAGATGATCACCAGTCGCCTCACCCAGGCGCATGATTTCGCCTCGCTGAAGACCGTGACGTTCGGTGACGAAAGCGCTGTGACCGCCGATCGCACGGCCTCCGTGATATCGGTCATAGCGATCTTTTTGATCTGGGGTGCCTTTACGGGATCGAAATGGGCGCCCATACACGCACCCGGACCCTTCGTCGGTGACGCAACCTTCACCTACACTGCCGAAGCCCCTGACGGATCCCAGGATGACGGCACTGTCAGCGTCACGGTCTTCCCCGTGAATGCTGAGGCCAGTGAGCCAGAGGTGGAACCGGGTGATGGTTTTGCCAAAAATGATGCCGCCAAGGTCGGAGCCTGGCGCTCGACGCTCATTCGGGTCGATAAAAACGACGAGATCGACAAGGGCGCCGGTGCCAAGGTCGTGGCCATCAATGGACAACCCATTGCCCCCGGCGAAACAGTCGACGTTGACTCTGGAGAGGTCACGCTCAGCGCCAAAGGCACGCCGAACTACAAGCCCTATCAAGGCTGGCAGATGGAACCGATCTGGCTGCCACCGCCTGAGAAAGTCATAAGCCGCCTGGGTGAAATCGTCAGCAAAGGCTATCAGAACTTCACATTGGCCGAACATGTAGGCTGGTCGCTCTTTCGTGTCGTCGCCGGATTTATCTTGGGTGCCCTGGTGGGCATACCGCTGGGCTACGCGATGGGCTTGTCGGATTGGTTTCGTGGTTGGTTTGATCCGATCGTTGAATTCATGCGACCGGTGCCACCTCTGGCTCTGATTCCGCTTGTCATAATCTGGGCCGGGATCGGCGAGGTCGGCAAGGTCATTCTTTTGTTCCTAGCCGCTCTCTGGATCATGACCATCGCCGCCCGGGCCGGCGTTTCCGGTGTGCGTATTTCCAAGATCCATGCCGCCTATTCGCTCGGCGCCTCAAAATGGCAGATTCTCCGCCATGTGATTGTGCCGAATTCGTTGCCGGAGATCTTTACCGGTGCACGCGTCGCGATGGGGGTTTGTTGGGGAACGGTGGTTGCTGCTGAACTGGTGGCCGCCGAGAAGGGTGCAGGCATGATGATCATGGTTGCCTCTCGCTTCCAGCTCACCGACATTGTGATCATGGGTATCATCCTCATCGGCGTCATCGGCTATGCCATCGATATCTTGATGCGCAGGGCCGAAAATTGGCTGATCCCTTGGAAGGGCCGTGGCTGATGTGGCCGGTGACGACGTGCTTTGCGGGTGAACCCGATCGCGTCTTCGCTCGACGGAAGACGGAAGACCCAACTTGACGATCGTCGCATCTCGCTAAATGCGTGAGGCGGACAGCGTTCATTCGATCCTTGAAGCCGGTGAGCCGGCAACGAAGTACCTGCCCTAGCCTTTTGTGTGAGCGCTTCATGAGTAGCGTCTGGCCAAGGCTACATTCTCGGTACCGAGCTCGGCTCATCAAAATGCTTTTCGTTCGTCTTGCACGGCACAATCGGCATTCGGAGGAATTAGATCTGATCAGGGCAAGACATTGAGCGGCGAGATTGAAGCCACGAAGCCGAGTTCATGACAATGCCTCCCTACCGCAATAAAACGGATCGCTGAACTGTCGTCGCTAGACCCTAGAAGACGCTGTTAGGGTGCGATCATGACCTATGAACTCATAAGCCCTTCTTGCCCTGCCGAGTGGGCCGTCTATCACGACATTCGGCGAGTCGTCTTATTTGAGAACCGCGGACGCGTCGGCGTTTATGATCCTCAACATCCGGATGAGTTCAAACCAAACCACTTCCCGAAACTGCTTCTCTTCGACAAAATATCTGTTGGGGTTGTTCGAATTGATATTGATGACGAGATAGCCAGATTTCGACGCGTAGCCATTGCAGGTGACCAGCAAAGACGTGGGCACGGACGAAAACTTCTCTCCCTCGCAGAGGCATTTTCCATCAAACACCACGCAAGGAGAGTAGAGGCGTCAGTGGCCGCTGACGCCATCGAATTCTATCGCCGTTGTGGGTATCAAGCCCTGAGGGTACTGGATGCGGTTGGGTCGGTCAGAATGACTAAGGATCTTGCTAACGGTTGAGTGGAGGCTTTCGACAAGAAACGGCCTGAAAGCCGAGGCGCCGAGCTAAGTGGCACGCTCATGCACAGATGGCACAATCATGTCATCGGGTTTGTGGAAGAGATATCTCGAAAAGCAAGCCTTTGCCCGCACGCGCCAACGAACAGCCACGACCCTGCCCCGTTCTTAGGAAGGTACTGGCCACTCAAACGAGCTAAGATCGAAGGGCAGCAGAATGCGCCTCATGCGAAATGCCATCAGAGCTTCCAACTGACTCCCGTGGCCTCTTCAGAAACGTCCCATAATTTTTGTATCACAGCCTTATCGTAAGCGTGGGGTTCAAGTGTTCCTTTACCGACCGGCCCGATGAATTCCATGCATCCCGTTGGGCCGTAGAGAGCAC
Organism: Geminicoccaceae bacterium; assembly: GCA_028285265.1. Lineage (GTDB taxonomy): Bacteria > Pseudomonadota > Alphaproteobacteria > Geminicoccales > Geminicoccaceae > JANQPX01. Next base: position 58,152 of record JANQPX010000044.1, read on the forward strand.
GCTCTTCTAGACCGTCTTCTGTCGCGCACATAACTTCGGGATAGGCGCCCTTTTCAGCGGATTGAACCATAGGCGACTTGGTCATGAGCCACCAAGCGATCCGCGTCATCACGCCGCCACTGGTGCTGATCAAAGACGTCGCGGAAGAGCCGGGATGGCAGACAAAGACCTCGACATTCTTGTTCGTGGCTTTGATACGGTCTTGAAGTTCGTAGGCAAACATCATCTGCGCCAGCTTGCTTTGGCTATAAGCGGAATTGGCGCTGTAGTTCTTATGCCAGTTGATGTCGTCGAACTGGATGGCCCTAATTCCCAGTTTGTAGCCAAGGCTGGCGACGACTACGATCCGACCTTTCGATGCTTCAATGCGGTCGAAGAGCATCCTACCAAGGACGAAGTGACCGTAGTGGTTGGTGCCGAGCTGGCTCTCGAACCCGTCTACGGTCATGTTTTGCGTCGGCGCCTGGGCGATCGCCGCATTACAGATCAGGGCGTCGATTTGGGGAACGGTCTCAAGGACCACTTTCGCCGCGCCGCGCACGCTCGCAAGCTCTGCGAGATCCATGCGGATAAAGCTCACATCGGCACCTGCACCGAATTCCTCTTGCAATGCCTTGATAGCGGCGGTCGATCTATCGACGCTTCGGTTCAACATGACCACCTTGGCGCCCCTGGACAGAAGGATACGGACGGTCTGGAACCCTGTGCCGGCATTAGCACCGGTGACCACGAAAGTCTTGCCAGACTGTGAAGCGAGCCGCTCTGGCGTCCAACCTTTGGGTCCAAATTGCGTATCGTTCATGGAGTTGCTCATTTCAGTGGCGGTCGATGGGCCGGAAGGCTTGGGTTGGCCTTGCTGCGAGAACACATAAATCTCAACCAGGCTTCGAAACAGCCGAGATTGTCGCGAATACTTGCCTGATTGTATCAGTATGGTTGTATCGGCCGATCAGGAGGGATTAGGTTCGGCGTATGAGCAAACAACAGATCAAGCGTCTCATCGCAGACCAAATTCGAGAAGACGGTCTCTTCGAGACAGGCGTGAATGGAGTGAAACTGTTTCGTGCCAGCCGGCCGGTTCCCTGCGCGCCGGCGGTCTATGAGCCCAGCGTCATCGCCATTGTGAGCGGGACCAAGGAGGCTGTGTTGCATGGTGAACGATTTGTCTACGATAACAGTCAATATCTATGCTGCCCCATGTCCATGCCGGTTCAGGCAGGGACGCCTACCGCGTCAAAGGACGATCCGCTTTGTGGTGTTTATGTTTCCCTTGATCAGCGCGTGATGACCGAACTGACCATGGAGATGCAGAATGCCGGGGTCAGCATACCAATGGCGAAAGGGACATCGCCCGCCAACGGGATCAAGTTTGCTCAATGGGACGAAGCGTTTTCGGATGCTCTGTTGAGGCTGCTGCAACTGGGAAACAGTCTAGCCCGCTTTTCTCACAGGGTGGTTAGATCAAGTTTCATTTGTGCCTGGTTTTGGTAGCGACGGCGCGAGCGAGGATCTTGGTCTGATGGTTTTGCT
>JANQPX010000025.1 GCA_028285265.1 Geminicoccaceae bacterium
CCTGATTTGCCCGATCGCGATGGAAGAAGGCCTGCGTTTCGCGATCCGCGAAGGCGGCCGGACCGTCGGTGCAGGCGTCGTCGCCAAAATCGTCGAGTAGGGGTTTTTCGATAATTTCGATCAAGCCCTCTTGCGAAGGGACCTAAAACAGCGTAGCTAAGGCGGGCTGTTGGCGAGAGCGCCTACGGCCCGTCTTTCGTTGTGACTCCGATCAGCGACAAGTCGAGCCTATCGGCGCTGCCGACTAGGAGTGTAGCTCAATTGGTAGAGCACCGGTCTCCAAAACCGGGGGTTGGGGGTTCGAGTCCCTCCACTCCTGCCAGGAGGCCCAAGCTTGATCAAGGAAAGAAGCGGTAGATCTGATGGCGAAGACATCGCCGGCGCAGTTTGTTCGCGAAGTGCGCCAGGAATTAGCCAAGGTGACTTGGCCGACGCGCAAAGAGCTTATCACCACCACGGCGATGGTGTTCGTGATGGCCATCCTTGCTGCGATCTTTTTCTTCCTGGTCGATCAGGTCATCGCCTGGGTGATCCAGTTAATCCTTGGCATTGGCGGTTAGCATGGTAGATGCGGCAGAAGCGGTCGCTGCGGACGATCAGGCGCGATCGAAAGATATTGGGGGCAAGATGGCAGCCCGTTGGTACATCATTCACGTTTATTCCAACTTCGAGCAGAAGGTGGCGCAGTCGATCCGCGAGCAGGCGCTCCAGCAAGGTCTGGACGATTTGTTTGAAGAGGTACTGGTGCCCACGGAAGAGCTGGTCGAGGTCAAGCGCGGCAAGAAGGTTAATACAGAACGTAAGTTTTTCCCTGGCTATGTCCTCGTGAAAATGGAGCTGAATGACGAAACTTGGCATCTCGTTCGTAATACCGCCAAGGTCACCGGCTTCCTCGGACCTAACGGCAAGCCTGCGCCGATCACTGAAGAAGAAGCTCTGCGTATTCAAAATCAGATGCAGGAGGGCACGGAGCATCCGCGTCCGATGATTACCTTCCTGTCTGGTGATCAGGTCCGCGTTGTCGACGGTCCATTTAGCTCGTTCAACGGCGTCGTCGAAGAGGTTGACGAAGCCAAGGGCAGGCTGAAGGTCAGTGTCTCGATCTTTGGTCGGGCAACGCCGGTCGAGCTCGAATACTCACAAGTCGAGCGGCTTTCGTAAGAAAACATCCCGTGCGGGAGTGGTTTTGGGAGGGCCCAGACCGCGATTGTACCGCGCTTACATGAGGTCAGAGAATGGCCAAGAAGATTGAGGGCTATATCAAGCTCCAGGTGCCGGCCGGCAAGGCCAATCCGTCACCACCCATCGGTCCAGCGCTCGGTCAGCGCGGCCTGAACATCATGGAATTCTGCAAAGCGTTTAACGCCGCCACCCAGGGCATGGAGCCCGGGATGCCCATCCCTGTGGTGATCACCGCTTATGCGGACCGGACCTTCACCTTTACCACCAAGACGCCGCCGGCGAGCTACTTTTTGAAAAAAGCAGCGAAGCTCGGCAAGGGGGGCAAGACGCCCGGGCGAGAAAAAGCAGGTAAGGTGACCATGGCGCAAGTTCGAGAGATCGCCGAGCAAAAGATGGTGGATCTGAATGCCAATGACATCGACGCTGCGGCCGAGATGATCAAAGGCTCCGCCCGTTCCATGGGCCTCGAGGTGGTGGAGTAGAAACATGGCAAAGGTTGGAAAGCGCAAGAAGGCCATTGCTGAGGCGGTGAATAGCGATTCGCTTTATGGTCTCGATGAAGCCGTGAAGCTGGTGAAGCAGAACGCGAAAGCCAAGTTTGACGAGACCATTGAGATCTCGATTAATCTTGGTGTTGATCCGCGACATGCGGATCAGATGGTGCGAGGCACTGTTAATCTCCCCCACGGTACCGGCAAGACACTTCGCGTTGCCGTCTTCGCGAAGGGTGATAAGGCGGAGGAAGCGAAAGCGGCAGGTGCCGATGTCGTTGGCGCCGATGATCTCGCTCAATCCGTTCAGGGCGGCGACATCAACTTTGATCGATGCATCGCTACGCCGGATATGATGCCGGTGGTCGGTCGGCTTGGTCGTGTCCTCGGTCCACGCGGTCTGATGCCTAATCCCAAGCTCGGTACGGTGACGCCGAACGTGAAGGAAGCGGTGGAAGCTGCCAGAGGCGGACAGGTGCAATTTCGCGTTGAAAAAGCGGGTATCGTTCATGGCGGCGTCGGTAAGGCGAGCTTCGACGAGGCCAAGCTTGCAGACAATATCAAGGCCTTTGTCGACGCGGTTAACAAAGCCAAGCCATCGGGGGCCAAAGGCACCTATATGAAGAAGGCGGCCGTCAGCTCCACCATGGGTGCCGGTGTGCATCTGGATGTCGGCAGCCTCGGATCATGACGACACTGTTGCATAGAAAGCGCAATTCCAGCAAAAAGGGGGTTGCGCTTCAAAGAACCGAGCTTATGTTAAACTTTATTGGTAAGTGCTCGGTCGGATGCCAACTACGAACTGCTGGAAGAAAAGTCCTGCGGTCAAAGCGGCGTGGGTTTTAAACCATGCGCCGCCGTCTCCGTTTGTGGCGTTTCGAACGGAGGGGGTGTCGATCGCTTGAGAGGGCGGTCGTGAGGGGTTGGTTTGGAAAACACGGCGTTGCGGCTTGTGCCGAACCTGCCAAATAAAGTTTCTAGCGTACTGGAGCTTTAAGTGCTTCGAGCGGAAAAATTAGAGATCGTCGACAGCCTGCGTGGTGTGTTTGCTGGGGCTGGCGTCGTTGTGGTCACTCACTTTCAAGGGCTGAGTGTTGCTGAGCTGACCGAGCTTCGGCGCAGCATGAGCGATGCCGGTGCGAAATTCCGGGTGACCAAAAATAGACTTGCCAAGATCGCCTTGGCGGAAACCTCGTTCTCACCGATTGGTGACCTCTTTACCGGTCCGACGGCAATCGCCTATTCGGAAGATCCGGTGGCGGCGCCCAAGGCGGCGGTCAACTTCGCCAAGAAGAACGAAAAATTGGTGGTGATCGGTGGCGGGCTTGACGGCAATTTGTTGAGTGCCGATCAAGTCAAGTCCCTTGCATCCTTGCCGTCGTTGGATGAGCTGCGTGCCAAGCTCATCGGTCTACTCAATACGCCAGCGCAGCGGATTGCTAGCGTGCTTCAGGCGCCAGCCGGTCAGGTCGCTCGCGTCATCAGTGCCCACGCCGAGCAAGGCTAAGTCCAACAATCAATGCGAATATGCGGCTGCCGCGGCGGGCGGTGGCCGGATGAGATCGAAGGAGAAGACTGTCATGTCAGCGAATTTGGAACAAATGGTCGAAAGTCTCTCGGCTTTGACCGTCATGGAGGCCGCTGAGCTCTCCAAAATGCTTGAAGAAAAGTGGGGCGTGTCTGCGGCTGCTCCGGTTGCTGTGGCCGCCGCTGGTGGTGGTGCAGCTGCTGCCGAGGCCGCTGAAGAGCAGACTGAATTTGACGTGATCCTGGCCTCTGCTGGTGACAAGAAGATCAATGTCATTAAAGAGGTCCGCGCGATTACGGGGCTTGGCTTGAAGGAAGCTAAGGACCTGGTCGAGGGTGCGCCAAAGCCGGTTAAGGAAGGCATCGATAAGGACGAGGCCGCCAAGCTCAAGGAGCAGCTTGAGGGCGCTGGCGCTACCGTCGAGGTCAAATAATCTGCGCCGCTCGATCGGTGCGCCCTCGCGCTGCAGCCACACCGATGTGGCTCGCGGCGCGTTTGGCGTTTTCGATCGAGCTGATGCTTCCTGTGTTCAAACTTGAGGTGCTGGTTGCCGCCCTATTGCGGCGACCATGACCGAAGTTTGGATACGTATTCGTCGAAGGACACTGCCCGTCTGATCCCATGCGTGTCGTCGCCAAAGTGCCGAGAAGGTCATCGTTTCCGAGTACATCCGTCGATGTTGCTTTTGGTGAAGCGATGATCGTCACGATGGTTCTTCGAAGCGCGATGACGCGAGGAGGGCCATGGGATCACCAGCCGTTGAAACGGGATTCGCAATGAAACATTCGTTCACGGGTCGCAAACGGATTCGCAAAAGCTTCGGGCGTATCCCCGAAGTCACCGTTATGCCCAACCTCATCGAGGTGCAGCGGAGCTCCTATGAGGGCTTCCTGCAAATGCTGGTTCGCCCGGAGGACCGGGTCGAGTCGGTCATGGGCCTACAGGAGGTTTTCACCTCCGTCTTTCCGATCCGCGATTTTGCAGAACGGGCCGCTCTCGACTTTGTCAAATACGAGCTCGAAGAGCCGAAGTATGACGTTGAGGAATGCCATCAGCGCGGTATGACCTACGCGGCGCCTCTTCGTGTGACGCTTCGGTTGATCGTCTGGGACGTCGATGACGATACCGGTGCCAAGAGTGTTCGCGATATCAAAGAGCAGGACGTCTATATGGGCGACCTGCCGCTGATGACTGATAACGGTACGTTTGTGATCAATGGTACCGAACGGGTGATCGTTTCACAAATGCACCGCTCTCCCGGTGTGTTTTACGATCATGACAAGGGTAAGACGCACTCCTCGGGCAAGTTTTTGTTTTCGGCCCGAATCATTCCTTACCGTGGCTCGTGGTTGGATTTCGAGTTCGACGCTAAGGATCTTGTCTATGTGCGTATTGACCGACGGCGCAAGCTGCCGGCGACAACGCTCCTGTTAGCGCTTGGACTCACGCAAGAAGAGATTTTGGCGTTTTTCTTTGACCAGGTGTCACTCACACGCTCGGGTCAAGGCTGGCGCCAGCCGTTCCGCCCGGAGCGTATGCGCGGTCAAAAGCTGACCAGCGACATGGTCGATGCCAAGAGTGGTGATGTCCTCGCCGAAGCTGGCACGAAGATGACGCCGAGGCTTCTTAAGAAGCTGGAAGAGCAGGGCCTGGCCGATCTCTATGTGTCGCCTGAGGAACTCGTTGGGCGTTCGGTTGCCATCGATTTGGTCGATGAGGGCACGGGACTTGTCCATGCTGAAGCCGGCGAGGAGCTCACACCGGAGCTTTTGGCGCGTCTTCAGGAAACCGAGCTCCAAGAGCTTCCCATTCTCGACATCGATCATCTGACGGCCGGTCCGTATATCCGCAACACGCTTGCGGCCGAGCGCTGTGCCAATCGTGAAGAAGCGCTGCTCGATATTTACCGTGTCCTGCGTCCGGGCGAGCCGCCGAATCTCGACACCGCCGAAAACTTGTTCCACGGCCTGTTTTTCGATGCCGAACGGTACGATCTCTCCCCGGTCGGCCGTGTGAAGATGAACTCTCGGCTGCAGCTCGAGACTGATGATTCCATCCGGGTTCTCCGTCGAGAAGACATCCTCGCCGTTCTAAAGCATCTGATCGAAATTAAAGACGGCAAAGGTGAGGTCGACGATATCGACCATCTCGGCAATCGCCGTGTTCGGTCCGTCGGCGAGCTCATGGAGAACCAGTTCCGTGTTGGTCTTCTTCGGATGGAGCGGGCGGTCAGAGAACGCATGAGCTCGGTCGAGATCGATGCTGCCATGCCGCATGATCTGATCAACGCAAAGCCGGTCGCCGCCGCGGTTCGCGAGTTCTTCGGATCGAGCCAACTATCGCAGTTTATGGATCAGACCAATCCGCTTTCGGAGATCACCCACAAGCGGCGTCTGTCCGCGCTCGGCCCGGGTGGTCTGACCCGTGAGCGTGCTGGTTTTGAAGTGCGCGACGTGCACCCGACGCATTATGGCCGGATTTGCCCGATTGAGACTCCTGAAGGTCCTAACATCGGTCTGATCAACTCGCTTGCGACCTATGCGCGGATCAACAAATACGGTTTCATCGAGAGCCCGTATCGGCGCGTCATTGAAGGCAAAGTGCAAGATGAGGTCATTTACCTTTCCGCGATGGAAGAGGGGCGATACACCATCTCGCAAGCCAATGCCGAACTTACCGACGACAAGCGGTTCGCGAACGATCTCGTGAGTTGCCGGCAAGCTGGCGAATACATCATGGCGACGCCAGATCAGATCGACTTCATCGATGTCTCGCCCAAACAGCTGGTGTCGGTGGCCGCGGCGCTCATTCCATTCCTCGAGAATGATGACGCGAACCGGGCCCTGATGGGCTCGAACATGCAGCGCCAGGCTGTGCCGCTATTGCGCTCAGAAGCACCGCTTGTCGGCACCGGTATGGAAGCGGTTGTCGCGCGGGACTCCGGTGCGGCCGTCGTGGCACGCCGCGGTGGTGTTGTTGACCAGGTCGATGCATCCCGCATTGTGCTGCGCGTCACCGATGAAACTGAGCAGGCGAGTTCGGTGGTGGACATTTATAACCTCCGAAAGTTTCAGCGCTCGAATCAAAATACCTGCATCAACCAACGCCCGGTCGTGAAGATGGGCGATCGCGTGAAGGCAGGGGACATCATTGCCGATGGTCCGTCCACCAATCTTGGGGAGCTGGCGCTCGGCAGGAATGTCCTGGTCGCGTTCATGCCTTGGAATGGGTACAATTTCGAGGACTCCATCCTGATCTCCGAGCGCATTGTGCGCGATGACGTCTTTACCTCGATCCATATCGAGGAATTCGAAGTCATGGCGCGTGATACCAAGCTCGGGCCTGAGGCCATCACGCGGGATATTCCCAATGTCGGCGAAGAAAGCCTGAGGAATCTCGACGAGGCCGGCATCGTCTACATTGGTGCCGAGGTCCATGCCGGCGATATCCTGGTTGGCAAAGTTACGCCGAAAGGCGAAACGCCGATGACGCCGGAAGAGAAGCTCCTGCGCGCGATCTTTGGTGAAAAGGCTGCCGACGTGCGCGATACCTCGCTGAAGGTCCCGCCTGGCGTTTCCGGCACCGTGGTTGAGGTGCGGGTGTTCCAGCGTCGCGGTATCTCGAAAGACGAGCGCGCGATGGCAATCGAGCGGTCGGAGATCGAACATCTCGCCAAAGACCGCGACGATGAGCGTGAGATTCTGGAGCGCAATATCTATGGCCGTCTTTCCGAACTCTTGGATGGTCGGAGCGTCACCAGCGGTCCGAAGGAACTTTCCAAGGGCAAGACGGTTACTCACGAAGCGCTCGAGGGCTTGTCCAAGCGTCAGTGGTGGGACATCGGCGTCGATGATGCCGGTATCATGGTGCAAGTTGAGCAACTCAAGCGTCAGCTCGATGACGGTTTGAAGCTTCTTGAGGAGCGTTTCGACAACAAGGTCGAGAAGTTGCAGCGGGGCGATGAACTCCCGCCTGGCGTGCTCAAGATGGTCAAGGTCTTCGTTGCGGTGAAGCGCAAGCTTCAGCCCGGCGATAAGATGGCCGGCCGTCATGGCAATAAGGGTGTTATCTCCAAAATTGCACCGATTGAAGATATGCCGCATCTCGAAGACGGCACCCATGTCGACATCGTGCTCAATCCGTTGGGTGTGCCGTCGCGGATGAATGTCGGTCAGATCCTCGAAACTCATCTCGGATGGGCTTGCAGCAATCTTGGTCGTCAGATCAATGCCGCCGTGCGTCAGTACCAGCAAAGCCAGGATCTGCTCCCGGTTCGGGATGAACTGAAGCGTGTCTACGAGGATGCCAACGGTGGTGCCGGTATCGACGATTATGACGATGACGGTGTGAAGGAGCTCGCAGGCAATCTGTTGAATGGTGTGCCGATCGCAACACCGGTTTTCGACGGTGCCCGTGAGCAGGACATTGTTGAGCATCTCTCGATGAGCGGCTGCGATGTCTCGGGCCAGGTGACCCTCTATGATGGTCGCACTGGTGATGAGTTCGATCGCAAGGTTACCGTTGGCTATATCTACATGCTCAAGCTGGGCCATCTCGTGGACGACAAAATCCACGCGCGGTCGGTTGGCCCTTACAGCCTTGTCACGCAGCAGCCGCTGGGCGGCAAGGCCCAGTTCGGTGGTCAGCGTTTCGGTGAAATGGAGTGCTGGGCGTTGCAGGCATACGGAGCAGCCTACACGCTTCAGGAGATGCTCACGGTGAAGTCCGATGACGTCTCCGGACGAACCAAAATTTACGAAGCGATCGTGCGCGGCGAAGACACCTTCGAGGCGGGTATTCCGGAATCCTTCAACGTGTTGGTGAAGGAACTCCAGGCGCTCAGTCTCAATGTCGAACTGCAGCAGGATATGAAGGAAGCGGGCGACGATTGATCCGAGGCGAGGGCAGCCGGCAGTAAAGCGGCGCCCGTCCTCTAGTGTTCAATCGGAAAGGAGCGGCAGATGAACGAGTTGATGTATTTCTTCGGTCAGCCCAGTGGCACGCTGAAGTTCGATCAGATTCAAATCCAGATCGCGAGCCCAGAGCAGATCCGGGCTTGGTCCTATGGCGAGGTCAAGAAGCCGGAGACCATCAACTACCGCACATTTAAACCTGAGCGGGATGGTTTGTTCTGCGCGCGGATTTTTGGGCCAATCAAGGATTACGAGTGCCTGTGCGGCAAGTACAAGCGCATGAAGTATCGCGGCATCGTCTGCGAAAAATGCGGTGTCGAGGTTATCCAATCGAAGGTCCGTCGTGAACGGATGGGCCATATCGAGTTGGCTGCACCGGTCGCTCACATCTGGTTCATGAAATCTGTTCCGACCCGCATCGGCATCCTTTTGGATATGACGCTGCGTGATCTTGAGCGCGTGCTGTACTTCGAGCAGTTCGTGGTGATCGAGCCTGGTCTCACCGAACTGAAGAAGGGTGAACTTCTGACGGAAGAGCAGGTCTTCAAGCACAAGGAAGACCTTGGCGAGGATAGTTTCGAGGTCGGCATCGGGGCGGAGGCAGTGCGTGAGCTTCTTTCCCAAATCGACCTGCCCGTAGAACGCGACCAGCTTCGTGCCGAGCTTGCTGAAACCAATTCCGAAGCGAAGCGCAAGAAGATCGTCAAGCGCCTTAAGCTGATCGAGGTCTTCCTGGAGAGCAACAATCGGCCGGAATGGATGATTTTGACCATCGTTCCGGTCATCCCGCCGGAGCTGCGTCCCCTCGTTCCTCTGGACGGTGGTCGTTTTGCGACCTCGGATTTGAACGATCTCTATCGTCGTGTGATCAACCGCAACAATCGGCTCAAGCGACTGATTGAGCTTCGTGCTCCCGATATCATCGTGCGCAATGAAAAGCGCATGCTGCAGGAATCGGTCGATGCGCTGTTTGATAATGGGCGGCGTGGACGTGTCATCACCGGTGCGAATAAGAGACCGCTGAAGTCGCTCTCGGACATGCTCAAGGGCAAACAGGGTCGGTTCCGGCAGAACTTGCTTGGTAAGCGTGTCGATTACTCCGGTCGTTCCGTGATCGTGGTCGGCCCAGAGCTGATGCTGCATCAGTGCGGCCTTCCGAAGAAAATGGCCCTCGAGCTGTTCAAGCCTTTTGTGTACTCGAAGCTCGAACTCTACGGCATGGCGCAGACCATCAAGGCAGCCAAGCGTATGGTCGAGAAGGAGCGGCCTGAGGTCTGGGATATCCTGGAGCAGGTGATCCGCGAGCATCCTGTTATGCTGAATCGGGCACCAACGCTTCACCGTCTGGGCATTCAAGCCTTCGAGCCTGTTCTGATTGAGGGCAAGGCGATCCAGCTCCATCCGTTGGTCTGCACTGCGTTCAATGCTGACTTTGATGGCGATCAGATGGCGGTTCATGTGCCGCTTTCTCTGGAGAGTCAGCTCGAAGCCCGTGTGCTCATGATGTCAACCAACAACATCTTGAGCCCAGCCAACGGCAAACCGATCATCGTGCCAACGCAAGATATCGTTCTCGGTATCTATTATCTCTCGCTTGCCCTCGACGGCGAGCCCGGGGAAGGTATGGTGTTCGGTAGCATTGGCGAAGTCGTTCAAGCACTCGATGCCAAGGTTGTGACCTTGCATGCCAAGATTGCCTGTCGGGTGCCCGATGGCCCAATTTTGGACGCAGACGGCAATGAGACTGGCGAGATGAAGACACGGCGGGTCGAGACGACGCCGGGTCGGATGCTGCTCTATCAGGTCTTGCCGAAGCATGCGAATTTGCAATTCGATCGCGTGTTGAACCGTGTCTTGACCAAGCGCGAAATCACCAATGTGGTCGATGAGGTCTATCGCCATTGCGGTCAAAAGGAGACGGTGATCTTCGCCGACCGCCTGATGCTGCTCGGCTTTGGCCACGCGGCGAGGGCCGGTATCTCCTTTGGTAAGGATGACATGGTCATTCCAAAGGCCAAGGATCGGCTGGTCGATCGTACCAAAGAGTTGGTGCGTCAGTACGAGCAACAGTATTCTGATGGTCTGATCACCAAGGGTGAGAAATACAACAAGGTGGTTGATGCGTGGGCAACCTGCACCGACGAAGTTGCCGATGAGATGATGAAGGAGATCCGGGCAACGGCCGAAATCAAGGATGAGGCGACCGGCCGCAGCCGCCAGCCGAATTCGATTTACATGATGGCCGATAGCGGCGCTCGTGGCTCAGCAGCACAGATCAAGCAGCTTGCCGGCATGCGCGGCCTCATGGCGAAGCCGTCTGGCGAGATCATTGAGACGCCCATCATCTCGAACTTCAAGGAAGGCCTCTCGGTGTTGGAGTATTTTAACTCCACCCATGGCGCACGAAAGGGCCTCGCTGACACGGCGTTGAAGACCGCGAACTCCGGTTACCTGACGCGCCGTCTCGTCGATGTCGCCCAGGACTGCATCATCGTTGAGGAAGATTGTGGTACGGAGGACTACATTACGCTCACGCCGGTCGTTCAAGGCGGTGAGGTGTTAGAGGAACTGGCCGAACGTATTCTTGGCCGGACCACGGCCGAAGATGTACTGCATCCGCAAAGCGGTGAGGTGCTTGTTCCCCGTAACACGATCATGGACGAGGAACTGGTTAAGATCATCGATGAAGCGGTCGTTGATAGTGTCAAAGTCCGCTCGGTGCTCACCTGCAAGAGTTCCGGTGGCGTTTGCGGCCTGTGCTACGGCCGTGATCTCGCCCGCGGTACGCCGGTCAATCCTGGCGAGGCTGTTGGCGTGATCGCTGCTCAGTCGATCGGTGAGCCCGGCACCCAGCTGACCATGCGGACATTCCATATCGGTGGTGCTGCCCAGCAGCAGGCTGAGCGTTCGAATGTCGAATCGACCATCGACGGCACGATGGAGCTCATCAACGCCAATCTCGTGGTCGACAGTCGGAAGCGGACGGTGACGCTCTCGCGGAACACCGAGTTGGTGCTTCATGATGAGAACGGTCGTGAGAAGGCACGTCACAAGGTGCCTTACGGTGCCCATATCCTGTTGAAGGATGGGGCGAAGGTCGAAAAGGGCCTGAAGCTGGTGGAATGGGATCCGCACACCTTGCCGATCCTGTCCGAGGTCACGGGTAAGGCGGTCTTCCTCGACATGGAGGAAGGGGTCACCTTCCGTGAGGTGGTCGATGAGGCGACCGGTCGCGCAAGCAAGGAGCTCATTGACTGGCGTCAGCAGGCGAGAGGGTCCAATCTTCGTCCGTCAGTCCTGATCCAGGACGACAAGGGTGAGCCCATGATGCTCGCATCAGGGGCCGAAGCGCGGTACTTCCTGCCTGTCGGTGCAATTTTGAACGTCGACAACGGAATCGATGTGCATGCCGGCGACGTTTTGGTGCGTCTGCCTAGAGAAGCATCGAAGACAAGGGACATCACCGGTGGTCTGCCGCGTGTCGCCGAGTTGTTCGAGGCCCGTCGGCCGAAGGATCCCGCCATCATTGCCGAAGCTGATGGCCGGGTTGAGTATGGCAAGGACTACAAGACCAAGCGTCGCCTAAAGATCGTGCCACTGGAAGAGGGTGGTGATCCGGTTGAGCATCTCATTCCGAAAGGACGGCATATCGTCGTGCAGGAAGGTGACATGGTGCAGGCTGGTGATCTGCTGGTGGATGGCAATCCTGTGCCCCACGACATTCTTCTCGTGAAGGGTGTTGAGGCGCTTGCTGGCTTCTTGGTGAATGAGATCCAGGAGGTCTACCGTCTCCAGGGTGTGAAGATCAACGACAAGCATGTCGAGGTGATCGTTCGCCAGATGCTGCAAAAGGTTGAGATCGCTGATCCTGGAGAGACAACCTTCCTCACAGGGGAGCAAGTTGACCGTGTCGAGTTCGATGAGGTCAATGATAAGGCGGTTCGTGACAATCTCCGCCCAGCAACCTGCATCTCAGTCCTGCAGGGTATCACCAAGGCATCGTTGCAAACCCAGAGCTTCATCTCCGCGGCATCGTTCCAGGAGACAACAAGAGTGCTCACCGATGCAGCCTTTGCTGGCAAGACCGATGATCTGAACGGCCTGAAAGAGAACGTGATTGTCGGTCGCTTGATCCCAGCGGGATCCGGAGGCGTGATGCCGAGGTTGAAGAAGTTGCCAGGCATTGATGAAAAGTTCGCCGCACCTCAAGAAGCGGTGCCGGAAGAGACCATCATGACACTTCCTGAAATGAGCGAGATGCCGTCCGCGGAGTAATCGCGTCAGACGTTCTCTTATGACGATGAAGCCGGCCTATTGGCCGGCTTCTTTTTTGCGGTGATGGCAGCGGTAAATCCTACGGATTTCAGTCAATTGCCGCGCTTTTTGGTTAATAGAGGGTTGACGAGTAGAAGGCGGATGTCTAATTACCATCTTCGACCGTCCAGTTGGGTTGCTGGTGGTGGGCTCTCGGTCCAAACGCAGCATCCATCTTTAAGGACCTTTTAAGGAACCTCGCTCGAAGCCAAATGGCCAAAAGGTTAGGCCTTGGCTCGTTGGGCGTTTGCTGTCTTGGTGCCGGGAACGGTGCCGTGATGCGCTTTGGAGCACTACATGCCGACGATCAATCAGCTCGTCCGCAAGCCGCGGAAAGGCGAACCGGCGCGAAATAAGGTGCCGGCCTTGCAGGAATGCCCGCAACGACGCGGCGTATGCACCCGTGTCTACACCACCACGCCGAAGAAGCCGAATTCGGCGCTTCGTAAGGTGGCGCGTGTGCGACTGACGAACGGCTTCGAGGTGACCAGCTATATCCCTGGTGAGGGTCATAATCTGCAGGAGCACTCGGTTGTGTTGATCCGTGGCGGCCGCGTCAAGGATCTACCTGGTGTTCGCTATCATATCGTCCGCGGTACGCTGGATACGCAAGGCGTGTCTGATCGCCGCCAGCGCCGTTCGAAATACGGCGCGAAACGACCGAAGTAGGATAAGGCAATGGCACGTCGCCGCGCAGCGGAAAAACGGGAGATCCTTCCGGATCCCAAGTTTAAGGACCAGGTCGTCACCCGGCTCATGAATGCGATCATGCTAGACGGCAAAAAATCTGCCGCAGAGCGCATCGTCTATGGCGCCTTTGACAAGATGGAAAGCCGCATGTCGCGCGATCCGCTTGAGGTGTTCAAGGAAGCCCTTGAGAACGTCAAGCCGTCCCTCGAGGTACGGTCTCGGCGTGTTGGCGGCGCCACCTATCAGGTGCCCGTCGAGGTGCGCCCGCAACGGCGGCAGACCCTTGCCATTCGATGGATCATCGAAACCGCGCGCAAGCGCTCGGAAAAGACCATGGTGGACCGTTTGGCGGGCGAGCTGATGGATGCCGCTCAAAGCCGCGGCGCCGCTTTCAAGAAGCGGGAGGATACCTTGCGGATGGCCGAAGCCAACCGCGCGTTCTCCCATTACCGCTGGTAAAGACAGAGACGCCGGACCATGCCTCGCAAAGACCCGCTTGAGCGCTATCGCA
This sequence comes from Geminicoccaceae bacterium, assembly GCA_028285265.1. GTDB lineage: Bacteria > Pseudomonadota > Alphaproteobacteria > Geminicoccales > Geminicoccaceae > JANQPX01. The sequence continues at coordinate 13,630 of JANQPX010000025.1, forward strand.
ATATCGGCATCATGGCCCACATTGATGCCGGTAAAACCACGACCACCGAGCGTATCCTCTTCTACACCGGTAAGTCCTATAAGATCGGTGAAGTCCATGACGGTGCCGCCACCATGGACTGGATGGAGCAGGAGCAGGAGCGCGGTATTACCATCACGTCGGCCGCGACGACCGCTGCTTGGAATGGTCACCGTATCAACATCATTGACACGCCGGGCCACGTCGATTTCACGATTGAGGTTGAACGGTCTCTTCGTGTTCTCGATGGTGCCGTCGCGGTCTTCGATTCGGTCGCGGGTGTTGAGCCCCAGTCCGAAACGGTCTGGCGCCAAGCCGACAAGTACAAGGTTCCGCGGATCTGCTTCGTCAATAAGATGGATCGTACCGGCGCGGACTATTTCCGTTGTATCGAGATGATCAAGGATCGTCTTGGTGCTGTGCCGTTGGTGCTCAACTTGCCGATCGGTGCCGAAGCCGATTTCATCGGTAATGTTGATTTGGTCAAGAACCAAGGCGTCACATGGAAAGATGACAGTCTCGGTGCCGAGTTCCAGTATGGCGATATCCCGAGCGATCTTGCTGATCAGGCCGAAACCTATCGCTCCCAGTTGGTCGAAGCGGCGGTCGAAGTCGATGATGATGTGCTTGAGGCCTATTTTGGTGGCGAAGAGCCGGACGAAGAGACACTAAAGCGTTGCATTCGAAAGGGCACGCTTGAGGGGATTTTTGTGCCCGTTCTTTGTGGCTCTGCCTTCAAGAATAAGGGCGTGCAGCCCCTCTTGGATGCGGTGGTGGACTTCCTGCCCTCGCCTCTCGACGTGCCGGCCACCCAAGGCGTGAAGCCTAACTCTGAAGAACCAATGGAGCGGAAGTCGTCGGATGACGAGCCGTTCTCGGCACTCGCTTTCAAGATCATGACCGATCCCTTTGTCGGGACGCTCTCGTTCATTCGGATCTATTCCGGGGTCCTCGAAAGCGGCTCCTACGTCATGAACACGGTGAAGGGGCAGCGCGAGCGTATTGGCCGTATTTTGGAAATGCATGCCAATAGCCGTGAAGAGATCAAAGAGGCCCGCGCTGGCGATATCGTTGCTCTGGTCGGCATGAAGTCGACCACGACCGGTGACACGCTATCCGATATGGATAAGCAGGTTATTTTGGAGCGGATGGAGTTCCCCGAGCCGGTGATTGAAGTTTCGGTCGAGCCGAAAACGAAGGCCGATCAGGAAAAGCTTTCCGTCGCACTCGGCAAGCTTGCTGCTGAAGATCCATCCTTCCGTGTTGGCACCGACGCAGAAACGGCCCAGACGCTCATCAAAGGGATGGGCGAGCTGCATCTTGAGATCATCGTCGACCGTCTCCGGCGCGAGTTCAAGGTGGATGCTAATGTTGGCGCGCCGCAGGTGGCTTATCGCGAAACCATCACCGGCAATGCCGACGTTGACTACACCCACAAAAAGCAGACTGGCGGTTCCGGTCAGTTTGCACGCATCAAGCTCACGTTCGAACCTGGTGAGCGTGGCTCTGGCTTCGTCTTTGAAAGCAAGATCGTGGGCGGCAATGTGCCTAAGGAATACATCCCTGGTGTTGAGAAGGGCCTCAAGTCAGCCATGGAAACCGGCGTGATGGCCGGCTTCCCGATGGTCGACATGATGGTGACCCTTTATGACGGTGCCTATCACGACGTCGATAGCTCGGTAATGGCCTTCGAAATTGCATCGCGTGCTGCATTTCGTGAGGGTGCTGGCAAGGCCAAACCAGTACTCCTGGAGCCAGTGATGGCCGTCGAGGTGGTGACGCCGGAAGAATACATGGGCGACATCATCGGCGACTTGAACAGCCGACGTGGCAACATCAGCGGCATGGAACCTCGTGCCAATGCGCAAGTGATCAACGCCATGGTGCCACTTGCGACCATGTTCGGCTACGTGAACACCCTACGCTCGCTCTCGCAGGGCCGCGCCCAGTTCACGATGACGTTCGACCATTATGAGCCGGTACCGCAAATGGTCGCTGAGGAAATCAAGGAGAAATACGCCTGAGCCTACTGATTGGTAGATTTGGGGTAATGGAGAAGGACGATGGCGAAAGCGAAGTTTGAGCGTAATAAGCCTCACGCGAATATTGGTACGGTTGGTCACGTTGACCACGGTAAGACGACGCTGACGGCGGCGATTA
>JANQPX010000026.1 GCA_028285265.1 Geminicoccaceae bacterium
TAATCGCCGCCGTCAGCGTCGTCTTACCGTGGTCAACGTGACCAACCGTACCAATATTCGCGTGAGGCTTATTACGCTCAAACTTCGCTTTCGCCATCGCTCATGATCCTCGACTGCAACACCATCAAAGCATCTCTGGGAAGCAATTCAGCGGGGGCTGGAGCGGGTGGTGGGAATCGAACCCACGTAACCAGCTTGGAAGGCTGGGGCTCTACCATTGAGCTACACCCGCATAACGCCGCCTAAAAACCCGAGACGCGTTCTGCGTTCGCTTGGTTTTATTCACCTGCTCATGTCATCACTGACCAATCGATGTCAACCATCAATGCGTCAGCTTCATCCCTTGCAGCAAAGGATCGGTTCATATGGTGGAGGGGGTAGGATTCGAACCTACGTACGCGTACGCGGGCAGATTTACAGTCTGCTGCCTTTAACCACTCGGCCACCCCTCCCCATCCTTGCCAAAACTTCGCCCGGAAGGGAAAAGAACGACGCGAGTATCGATAATGCTTGGGCTTTGTCAATAACATGGCCGGCTAACGCACAAGGAATCTGAAAGAATATGCCTAATCGACCAGCTGACGGCCATGCAACCAGGAAAAAGCGCCGTCGGTTCACCAAGCCACAAATGCCAGAACGACGCCATCAAAGTGGCGGACGCGATCGCCCACCGCCAACGGAAGAACACTCATCAATCAGCAAGGGCGTCCGCGGAAAGCTCTGGCTTTTTGGTCGGCATGCCGTCGAAGCCGCCCTCTTGAACCCGAGACGGACCTCGCACCAGCTCCTTGGGACGAACGAAGCGCTGGAGCGACTTGATCCAGACGCTAGGGCACGCGCTCCCGATGTCCAACATGTCGAGCGTACGGATCTCGATCAAAAGCTTGGAGACCATGTGGTCCACCAAGGTCTAGCACTAGCTGTCGCTCCGCTACCCTCGCTGTCCCTGGAAAAGGCCTGTGTCGATGAGACAGACGTCGCGAATGATCAGGTCGGCACAACAGTGCTGGTTTTGGACCGAATCAATGATCCACATAATTTAGGTGCGATCTTGCGTTCCGCGGTCGCCTTCAATGTCCGGGCGGTCGTCCTGCCTCACCGGCAAAGCGCCGAACTCGGAGGCGCCACAGCCAAAGCAGCCTCTGGCGCTCTCGATATGATTCCGATCGTCGAAGTCGCCAACTTATCGCGCGCGCTCGACCAGCTCAAAGATCTCGGCTATTGGCGTGCCGGGCTCGACGGCGGTGCTGAACAAACCATCAGCGAAGCACCGGCCTTCGACAAGCTTGCCCTCGTTCTTGGCGCCGAGGGCACCGGTATTCGTCGTCTTGTCGGCGAACATTGTGATCTCATGTTGAAGCTGCCGATCAGCGAGCGCATGGAGAGCCTGAATGTTTCTGTTGCCTGTGGCATTGCGCTGTTCGGTCTGAGCAACATGTCACGAGGCTAGGCAAAAGCATCGGTCTTCGCCTCCGGCGGTTGAGGCATTGTTCCTCTCGGCCAACGCCTTGTTGTACTCAGCCATTGCTCTGGGTGATCTCGGATCCAGCGCTCAAAGAGGTCATTGGCCGCCTTGGTCATTTGCCGTGCCGCCTCGCGATCATCCCCAGCATCGGCTCCCGGCGTCAGGGGCGGATGGAGTGTCACACGAAAACGGACACCCGCTAAGCGCTCAATTCGTGCAGGCACGAAGGCAGCCCCGGTTTTGAGCGCGAGTCTTGCGGCGATCGTCGGCGTCGGCGTTTCCTTTCCAAAGAAGGGAAGCGGCTCACCAAAACTGGTGCGACGATCGATAAACAACCCAATGCTCCGACCGTTCCTGAGCTCGTCAAGCATCGCCTTGGATGCACGTCCATCGACGTCGATGAAACCGCATGGCATCTGATTGCGCCAATGCTCAATGACGGCTTCCAGATACGGATTTTTGCGTTTTCTGAAAAGGACGCTCAGCGGCGTGTCAATAATCTGACCGACGATCGCCGGCACATTCCAGTTGGCAAGATGCGCCGCGACAAAAACAATGGGGCGTCCCTCCCGGCGCAAAGCTTCTGTCCCGGCATGGTCGATCACGTCGATCCGAGAATTGGAGTCCTTCCGCGACAGCTCAGGCAAGTAAGCATATTCTGCAAGGCTTCGCCCGAAGTCGCCCCACATGGCGCGCGCCGTTCGCTGGTGCCAATCGGCACCATGTTCTGGAAAGGCAATTTCCAAATTGCGGACGACCTTCTCATGACGCTGGATGTGCGGACCGATCCACTTGAGGACGTGCTCGCCGATCCAAGAGGCGCGTTCAATCCCTATAGAACCCGCGGCTTTGAGAAAGAGACGGAGGCCGAAAGCCTCGAAATGTTGCCAGGACCGCTTCATGTCAGAAGACCGTCGTTCTTCATTCCATCGTTCGAAGGCGTGAATGCCGGGAACGAAAGGGCTCTTAGCGTTATTTTCGCGTCCTGACAAACCGGATGCGGCCAGAAGCAGGAAATCGATCAAACAGTGTGTTTTTGTGCTTCTACGTGATCAAGGGCGTAGCCGGCCGCTCGGACAGTTCGCAAGAGATCGGTCCGGCCACCATCATTGAGCGCGCGTCTCAGTCGCCGGATGGTCGCATCGACTGTACGCAGCTCAACGTCCTGATCATGTCCCCAGACCAAGTCGAGCAACTGATCACGTGAAAAAACCCTGCCCGGTCGTTCCAACAATTGGCGCAGCAACCGGAACTCGGTCGGACTGAGATGCACCTCATGATCCCCACGCAGCACGCGGTGGGCGGCAAGATCCATGGTGAGATCGGCAAAGGTCAAAAGTTCTTCGGCGAACGCCGGTCGAACCCGCCGTAACACCGCGCGCATGCGCGCCACCAGCTCCTCAACGGAGAACGGCTTCGTGACGTAATCATCCGCTCCGGTGTTCAAGCCGCGAAGACGATCCGACTCTTCAGCGCGCGCCGTGAGCATAATGATCGGAACATTGGCCGTCTCTGATTTCCGCCTAAACTGTCGGCAAAGCTCGATGCCTGATGTGTGCGGAAGCATCCAGTCCAGCAAAATCAAATCCGGCGTGCGTTCAGCCACCAGACCGGTGGCTTGATCACCATCGAAGGCTTGCTCGACGTCGAAACCCGCGCGTTGAAGATTGTAGGTTAGCAGTTCCTGAAGGGGGGCCTCGTCTTCAACGATCAGAACAAGAGGCTGCATCATCGATCGCTTATCCCTGCTGTTCTTCCTGCCGCTCCGGCATCGGCATCCGATTGATGCGCTCGCTATGCACCATGTAATGGATCTTCTCAGCAATATTGCAGGCATGGTCGCCGATGCGTTCGACATGCTTGGCGACCGAGAGGAGATCGACACATGTCGGAATGTTCCTCGGCTCCTCCAACATATAGGTCATGAGCTCACGAAATAGGCTGTCATAGAGCTGATCGACCTCGTCATCCCGGTGCCAGGCCGCCATGGCCTTATCGGCATCACGCTCGACATAGGCGTCAAGAATTTGGTTCACCATCGCTTGGGTAATCTGGCCCATATGCGGAATGGTGTAGAGGGGCTTCAGCGGCGGATGCTTGGCCAGGCTTATGGCGCGCTTCGCCATATTGGCGGCATAGTCTCCGATTCGCTCAAGGTCATTCGAGATCTTCGTGGCCATGGCAACCAGACGGAGATCGACAGCCATCGGTTGGCGTGTGGCCAGAAGGCGGATCACTTCCTTGTCGATGTCCTCTTCCATTTGATCGACTTGGTCGTCCTTATCGATCACATGGGCGGCGAGTTCGACATCGCGTTCCTTCAATGCGCGGATCGCATCTGACACCTGCTTTTCGACCATCCCGCCCATCTGGATGATCCGACGCTGCAGCGCCGTGATTTCTTCGTCATAGGATTTGACGATATGCTGCCCATCGTCTTGTGAAGGCATGTTCTCTGTCCTTAGCCGAAGCGGCCGGTAATGTAGTCCTGGGTCATGGACTCGCGGGGATTGGTGAAGATCTGATCGGTGTCGTTATGCTCAATGAGCTTGCCCAAGTGGAAGAACGCCGTCTTTTGAGACACACGCGCAGCTTGCTGCATATTGTGCGTGACGATCGCGATGGTGAAATTCTGACGGAGCTCGTCGATCAACTCCTCGATATGAGCTGTCGCAATAGGATCAAGAGCCGAGCAAGGCTCGTCCATCAGGATCACTTCCGGACTTACCGCGATCGCCCGTGCAATACACAGACGCTGCTGCTGACCGCCGGACAACCCATTGCCTGGCTCACTTAGGCGATCCTTAACTTCGTCCCAAAGCCCAGCCCCCTTAAGGCTTGTCTCAACGATCTCGTCCATGTCGGCCTTATCGGCAGCGAGACCGTGGATGGATGGACCGTAGGCGATGTTGTCGTAAATCGACTTCGGGAAAGGATTGGGCTTTTGGAAAACCATACCGACCCGGGCACGAAGCTGCACGACATCGACCGTCTTGTCATAGATGTCCACGTTATCGAGGCGGATGTCACCTTCAACCCGACAGATGTCGATGGTGTCGTTCATGCGGTTGAGGCAACGAAGAAAGGTGGACTTGCCACAACCGGACGGGCCGATCAGCGCGGTAACCTGACGGTCGGGCACATCCAAATCGACATCGAAGAGGGCCTGTTTTTCGCCGTACCATAGATTGACATTGCGTGTGGTCATCCGGTTTTCGACGGGTGACGACTGAGCCGCAGCTGAATCGACAGAATTCGATGCTGTCGTCTCCAAAGTATCGACCGCACCGGCGGTATCCATCGAGCTTACCATTTGATCTGGAACCTTTGGCGAAGGAAGACGGCAATCGCGTTCATGACGAGAAGAAAGCCAAGCAGAACCATAATGGCAGCGGCAGTGCGCTCCGTGAAAGCCCGCTCCGGCGCATCGGCCCAAAGGAAAATCTGTACCGGAAGGGCCGTCGCCGGGTCCAAGGGTCCGCTCGGGATATCAACAATGAAGGCGACCATGCCGATCATCAGGAGCGGCGCGGTTTCACCAAGCGCCTGCGCCAATCCAATGATCGTGCCGGTAAGAATGCCGGGAAGCGCCAGCGGTAGCACGTGGTGCGCGACGACCTGAATCTGCGACGCGCCAATACCGAGCGCACCTTCGCGGATTGAAGGTGGCACCGCACGAAGAGCCGCTCGGGTCGCGACCACGATCGTTGGCAGCGTCATCAAGGTTAGGGTCAAACCGCCAACGAGCGGCGCAGAGCGCGGCAGTCCCATCACGCCGAGGAACACAGCGAGACCCAGCAAGCCGAACACGATCGAGGGGACGGCCGCAAGGTTGTTGATATTCACCTCAATCAGGTCAACCCAGCGATTATTCTTCGGCGCGAACTCCTCCAGATAAATGGCCGCGCCGACGCCCAGTGGCACGGAAATGACCAGCACAATCACCATCATGTAGAACGAGCCAACCACGGCGCCCCAAATGCCAGCCATTTCTGGCTCACGTGAGTCACCGTTGGTCAGGAGCCACGTGTTGAAGACAGTCTCGACCCTGCCTTCACTGGCCAGCTTATCGATCCAGACGATCTCTTGGTCCTTCACCCGACGGTCGCCCTCGGGCAAGTCGCGATCGATATTGCCCTTCACGAACTGATCGACATCATCAGAAGCCAACACCGTCACGTCGATGGATTGGCCGATCAGGTTGGGATCGGCGAGCACCTTCCTTTGCAGATCAATACCAGCCCCTTTGCTGATAATCCCGCGAAGCGCACGTCGCGCACGTCGATCTTCAACGTCGGGAAACATCTTGTAGAGACTGTCGTTAATGAGCCCAGCGTAGTTGGCCTTGCGGATGATCGCAGGATCCTTCGTAGCGTCAGGATCAATTTCAGCAGCGCTGAGCTCGACGGGGAGCGTGATGGTCGTTTGCCAGAATGCACCAAGGCCCTGCGCGACGATCGTAGAGAGCAGCAGCGCCAAAAGCCCAAGCGCTGTCACGACACCGGCTAAGCCTATGGCCTTGTACCGAGCTTCGGCGGCGTAGCGCTTCTTGGTGCGCGCCGCGGTCGCCTCTGGGCTGAGCCGCCTCGGCTTGATGATGGCACCGCTAGAGTTTGTACTCATTCGATGATCCGCGATGTCAGTCATATTTTTCCCTATAGGTGCGCATGACATGCAAGGCGAGAATGTTCAAGAAAAGCGTTGCGACGAACAGCACCAGTCCGAGGGCGAACGCTGACAATGTCTTGGCACTATCGAATTCCTGATCACCGACCAACAAGGTAACAATCTGCACAGTCACTGTCGTGACGGCTTCCAGTGGATTGGCAGTCAGATTGGCGGCCAAGCCTGCTGCCATCACCACGATCATTGTTTCACCGATCGCACGAGAGATGGCGAGGAGGAAGCCTGCAATGATGCCGGGCAAAGCAGCGGGCACGACGACCTTCGAGATCGTTTCCGCCGTCGTCGCACCAAGGCCGAGCGAAGCATCACGCAAACTTTGAGGTACGGCGCTGATGGCATCGTCCGAAAGCGATGAGACAAAGGGAATGATCATGATTCCCATCACGCCGCCAGCCGCCAATGCGCTCTCCGACGAAACGCTGAGCCCAATACTTTCGCCGAAATTGCGAATGAAGGGTGCGACCGTGAGCGCGGCGAAGAAACCGTAGACGACGGTCGGCACGCCGGCGAGAATCTCCATCACGGGCTTGGCGATCGCGCGGAAGCGTGGCGAAGCGTATTGCGAAAGATAAATCGCGGAGGCAAGCCCGATCGGGCCAGCGACCAGCATAGCCATGAGCGTAATCATCAAGGTACCGGTCAGAAGCGGGATCATGCCAAAAGCACCGGATGAGCCGACCTGATCAGAGCGGATCGCCGTTTGCGGACTCCACTCGAGACCGAATAGGAAGTCAGCAGCCGGAACTTGTTGGAAAAATCGGAGCGACTCAAAAAGGACCGAGAAAACGATTCCAGCAGTTGTCAAGATCGACATCGCAGCCGTGAATAAGAGGCCGTAAGTTACCCATCCCTCGACTTTGTTGCGCGCTCTGAAATCGGTCTCGACACGGCCGATTGCGATCAAGGCGAGACTCACGGCCAGTGCCAAGGCACCAATGACGAAAGCCACCGTGCCTATTCCTTTCAATCCACCGTAAAGGGAAGCTGCTGCTTCCATAGCAGCGTTTGGTTCCGTGTTGGTGGGAAGGCCTGCTGCCAGACGTTTGACGTCAGCAAAGAAGAAGTTCAGGACAGCAGGCGATTGGCTTGCGATATCTTCGGGAAGCCGAGAGAAGATGACCGACTTTAAGACACTATCACCGAAGACATTCCAGCCAAACCAAAGGGCAAGCGCCGGGCCGGCACAGAAGAGAGCAGCATACCAGGCATAGTGACCAGGTAGCGAATGTAGATTTGAAATCTTTCCACCACTCTTATCCAGAGCTCGGCGCCATCCATAATAATAAGCGACACCGGCGATGAGTAAGATGACAAGTGTGGCGATCATTCTTCGTTCCTTTGTTGCTTCCCTTTAACGGGAAGTCAGGGCGAGGGAGCGTGCGTGGACGCTCCCTCTTGCCCACAACTTAGGACATCGGCGTAAAGCTGGTCGCCTGTTGGCGAATCGTTTCGCGATCATCCTCCGGAAGCGGAATCAGCCCTTTGTCGGTGAGATAGCCATCATCACCGAAGGCACCCTCACTCGTAAACTCGGTGACATATTCTTCCATCCCAGGGATGACGCCGACATGGGCGTTCTTGACGTAGAAGAAAAGCGAGCGGGAGACAGGGTAGTCGCCAGCGGCAATATTCTCGAAGGTTGGCTCGACACCATCGACAAAGCTGCCTTGCATTTTGTCCAAGTTTTGGTCGAGGAAGCTAAAGCCGAAGATACCGAAAGCAGCTGGATTGGCTTCAAGTTTTTGCACAATCAGGTTGTCGTTTTCGCCAGCTTCGACGAAGCGACCGTCCTCGCGCATCGTGGCACAGATCGCCTCGAACCGATCCTCATCACTCTCCTCGAGGGCCGCGATTGCTGGGAACTCTTCGCAACCAGCCTCCATGACCAACTCGACGAAGGCATCACGAGTACCCGAGGTCGGGGGTGGGCCGAGAACTTCGATAGCAGCATCCGGTAAGGCCGGATCGATCTCTTGCCAGGAGGTGTAGGGATTGGCAACAATTTCGCCGTCAACCTCGACTTCAGCTGCCAGAGCCTGGAAGATTTGAGGAATGGTAACGTTGACCGCTTCACCTGCTTTGGAGTTAGCGAGCACGATGCCATCAAAGCCGACCTTCACCTCGGTGACGTCTTTGACACCATTGGATGCGCAAAGTTCACGCTCACTATCTTTTATGGCGCGGGAGGCGTTTGTCATATCTGGGTGTTCTTCACCGACCCCGGCGCAGAACAGTTTCAGTCCCCCACCGGAGCCCGTGCTCTCGACGACTGGGGTTGCAAAGCCGCTGGTCTGGCCGAACTGCTCGGCAACTGCGGTTGAAAACGGAAACACGGTGGAGGAGCCGACGATACGGATCTGATCGCGAGCTTCCGCTGCACCGACCAAAGCAACCGTGGCCGCCATGGTGGCGAATGCGAGGGTCGTGCCTCTCATGGGGGATACTCTCCCTATGGGTTTGTTGATCTACGTTGGCAGAGACTATTTTCTGATGATCAAAGAAATGTGATAGATATGTGACAGTATGATGACAGACGCTGAGAATTAGGCAGCAACCAAATGAACGGTGACCTCGGTCCCCATGCCAACCTCACTTGCAAACGAAATATGTCCTCGATGTCGACGAAGGATATGCTTGACGATGGCAAGGCCAAGCCCGGTGCCACCGAGCCGCCTGGAGCGCGCTGGGTCGACTCGGAAAAAACGCTCTGTCAACCGTGGCAGATACTCAGCAGGAATCCCCTCACCACGATCTTGAATTACCACTTCCACCGTACGCCTGCCGGTTAACGGCCCCGCGCCGGCTGGAGCCCTATCGTAATACCGAATACTAACCGTCACCTCGGTATCTTGCCCGCCATATTTGATACCGTTGTCGATGAGGTTGGTGAAAAGCTGGCTGAGCTGGTCGCGATCGCCCAATATTGGCGGCAAATCTGCTGCCGCATGAATGGCTAACGTCACGAGCCGCTCACGAGCATAGGGCCTTAGCGCATCGACCACCCCACCAATGGTGTCCGTGATCTGGACGCGTTCTGCAGGTGTTACATGCTCGTTTTGCTCAATTTTCGATAAGGATAGAAGATCGTCGACAAGGCGGGACATGCGCTCCGCCTCAGCGCCCATCGTTTTGAGAAAACGCGTCTGGGCTTCAGGATCGTCTTTGGCTGGCCCTGAAAGCGTTTCGACAAAACCACGGATGACCGTGAGCGGTGTTCTCAACTCGTGACTTGCATTGGCAACAAAATCGGAACGCATGCGCTCAATTGCCACCTGCTCGGTCAGCTCGCGCAAGCTAACCAAGGCCGCCGGCTGTTCATACCAGCGACAAGGAGCAATCCGTCCACCAAATGCCCGCGCCGGCGGCCCCGATAGTTCAAGTTTGACTTCGGCTTCGTCATTGCCATCGAGCACATCGTCGATCGCCGCTAAGAAGCCTGGATCACGGATCACACTCTCGATCAGCTGGCCGGAACAGTCCCGCTCGAACAGGTTGGTCGCGGCGAGATTGGCACGCTCGATACGCTTGTCATCCAAAATCATGAGCAGTGGATCTGAAAGCGCATCGACCAGCGTCGACAACGTACGATCTAGCTCCCGTTGGCGCGCACGCATGCGCTGCAGGCTGCTTTCGACTTGCTTGGTCATCACCGGCAAAGCATCGCCGCCAAGGAGTTCAAAGCTGCCATCAGATGGCTCGCTCACGGCCATGAGTCGATGAAGCTCACTCTCGACCTCGACGAGACGTCGCTCGCGCGCATGCGCCAAAAGGCCGCTGGCTGCGAGTCCCAACACTAATCCTATGACGGCCATGACGAGATCGATGGTGCCCATCAGCAGTAAGGCCAAGATGACGACGACTGTCGGCAACGACAAGCGCGCCGTCCGCGCAGCAAAACGTTGGAGCGGTATTCCTGCCTTGTCCTTTGCCGGCTCGCCGGCACCGAGCTCGGTCGCCATAATGATCTACCCGTGTGGCCGTGGATATCGAAGGCGATCCAACACACCTAAACTCGACCGGCTTCTGGGAGCAAGCTCTGATGTCGATAGGCGTGCTCATGCCTTACGCCGATGTTTCACCAATAGAGCGCCTCCGCTAGAGTTTGGGTTTGCGGCGCTGGCCTTATCTTGGGCGCCTCCGAAACCTAAAAACTCGAGCCCCTCAAAGGAGCTTTTTGCCATGTTTCAACCGGATCTTCTGGCTGGTAAACGCGTTTTAATCACTGGCGGCGGCACCGGCCTTGGCCGGAGCATGGCTGAGCACCTCCTGGAACTCGGCGCCGAAATCGCGATCTGTGGCCGACGAGAAAACGTACTTGCCGAAACCGCCGAAGCGCTTGCCGAAAAAACCGGTGGGAAGATCCAACCATATGGCTGTGACATTCGTGAGGCAGATGCCGTCGAGGCCATGATGGACAAGATTTTTAGTGATCGCCCCCTGGACGGCCTGATCAACAACGCCGCCGGCAATATCTTGTCGAAGAGCGAAACGCTATCACCGAGGGCCGTGGACGCTGTCGTCAATATTGTGCTTAAGGGATCAGCCAACTGCACACTCGCTTGTGGCCGTCGTTGGCTTGAGGCGAAGCAGTCAGGCACGGTCTTGAGTGTCACCACCACTTATGCCTGGACCGGCTCCGCCTTCGTCTTGCCCTCCGCCATGGCGAAGGCCGGTGTCCTCGCGATGACACAAAGCCTAGCTGTCGAGTGGGGCGGCCGCGGCATCCGGCTGAACGCAATCGCTCCCGGTCCGTTTCCCACCAAAGGCGCTTGGGACCGTCTTGTGCCGACGCCAGAAATCGCGGAGGCCTTCGAGACACGAAATCCACTGAGGCGCCCCGGTGACCACCGCGAGCTTACCAATCTCGTGGCCTTTTTGATGGCTGACGGCAGTTCGTATGTGAACGGAGATGTGATCACCATCGACGGTGGCGAATGGTTGAAAGGGGCGGGTCAATTTAGTTTCCTGCAAGAGCACATGACCGATGACCTTTGGGCGGCCATGCGTCAGGCAGCGCGGAAGGCTGGTTAACAGCAACCATCGCCATACTGGTTCCGGTTTCAGCCAAGGTGGACAAGCCAGGCGCAGATGATGGAAAGGCGGTTCGGACAATCGCGCTTGGTGCTCTGGCAGAGTCCGACTGATTGAACCATATGCTGGCGTAACCCGGCCAATGTGCCGGTCGCGGCCCACGCCAAGAAGATCAAAGAAGGAGGTACTATGTCGATGCGTCTATGGGTGATCGGCATTGCGGGCGTTTTGGCGGTTGCAGCCGTAGTCGGCACCATGACGATCTGGCAAGGCACCACAACAGCCGGCACAAAAGCGTTGATCGGTGGCCCGTTCTCGCTCGTTAATCAGAAGGGCGAGCGGATGACCGAAGAGGACTTTGAGGGCCGCTTCATGATTGCCTATTTCGGCTACACCTTCTGTCCGGATTTCTGCCCACTTGGTCTTTCCACGATCACCGAGGCGCTCGAGCTCTTGGACGAAGACCAGGCCGACGACATCACCCCGGTCTTCTTCTCGGTCGACCCAGCCCGCGATACCGTCGAGCAACTTGCGGACTATGCGCCGCACTTTCATCCCAATCTGATCGCACTGACTGGGACGGATGAGGAAGTTGCGGCTGCCGCAAAAGCCTATCGCATTTACTACAGCATTCCGAACAAAGAGGGCGATGACTACGCTGTCGATCACTCCACGTTTATCTATCTCATGGACCCGGCAGGAGGCTACCGGACCCACTTCAGCCACAATGCCACGCCGGAAGAGGTGGCCGCACGCCTCGAGACCGAGCTGAAAAATCACTGATCGCCAAAGCGCCCCCTTGCCCAACCCCGAAGAACTCGCTAAATACCGCCTCTCAAATTCCTTCGCGGCGCCCGTAGCTCAACTGGATAGAGCGTCTGACTACGGATCAGGAGGTTGGGGGTTCGAATCCTCCCGGGCGCGCCAATCTTTTCAATGTCCAGCCCGGACACATAGGTAACAGAACGTTCCTAAGACATAGGTGACAACCTCGAGCCGAACGGGTTGTCGATTGTTTGCAGGGTTTTCTGTTCC